>JADIIM010000032.1:0-37500 GCA_015351705.1 Aeromicrobium sp. | reverse complement strand
CTATGTGGGCTAAGCTGTGTAGTCGAAAGGG
Source organism: Aeromicrobium sp. (assembly GCA_015351705.1). Lineage (GTDB taxonomy): Bacteria > Actinomycetota > Coriobacteriia > Anaerosomatales > Anaerosomataceae > JADIIM01. Next base: position 37,469 of record JADIIM010000032.1, on the reverse strand, counting down.
AAACAGCCCAGATCGCCCGCTAAGGTCCCTAAGTTCATGCTAAGTGGCAAAGGATGTGCGTTTGCACAGACAACCAGGATGTTGGCTTAGAAGCAGCCATTCATTTAAAGAGTGCGTAATAGCTCACTGGTCAAGTGGACACGCGCCGACAATACACGGGGCTCAAGCATGACACCGAAGCGGCGAACTTCACGTTTACGTGGAGTGGTAGGGGAGCATTCTGTACCGGGTCGAAGCGGGCGGGTGACCGTCCGTGGACTGTACAGAAGTGAGAATGCTGGCATGAGTAGCGAGAGAAGTGTGAGAAACACTTCCGCCGTAAGCCTAAGGGTTCCTGGGCAAGGCTAATCCTCCCAGGGTCAGTCGGGAGCTAAGGCGAGGCCGCGAGGCGTAGTCGATGCACAACAGGTAGACATTCCTGTACCACTGGCAGCGCGTTATTACCGATGGGGTGACGGAGAAGGGTAGCTGAGCGCGGTTCTGGACGTCCGCGTGAAAGGCTGTAGGGCTCAGGGTAGGCAAATCCGCCCTGTATATGCCTGAGAGCTGATGACGAAGCGATAGAGTGAAGTCAGTGATCCCATGCTTTCAAGAAAAACCTCTAGGGAGTGCTGTCGGTGCCCGTACCCCAAACCGACACAGGTAGGCAGGTAGAGAATACCAAGGCGATCGAGAGAACTACGGTTAAGGAACTCGGCATAATGGCTCCGTAACTTCGGGAGAAGGAGCACCCCGGCTGGTGATCATCTTCGCGGTGTGAGCTGGTTGGGGGCGCAGTGAAACGGCCCAAGCGACTGTTTACTAAAAACACAGGACTCTGCTAAGTCGTAAGACGACGTATAGGGTCTGACGCCTGCCCGGTGCTGGAAGGTTACGGGGAGCGGTTAGCCTTCGGGCGAAGCTGTGAACCTAAGCCCCAGTAAACGGCGGCCGTAACTATAACGGTCCTAAGGTAGCGAAATTCCTTGTCGGGTAAGTTCCGACCTGCACGAATGGCGTAACGACTTGGGCGCTGTCTCAACCGTAGACTCGGCGAAATTGCATTATTCGTGAAGATGCGAATTACCCGCGGAAGGACGGAGAGACCCCGTGAACCTTTACTACAGCTTGACATTGATCTTTGGTTTGTCGTGTAGAGGATAGGTGGGAGGCTGTGAAGCCGGGACGCCAGTCTCGGTGGAGTCGACCTTGGAATACCACCCTCGGCAAGCTGGAGGTCTAACCCCACACCGTTATCCGGGTGGGGGACCGTGTCAGGTGGGTAGTTTGACTGGGGCGGTCGCCTCCTAAAATGTAACGGAGGCGCGCGTAAGGTTCCCTCAGATCGGTTGGCAATCGATCGTAGAGTGCAAGCGCACAAGGGAGCTTGACTGCGAGACCTACAAGTCGAGCAGAGACGAAAGTCGGCGCTAGTGATCCGGCGGCTCAGAGTGGAATGGCCGTCGCTCAACGGATAAAAGGTACTCCGGGGATAACAGGCTGATCCTGCCCAAGAGTCCACATCGACGGCAGGGTTTGGCACCTCGATGTCGGCTCATCGCATCCTGGGGCTGTAGCAGGTCCCAAGGGTTTGGCTGTTCGCCAATTAAAGCGGTACGCGAGCTGGGTTTAGAACGTCGTGAGACAGTTCGGTCCCTATCCTCCGCGGGCGCAGGAGACTTGAGAGAGGCTGTCCCTAGTACGAGAGGACCGGGATGGACGAACCTCTGGTGTACCAGTTGTCGACCAACGGCACCGCTGGTTAGCTACGTTCGGTCGGGATAACCGCTGAAAGCATCTAAGCGGGAAGCCCTTCTCAAGATGAGGTCTCCCACTGGGTCAACCAGGTAAGGCCCCTCGTAGATGACGAGGTTGATAGGCTGCAGGTGTACGCACAGCAATGTGTTCAGCCGAGCAGTACTAATAGGCCGAGGTCTTGATCTTCTATTCAACGTTTTCCGCTCCGCTATACAGCTCTCAGGGTGCGACACGCACCAGGGAGACCAGTTGACAGCAGAAGAGTGCGTTGCACTCCGCGGCCTCGAAGCCGTCGGATGTGTTCAGTGGCTATTGCGGAGGGGGTACACCCGATCCCATTCCGAACTCGGCAGTTAAGCCCTCCAGCGCCGATGGTACTGCGGCGTAGGCCGTGGGAGAGTAGGACGTCGCTGAACACATCCGACGGCTTCGGTGTATCCGGAGCTCGTGCGTGGACGTGCCGTGCGGCTTGACGAGGAGATGCGCGCTATGCGTCCCGATATGCACTATGGACGTCGTGTCGTCGGCGACGCAGACGGCACGTCTTCTGCTAGAATCACCCGGACGACGCGGGACGGATGGGTCTGGCCCGCAGACGAGATGATGAAGTCGACGATCCCGCAGGGGGTCCACGTGGAAGGAGAGTCACGTGAAGGAGCGCGTACAAGAAGCACTCGACAAGATCCGACCTGCGCTTCAGGCGGACGGCGGTGACGTCGAGCTTGTCGAGATCGATGGTGGCGTCGTGAAGGTGCGGCTCGTGGGCGCTTGTGCTGGCTGTCCGATGTCGCAGATCACACTCGCCAACGGTGTTGAGCGTGTGCTGAAGCAGGAAGTCCCGGAGGTCGAGCGCGTCGAGGCCGTCTAGGCTCACGCACTCCCTTTGAGAGAAGCGCCGTCCCGGACCAGGGGCGGCGCTTTCGCGTTCGTCGCCTTCTGCGCGCGCTACGGGGGCTGGTCTGTGCCGTACGGGCCGAGTGGACAACCGTTCGTCGGTCAAGGATTGCACACCATATCTAGCGGGGCTAGACTGTGAAAGCGCAATATATTGTGCCACCGGGGGGCGGGGGTTCCTGGTCGGCGCATCGCATCTGGACACGCCGCGAGAAGGAGCTGAGATGTCTGAGCAGGAGACCGCAACGTACTCGAGGACCGTCGACGAGACACTGTCTCCGAACAGCATGAAGGTGCTCCAGAAGCGGTATCTCAGGAAAGACGAGGAGGGCAGTCCGATCGAGCAGCCCTCAGACATGTTCGCGAGGGTCGCCGAGAACATCGCCTCCGCCGAGCGCGTGTGGGGTGCCGACGACGCCAGGGTCGCGGAGGTGGCGCACGACTTCTACGATCTGATGACTTCCCTCGAGTTCCTCCCGAACTCTCCGACGCTCATGAACGCCGGCCGTGAGTTGCAGCAGCTCTCGGCGTGCTTCGTGCTGCCGGTGGGCGACTCGATGGAGTCGATCTTCGACGCGGTCCGTGATACCGCCCTGATCCACAAGTCCGGCGGCGGCACCGGGTTCTCCTTCTCGCGACTGCGTCCGTCAGGTGACCAGGTCCGCTCGACGCAGGGCGTCAGCAGCGGCCCCATCTCGTTCATGCGCGTGTTCAACCAGGCTACCGAGGCAGTGAAGCAGGGCGGCACGCGCCGCGGCGCGAACATGGGCGTGCTCAGGATCGACCATCCGGACATCATCCACTTCATCAAGTGCAAGCTCGACGGGGACTTCGCCAACTTCAACATCTCCGTCGCCCTCACCGAGGAGTTCATGGACGCCGTGGCGTCAGGCTCGAGCTACGCACTGCGCAACCCTCGCAGCGGCGAGGCGACCGGCGAGCTTGACGCTCGCGAGGTCTACGATCTGATCGTCGAGATGGCGTGGGCCACAGGCGATCCCGGCATCATCTTCATCGACCGCATGAACCGCGACAATCCCACCCCGGCACTCGGCGAGATAGAGTCCACCAACCCGTGCGGCGAGCAGCCCCTGCTGCCCCACGAGGCCTGCAACCTCGGCTCGGTCAACCTCTCACGGTTCGTCCGTTACGGTGAGGCCGGGCCTGAGCTGGACTGGGACCATCTCGCGGACGTCGTGCACCGGGGCGTTCGCTTCCTCGACGACGTCATCGAGGTGAACGAGTATCCGCTCGCCAAGATCGGCGAACTCGCCCGCGGCAATCGCAAGATCGGGCTCGGCGTGATGGGCTGGGCGGACATGCTCATCATGATGGACGTGCCGTACGACTCGGACGAGGCCATCGCACTCGGCGAGAAGGTCATGGGATTCATCCAGGCCGAGGCACGTCAGGCGTCGATGAGGCTCGCCGAGGAACGGGGCGTGTTCCCCAACTTCGAGGGCTCCATCTACGACACGCCTGAAGGCATGCGGCTTCGCAACGCGACCGTGACCACGATCGCGCCCACCGGCACACTCTCGATCATCGCCAACTGCTCGTCGGGCATCGAGCCGCTCTTCGCTGTTTCGTATGTGCGGACGGTGATGGACAACGACCGGTTGATCGAGGTGAATCCGCTGTTCGAGGACATCGCCGTCAAGCAGGGTTTCTACAGCCGTGACCTCATGGCGCTCATCGCCGAGCACGGTTCTGTGCACGGCATCGACGAAGTGCCCGAGGATGTCCAGCGGGTCTTTGTGACCGCGCATGACATCTCGCCTGAGTGGCACGTGCGCATGCAGGCCGCGTTTCAGAAGAACACCGACAATGCGGTGTCCAAGACGGTCAACTTCGGCAACGAGGCCACCATCGAGGACGTACGCCACGTCTACGACCTCGCGCACGAGCTCGGGGTCAAGGGCGTCACGATCTACCGCGACGGCAGCAAGGAGAACCAGGTGCTGTCGACCGGCAAGACCGGACGGGGAGGCGCCGCTGAGCCCGCCCGTCATGGGGAGATCGAGCCGCGCCCGCGTCCCTCGGTCACCATCGGCCGTACGGAGAAGGTCGTCACCGGGTGCGGGAACCTGTACGTGACCATCAACTCAGACGAAGAGGGCCTGTGCGAGGTCTTCACGCAGATGGGCAAATCCGGCGGGTGTGCTTCGAGCCAGTCTGAGGCGCTCTCGCGCATGATCTCGGTCTCGCTGCGCGCGGGCGTGGACCCGCAGGCGATCATCAAGCACCTGCGCGGCATCCGTTGTCCCAGTCCGGCATGGGCCGAGGGCGGGAAGGTGCTTTCCTGCGCCGATGCGGTGGGCATCGCGATGGAGCACTTCCTGGAGTGGGCCGAGACCGGTGCGGCGTCGACCGCTGTGTCGAAGAACAGCGACGGTCTGGTCAACCTCGCGGGAGCGTGCCCCGAGTGTGGCAGCGCGCTTGAGCACGAGAGCGGCTGTGCGGTGTGTCGCGCGTGTGGCTACAGCAAGTGCGCGTAGGGGCCTTGCGATGGTTCTTTCCGACCGCACCATAAAGGGGCTGTTGGCCTCCGGGCGCATCGTCATCGACCCGTGCGACCCGGAGGACATCCAGCCGTCGAGCGTCGACCTGCATCTCGGCCCGCGCTTCCAGGTCTTCAGGAACTCGCGGTATCCGTACATCGATCCGCAGGTGGAGCAGCTCGGACTGATGGACCTGGTGGAGGCGAGTGTCGGCGAGCCGTTCGTGCTGCACCCGGGCGAGTTCGTGCTCGGGGCGACGGTCGAGCGGGTCGTGCTGCCGAACGACGTCGTCGCGCGGCTGGAGGGTAAGTCGTCGCTCGGCAGGCTCGGGTTGCTGATCCACTCCACCGCAGGTTACGTCGACCCGGGCTGGGAGGGGACGCTCACGCTCGAGCTCTCCAACGTGGCCAATCTACCCATCGTGCTCACGCCCGGGATGGCGATCGGTCAGATCTCGTTCATGCGGATGACCACGCCGGTCGATCGGCCGTACGGATCGCCGGGGCTCGGCAGCAGGTATCAGGGGCAGGTGGAGCCTACGCCGAGTAAGGCCTTCAGGCAGCGTCCGGGCCAGGGCCGGTAGGCGGACGCCCTCGCAGCCGGTCGTCTACGAGCGCTTCTTGAACGACCCGCACGCCGTGTCGTCGGCCGCGCGCTTCTTGTCCTTGCGCGTGCAGCGGCCCTTCTTGAAGTTCGCGCATGCGCCGCATACCTTCGGCGGCGATGACTTCTTCTTGCCCATGGCGCGTCCTCGTCTGTGCGGGTGTCGTTCGACCTGCGGCTGCCGGATGCGGCGTCACAGGCCCATCGTGACACGGCTGACGATCGGAGTCGGTACGAAGCCGGCGAGGTACTTGCCCGCCCGCGACTCCATGAACGGGAGCCAGCGGAAGCGACGACGGATGTCCGAGACGATCGGCGACGTCGTCTGCGTGTATCGGTGGAGCGCGCCGTCGGGACCACCTGCTGCCGCGATGCCCGCATCCCGGCCGGTGCGCAGCGCGTAGCTGATGCCTTCGCCCGACGTCGGCGACATGAAGCCGCCTGCCTCGCCGGCGAGCAGCACCCGGCCCCAGCCCGGCAGGATGTCCTCGGGCGACCGCAGGTAGAGGGCGGCGGCGGACTCGCGCTCCACGCGCTCGCCCAGCTGCGGCAGACGCTCCCGGAGCAGCGCCACGATCTGGTCCTGCTTCTCCCATGGCCGCTTGGTGCGCGGGTAGAACACCGACCCGATCAGCGCGACGCCGTCTTTGGGAACCACGTAGCAGTAGCCGAACTCATCACCGATGTCACGCATGTAGATGCAGTCGAAGACCGGGTCGATCTCACCCTCGAGTGTCACGAAGTCCTGGAGTGTGACGTAACTCGAGGACTCGCGGATGTCCAGCGTACGCCGGACCTGGGACCGCGCACCGTCCGCCCCGATGAGCAGGTCTGCGGTGACCGTGATCAGTCCCTCCTCGGTGCGGAACTCGGCGGTGACGGCACGCTCGTCTTGCGTGAAGCCGGTGAGCGCCGTCCGTGCGACGACGTCGACCGCATCGGGCAGCAGGCCGACGAGCCACTCGTCGAAGCCCGCCCGGCTCACGTTGAGGAACGCCAGCTCGGTGGTGCGCATGATGCGTCGGTCCCAGTCGTGATACCGGAAGTGCACGGTGCGCGGCTCGGCGACGATGTCCTCCGGGAGGGTGCCGTATGGCCGCAGTGTCGCCAGCGACAGCTCGTGGAGCATGCCACCACAGCTCTTCGACCGTGGCAGAGCGCTTGCGTCGGCAAGAAGAACCGGTCCGCGCTCAGCCGCATGGAGCGCCGCGAGCACGCCGGCGGGTCCGGCGCCCACGACGATCGTGCTGTAGTGGGCAAGGCCCGGAGTGGTCATCGTGGAACCTTTCATGGATGTGTGTCTCAGCAGGACTTCTCGGACGAGCGCCAGAGTCCTGCGTGCGGTGCGTGTAGGGCGTGGTGTCCGGTCGCCGCCTGCCGACCGACAGGGTTCGTGGCAACGGGTACCGTCGGGATACAATAGCAGTCCACGTCCGGCAAGGCGACCGAGAGGATACCCGCGGATGGCGTGCTGGTCTGAGCGCGGATGCGACGATGAGATGCAAGCGGGGTGCCCGCATGCGGCCGATCCTGACGAGCAGTGCCCCACCGCCTGCTTCTTCGCGAAGTGCGACCGGCCCACGCATCGCACGACCGGAGACCCCGGGCTCATCTTCGACCCGACCGTCGACCGCCGTGCGGCCGCCAAGGAGATCTGTACGCAGTGCGAGTTCTTCCTCGTCAACGGGCCGCGGCTCTAGCCGCCGGGGCTGAGCTCCTGGCCTACGGCCGCGAGCTCGGCGAGCAGGCCGCTGCGCAGGCAGGCGGCGCCTTCACGGACCTCGCACCGGCTGACGCCCTGATCAAGCAGTCTCCCGAGGCGTTCCTCCTGGGCGTGCTGTTCACGCAGGGGATACCCGCCGAGCGCGCCTGGGCGGGGCCCTATCTGCTGCAGCAGCGGGTGGGTACGCTCGACCCCCGGCGCCTCGCGTGCATGTCCGAGGAGGTGGCCGCTGCCGTGGCCGGGCCTCCGGCACTCCATCGCTTCGTACGTACGCTGCCCGGCTGGATCGTCTCGGCGGCGCGCCGCCTGCGGGACGAGTACAGCGGCTCGGCGTCCCGGATCTGGCCGCCCGGCGCCTCTGTCAGCGAGGTGCGCGAGCGTCTGCTCGCGTTCGAGGGCATCGGCGAGAAGAAGTCGGCGATGGCGGTGGAGATCCTCGTGCGTCACTTCGGGGTGCCGCTCGTCGGGCTCGAGTGCGGGACGGTGGCCTACGATGTTCACGTTCGCCGCGTGTTCCTCCGGACGGGACTGGTCGATGTGGACACGCCGACGGCGTTGGCCGAGGCCGCGTGCGCCGTCTGTCCGGAGGCGCCCGGGACGCTCGACCTGGCCGCGTGGCTCGTTGGCCGTGACTGGTGCAGGCCCAGGTCGCCGCTGTGCGACCAGTGCCGTCTCGGCGGAGTGTGCCTGCGGCTCGTCGAGCGCTCGGCGACGGGCGTGGGTGTCAGGCGAGCCTAGTCCAGCGCGCGGAACAGCAGCCCCGACAGCAGCTTGGGGTAGAAGTACGTCGACTTCTGGGGCATCGTCTCGCCGCCGAGCGCGACGGCGCGCATCTGGTCCATCCGCGTGGGAGCGAGCACGAACGCCGCATCGGCGTCGGCGGCCAGGGCCTCTCCCGCGTCCTTGACGAAGGACAGGCGCTCGAGCGAAGCGGGCTCATCGGTGGTGATACCGAAGACCGGCTTGAGCACGAGTTCCTGGAGCACGGCGACGTCAAGGCGCTTCCATTCGTCGCTGTGCTCGGCGTCGATGACCTGCGCCGGGTCGACGTCCGCGCGCATCGTCGCCAGGTGCGTCCGGCCACTTCGCGCGCGGATGACGAACGAGGTCCGGTCGGCCGAGGCGAGTGAGCGGTCCGGTGTCGAGGGCGCCTCGGCAAGATCGAAGTACCGCTCCAGGTGGGCCCAGAACGCGCCCTCGTCGAACGCGCCCTCGGCACGGGCGAGCCGATGGGTGGGAAGCACCAGGAGGTCGGGGCCGTCCATGTTGACGAGCGCCATCATGACGCGGTCGTAGCCCGGCTCCTCGGCAGGCATGCCGAGCGTCTCCGCGCGCGCCCTGCGCTCATCGCGGTAGGCGAGGGCGGTGGTGTAACGATGGTGGCCATCGGCGATGTAGATCGGCCCCTCACCGATGGCGCTCTGGACCGCCGAGATGGTGGCCGCATCGCGAATGGCCCACAGGCGGCTTGCGACCCCGTCGGCGTCGGTGGCCGACAGGAGCGGGGCGTCTGCCATCGCAGCGTCGAAGGCGTCGTCGGTCTGTCCAGCCGGGTCTGAGAACAGTCCGAAGACCTGGCTCAGGTTCACGCGCGTGGAGCGGAGCAGTTCGAAGCGGTCGGAGAGCGCTTTGGGAAGTGTGCGCTCGTGGGGAAGGACGATGCCGTCCGCGAACGGGTGGAGCCGCACGGCGGCGATGAAGGCGCGGCGGCGGACGTGATGACCGTCTCGCTCCCAGGACTGCTCGAGGACGTAGATCGCGGGGGACTCGTCGGCGGCGATCGTGCCGTCGGCGCACCACGACTCCCATGTGGCGCGCCCGGTCTCGTAGCGGTTGTCCGGGGCTGTGGGGTCCAAGGGGCCGTCGGGGAGCTCGAGGGCCACGACGTTGTGCGGAGATCCGGCCAGCAGCGTCTCGCGCTGGTCCGGTGAGATGACGTCATAGGGAGGCGCGACGAGGGCGCTGATATCGGCGCCGGGTGCGTGGCGGAACACATGAGCACAGAACGGGCGAACGAGCGACATGGACCCTCCCCGGAGGAGCGTGAACGATGCCCGCCGAGTCTAGCCCAGGAGCGCTCGAAGCGCCAGGAACATCACCACACCGCCGAGTGTCGCGCCGAGGAAGCTCCGCGTCCGCCAATACACCAGGCCGGTGCCGAGCGCTGCCCACAGGTAGGGATTCTCGGTCGGCCCGAGCCAGGCACCGTCCGGACGTGCCACGCCGGCCACCACGAGGGTGGCCATCGCCGAGACGGGGATGAACGAGAGCCAGCGTCGGAGCCACTCGGGCAGTCGGGCCCGCGACAGCACGGCAAGCGACGGGAAGCGGATCACGAAGTTGGTGATCGCCATGCCTGCGATGACGAGCCAGATCGCATTCGCACTCATCGGTGCATCACCGTCGCGATCGTTGCGGCGAGCATCGGCGCGGCGATGAGATACCAGGGGTCCGGGAGCAGGAGCATGCAGGCCACGGCGAGCGTCGCCGCCAGGACCGCGGTGGCGACATGCCGGCGGTCTTCGGCCTGGGCGACGAGCAGGGCGGTGAACATCGCGGGCATGGCGAACTGGACGCCGTAGCGTGTGGGATCGCCGATCCAGCCAGCGGCCAGTGCGCCGGCTGTCGTTCCCAGGACCCATCCGGTCCAGGCGATGACGCCGACGCCGGCCATCGACCATGCGTCGGCGAGCCCACGCCGGTGATCATCGATGTTGACGGCGAACGTCTCATCGGTAAGCGTGAAGGCGAGGAACGCCTGGCCGGGGAGCGGAACGCCGGTGACGTGCGCGGACATCGCGGCACCGAACAGCACGTACCGCAGGTTGACCACGGCCGTGGTCACCACCACGGCGAGGACCGCGGCGCCCGACTCGATCAAGGTGAGCGCGATGAGCTGGCCTGCCCCGGCGAGTGCCGTGGCCGAGCACGCGGCCGCCTGCACCACGCTGAATCCGAGCCCACGAGCGACCACGCCGAAGGCGGCTCCGACGGGAAGGTAGCCAAGGAATATCGGCAGCCCCAGCGCGACTCCGCGCGCGAAGCGGACGCGCCGCGGCGGGCACGGCTCTTGCTTGGAGGGGGTCGACGACATGCGGCGATACTAGCACAGCGGCCGCTGTGTCCCCGGGTACAATCACCGTAGACGACACGGGAGGTGAGACGGGTGGAGTTCACGCTGATCTGTCCTAACGACGGGCGTGTCGAACTCGGCCTCGACGACATCTCCGCCATCGTGTTCCGTGACGCCGACTCGGTCGAAGTCGTGTTCGTCTGTCCCACCTGCGGCTCGAAGATCCGTGCCATGCTGCACGTGCCCAACCTGATGCTTGCGGCGATGGAGCTTGCGCGCTATGCCGAGGAGCTTCGCGACACCGGCGCTGGTGGCGTCGACCCGACACTGACGTTCTCACGTCATGAGGACGCGTCTGACGCGGATGAGGTCGACGAGGCCGAGCTGGAGGTCCGGCGCGGGCGCGAACGGGCCGGTGAGCCGTACTGCGAGTACTTCCGCCGTCAACTCGCGCGCGTGGAGTGCGTGGAGGACCTGCTCGGCGAGATGGACTGAGACCGGGCCGCTCTCAGCGCCAGCGCCTCCGGCGCTTCGCCACCGCGACGGGGAGTGTGACCGCGACACCCGCCAGGAAGCCGCCGATGTGCGCGAACCAGGCCACGCCGCCCGCCTCGGCTCCGGCAGAGCCGAGCGAGGCCAGCCCACTGCCGAGCTGTAGGACGAACCAGAACCCGATCACGAGGAAGGCGGGCACGCGCGCGATCTCGATGAAGAAGAACACCGGGATGAGCGTGATGACCGAGGCGCCCGGATACAGAAGCAGGTACGCGCCGAGCACGCCGGCGACCGCGCCGCTGGCGCCCAGCATCGGGACCGACGACGTGGGTGCGGCGACGATCTGCAGGGTCGATGCGGCCACACCGCTGACGAGGTAGAACGCGATGAACCCGAGCGGTCCGAAGCGGTCCTCGACGTTGTTGCCGAAGATCCACAGGTAGAGCATGTTGCCGCCGATGTGTATCCACCCCGCGTGCATGAACATGGCCGTGAAGAGCGTCGCGAACTCGGCCGGCGCCAACGGGTCTGCGAGGAAGCGCGTGGGGACGAGCGCCCAGCGCGTCCAGAACGCCTGGAGCGCCTCAGTGCCGAGACTCACCTCGTAGATGAAGACCGCGATGTTCGCTGCGATGAGCGCGAGCGTGACCCACGGGATGCGTCGCGTGGGGTTCTCGTCTCTGAGCGGTATCACGGTGGGCCTCTCCTGTATGGCCCGCGAGCGGCGGTCGGCCGGGCGGGCTTCGCCGGTGTGTCGGCGACGAGTGTAACGTACCTGTGTGCATCCGGCGGTGGCGATTGGGGTATCCTCGGAAGGTACCGGGCCGACCGCCCGGCCGGTCGGCATACGAAGGAGGAACGCGATGGGATGGATCGCCTGCATCGGAGCGCTCGGGCTTCTTGTGCTCGTGCTCGCCGCCGCGGTCATCGGCATCTACAACCGCCTGGTGACGCTGCGCAACCGCGTCGAGAACGCCTGGCGGCAGATCGACGTTCAGTTGCGCAGGCGCTACGACTTGATCCCAAACCTGGTGGAGACCGTCAAGGCGTACGCGACCCACGAGCGTGAGGCGTTCGAGGCGGTCACGGCCGCACGCACTGCCGCTATGAGCGCGGAGACCGTCGCCGAGCACGCCGAGGCCGAGAACATGCTCACCGGGACGCTGAAGAGCCTCTTCGCGGTAGCGGAGAACTACCCAGAGCTCAAGGCGAACCAGAACTTCATGATGCTGCAGGAAGAGCTCTCGGGCACCGAGTCGAAGATCGCCTACGCTCGCCAGTTCTACAACGACTCCGTCATGACCTACAACACGTCCACGCAGACGTTCCCCTCGAACATCATCGCGGGGATGTTCGGCTTCACCGAGCGCGAGTACTTCAAGGTGGATGAGGCCATCGCCGAGCCGCCGCAGGTCTCGTTCTAGTCCCGTGTACGACCAGATAGCCTCCAACAAGCTGCGGAGTGCGGCGCTGATCGTCGTGTTCGTGCTCCTCGTGGCGCTTGTCGGCTACGTGTTCGGTCAGGCCACCGACTGGGGATACCTGGGGCTGATCGCCGCGCTGGTCGTGGCGTTCGTGATGGCGTGGGGCTCGTACTGGTATTCGGACCGCATCGTGCTGTCGATCAGCCGGGCGCGTCCGGTGGATCGTGATGTCGAGCCGTACTTGGTCAACACCATCGAAGGGCTCGCCATCGCCGCGGGGCTTCCCGTGCCGAAGGCGTATGTCATCGACGACCCCACGCCGAACGCGTTCGCGACGGGGCGCAACCCAGAGAACGCGGCCATAGCCGTGACGACCGGGCTTGTCGAGCGCCTGAGTCGCCAGGAGCTCGAAGGTGTCATCGCGCACGAGCTCGCGCACGTCAAGAACTACGACACGCTCGTGCAGACGCTTGCCGCCGTGCTGGCGGGCACCGTCACGCTCGTCTCGGAGTGGATGCTCAGGAGCTTCTGGTGGGGCGGCGGGCGTCGCCGGAACAACGAGAGCGGGCAGTTCGGGGCGATCATGCTCGTCGTGGCCATCGCGCTGGCGCTTCTCGCCCCTGTTGCAGCGGTCCTCATCCAGATGGCGATATCCCGCAAGCGCGAGTACCTGGCCGACGCGAGTGCGGCCATGCTCACGCGCTACCCGCCGGGTCTTGCGGGGGCGCTCCGGAAGATCGCGAGCGACCCCGGGCAGCTGCGCGTGGCGAACAAGGCCACCGAGTCGCTGTACATCGTGAATCCGCTGAAGCACAGGCGCTCCGGGATGAACGCACTGTTCAACACACACCCACCCATCGAAGACCGCATCGCGCGACTCGAGGCGATGTGATGGCCGCACTGACGTATCCGGCGATCGATCCGGTCGCGTTCGCGCTCGGCCCGCTCGAGGTGCGGTGGTACGGGCTTGCGTACGTGGCCGGGTTCATCATCGCGGCACTCGTCTTCCGCTCGCTCAATCGCCGATGGGGCGTGGGCCTGACCGATGAGGACCTGCTCGACACCGTGCTCGCCGGCGTCGTCGGTCTGATGGTGGGAGCGCGCGTCGGCTACGTGCTCTTCTACGGCGCCGGCGCCTACTGGTCCGATCCGATCTCGGTCCTCGCATTCTGGGACGGCGGGATGTCGTTCCACGGTGGGCTCGTCGGTATCCTGCTCGCAGGGTTGGTCGTCGCGCGCCTCAAGGCCGTACCTGCGCTGCGGCTGTTCGACCTCGGTGCTGTGGGGGCGCCGGTGGGACTGCTCCTCGGCAGACTCGCCAACTTCATCAACGGGGAGCTGTGGGGACGGGAGACGAACGTGCCATGGGGGATGGTGTTCCCTTCGGCACCGGGCAGTCAGCCACGGCATCCCTCACAGCTCTACGAGGCGGGACTCGAGGGCCTCGTTCTGTTCGCGGTCCTCATGGTCCTTTCGAGGCGCAAGCGCGGCGACGGCTTCATGATCGGCGTCCTGTTCGCCCTCTACGGCATCTTCCGGATCTTCGTCGAGTTCTTCCGGGAGCCGGACGTGCAGCTCGGCTTCGTGGCCGGCGGATTCACCATGGGGCAACTCCTGAGCATTCCGATGGTCGCGATCGGTGTCTGGCTCATCGTGCGCGCCACACGCGCCGAGCGCGCGGAGGGAACAGGGACGGGCGTCGATACCGGGGGCGCTACGGGGAGTGCCGCGCAGGGTGCGGCAGGTCCGGGGCCTGAGGAGGACGGCTGACGCTAGTCGCGATCGGCGCAGATCGACTCGGCGGGCATCCAGCACGGAGCCTCGCGCGCGAGGCACTTCATCGCCTCACTCGGCTTCAGGCGTTTGATGGGGTCGCAGTGCGCGCAGAAGAACTGCGGCAGCGAGCCGATGACGTCCTTGACCTCAGGGTCGTCGTAAGGACGCTCATCGGGCTTCTCGAGCAGGTGGAGCAGGTTGCACGGCACGCGTGACCTCCCAGTCGTCGCTCCATTGTAGTCCCATCCACCGTCACTGCCACCCCGCGCGCCGTTGCGACCGTCACCGGAGCGTCATTGACCCCCTTAGGGCCGCTCTCTATCCTTGTCGGGGACCGAAGGAGGACGTTCACTCATGATCCGTGCCCGCATCGCTGTGATCCTGCTCGTCGTGCTTGCCGCCGTCTCCGCCACAGGCTGCTCCAAGGAGGCGGAGGTCGTCGCCGGATGGCCTGTGGCCGACGCTGAGCGTACGACGCCGAAACCGCCCGAGCCGCTGCTGTGGCCGCTGACCGGCCTTGACGCACCCTCGGCCGACGCCATCGGGAGGCGTGTGATCTCGGTCAAGATCGAGAACTCGCCGGCAGCCCGCCCGCAGTCCGGGCTGCAGAGCGCCGATGTCGTCTACGAGTCCGTGGCAGAAGGCGGCATCACGCGCTTCAACGTGATGTTCCACTCCACGATGCCCGACCCGATCGGTCCGGTGCGCAGCGCGCGACTGTCCGACATCACGATCGTGCCGCAGTACGACGGCCTGTTCGTGTTCTCGGGCAGCAGCTCGTCGGTGGGCTCGGCGATCAGGAACGCGGGGCTTCCGAACCTGAGCCAGGACGCCGGCGTGAGCAGCTTCTACTACCGCTCCCGCGAGCGGGCGGCGCCGCACAACCTCTACGCGCATCTCGACCAAGTGCACGCCGAGGCGGAGCGTCGCGGTATGCGGACCACCGCCGAGCGACGGTCGCTCGCGTTCTCGCGCACACTGCCCGAGGGACTCGGTGGCACTGCGGTGACGACCGTGAACGTGCCGTTCTCCCAGGCGAACCGGGTGCTGTGGACCTACGATGCCGGTCGCGGCGTGTTCCTGCGCGACAACAACGGGTCGCGTCACAACGATGCGCTGACCGGCGAGCAGATCGCGGCCCGCAACGTGGTGGTGATGTGGGCGCGGCACGTCCCGAAGGGTGGCGGCACGTACGACATCGAGCTTGCGGGGTCGGGTCGCACGTCGGTGTTCCGTGACGGCGTGCGCATCGATGGCACGTGGGAGGCTACGCGCGAAGCGCCGCCTGTGCTCACGGCGGCCGATGGTACGCAGATCAAGCTTGCGCCGGGCAACACCTGGTTCCAGGTCGTCGCTACCGATGTCCAGGTGACCGCGCAGTAGCCTCAGCCCGATGGTCCGAGAGCGCCTCCTGCGGGTTGTCCGTGCTTCCGCGCGCGAGTAGAATCGATAGGCCTACGACCCGTCCGGCGGCGCTGCGGCGCCCCGTCAGCCAAGGAGCGACCAGCATCGTGAACGAGACTTCCACCACCGGCACTCTGCGCGTGAAGACCGGCCTTGCCGAGATGCTCAAGGGCGGCGTCATCATGGACGTCGTGACGGCCGAGCAGGCGAAGATCGCCGAGGATGCCGGTGCGGTCGCCGTCATGGCGCTCGAGCGCGTGCCGGCGGACATCCGTGCCGCAGGTGGCGTGGCGAGGATGGCAGACCCCACGATCGTGGAGCAGATCGTCGGCGCTGTCTCCATCCCGGTGATGGCCAAGTGCCGTATCGGGCACTTCGTCGAGGCGCAGGTCCTGCAGTCGCTCGGCGTTGACTACATCGACGAATCCGAGGTGCTCACGCCGGCCGACGAGGAGCATCACGTCAACAAGTGGGACTTCACCGTGCCGTTCGTGTGCGGCGCGCGCAACCTCGGTGAGGCGCTGCGCCGTATCGGCGAGGGCGCGGCGATGATCCGCACGAAGGGCGAGCCGGGCACCGGGAACGTGGTCGAAGCCGTGCGTCACATGCGCACGATGCTCGAGGAGGTCGCGTGGGTCGCGGGCGTACGTGAGGAGCAGTTGTTCACGGTGGCCAAGGACCTGCAGGCGCCCTATGACCTCGTGAAGTGGGTCCACGACAACGGCACCCTGCCGGTCGTGAACTTCTCCGCAGGCGGCATCGCCACGCCGGCCGACGCCGCGCTCATGATGCAGCTCGGTTGCGACGGCGTGTTCGTGGGGAGTGGCATCTTCAAGAGCGGCGATCCGGCCAAGCGCGCGAAGGCGATCGTCGAGGCCACCACGCACTTCGAGGACGCGGACATCATCGCGCGCGTCTCGCGTGACCTGGGTGAGCCGATGGTGGGCATCAACATCTCCGACATCCCCGACGCCGAGCGCATGCAGGAGCGGGGCTGGTAAGCGTGCGGGTCGGCGTCCTCGCGCTGCAGGGCGCGTTCCGCGAGCACATCCTGATGCTGGAGGCGGCCGGAGCCACTGCACATGCGGTGCGGCTGCCCGAGCAGCTCGACGGGGTCGCGGGACTGGTGATCCCCGGTGGTGAGTCGACCGCCATCGCCAAGCTGATGCGCACGTACGGCTTCTACGAGGCGATCCGCGAGTGTCACGGATCGGGCATGGCCGTCTGGGGCACCTGCGCTGGTGCGATCCTCTCGGCGCAGACGATCGCGGATGCTCTGCCCGATCAAGAGCCGCTCGGCCTGATGGCGACGACGGTGCGTCGGAACGCTTACGGGCGGCAGGTGGACTCGTTCGAGGCCGACCTGGCCATCGGCCAGCTCGACCTACCGTTCCGGGGCGTCTTCATCCGGGCGCCGCTGATCGAGGCGGTCGGCGAGGGCGTGAAGGTGCTCGCGCGTCATCGCGGCGACATCGTCGCAGCGCAAGAGTGCGACATGCTCGCGACGACGTTCCATCCTGAGCTCACCGGTGACCTACGGGTGCACCGGTACTTCCTGGAGCACGTGATCGGCGCAGGCTAGAAGGGAGCACCGGCCATGTCCGGACACTCGAAGTGGGCCACCACCAAGCATCGCAAGGCGGCGCAGGACAAGAAGCGCGGTGCGCTCTTCTCCAAACTCTCCCGCATGATCACCGTCGCCGCGAAGACCGGCGGTGACCCGAGCCCCGAGAACAACGCCGCACTCGCGGCGGCTGTCGCCAAGGCCAAGAGCTACTCGCTGCCGAAGGACAAGATCGAAACGGCCATCGCCAAGGCGTTCGGTGCAGGCGCGGACGCGGCGGCATACGAGGAGGTCGTCTACGAGGGATATGGTCCGGCGGGCGTTGCGCTGTACCTTGAGGCGCTGACCGACAACCGCAACCGCACCGCGGCCGATGTCCGCGCGGCGTTCACACGGGCAGGGGGGAACCTCGGCGCCAGCGGCTCGGTGGCGTTCCAGTTCGAGCGCAAGGGCGAGATCACGATAGCGCCCGATGGCGCACCCGCGGAGGACGACCTGCTGCTGCTGGCCGCCGAGGCCGGTGGCGAGGACCTGGAGTCGCTCGACGAGGGATTCGTCGTGTATACCGCGCCCACGGATGTGATTGCGGTGAAGACGGTGCTTGAGGCTGCTGGTGTGCCGGTCAGGGGCGCCGAGCTGGTCATGGAGCCGACCACCACCACGGCAGTGAGCCTTGAGGATGCGCGCAAGGTGTTGCGTCTGGTGGATCGCCTGGAGGAGCTCGACGACATCCAGAGCGTCTACCACACGATGGAGCTCACCGACGAGATCGCGGCGGCGCTTGACGAGTAGGCCGGACGCGGCGCGGCGCCTGTGGGGCCGCTTTACGCTCTCCTGACCCCGCGCTATCCTGAACATACGTTCGATAGCGACGGCGGGAGTCCGTGTGATCGTGCTGGGCATCGACCCGGGTCTCAAGAACACGGGGTGGGGCGTCATCGAGCAGCGGGGAAGCCGGCTGCGGTGTCTGGCGTACGGGTGCATCGCAACCGAGCCGGCACATGCCACGCCCGAGCGCCTGGCCGAGATCTACGCCGGCATCGCGCGTGTGCGCGAGCGGTACGCCCCCTCTGAGGCGGCCGTCGAGACCGTGTACTTCTCCAACAACGCACGCACGGCGTTCGCGACCGGGCAGGCTCGGGGTGTCGCGCTGCTCGCGGCCTCGGGCATGGAAGTGGGCGAGTACGGTCCCGGTGAGATCAAGCTCGCTGTCGTGGGCTCCGGCGATGCCGACAAGCGGCAGGTCCAGTACATGGTGAAGGCGATCCTCGACCTGCCCTCCGAGCCGCATCCCGATCATGCGGCCGATGCCCTTGCTGCGGCGATCTGCCACGTGAACGCGCGCGTGCCGCATCGCGCGCGGGGAGGGGCGCGATGATCGCGCATGTCCGCGGCCGACTGGTCGCCAAGACAGCCACGTCGTGCGTGGTGGAGGTCGGCGGCATCGGGCTTGCGCTGGCGCTGTCCACGCACGCTGTCTCGCGTCTGCCTGCCGAGGGCGATGAGGTCGCCCTGTTCACACATCTTCACGTCCGGGAAGACGAGCTCGCCCTCTTCGGGTTCGAGAGTCCTGATGAGCGCGAGGCGTTCGAGCGGCTGATCACGGTGGCCGGGGTGGGCCCCAAAGTGGCGCTCGCGGCGCTGTCCACGCTTCGCCCGGACGCGCTTGCCGAGGCCGTCGCCCGGGAGGACGATGCGCTCATCGCCACAGTGCCCGGCATCGGGAAGAAGACCGCCCAACGCATCGTGATCGAGCTCAAAGACCGGCTTGGTTCCCTGACTCTGACCTCCGGGGCCTCGCCGTCGGCCGGCGCGCGCTCCGAGGCGACCGACGCGCTCGGGGCCATGGGCTTCAGCGGCGCCGAGATAGCCGTGGCGCTCAAGGGGTACGACGGGCCCGACGATGCACCGTCGTTGCTGCGTCACGCGCTCAAGAGGCTCGGGGGTGCCCGGTGAGCACCGTATGGCACGATGACCCGTATGCAGATGAGAGCGGCGAGCGCCTCGTATCGGCCGAGTACACCGAAGACGACCTCGAGATCGACCGGAGCCTTCGGCCGAGACGCCTTGACGAGTACCTCGGCCAGACCCGCGTGAAGGACAACCTCGGCGTGCTCATCGACGCCACACGTGCGCGCGACGAACCGCTCGACCACCTCCTGCTCTCCGGCCCGCCGGGTCTGGGGAAGACGACGCTCGCCGGTGTGGTGGCCGCCGAGCTCGGTGTGCAGATGCGCCAGACGAGCGGACCGGCGATCGAGCGGGCGGGAGACCTGGCTGCGATCCTCACCAACCTCGAGGCGCGCGACGTGCTGTTCATCGACGAGATCCACCGCCTCAACCGGGCTGTCGAGGAGGTCCTTTACCCGGCGATGGAGGACTTCTCGATCGACATCGTGATCGGCAAGGGGCCAGCGGCGCGCAGCCTGAGGCTCGATCTGCCGCCGTTCACGCTGATCGGCGCCACTACGCGCACGGGGCTGCTCACCGGCCCGTTGCGTGACCGGTTCGGGATGGCGTTCCGCCTCGAGTACTACACGGTCGAGGAGCTGGCCGCGATCGTGCGTCGCTCGGCGGGGATCCTGGGCGTGGCGGTCGATGACGAAGGCGCGATGGAGATCGCGCGGCGCGGGCGGGGGACGCCGCGGCTGGCCAACCGCCTGCTCAAGCGGGTGCGTGATTACGCGCAGGTGCGGTGCGACGGGCGGATCACCGAGGGCGTCGCCGCCGAGGCGCTCGCGTTCTTCCACGTCGATCACGTGGGACTGGACCGGATGGACCTTGCGATCCTCGAGGCGCTCGCCCGCACGTTCTCCGGCAGGCCGGTCGGGCTGAACACGCTCGCGGCTGCGGTGGGCGAAGAGCCCGACACGCTCGAGGACGTCTACGAGCCGTTCTTGCTGCAGCTCGGCTTCCTGGCGCGCACTCCGAAGGGTCGCCAGGCGACGCCGAGGGCGTATGAGCACCTGGGCCTGCAGGCCCCGGCCGATGCGCCGAACCAAGACGGCCTGTTCTGACCTGGTGTGAGCGGTGCGAAGGAGGGCGCGGTGTTCAGCGATCCGCAGGTGGTGATCGGGATGCTCATCGGCGTGGTGATCATCGCCGGGGGGACGTTCATCGGCGTGAGCGCCCATCGCAAGCGCGAGCACCGCGAGCGCGCGAAGTGACGCGCCCGTGGCGTCGTGCGACGCCACGGGTCAGGTGCGTGACCGTTAGACGGTGACCTCGGTTGCCCACAGCCCGTGGAGGTTGCAGTGCTCGACCGCGCGCACGACCGTGCCGGGGTCGACGTTCACGACGACGGAGACCACCGGGGCCGTGGCCACCGGCGACAGGTCGAAACGGGCGATGGGGGCGTCACCGGCGAAGATCTCGATCCACGTGATGTAGTGGTCGGGTTGGTTCGGATGCGGCACGTCCCAGCCGACGGTGACGGTCACGAGAAGACCCTCGTCGACCTCGTCCACGTCGATGTACGGTGCGTGCTTCTTCTCGAAGTCTCCGGCGCTCTCGCGGTCTGAGACCAGGTTCACGGGGCCGAGGATGGGTGCGTCAGACATCGTGTCCTCCTGTGTCGGGTACCGGGCACAAACGCTTCACGTACGCTGAGAAGATACCCCATGGCCGCGCGTGCGACCGGCTAGAATAGGGGCGGGACCACAGGTCCTTCGCTGATGCCGACCCCGGGAGGGCCCATGGCCGCATCGCCTGACGTCATCGACCGTACGACCGCGGTGGTCGTGCTCATCGACATGCAGGAGCGTCTCGCGGCTGCGATGCAGCGGCGAGACGCGGTCGTACGGGCCTCGGCGCTCCTCGGCCGTGTGGCGGACGTTCTCGGCACGCCGGTCATCGTCACGCGGCAGTATCCGGAGGGCCTGGGCGACACCGTCGAGGAGCTGGCTGTCGTTCCCGGGGCTGGGGCCCCGGTGGACAAGACGGTGTTCGACTGCACGCTGGAGCCCGCGTTCATGGAACGCCTCGAGGCGTCAGGTGCGTCACAGGTCGTGCTCACGGGCATGGAGACGCACATCTGCGTCATGCAGACAGCGTTGTCGCTCGTCAGGTCCGGGTACCGGGTGCACGTGGTCGCCGATGCCGTGTGCTCACGGCGCGATCAGGACCGCGACACGGCACTCGATCGGCTTCGTGCCGCCGGAGTGACGGTCACCACCGCCGAGTCGGTCATCTACGAAGCGCTGGGGCGCGCCGGCACCCCGGAGTTCCGTGAGGTGCTCGGACTGGTCAAGGAGATGCCGCTCGGCTGATAGCCGGCTGACGCCGGCGAGGGAGCTTCGGGTACACTGAGCGGCGCGCCCGCACGCCGGGCGGGACAGCCGGATGAGAGAGCGGGAGATTTGTGACATGGCGACGGTGATCGATGGTGTGCGCGTTGCGGCCGAGATGCGCGAGCGTGCGGCCGGGCAGGTGCGGGAACTCGTCGCGCGCGGCGTGACGCCGTGTCTTGCGGTCGTGCTCGTGGGTGACGACCCGGCATCGGCCAGCTACGTGAACATGAAGGAGCGCGACTGTGCCGAGGTGGGCATCACGAGCCTCGACCACCGCCTTGCCGCTGACATCTCGCAGCATGAGCTGGACGCGCTCATCGACCGGCTGAACGCCGACCCGGCGGTTCACGGCATACTCGTTCAGATGCCGCTGCCCGCGCACCTTGACGCCGAGTCGGTCATGGAGCGCATCTCGCCGGAGAAGGACGTGGACGGGTTCCATCCTGCCAGCCTCGGCCGGCTCGTGCGGGGCCTTCCCGGCTTCCGGGCGTGCACGCCCGCGGGCGTGATGGAGATGCTGCGCGCCTACGACATCGATCCCACGGGGATGCGCGCGGTGATCGTCGGACGGTCCACGATCGTGGGCAAGCCGATGGCGCTTCTGCTGCTCGAGGCCAACGCGACGGTCACCGTGTGCCATTCGCGCACCAAGGATCTGCCGGCGGTGTGTCGTGAGGCGGACCTGCTCGTGGCTGCCATCGGCCGGGCCGGGATGATCGACGCGAGCTATGTGAAGCCGGGCGCCGTCGTCATCGATGTGGGGATCAACCGGACCGATGATGGGCTCGTCGGCGACGTGGACTATGTGAGCGTCGAGCCGATAGCATCGGCCATCACGCCCGTCCCCGGTGGTGTGGGGCCGATGACGCGGGCGATGCTCATGGTCAACACGGTCGCCGCCGCCGCTGCGGTAGAATAGCGCTTCAGCCCGCTACAACGGAGGTCGCGTCATGGTCCGTCTGCTTCGCATCCTCGCGTGTGCGCTCGCCGTCGTCGCTCTCGTTCCGGCGATGGCGCATGCCTCGAACGTGCGCGAGTACCAGCTCCAATACTCTCCGGTGGTCGACGGCACGCAGTCGCTGCTCATTGTGACCGCCATCGTTGACCCCGCTGCCTCACTGCCGACGTCGGTCACGGTTCCCGTGCCTGCAGGCGCCACGCTGATGTGGTCGGGCGAGGTCCTCGGCGGCGCCGCCGAGGCCGATCCGTTCCGCGAGGCGAGCGTCGAGAGTGTCGGCGGGATGGACCTCTACACGTTCACGGTCTCCGAGTCGCGCCTCGCGCAGGTTGAGGTGTATCTGGGTCCGGCCACGATCTCGGGCAGCCGGGTCGAAGGCGGCATGGTGTGGATCAACCCGGGCGACGAGGTGCCGGTGAGCGCGTCGGTGGTCGCCGAGCCGGGTGCTGCCGACCTGAAGGCGACGCCTGCGGTCTCCGGCGAGGTGCAGACGAACTCGCTCGGCGAGACGCTGCACCCGCTGGGTGGCACGCGTCTGCCTGCTGGCGGCTCGTACGCTATCGAGGTCTCCTGGCGTCGTGGCGGTGCCGGTGATGGCGACGGGGCGGTCCTGCCGATCCTGCTCGGCGCCCTGGCGATCGCTGTCGTCGCACTGATCGTGGTGCTTGCGCGCGAGCGGACGAAGGTCCGCCGGGCCGCGTCCGCCGAGTAGCCTCATGCGCACGGAGGATGCCGTGCGCTCCGGTGACCGGTCGTTGCGAGGGCACCGGTGACGTCCGCATTCGTCATCGCATTCGTCTTGGTGGCTCTCGCCGAACTCGGCGACAAGAGCCAGATGCTGCTCGTAGGGTTCGCCACACGCTATCCGCCGCTCAAGGTGCTCGTGGGGACCGCACTGGCCATAGCGGCACTGCAGCTGGGGGCTGTGGCCCTCGGCGGAGCGATGGCGGCGCTCGTTCCCGCGCGTCTTGTAGCGGTGGGCGCAGGCATCGTGTTCGTCGTGTACGGAGTCGTCACCTGGCGCGCGTCGGGGGGAGACGGGTGCGAGACACAGGTCCGTCCCGCCCCGCGTTTCGGACCGGTTCTCACCGTGGCCGCCGCGTTCTTCGTCGCCGAGTTCGGTGACAAGACGCAGCTGATGACGCTCTCGATCGCTGCCGATCCCGGGGCGGCCCTGCGCACGCTCGGTGCGCTCGCCCCGGCGGTCGAGCCTCCGGCGGCGGGCACGTTCGCCACGTCCCTCGGCGTGTGGGCGGGCTCCTCGCTCGGGATGCTTGCCGCCGACGCCGTCGCCATCGTCGTCGGGGCCGTGTTGTGCAGGCACCTTCCGTCTCTCGTGATCGGCAGGTTCTCGGCGGTCGTGTTCGTGGTGTTCGGGGCGATCACGCTCGTCTCGGCCTTCATCGGCTGACCGTGCGACCCCTCCGGCGGGCGTCCGGCGGGCGCCCGTGCGGGAGGCGGCGTGTCACCGGTGGGAGTAGACTGTCGCTCGGAGGTGTCAGATGCGCATCCTGCTTCACGCATGCTGCGGGCCGTGCCTGCTCGAGCCGTACGACGCGCTTGCCGCCGGCGGGTCGGTGGCCGTGTGCTTCGCCAACCCGAACATCGCGCCAGCCGACGAGTATGCGCGCCGTCGGGACACGCTTGTGGAGTACGCGGCCAAGGCGGACATACCGGTGATCGAGGTGCCGTACGAGCCGACGCTGTGGCAGGCGGCCGTGGCGCCACACCTCGATGACCGCGAGGCCCGGTGCCGGGCGTGTTACCGTCTGCGTCTGCGTATGGTCGCCAGGGAGGCGGCGCACGGTGGCTACGACGCGGTCGCGACGACGCTGTCGGTCAGTCCGTACCAGGACCCGGATGCGATCCGCGAGGTCGGTGAGGCCGTATGCGCCGAGGCCGGCGTGTGCTTCATCGCCTCAGACTTCCGCGACCGGTATCCGGACGCGACGCGGCGGTCTCGAGCACTCGGCATGTATCGCCAGAGCTACTGCGGGTGTCTTCCGAGTGCCGCCGAGGCGGAGGCGGACCGCGCAGCGCGCACGGCGAGACGGGCCGCGGAGCGGGAGGAGCGTGCGGGTGGGCGCGACAGCGCAGACCGGCTGCCCGTTCGAGAAGGAACCGATAGACCCCATGATGGAGGAACCGCGTGAAGACGGACGACTTCGATTACGACCTGCCGACGGGCCTCATCGCCCAGCACCCGGCGGAGCCGCGTGATGCATGCCGGCTGATGGTCGTGGACCGCACGAGCGGCCAGATCGATCACCGGGAGTTTCGCGACATCCTCGAGTACCTGCGCGCCGGTGACGTGCTCGTGGTCAACCAGACGCGCGTGTTGCCCGCCCGGTTGCGCGGCGCGAAGGACGAGACGGGCGGAGCCGTCGAGGTGCTCCTGCTGCGCCGGAGCTACGAGGACGCCTGGGAGTGTCTCGTCAAGCCGGGGCGGCGGCTCAAGCCCGGCGCGCGCATCGTCTTCGGCGAAGGCGAGCTCACCGGGCTCGTGGTCGATGTCCTTGAGGACTCGGGGGCGCGGCTGATACAGTTCCACACCGGCTCAGGCACCTTCCTCGATGCGGTGCACCGGCTCGGTGAGATGCCGTTGCCGCCGTACATCACCGAGCCGCTCAGGGACCCGTCCGAGTACCAGACCGTGTATGCCACCGACGAGCACAGCGTTGCGGCGCCCACTGCCGGACTGCACTTCAGCGAAGGGCTTCTCGATGAGGTGCGTCGTGCGGGAGTGCACATCGCTTCGGTCGAGCTCGACGTGGGACTGGACACCTTCCGTCCCGTGTCGGCGGACGACCCGCACGATCATGTCATCCACACCGAGCACTACCGCGTGCGCGAGCATGCCGCCGACACCGTCAACGATGCCCGAGCGCGAGGTAGCCGCGTCGTGGCGGTGGGCACGACGAGCGTGCGGGCGCTCGAGAGCGCGTTCAACGAGACGACCGGTCTGGTCGAGGCGAGCGAGGGACTCACGGACCTGTTCATCCTGCCGGGTTTCAGCTTCGGAGTGGTAGACGCGCTCGTGACCAACTTCCATGTGCCGCGTTCCACGCTGATGATGATGGTGAGTGCGTTCGCCGGCCGCGAGCTCATCATGCGCGCGTACGAGAGCGCCAGGACGGAGCACTACCGCTTCCTCAGCTTCGGTGATGCGATGCTGATCCTGTAGGCGGCCTGACCCCGGCGGATCCGGGTCTCTCGGCACGCCGCTCGGCGCATGGCACGGCTACAGGGGCTCCCACCACGTCCAGTACGGGTTGCTCGCCGCAGGGTCGTCAGGCGGCATGTTCGGCGGCAGTGCGAAACCCGTGTCGGGGGAGGCGCCGACCGGCACGTAGATGTCGCGGCTGAGATCGTCGAAGCCGAAGTAGCGGAACGTCGGCGAGCCATCGGGGGCGGTGGGCGCCGCGAAGCGCTCGGGCAGCATGGGCCACTGCCCGAAGTACGCAAGCTGGCTGCCGCTCACAAGACCGTACCGGCGCATGCCGAGTGTCCGCGTGACGCGGGCGAAGCGCGCATAGGTGCCGCCATCGTCGGCGACCCACAACGCGAGCCCGTCCGCCGAGATGAACGCGGTGCGCTTGGTGGCCTCGCCGGAGTCCGCAAGGGCGCTCGTCACCACGCCTGCGGTCGTCGCATCCGACGGCAGCGGGTCGCCGGGCGTCTCGAGCGCCCAGACGCCGTTCTCGAGGGTGAGGTACTCGGGAGCAGGCGCCGAGGACCGCGCTGCGTCATCGGGCGCGGCGGCGCTCAGGGCGCCATCATCTGAGGTGGTGGCGTCGCCGTAGCCGTCGGCCGCGTCGGGGCCGGGCGCCCCGGTGGATTCGAGCAGGGCGATGTCGTCGGCAGGAGCGGCCTGCGGTCCCAGGAGAGCGGAGAGCCCGGCTGCGCCGATCGCCACGGCCAGGAAGACCATCGCAGCGGCGGTCGCCATGATCGTGAAGCGGGGCGTCCACCAGCCCGGAACGACCCGCGGCACACGTGGTGCGGCAGTGCCCGGTGCCCCGGACATGCCCGGCGGTGTCTGCGCCGTCGCGCCGGACGCATGCTCCGCGATCTCGGCGGCCGTCTGCGCGCCGAGCGCGGTCAGGCGCGCCACGAGCTCCTCTGATGCGCGGGGGCCGGGGACGGCGTCGAGACGCGTCAGGGCGGAGGCGAACGCCGCGCACGACGCGCACGCGTCGCAGTGCTCGCGAGCGCGTGCGAGGTCCTCGGCGGCAGTGGGTTCACCGTCGTGGGCGGCAGAGAGCGTCTCAGTTGCGCGCAGGCAGTCCATCCGTCACACCTCCCTCCGCGTCTCGCAGTACCGTGGTGAGCGTGCGCCGGGCGCGGAAGACCCGGGACTTCACCGTTCCCACCGGCACGCCGAGCGTCTCGGCGGCCTCGGCGTATGACAGCCCGAAGAGGGTGACCGCACCAAGTGCGTCGCGGTCTTCGGGCGCCAGCACCCGCATCGCGCGTTCGAGCGCCTCGGCGAGCACGACGTCGTCCGCGAAGTCCGCTGTCGACAGCGGTTCGAGCGTCGCCGGGTCCACCGGCTGTGCGACGCGGCGTCCGGCCCGGGCCATGTCCAGGCACACGTTGCGCGTCACGCGGTAGAGCCATGTGCTGAACTTGGCCCTGCCGTCGAACGTCGCGATCGTGCGGAACACCTTGACGAACACCTCCTGCGCAGCGTCTTCGGCGGTCTGACGATCGCCGAAGAAACGCAGTGCATGACCGTAGACCGCATCGGCATGGTTGCGCACGAGCGCGGCGAACGCCTGCTCGTCACCGGCTGCGGCCGCAGCCACGAGCGTGGGGTCGCTCATGTCTCGAGTGACCATGCTGTCTCCCATAGGACGCACGTCAGAGGTGGGCGGTTCGTCGGGAGTAAGCATACCCCGCGCCTGCTAGAATCCGCGCATGACCTACTTCGACTTCCAGGTACGCGCGACCGATGCCACGACCGCCGCACGCGCGGCCGTCCTCACCACCCCGCATGGCGCGGTCGAGACACCCATGTTCATGCCGGTCGGCACGCGTGCGACCGTCAAGGGCGTCACGCCCGATCAGCTCCGGCAGATCGGTGCACGCGTCGTGCTGGCGAACACCTACCACCTGTTCCTGCGCCCAGGCTCGGACCTGATCGCCGAGGCGGGCGGGCTGCATCGCTTCATGGGCTGGGACGGCCCGATCCTGACCGACTCGGGGGGATTCCAGGTCTTCAGCCTCGCCGACACGCTCAAGCTCTCAGACGACGGCGTGGAGTTCCGCTCGATCGTCGACGGCGCGAAGCACTTCTGGACGCCCGAGGACAACATGCGCATCCAGGAAGAGCTCGGCGCGGACATCATCATGCAGCTCGACCAGTGTCCGCCGTATCCCGCGGAGAAGGACCTCGTAGCTACCGCCGTACGGCGGTCGGCCGAGTGGGCGGCGCGCTGCGCTGCCGCACACGCCCGCGATGACCAGGCGCTCTTCGGCATCGTGCAGGGAGGCGTCTTCGAGGACCTTCGGGCCGAGAGTGCGGCGCGCCTGACGGAGATCGGCTTCCCGGGATACGGGATCGGTGGCTATTCCGTGGGCGAGCCTCATGATCTGATGCTGGCGAGCCTTGCGCCGGTGACCGAACTGCTGCCCGCCGACCGGCCGCGATATCTCATGGGCGTAGGCAACCCCACCACGATGCTCGAAGCCATCGCCCTCGGAGTGGACCTCTTCGACTGTGTGCTGCCGACGCGCACGGCCCGTACGGGGACGGCGTTCTCCTCCGAGGGGCGGATGAACCTGAAGAACGCGAAGTTCGCCCGTGACTTCGGTCCGCTGGACCCCGCATGCTCCTGTCCGGTCTGCACGACGTACACCAGGGCCTACCTGCGACATCTGGTGACGGTGAAGGAGATGCTCGGCGCGACCCTGCTGTCCATCCACAACCTGCACGTGCTGCTTGACCTTGCGAGACGCGCACGGCGAGCCATCATCGCCGGGGAGTATGGCGCGTTTCTGGCCGAGTGGCGCTCGGGGCCGGGCGCAGACGACTACTGAGCGGCCATCACGCGCAGAGTCTGATGGTATGATGCGTTGATGCGCGCGGGGCGCCTCTCCCGCACGGAGATCCGGAGGTCGGAGACGTGGACCAGCTGAACCAACTACTGCCGCTCGTGGTGCTCGCGGG
Organism: Aeromicrobium sp.; assembly: GCA_015351705.1. Taxonomy (GTDB): domain Bacteria; phylum Actinomycetota; class Coriobacteriia; order Anaerosomatales; family Anaerosomataceae; genus JADIIM01. The sequence goes on along the minus strand of JADIIM010000032.1, from coordinate 8,856 downwards.
CGCGTTCTACCTGCTCATCATCCGCCCGCAGCAGAAGCGGCAGCGCGACCATCGCGCCCTCATGGACTCGCTCCAGGTGGGCGACCGCGTCGTCACGATCGGCGGCGTGTACGGAACGGTCAGTCACCTCGATGACGACCGTGTGGGCGTGGAGGTTGCGACCGGCGTCATCGTGGAGTTCGCACGCTCGGCGATCGCCCGGAAGATCGAGGACGCCGGCGCCGATGCCTGATGCGAACGGCCTGGTCACGCTCGCGGATGTGCAGTCGCACCCCGCGGTTCTCGCGTACCTGCAGATGGGTGACGACTATCTCGGCTCGCTCGGCTATACCGAACACGGGCTCAGGCACGCGAACCTGAGCGCACACATCGCGGGCAACATCATGCGGCGGCTCGGGTATGCCGAGCGCGACGCTGAGCTCGCGGCCATCGCGGGCTTCATGCACGACATCGGCAACTGCATCTCGCGTGAGTTCCACGGCGTGTCAGCCGCGCTGCTCGCCAAGGACCCGCTGGTGGAGCTGGGCATCGAGCCGCGCGAGCTTGCGGTGGTGATGAATGCGCTCGGCAATCACGAGGAGGAGATCGGGACGCCGGCGACTCCGGTCGGGGCGGCTGCGATCCTGGCGGACAAGGCCGATGTGCACCACACGCGCGTCAGGTGCGAGGACCCCACGCAGTTCGACATCCACGACCGGGTGAACTACGCTGCCAAACGGTCGTTTCTGCGTGTCGACTCGGCCACACGTGTGATAACGCTCGAGCTCGACATCGACACCGCGGTCGGCCAGGTGATGGAGTACTTTGAGATCTTCCTGTCGCGTATGCAGATCTGTCGCAAGGCGGCCGAGGTGCTCGACGCGTCGTTCAGTCTCGTGATCAACGAGACGAGGTTGTTGTAGGCCCGCAGGCCCGGCGGGCGCATCGTCCGACCCGTGAGCAGTCGTCCCCGTGTGCCGGGGACGTGAGGACAAGGAGTGAGCCGAGGAGATGGATCCGAAGACGCGCAACCTGATTGCCCTCGCTACCGTTGTTGTCCTAATGGCACTGGCCTTCTGGCAGGCGTGGCCAGTCCAGGACAAGATCGCGCAGGGTCTGGACATCAAAGGCGGTCTTTCGGTGATCCTGACCGCCGAGCCGCTGGGCTCGGGCCCGTTGACCGAGGAGTCGATGGAGCGCGTCGAGACGATCCTGCTTGAGCGCGTCGACGGCTTCGGCCTCACCGAGGCGACCGTGCAACGTCAAGGCGCGAACGCGTTTCTCATTCAGCTGCCGGGAGTGTCCGATGCGCGCCAAGCGCTCGAGGTGCTCGGTGAGCCAGGGCGGCTCGAGTTCGTTGATCTGTCCAGCGTGACCGAATCGGCGACCATCGACCTGGCGTACCAGCACATCGAGGCCGACCGCGCGGGCGGTGTGGTTGACCTCGAGCCGCTCGAGCCCGGGTCGTACGAACCATTCATGACTGGCGAGGTGATCACGTCCGCTCAAGTGACGACCGACCAGTTTGGCAACGCCGCTGTCAGCGTCACCATGAGCCCCGCGGGGACGCAGACATGGGGCGAGGTAACGACACGACTGGCACCGGCTCGCGGCCAAGTGCTGATAGTCCTTGACGGTTACGCGAAGTCCGCACCGGCCGTCCAGGAGCCGATTCTCACCGGGGACACGCAGATCACCGGGCAGTTCACATTTGATGAGGCCAAGCGCCTGGCGGCGGTGCTGCAGGCTGGCGCGCTGCCCGTCGATCTCACAGTGGACGAGTCGCGGGTTGTAGGCCCGACGCTCGGCCAGGAGTCCCTCCAGCAGGGTCTGTTGGCGGCGCTCATGGGGTTGGCACTCGTGGTCGTGTTCATGGTGGTCTACTATCGCGGTCTCGGTGTCGTCAGCATTGGCGGTCTCATCGTCTACGGTGTCCTGTTGGTCGGCTCTCTCGGCGTCCTGTCGTCGATGGGCGCCTTCGCGCTCACGCTCCCGGGTATCGCAGGTATCATTCTCACGATCGGCGTGGCTGCGGATACCTCCATCCTGATCTACGAACGTCTGAAAGAGGAGATCGACCGGGGCAAGACGCATCGAAGTGCGGCGAAGTCGGCTGTACGCTCGGCGATAGCAACGAGCATCGATGCCGATATCGTCGCCCTGGTATCGGCGGTCGCACTGTACGCACTCGCCATCGGCCCGGTGCGCGGCTTCGCCTTCACGCTCATCCTCGGCATTTTCATCGACCTTGTCGCCGCGATCCTGTTCACGGGCCCGGTGGTCCGCTTGCTCGCGGAGGGGTGGATGACCAAGGCGCCGTGGCTGTTCGGAGTCCACGGCATCGGCGAGGAGATCGCGCCGAAGTCACGCATCGACTTCATGGGCAAGCGCAGGATCTTCTTCGCTGTCTCGGGGGCCCTGGTAGCGGTCAGCGTAGCCGTGCTCCTGTTCGTGGGATTGACGTTTGGCATCGATTTCCGGGGCGGCACCTCAATGACGTTCGTCGGTGCTGAGAGCACCACGACCGAGGCCGTACGATCGGCCCTCGAGGCCGCCGGCGTGCCCGACACCGCCAACGCCACGATTCAGCCCACTGACGAGGGCGGCTTCATCGTCCGCACCGCTGAGTCCGACACGGCAGCCGCGCAGCGTGCGTTCGCCGAGGTGACGAGTGCGCTCTCACTGCCAGAGCAGGACGCGAACGTGACCACCATCGGTCCGGGCTGGGGCAAGAGCGTCACAAACGCGGCCATCCTCGCGCTCGCCGTCTCGATCCTGGCGATCTTGCTCTACATCTCGATTCGATTTGAATACAAGATGTCGGTGAGCGCCGTCGTTGCCCTGGTCCACGACACGATCGTCGTGCTCGGCGTGTATGCGCTGTCTGGGAGAGAAGTGACCCCAAACACCATCGCGGCGCTGCTGACCATCCTCGGCTACTCGTTGTACGACACTATCGTGGTGTTCCATCGGATCCGAGAGAACGCCACGGGGCTCACCCGGACGACGTTCATGGACATGACGAACGAGTCCATCAATCAGGTGCTGATGCGCTGGGCGAACACCGGGCTGATACAGGTTATGCCCGTAGTGGCACTCTTCTTCTTCGGCGGTGAGACGCTGCGTGACTTCGCCTTCGCGATGGCGGTCGGTCTGGTCGTTGCGGCGTACTCCACGATCAGCCTAGCCAGTCCGATGTACGCGGTTTGGAAGGAGCGCGAGCCGCGCTTCCAGGCGCTCAGGCGCAAGGCCGAGGCACACGCCGCCAAGTAGCACGAACGCTTTCGGACGACCGGGGCCGGTGCCTTCTCGGGTGCCGGCCCCCACCCGTTAGAATGGACGCATGAGCCACACACCACCCGCGACGAGGCAGCGCCGATGGGACGTCCGGCGCCCGGACGCCGCTGCGGTCGCCGCGCTCGCAGCGAGTGCCGGTCTTTCCGAGGTCACGGCGGGGATCCTGCTCGGCCGCGGGGTGACGACTCCGGACGCGGTCAAGCGGTTCCTCGCTCCCGATCTTAAGCGCGACTGGGTGGACAGCTCGACGATACCGGGTCTGGCCGAGGCCGCCGAGCGCGTCGCGCGGGCGGTCTCCTCAGGCCAGCGGATCGTGGTCTTCGGCGACTTCGATGTGGACGGCATCAGCTCGGCGGCGCTCGTCTCGCGCGGTCTTCGAGCGCTCGGCGGGGACGCCGAGCCGCTCGTCCCGCATCGCTTCCGCGAGGGCTACGGTCTCACTGCGGCCTCCCTTGAGCGCGTGCGGGCCGCCGCACCGGACCTTGTGGTCACCGTCGACTGCGGCATCTCGAACGCCGAGGAGGTGTCGGCGCTCCTCGGCTCCGGCATCGATGTCGTGGTGACCGACCACCACGAGCCGGGCGATGATGTGCCCGTGGGCGTCCCGGTCGCCGATCCGCGGCTGGACCCCGACGGTCCGGTGATCGCCGGAGCAGGCGTGGCCCTCGCGCTCGTTCGTGAGGTCGGGCGTCTTCTCGGCGAGCCGGATGCCTGGCGCGACCTGACCGACCTCGCCATGCTCGGCACGATCGCCGATGTCATCCCGCTCGTGGGGCCGAACCGCGCGCTCGTGGCCGAGGGGCTCGAGCGCGCGCGGACCGGCGGACGGCCGGGACTGGCGGCGCTTGCCGCGGTGGCCGGGGTGCCGCTCGACACACTGCACGCCGAGCAGGTGGCGTTCGGGCTGTCGCCACGATTGAACGCGGCCGGCCGCATGGCTGACCCCGCACTCGCCCTCGAGCTCCTCGTGACCGAGGACGCGGGGCGTGCGGAGGAGCTCGCACACGCGCTGGACGAGTACAACCGCATCCGTCAGGCGACCGAGGCCGACCTGCTCACCGGGGCGCTCGCGTGTGCCGAGCGCGAGTACCGCACCGGCGACCGCGTGCTTGTCGTTGCCGGCGAGGGGTGGCACGAGGGCGTTCGCGGTATCGTCGCATCGCGACTGACGACGCGCTACGGCGTGCCGTCGCTCGTCTTCACGGTGGACGGGGACGTGGCGCAGGGCTCGGGCCGCAGCGTCGCAGGTGTCGACCTGCACGAGGCGCTCGTCTCGCTCAGCAGTCTGCTCACGCGCTTCGGCGGACATGCGATGGCCGCCGGGCTCACCCTGTCTGCCTCGTCGCTCAAGGCGCTCAAGGACGGCCTTCTCGAGCGTTTCGCGTCGTACCCGGACGAGGCGTTCGTGCCGGTCGTCGAGATCGACGCCGAGGTGCCGCTCGATGCGCTGTCGCGTGAGCTCGCTGCTGAGATCGACGGGCTCGGCCCGTTCGGGTTCGGCAACCGGCGGCCGCTGCTCGCAGCACACGGGGCGTTCATGAACGGCCGCAAACGGGTGGGGCGCTCGGAAGACCATCTGCGCTTCACCGCGTACGACGGTGTGGCCGAGGTGCCCGCGATCGCGTTCCGCGCGCCGGACATCGACCGCCTGGCCGTGACCGACTCGGCGGTGGACCTCGCCTTCGAGCTGGAGCGCGACGAGTGGCGCGGGCGCGAGCGCATCCAGATGCTCGTGCGCGACATCCGCGTCCACGAGGCGCCTGACGAAGCGCCCGCCGCCGCGCTCGTCGAAGACCTGTTCGCGCACGCCGAGGAGATCGTCGCGCGCGGCGACTACGCGGGCATCGAAGACGCGGAGTCGTTCCACACCAAGCTCGCGGGAGTGACGTTCGAGGGGCGGCAGGACGTCGTGGCCGCACTCGAGCCGGGCACGCCGCTCAGGCTCGAACGGCAGCCCGGCAACGAGTACGACCCGTGTGCGTGCGCGCTGTTCGATCCGTCGGGGCGGCAGGTCGGCTTCTTCAACCGGCGGCTGGCGGCGGTCCTCGCGCCGGTGATCGATGCGGGCGTGGAGTACGACGTCGAGGTCACCGACGTGACGGGCGGCGCCGAGGGCGCGAGCCTCGGCGTGAACGTGCTCGTCGCCCGCAGGGCGCTCGACGCCGACGCCGATGACGCGCTGCGGGCTGGAGCCGAGCGGCGCGAGGCGCTCTCCGCGCTCCCGCCACCGGAGCTCGACGCCGCGCTCGTCGCGCACTTCATCGGCGACAGGAGCCTGCATCCCGCGCAGCGCGACGCGCTCGGGCATCTCGCTGCCGGGCACTCGACGCTCGCGGTCATGGCCACCGGCCGGGGCAAGTCGCTGATCTTCCATCTTCACGCGGCTCGCGAGGCGATCGGCGGCGGGCGGGCGTCGGTCTTCGTCTATCCGCTGCGCGCCCTCGTGGCCGACCAGTCGTTCCATCTCGAGGAGTCGTTCGCGTCCATCGGCTGCAGGGTCCGGACGCTTACGGGCGAGACCGCTCCCGGAGGCAGGGACGAGGCGTTCGCGGCACTGGCCGACGGCTCGCTCGACGTCGTGCTCACCACCCCTGAGTTCCTCGACCACCATGCGTCCCGCTTCGCCGCGACCGGACGGGTCGGTTTCGTCGTCGTCGACGAGGCGCACCACGTCGGACTCGCGCGGGCAGGGCATCGGCCGGCGTACGCGCGGCTGGACCGGGCGCTCGAGACGCTCGGGAGCCCGCTCACCCTCGCGGTGACGGCGACGGCGCCCGACGAGGTAGCCGAGGCGATCGTCCGTGACCTCGGCAGCACTCGCGTCGTGCTCGATCCGGCCACGCGCGAGAACCTCCGCATCGCCGACGAACGGCGATGCCAGGACCGAATCGCGTACGTTGCGGCGCTCGCCGCTCGTGGCGAGCGCGTGATCGTGTACGTCAACAGCCGCGATGTGAGCGTCTCGCTCGCACGGCAGGTGCGTTCGCGGGTTCCGGCCCTCACGCACCGCGCGGCGTTCTACAACGGGGGGATGACCCGGGAGTCGCGGCATGCCGTGGAGCGGGCGTTCCGCGACGGGGACATCACGGTCGTGGTCGCCACGAGCGCGTTCGGTGAGGGTGTCAACATCGCAGACGTGCGGCACGTCGTCCTGTACCACCTGCCGATGGGTGACGTCGAATTCAACCAGCTGTGCGGCCGCGGTGGCCGCGATGGACAGCCGGCGACGGTCCACCTGCTCTTCGGCGACAAGGACGTCCGGCTGAACCGCATGATCCTCGGCTCGGCGGCACCGTCACGCGAGGACCTCGGGGCGCTCTACCTGGAGCTCAAGGCATGCGCGCGTGAGGGCGGTGAGGGCTTCGAGGTCGCCAACGCCGACCTCGCCGAGCGCGTGAAGTGCCGTCGCCCGAAGTCGTCACTGAACGACAAGGGCGTCTCCACCGGGATCGGCGTGTTCCGGGAGCTCGGCCTGGTCATGACCGAGGGGACCGGCGCGTACCGGCGGCTGGCGCTCCTGCCGGAGCCCTCAGAGAAGCTCGACCTGGCGGCATCGGTTCGGTATGCGGAGGGACTCGACGCGCTCGAGAGCTTCGAGGCGTTCAGCGCCCGCGCGCTCGACGCGCCCGCCGATGAGTTGCTGCACGCGTTCAATCAGCCTATCCTGCCCACACGACCTGTGCTTGAGACGTCGTAAGCCGATGGAAGGCCGCGCGTGTCCGTCACCCTCGAAGGCATAGAAGCGCAGATCCGCTCCCACAATCCCTCGGCAGACCTCAGAGGGATCGAGGAGGCGTATGCCTTCGCGCTCGAGCACCACGCCGGGCAGATGCGGCGCTCGGGCGAGCCGTTCATCAGCCACCCGCTCGAGGTGGCGATGATCCTGGCCGGACTCAACCTCGATACCGTGACGCTGCAGGCGGCCATCCTCCACGATGTCGTTGAAGACAGCTCGGTGAGCCTCAGGGAGGTCCGCGAGCGCTTCGGGCCGGAGGTCGCCATTCTCGTCGACGGCGTCACCAAGCTCGGCCGGATCAAGTTCAGTTCGCTTGCCGAGGCGCAGTCGCAGAACATGCGCAAGATGCTCATCGCGATGGCCAAGGACATCCGGGTCATCCTGATCAAGCTCGCCGACCGGCTGCACAACATGCGCACGCTCGCGGCGCTCCCCGAGGACAAGCAGCGTCAGAAGGCCATCGAGACGATGGAGATCTACGCGCCGCTGGCGCACCGCCTCGGCATCTCGAGCATCAAGTGGGAGCTTGAGGACCTCGCGTTCTACTACCTCGAGCCGCGCAAGTTCGCCCAGATCGAGAAGATGGTCGCCGAGAGCCGGGCGGCCCGCGAGGCGTATCTGCACCAGGTGATCGACCAGCTCTCGACCGAGTTGGAGGCCATCGGCGTCGAGAGCGAGATCGCCGGACGGCCGAAGCACCTTTACAGCATCTACCAGAAGATGACGCATCGCGGTAAGGACTTCTCCGAGATCTACGACCTGATCGCGCTCAGGGTGATCGTGGACTCGGTCAAGGACGTGTACGGCGCGCTCGGCACGGTGCACTCCATCTGGAAGCCGGTCCCGGGGCGCTTCAAGGACTACGTGGCGATGCCCAAGTTCAACATGTACCAGTCGCTCCACACGACCGTCATCGGCCCGGCGGGCCGCCCGCTCGAGATCCAGATCCGCACCGAGGAGATGCACCGCACCGCCGAGTACGGCATCGCCGCGCACTGGCGGTACAAGGAGGGCGGCAGGGCCGACGAGTCGTTCGACGAGCGCCTTGCGTGGCTCAGGCAGATGCTCGAGTGGCAGACCGAACTCAAGGACCCCCGCGAGTTCATGGAAGCGCTCAAGATCGACCTGTTCGAAGACGAGGTCTTCGTCTTCTCACCGAAAGGCGACGTGATCTCGCTCAGGCGCGGCTCGACGCCCATCGACTTCGCGTACGCCATCCACACCGAGGTGGGCCATCACTGCGTGGGCGCGAAGGTCAACGGCTCGATCGTCACGCTCGACTACGAGCTGGAGATGGGCGACCGTGTGGAGATCCTCACGAACAAGAACTCGTGGCCGAGCCGTGACTGGCTGAACATCGTCAAGACCTCCTCGGCGCGCAGCAAGATCCGCAGCTACTTCTCCAAGGCCACGCGTGAGGACGACGTTGTCAAGGGCAAGGACGAGCTCACGAAAGTCCTGCGAAAGCAGGGGCTCGGGGTAGGGTGGTCGGCGGTCGCCAAAGCCCTCGACAGCGTCGCAGCCGACATGAACCTCCAGGAGGCCGACGACCTGCTCGCGGCGATCGGCTCGGGAAAGCAGAGCCCGAAGCAGGTGGTCACCAAGCTCATCAAGGTCCTCGCCATCGATCGCCCGGCGCTGGAGCCGGAGGTCGAGCAACAGGTCGTGGCACCGTCGCTCCCGTCGATAAATAAATATAAAGGCACATTAAAATTGTGCCTTTTTTCTTTTTAATACAATTCATGAAAACTTTATTAGTTATTGCTTTTTGTTTATTACTGATATGTTGCAAAAGTAAAAACAGTAATCATGTTACGTTCCATACCGTATCCATTGAGATGATG
>JADIIM010000005.1 GCA_015351705.1 Aeromicrobium sp. | reverse complement strand
TCGCCGCGAGCCCTCCGGCCAGCGCCTGTCTGCCGAGCCGTCCCTGACCGGTGAGCACGCCGCCGAGCAGGCTTGCGAGGACGAGCACGGGCGCCGCGGACGCGGCGATCACGAGCGTTGCGGGTGGGACCTCGGCGAGCGCGGGTACGAGCAGGCGCATGACGAGGACGAGGGCGGGCACGCTCACGGCGCCCGCGATGAGGGCGTGCACGACGGAGTCGGAGACCGCGGCAGCCGCGTCTCGACGATGCCGGCCTACGAAGTACCCGTGCGCCGCATCGAAGCCCAGCGCGCTCAGCAGCGCCGCGATAGCGGGGAGCTGCTGCAGGAGTGCGAGCTCGCCTTTGGCCCCGGGCCCCAGCATGCGCGCGACGATGATGCCGATGGCCAGGCCGGTCGCCAGGCGGACCGCGGTGGACGCGCCGATGGCAAGTCCGCTACCGGCGATGCTCGCGTGGGCCGGTCGCTCGCTCACGAGCGTGTGATCCTCTCGGCGATCCGCTTCGCTGTGAGGTCCCATGAGTACGTGCTCAGCACCCGTTCCTGCGCAGCGTTGCCCATGGACTCGAGGCGCTTCTGGTCGCCGAGTGCGTCGAGCAGCGCCTCGCTCAAGCGCTCGGGTGACGGATCGTCCACGAGGAAGCCGAGGCGTCCGTCATCGGTCATCTCGGGCAGCGCGTTGCGTCGCAGGCCGAGCACCGGCGTCTTGCACGCCATCGCCTCGAGATACACGAGTCCCCATGGCTCGTTGAGTGCGGGCATGGCGAAGATCGTGGCGGACTCGAAGAGTCGCTGTAGCTGCTCGCGAGGGACGAAACCGGTGATCTCCACGTTCTCCACATCGCCGACGAGTGCCGCGTTGGCTTCAGAGCCGACGATCACCAGGCGCAGCCCGGGGCGCGTGCGCCGGGCGATGCGGAACGCGTGCGCGAGCAGGCCGACTCCTTTGTCGGACGACCGGACGCGCGCAGCGGAGAGGATGAGGCCGGAAGTGTAGTCCTTCGCGCCGTTGAAAGGGCGAACCGCGTTGAGGCCGGTCCCGACGGGCGTGATCCGCCGCTCGGGCACCCCGTAGTGCTCGACGAGATCAGGGACGACGTACGCGCCGATCGGGAAGATGTGCTCCACCTGCTGGTAGGCACGGCGCTCGAGGTCGTCGGAGCGCCGGACGAACACAGGGTCGAGACTCCCCGCTTCAGGTGACTGCGACGCCCACAGATGCCAGGTCGTGTCGGTGTACAGGTAGTGCCGCTGAGTGACGGGAACGCGGCGCATCGGGAGCGCGAGTGTACCGGTATGCAGCACGTTCGCGCAGCCGAGCCGCTCGGCCTGGCGGGCTACCCACTCGGCGGATCTTGTGCGTGCCGCGCGGGTGCGCAGTCCCTCGTCCACGCTGGCGGCGCCCGGCAGTCGACGTCTGACCTCACGGGTGAGCCCGCGGAGCTTGCGCTCGAGCGCCGGGACGGCTCGCGAGTAGTCGAGGCCGACGACGTCCAGGCCCTGTCGCCTCAGTGCGGCAATGAGGTTGGCGGGCGTACCGGACCAGGTGGACGGGTCTTCCGGCTCGCCGTAGCTTGCCATGATCAGGTCAGGCACCCGCACCTCCTCACACAGATCGCGCGTGTCCGAGCGCGCTCAGGTCGTCGAGCCAGGCATCGAGAAGCACGAGCTCGGCAGCGGGGACGAGGTCCGCCTCGACGAGCGCCTGATAGCACCGCCGCATGTTGGTCGCGGTCGATCCGGGGCCGCTCTCGAGCCCGAGACCCTGCAGTAGCGAGCACAGCCGCGTGTTGTTCTCGTACCCGGGGACCTCGTCACGGAAGTCCCGCAGCAGGTCGTGCGGGTTCCGCTGCTGGAACACCTCCGGGGCGTGGAACACCACGCCCCGGCCGAGCTCCCACAGACAGCGCTGCGCCACGTAGCTACGCCAGATGTCGGTCATCCTGAACGAACAGAACGACGGCAGGTACAGCAGGGGATAGGCCTCAGGCCACCACCAGGTCGACTGGCTGTTGAACGGGCACCAGCTCCCGGCCGGCAGAAGGAACCCGTGGGCATGCATCCCGAACTCGACGTCCACTCCAGCATCGACGACAAGTCGCCACACCGCATCCACGTCCGGTGACCCATTGGCGAGTCCCTGCTGGATAGGCGCCTGGCATTCCACGGTCGCTTCATCGTCGTGGTCCCACGTCGATGGGTCGCCAACGCGCTCGAGGGGGAATCCTCGTGGCCAGATGTGCAGATCCGGCGAGAACAGCCGGTAGGCGTTCACCCACGGACGCGGCCGCACCGGATGGACCTGCACGCGCTCGGCGCGAGGGCTCCACTGCGCGAGCGGGGCGTTGTCGTCGTCGGTCTCGTAGATGCAGGGGGCGCCCATCGCTATCGCGGTCAGGTAACCGAGGTTCTTGCGTGCGTAGTGGTTCTCGGGCAGATGGCGTGCAAGTGTGAAGGGAAGCAGATGCTGGTCCTCCAGCGTGAGTAGCCGTCCGACGTCGAAGCTCTCCGGGTCCGGGCCCTTGGCGTCACCGACGACGATGAGTGCGGACTTCGTGGCTGCGAGTGCGTCTGCGAAGGCGCGCACCGCTGATGTGGGCGCCTGAATGGTCGTCTGGACGCAGACAAGCGGTGGATGCGTCATGGTCGGTCTCCATCATGGGGCTGGTACAGCAGTATGACGTAGTACTCCCCCGCGTGCTGTGGCTCGAGCAGCAGGCCTCCGCGCGGCGTTCCGTCGGCCAGCACGGCCGGGTAGTCCTCGGCAGAGACGATCTCCACGATGGCCTCGGGCCGGAGACCGCTGCTGTCGATGCGGTCCGGCAGGACCGTGCCGCCCACATAGCCGACCTCGTGGTCACGCAGGAGGTGCAGCAGCAGGTATACCGGCGCGTGCAGCACACGGTCGTGGATCCCCACGCGGGTGAGGCCACGCTCCGTGATGGCCTCGGCCACCGCCCGGGACGGCTCCTCCATCTCGGGTGCGAGCACGCGGAACCGCAGGTCGTCGTAGCGCGTGTTCCACCAGCCGAGGTCGCGCATTTCGAGTGCGGACGGGAGCATGGTCGGCGGCACGAGGCGATTGGTGGAGTTGAAGGCGAGCACGAACGCACCCCAGGCGAGCGCGAGCGCGAGAGCGATGGCAAGCGCTGCCCGGGCGACGCGCAGCGGATGTGCCCGCTCGTACACGACGCCGATGGCCGGGACCATCAGCGCGAGCGGCGGGAGCAGGATGCGGTTGATGAACAGGTTCCAGCTCACGAGTGCGGCGATGAGCACGAGCGCTACGGCCGCGCACGCGAGGTAGGCGGTGGTGCGCCGGTCCAGCCGCCGCGTCAGCCCTCCGATCGCGACCGCGAGCACGACGAGCGTCACCGTGAGCGGCGCAGGACCCACGTCGTGGTTGGTGACGCGCCCGTCGAGACGATAGGGCCCCGAGACCTCCTCGGCGTTGGACGGCCCGTCTGCATCCTGTCCGATCGCGCGTACGAGCGCCCTTACCGCCGAGGAGACGACGCCGTTCGCGGCCTCCGAAGGACTGCCGAGCAGCATGGACGCGTTTTTGAGCGCGGTCGCGGCGAGCGCCGCCGGGCCTCGGTCGGTCACGAGGATGTGGGCCATTCCCGGCGCCTGCGATCCGATCGGATCGCCGTCCAGCACGCGCGCGTTGCGCACGTACCCGCCCAGGTTCACCGCGAGTGCGACGGCGATGACCGCCGAGCCGAGTGCCACGGTCCGTGCTACGCCCAGGCGCCTCAAAGCGGTCACCGCGAGCCACAGCGCGAAGGGAGCCAGCACGAGGTACGCCGAGGCCTTGGCGCCGCCGGCGAGTCCGAGTGCGACCCCGGTGGGCAGCGCCCACCCGATGTGCTCACGCAGACTCCGCGGTGGCGCATCGACGAAGCACAGGATGCCGTAGGCCGTGGCCAGGCACCACAGCGCCGTGGTCATGTCGGTCTGCGTCGTCGACGCCTGCAGGAGCGCCATCGGCGTTGCCGCGGCCGCAAGCGCCGCCACCAGTTGTCCGCGCCGGCCCGCGCCGAGGCGCATCGCGATGAGCGACGCGGTCATCACTGCGAAGACGTACGCGAGCCAGCCGGCGAGGTTGGCGAGCCGGTCGCTTCCGCCCGCGAGCCCCATGAGGTTCAGCACCGTGTAGGCGGTGGTCGTGCCCGAGAAGAGCTGCGGCCCGAACGGGGTGGGGTAGTGCGCCACCGAGCCGTTCTGCAGCCAGAAGAAGACCCTCGGCATGTGGGCGGTCAGGCTGTCGTAGTTCACCGGCGGGTAGAGGAGCGCCGCGGCGAGCGTGCCGAGCGCGAAGGTCGCGAGAAGCGCGGTGGCCGTGCGGTCGCCGGGGCGACAGGCTCCGGCGACCGCCTCGCGCATGCGCTGGACGCCTGCGGACAGGCGCGGGCGCGCCCAGAGGAGCGTTGCGACGAGCGCGAACGTCCATGCGATGCTGAGTCCGGCGGGGGAGATCGCGTGGATCGCGGACAGGATCTCGGTGATCGCTACAAGCACCGCGGCGGTGTACGTGAGCGCGAGCAGGGCGGCCTCTCGGACCCGGCGTCGGTGCGTGAGCGTGCCGAGCAGCGCCAGCGCCCACACCCCTGCGGGGATCAGCGGCACTGCTCGGACTCCAGGTTCAGGCGGCCGTCGGCGATCAGGTGGCGCGTGAACGCGGCGCTCTCGGCGGCGCCAGGGGAGGCCGCCACGCTCATCGAGAACGCCTGCACGAGGAGTTGCGCGCCCAGGATCAGGGGAAGCACCGCGATCATCACCGTGCCGGTGGTGGCCACGTGGTCCGTCACGATCGAGCGGTACCAGTGGTAGGCGCCGAAGCACGCGCCGAACGCTGCGAGCGCCATTCCGGCGATGGTGAGCAGCCCGATGGGGCTGAAGTCCGTCACGAGGTGCTTGCGCCAGAAGCGGCGCGAGCCTGCGAGCAGCAGGCGCGGCGGGAACGACAGGACGACCCGGTGCGGACGCACGTGTGAGACCTCGGCGCCGTAGCGGGTGGATGTGGGGACGTCCACCACGCGCGCGTTCAGGGCGTTCAGGCGGATGAGCATGTCGTTCTCGAAGAAGTAGTCCTCGGACAGGCCGTCGAGGTCGATGAGGCAGAGCATGCCCGCACGCACGACCGTGTAGCCGCACTGCGAGTCGTAGACGTGCCAGTAGCCGCTCGCGAGCTTGGTCATGAACGACAGTCCCGTGTTGCCGAAGCTCCGGTGCGCGGGCATGCCCCGGGCGGCGTCGCGGACGTAGAAGCGGTTGCCTTTGGTGTAGTCGGCCAGGTCGAGTGCGAAGGGCTCCACCAGCCTGGCGAGCTCCTCCGGGCACATCTGCCCATCGGCGTCCATCTTGGCCACGAGGTCGAAGCCGCCCTCGAGTGCGGCGCGATAGCCGGTGCGCATCGCGGCGCCCACGCCCTGGTTGCGGTCGTGCCGGAGCACGGTCACGCGCCGGTCGCCGGTGGACCCGGCCACACGCGCGGTGTCGTCGGAGCTGCCATCGTCCACCACGAAGACGGCGTCGACCCACGCGGGGAGCGAAGCGAGCACCTCGCCGATGTGTGCCTGCTCGTTGTAGGCGGGCAGCACGACCGCGCACGTCAGGTCGGGACGGGCGGGAACGGTCACGGCGCCACGGCTCCTTCTGTGGCGTCAGCGCGCGTGGCGAACCCCGGGTCGATCCGCTCGCAGGTCGCGCGAAGCGTCGCGCGTGCGGGGGCAGTCCCGTCGTCTGCTGCCGCCGCATCGAGCAACTCGGTCAGTGCTTCGGTGAACTCGTCTCCGGGGAGCGTCGGCCGCTCCACCCGCAGGATCTTCTCGCGCTCGGTGGGCAGGAGCCCCTCGGCGTCGGTCACGAGCGCCTCGTGCAGCTTCTCGCCCGGGCGCAGGCCGGTGACCTCGATCGCGGCCGGAACGCCGGAGAGTGTGATCATCTTGCGTGCGAGGTCCGCGATCCTGACCGGTTCGCCCATCTCGAGCACGAAGATGTCGCCCGCATCGCCGATCGCCTGGGCCTGGAGCACGAGGCGTGCGGCCTCGGGGATGGTCATGAAGTAGCGCGTGGCCTCGGGGTGTGTGACCGTGAGCGGCCCGCCGTGACGCAGCTGCTCCTCGAAGATCGGCACGACCGAGCCCCGGCTGCCGAGCACGTTGCCGAACCGCACCGCGACGGCGTTGAGGGCGCCGTCACGCGCGGCGTCGAGCATGACCCTCTCGGCGACGGCCTTGGTGAGTCCCATGATGTTGGCGGGGGCGACGGCCTTGTCCGTGGAGACGAGCACGAACCGCGCGACGCGGTGGCGCATGCAGGCCTCGATCACGTTCCGGGTGCCGCCCACGTTGGTCTTGACCGCCTCGGCGGGCTCGAGCTCCATGAGCGGCACGTGCTTGTAGGCGGCGGCGTGGAGCACGAGGTCGGGTGGATCGGCGGCGAACACCGCGTCGAGCTTGGCGGCGTCGCGGACGTCGCAGATGTGCATCGCCGAGACACCCGGCGCGCGCCCCTGGAGCTCGAGCCAGAGTTCGTACAACCGCGTCTCGTCGATCTCGAGCAGCAGCAGCCGGGCAGGACCGAGCGCGACGATCTGCCGGCACAGCTCGGAGCCAATCGAGCCGGCCGCGCCGGTGACGGCCACGACCTTGCCGACGACCGTCTCGCGCACCTGCTCCACGTCGATCGGCGTCGGCTCGCGCCCGAGCAGGTCCTCGACCTCCACGGGCCGCAGGTCACGCAGGCTGACGGACCCGCGCGCCGCCACGATCTGGGGGACCACGCGCGCCTGGACGCCCACCTCGGCAGCCGCGTTGAGGATGCGCCGGACCGTCTCGCGGGGCGCTGACGGCATGGCCACGATCACCTCGGCGATATCGAGGTTCTCGACCGCGCGCGGCAGGTCGGCGGTGGTTCCCACCACCGGCACGCCACCGACGGTGAGGCCCTGCATCGCGCGGTCGTCGTCCAGGAAGCCGACGACGGCCATGCCCAGGTCCGGATGGCCCTGGATCTCGCGCTGGACGAGGGGGCCTGCACTGCCGAGGCCGATGACGAGGACGCGGCGGCGGTCACCCGGCACGCTCGCGTGGATGTGCGCGAGCACGCGCGCGGTGACCCGCGCGGCCGACGCGCCCAGGAAGACGAGCACCGCCTGTGCGATGAGCACGCCGAGCGGGACCGGGCGCATGTCGTCCTGCATCGGGAGCAGCAGGTTGACCCCGAACAGCGCCACGAACCCGAGGGCCGTTGCCGCCGAGAGTTTGAGCAGCGCGTCGAGCCCGGCGTAGCGCAGCACGAGGCGGTAGAGCCCGAACGCCGCGAATAGCGCGATGTAGACCGCGCAGCCGAGTGCCGCGAGCGGGAGCATCCAGCGTGCGAAGAAGCCCGGGACGGCGCCCTCGAAGCGGATGTAGTAGGCGATGGTCGTCGCCACGGACACGGCTGCCACGTCCAGAGACAGCAGGACCACAGTGGAGATGCGGCGTGACGGGCCCGATCGTGGGTCGCGGTCGGTTCTGCTCACCGATGTGCACGCTCCGGTATCGCTGCCAGGTGCGGAAACGGCCAGGTCATACGCTGCCAACAGGCACGCACATCATAGCATCGAGCGGGTCACGCAGGTCTCTCGCCGGCGCGTGCGCGACCCGCGCTCGCGCGCTCGTAGAGGTCCTCGTACATGCCGAGCACCATCGGGAGTGCGAAGTGCTCCACGGCGCGGTCACGGGCGGCCTGGCCGCGCTCGTGGCACTCGGCGGGCGACGAGGCCGCGTGGTCGATCGTCCGGGCGAGCGCACTGACGTCGTCTTTGGGCACGATCCAGCCGACGCTGTCGTCCACGGCGTCGGTGATGCCGCGTGTGGCCGTGCCGATGACCGGCAGCGCCATGGACATCGCCTCGAGCACCGAGCGCGGCAGGCCTTCCCGTGCCGAGACGAGCGCGAGCGCGTCGCTTGCGGCGAGCACGGCGGGGACGTCGGTGCGGTATCCGGCCCACCGGATGCGGTCGGCGATGCCGAGCCGAACGGCAGCCTCACGGGTGGCCTGCTCGAGCGGCCCCTCACCTACGAGCACGAGCACGCTGTCCGGATGCGTGGTGCGCGCGAGCGCCTCCAGCATGTGGGCGTGGCGCTTCACCGGGCTGAACTCGGCCACCATGGTCAGCATGAACGCGTCTGCGGCGACGTCGAGCTCCTCGCGCACGCGCGCCGCGTCTGCCGGGGCGATGCGGTCGCGTGAATACGCCTCGGTGTCCACTCCGATGCCCGGGATCAGCCGGACGCGGTCGGAGGAGATGCCACGGAATGCGAGCGCTGCCTCGTAATCTTCACGGTTGATCGTCACGAGGTGGTCGGTCCACGGGGCCGCTGTCCGCTCCAGGGTGCGGAAGACGGCATGTCCGAGCCGGCCCTGACCGCGGTAGAAGTGGAAGCCGTGCGCCGTGTAGATGATGGCGGGGCGGTCCGCCGGCGACATGGAGCGCAGCGCGAAGCGCGTCACGAACGCCGCGATGGGCGTGTGCACGTGCACGATGTCGTAGCCGCCCTCCACCACGATCCGCCGCACGCGGTTCCACGTGTCGTAGTGGTGGCCCACGGCCAGCGGGCTGCGGCTCCAGCCGATGTCGTACAGGGTGTCGAACGAGGGCAGCAGCCGCCCTCGGCGCGTGGCCTCGTTCGCGAGCGCGTCGATGCGCCAGCCCCGCGCGCGGAAGTGGTCGGCAAAGGGCAGCAGGAACGCCTCGAGCGTTACCGGGACCGTGGTCACGAACAGTGCCGAAAAACTCACCGTGCTGGTTCCTCACGTCGGGGGCACGTCAAAGGCGGGGCACCTGCCATTGTATGCGCTGCGAATGCCCACGTCCCGGGTGCGATCGGCATCGAGTACAATGCCGCGTGCATCGCTTCTGACCGGCGGTGCGTCAGGGCGAGTGCCCGCTGGTCTATGATGGCGGCATGATGCAGACGACACCCACCTATGATGCTGCGAACGGCCTGGTGCCCGGTACGCCGGACGTGCGGGGCCGCCTCGCGTACTTCAGCGCTCAAGCTGTGGTCGAGGGTCAGGACTCGTGGGCGGCCGTCATGGAGGTCGTCGGGGCGATGCGGTCCTCCGGCTGGGAGGTCGAGGTCTTCTGCCCGGAGTACGCGCCTGGCGTAAGGCCGGGCGTGCCGGCGCGGCTACATGCCATCCGCGCCGCGACTCGACGACTCGGCCATGCGCTCAGCTCGGTCGATGCCCTGTACGTACGGGCGCACCCGCTTGCGTGGGGCGCGGTACGCCGGGCGGACAGGGCGGAAGTGCCGGTGATCCACGAGGTCAACGGCTCGTGGGACGATGCGTTCGCCGCCTGGCCGTGGACGCGTGCGGTGGCGCCTGCCGTGATCGCCGTCCAGCGCGCGCAGTACCGGTCGGCCGCCGCGCTCATCGCGGTCTCCGAAGGCATCGCCGCGTGGCTCGAGCGGGTGACCGGTCGCTCCGATGTGGTCGTCAGCCCCAACGGCGCGAACGCGCGACTCTTCCGGCCAGGACTGCCAAAGCCTCAACATCTACCTGAGACATATGTGGTGTTCTTCGGACAGTTCGCGCTGTGGCAGCGCATCGATGTCCTGCTCGAGGCGCACGAGCGTCCGGAGTGGCCCGCCGACGTCCACCTGGTGGTCGTGGGCGACGGGGCCGCCCGTCCGCTCGTGGAGCAGGCCGCCGCTCGAAGCGAACGGGTCCGGTACCTCGGGATGCTGCCATATGCCGAGGTGGCCCCGGTGGTGGCCAACGCGCTTACGGCCGCGGTCCTGACGTACGCTCCCGAGCGGGCCGGCTACTCACCACTCAAGCTCTACGAGTCGATGTCATGCGGGGTGCCGGTCATCTGCTCGGACACGCCGGGTCAGGCCGAGTATGTGCGTGCCGAGCGGGCGGGGATCGTCGTCCCTCCGCTGGACCCGGACGCGGTCGCCGCGGCGGTCGCCGAACTGGCTGCCGACCGGACGCGGGCGCGCGAGGCAGGTGCTCGCGGCCGACGGGCGGTGGAGGAGCGCTACTCGTGGGACGCGCGTGCGCGTCAGCGCCTCGCAGTCGTCGAAGCCGCCGTGGCGGACATGAGGGCACCGGATCAGATCTCAGACGCGGCGCCGTCCGGCCTTTAGTCGTCCGGCCGGTAGTCGTCGGGCCACCGCTTGTTCCACGACAGCAGCTGCCGGCTGACGAGCGCCCATCGTGAGGTGCGCACCTTGGTGAACGCGAGGCGCCGGGGGACGAGCGGGATGAGCAGAGCGCCGGCTGCCCTGCGCCAGGCGTAGAAGCCGCGAGACAGCAGCCGCTTCCCGCGCGGATAGCCTCGTCCGTGACTGTCGGCGAGCCTCTCGAGGTCCGCGTGCAGCACCTCGGTCATGGTCACGCCCTTGCGCGCACCGTGATGGCGGTCCACCGCCGTGATCCTGCCGATCCGCTTGAACCGACAGCCGCGGGACGCGAGGCGCAGCCACAGCTCGTAGTCCATCGCGAAGTCGTACGATTCGTCCACCATCGGCTCGGTGAGCGCGGAGCGCCGGATGAACGCCACGGGCTGGCCGATGAAGTTCACGATGCCGAGCAGACGTCGCGAGAACCGCGGCACCCAGTTGAGCCAGATGATCGTGCCGTCCGCCGCCACCTGGGCCAGATGGCCGTAGACGACATCCACGTCCGGGCGGCGCGTGAACGCAGCGACCACGTCGGCGATCACGCGCTCGTCGAAGTAGGCGTCGTCGGAGTTGATCCAGCCGATGATCTCGCCGCGCGATGCGGCGAAGGCCTTGTTCAGCGCGTGTGACTGACCGCGGTCCGGCTCACTCGTCCAGATCAGCTTCGCGTGCGACCCGTCTCTACCGGCCGCGCGCGCCTCCGCCTGGGCGCGCAGCAGGTCGACCGTGCCGTCGGTCGAGCCGCCGTCCATGACGATGTGCTCGATGCGCGGGTAGGTCTGACATGCCACGGAGCGCAGGTTCGCCTGCAGCCACTCGGCCTGGTCGTAGGAGGGCGTGAGCACCGAGACGAGGGGCGTGTGGTCGCTGCGGGAGCGCGCGTCGGTGGCATGGGGCGTGCTCTGTGACATACGTGCGAACCACCCGTCCGTGTGCTGTGTGAGACGCCCGGCAGATGTGGCGGACGACCTACACAGTCTACCCGCACGCCGTGTCCCGTGACCACGTCCGGCTGGGCTATACTCGTTCGCGGCACGCCGGTTCCGCAGGCCCGCGCTCGAGAGCGGCACTCGGCCTGCCCCACGAAGACCGGTCATCCGACCTCGAGGTATCGACGTTGTCCGAGAGCCCCCTGCAGAGCGTTCGCATCAGCCCGCGACCGTCCCAGCGGTTGCTCGCGCTCGCGCTGGCCATGACCCTTCTCACGATCATCGCGTGCACCGTGTTCATCCTCGCGGTGTGGGGGAGTACGTTCGGCGCCTCGTCCGCCCCGGTGACCACGGCGTCTGCGCCCGGCGAGCAGCCGCTCGTGGTGGGCATCGGTCGCACACCGTGCGGTCCGGGGGAGTGGCTCGCGTACGCCACGGTGTTCGCGCAGCTCCAGGCCGACCTCGGCCGTCCGGTCGTCTTGCGCTACGGGGTCGACCGCTCCAACGTCCAGGCGGTCTTCGAGACGAGCGCGGTGGACATCGCGTTCGTGCCGGTGACCAGCTACCTCGATCTGGAAGGCGCCGGACTCGCTACGCTCGTGGCCGCCCCTATCGTGGACGGCGAGACGCGCGACACAGCGGTGCTGGTGGTCAAGGCCGACAGCCCGTACGAGCGCCTCGAGGACCTGCGTGGCGCGCGCGTCGCTCTTGCGGAAGGCTCACTCTCGAGTCAAGGGTTCGTGTACTGGCTGGCCAGCGAGACGGGTGAGGATCCGGAGGAGTTCTTCGGGGCGATCGACCTCGCACCGTCCCAGGACGCCAATCTCGAGCGCGTCGTACGCGGTGAGGCCGAGGCGACGAGCGTACGGCTCTCGGCGCTCGCACTGTGGACCGACGGCACCTTCAGGGTGATAGAGTCGTCCTCCGAGTTCGGGATGCCGCCGGTGGTGGCGCGGACCGGACTTGAGGCGGAGACGATCGAGCGCATCCGTGAGAGCCTCACGTCGCCAGCTACAGCGCGTGCCATCCCGGCAGACAGCGTTCTCGACGGCTTCGTGCCGGCCGAGTCTGCCGAGTACGAGTTCAGTCGCGTGCTCAAGGCGATCCTTGTGGCCGCACGGGCGTCAGACGCGGGCGCGTCGCCATGATGCGCTCCACCCTGCGCCGATCACTGGGCTGGCGCGTGGTGGCCAGCGTGCTCTTCGGCGAGCTGGCGTTCGGCCTCGTGCTCGCCGTGACGATCGGCACGTTCGCCGCGCTCATGCTCGCCGAGCAGCAGCAGGCGGGCGCACAGCGTCTCACCAACGTCACCGCGGCGGCGGTGATGCCCCTTGTCGCCGATGGCCAGGACGAGCGGGTGGCGGCCACGCTCCGCAGCATCGTCGAGGCCGCCGACCTGCAGGACATCGAGTGCATCCGGGTCATAGACTCCTCGGGCACCACGCTTGCCGCATACGGCGACGCCGACGCGTGCGCAATCGGGATCCTTGAGCCCACGGCAGACCCCTGGACCGTGCTCTTCGAGAGCCGGCTCGTGCGCAAGGCCATCGAGGTGAACGGGCTCGAGGTCGCCGCGGTCTACGTGGGACTCGCTCCGCCTCGCGTGGCCGAGGTGCTCACCGTCCCGCTCGCCGTGTCGGGCATCGTGCTGCTCTCGGTCATGCTCGTCTCCGTGCCCTGGACGTTGTGGGTCGTGGTGAAGGACTTCGCCGAGCCGCTGCAGGAGCTCGAAGACTACGCGGCACGTATCGCCGAGGGCGACTACGCCGCGACGCTCGACCGTAGCGCGCGTGGCGAGATCGGCGAACTGCAAGCGGCGCTCTCGGCGATGGCGGTCCAGCTGGCCGAGCAGCGGACGCGACTGCTCGGTTCGTACGCCGAGCTCTCAGAGGCGTATGAGTCCGTGGAGTCCGCCAAGCGCGACATCGAGGAACTCGCGGCGGTCAAGACCGACTTCGTCGCGGTGGCCGCGCACGAGATCCGCGCGCCGCTCTCGGCGATCCGCCTGTTCGCGGAGATGCTGAAGACCGGCGAGATCGGTGAGCTCGAGCCGGCGGTGGAGGAGGCCGTGACCGCCATCTACGCCGCCGCGTCGCGTTTGGGCTCGATCACCTCCGACCTCATGGACTCGGCACTGCTCGAGCGGGGCACGCTCCCGATGCAGATCGACACCGTCTGGCTCGACGAGGTGATCGAGGAAGGCGTCCGCGATGCGCGCGTGCCCGGCCGCATGCTCGGCATCACGGTACGCGTGGAAGGCGAGCTGCCCGAGATGGTCGTGAACGCCGATGCGCTCCGCATCCGGCAGGTCTTGGATAACCTGCTCTCGAACGCGATGAAGTACTCGCCGGAAGGCAGCGAGATCCTCGTGAGCGCGGTCGAGGAGGAGCACTGGGTCGCCTTCGAGGTGGCCGATCAGGGCAGGGGCGTTGCCGACGAGGCCCGCAACCGTCTGTTCACGCTCTTCGGGCGGGTGGACTTCGGCGACAGTCGCGAGGCTGCCGGACTCGGCCTCGGGCTTGCCATCAGTGCGCGCATCGTCGAGGCGCACGGTGGGGTGATCTCGTTCCGGGCCAACGACGGGGGAGCGGGCGCGGTGTTCACGGTCCGTCTGCCCAAGGCTGGCCCACTCACGGACGATTCGGGTAGGGTTGTGGTGTCGGTCGTGGATCGTGGAAGCCTGAGGGAGGCGCGGGATGATGCCTGATGTCACGGCCCCTGGCGGCCGCACGCGCATCCTGCTGGTGGACGACGACCTTTCGCTCGCCGCCGGTCTCAAGAACGCACTCGAGCGCGGGGGGTACACCGTGCTCGTGGTGGCGCAAGGCGCGCGGGCGCTCGAGGCTGCCGAGCGCTTCCGCCCGGACGTGGTCCTGTTGGATGTGATGATGCCGGGAATGGACGGCTGGACAGTGCTCCAGCGCTTCCGTGCGAATCCGCCCACCGAGAACCTCCCGGTCATCATGCTCACGAGCGCCGATACCGAGGCCGCCAAGGTCAAAGGATTCTCGCTCGGCGCCGACGACTACGTGACCAAGCCCTTCGGTCTTCAGGAGCTGCGCTGTCGCATCGGCGCGATCCTGCGCAGGACGGCCGCGGCTCCCGGAGATGAGGAGGCTGTGACGATCCCCGTGGTCACGGGCACCTCGGGCGTGGACCTCATCCGCGCTTCGGACGTGTACTACATTGAGGGCGTGCGCAACTACACGTACGTACACACCTTTGATGGACGGTCGCTGTGCCGGCTTACGCTCAGGGAGCTCGAAGAGCGGCACATCAAGGGCTTCATGCGCGTCCAGCGCTCGTTCATCGTCAACCTGGAGCACATCAAGGGGTGCGGCTGGGTGACGCGGAGTTCCTACCAGCTCCGGCTCGCCGACCTCGCAGGCACGACGATCTCCGTGAGTCGCGCGCTGATCCCCGAAGTCCAGCGGGTGCTGGGGCTCAAACCGTAGGCTCGTGCGCCCGGCGACGGTGCCGGGCAGGGCCGACCGTCCGGTGAGATCTCCGGGTGCGGGTTCGCCCCTCAGAATCGTTCATCACTTCACCATCTTTTCTCGCCGTTCCGTCCTTTGGTTCGTCCGCTCGTCCTCGTGGCCGTCACTTCGTCATCCCGCCCCGCAGCAGCCACATTAATGTGGCTTCATTAGTCTCAAGCACGGTCGTGTGCGGTTCGTGCTGCGTGCTGTGATCACGAATGGAACGAGGCATCACGGCGCGCGTGCGAGGCGCACGATCACCAAGGGGCACTTCTGGCAAAGCAGGAGGTGACGGCCTTAGGAAGACCCGCAACGGATGGCTGGATGTCTCAACCAGTTGGAGAGAGAGGCGAACGATGTTGAAAGAAGGAATGTCACGCAGGCAGTTCATCGGCGGGACGGCTGCGGCCGCCGCCGTTGCGGCGGTTCCTGCGGTCGTGAAGCCGGCGGCGGCTTCGGCGACGCCGGAGACGAAGTTCCCGCTGCCCGTCGCCAACGGCGTGGCGTGGGAGGACCTGGATCCCGTCCTCGCCGCCCGTACCGCGCTTGAGATCTACCGCGGCAAGTACACCGCCGGTGGGGGCGCATCCACCGGCCAGGGTGGTTGATGCGAGGGTGCGTACTGGCCTGTGGTTAGCCAGCTGGCAGCCCGCGACACCGGCGCTGGAAGCGGTTATGAGGGATGGTCCACGGTGATGATGAAGTCGTTCCAGTTCGGGAGCGGCGGCATCGGTTCCACCGGCGCGCAGTGCGGCAACTTCATCGCCGCCGGTGCCGTGCTCAATCAGATGGGCGCGGCCAACAGCATGATCCTGCACTTCCTGCGGTGGTTCGAGACCACGCCGCTCCCCACCAACGCGGCGTACATCGACTACCGCGGTGGGACCTGGACCCCGACCCTCGGCTGGGGCGGCTCCGGCATGCCGATCCCGCTGAACAACGCTCCGAAGGTCGCGTGCGAGACCACGACCTGCCACGGCGCGCACACGAAGTGGAAGGTCGCCGCCTCGAGCTGGCTCAAGGCGATGGGCGCCGGTGCGAATACCGATCGTTGCGGCAAGACCACGTACGACACTGCCTACAAGCTCGCGACGATGATCAACGCCTGGAAGAACGGCAGCGCCCCGGGGGCGCCCGCCGACCCCACCGCGAGCTGCTTCCAGCCGGGCGCGTGCCACAACGTGTACCCGGAGACCGGCGTCGGCACCAACAAGATCTACTGCACCCCGTGCCACGATGGCGCAGAGGCGATCACACCGAACCACGGCGGGTAGCAGACTCGCCCGACACATCTAGAGGAGGTGTGAACCACGTGAGGAAGGGTATCCGAATCACGATCCTGCTTGCCGCTACGGTGTGCATGCTCGGTCTGTTCGCAACGACCGCCTACGGCTACACCGGTTGGTGGACGCCGTGCTACTCGTGCCACGCTGGTGCGCCGAGCGCCGCGACCATCACGACCAACGTCGGTGCCAACGACGGCACGTACGCCGACTTCGGCGTCACCGTCTCCGGCGCCACCGAGTGGGCGCTGTTCGCCGGCTACACCAAGATCGCGACGTACAGCGGGAACACCACGATCACCGTTCCGGCGGGCGCGAACTACGACATCTACGCCGTCGGCGGTTCGCCCACGAGCGGTTCGTTCGCGAGCGCAGCGATCAATCCCGCTGGCACCTATCCGGATCCGACAGGCGACGTGACCGCACCGGTCAGCTCGTCTAACGCGGTCGCCAGCTACGCGGAGAAGGCCGAGATCACGATCACGGCCACCGACGACCAGGCCGGCGTCCAGCGCATCTACTACCGCATCAACGGCGGTACGGTGCGCACGACCCCGGTGGGTGTTGTCGACGGCTACGCAAAGGCCATCGTCCGTCCGACGTCGGCCGGCACGTTCAACTACACGATCTCGTTCTGGGCCGAGGACCGCGAGGGCAACATCGAGTCGCCGCAGACCGCGTCGTTCTCGATCACCCGCTCCGGCACGGAGAGCGTCGCCCAGGCGGGCCCGCTCACCACGCTCGGCCCGAACGGCATGTCGCAGTGGAGCTACCAGGACCTCGCTGACAGCACGCCCAAGTACGAGGGCGGCTACGCGGCCTACGGTGGCGTTTCCGGCTACTACGCCGACCCCCACGGCGGCTACGACACCACCACCAACAAGTGCAAGGTCTGCCACGCCGTCCACCGTGCCGAAGGCGCCTACTACCTGCTGCGCGCCGACAGCCAGGACGACGCGTGCGACTACTGC
>JADIIM010000004.1 GCA_015351705.1 Aeromicrobium sp. | reverse complement strand
AACACCCCGCTTGCAGTCGAGCGCACACCTGCCGGCGCACCCGCCGAGCTCTTCAGCTACCACACCGACGCGGCTGGCTCGGTCGTGGCGATCACGGGCCCGTCAGGCGCGGTGGTCGCCGAATACCGATACGACGCCTTCGGGGCGGTGACCTCGGCTACCGGAAGCGACCCGATCGCCGAGCGCAACCCGCTTGGCTACCGCGCCTACCACCACGACGCCGCGACCGGCCTCTACTACCTCCCGGCCCGATACTGCGACCCGGCTACGGCGCGCTTCCTCTCGCAAG
Organism: Aeromicrobium sp.; assembly: GCA_015351705.1. Lineage (GTDB taxonomy): Bacteria > Actinomycetota > Coriobacteriia > Anaerosomatales > Anaerosomataceae > JADIIM01. The sequence continues at coordinate 1,779 of JADIIM010000004.1, read as the reverse complement.
ACCCCGCGCCGCCTGCTGCCGGAGACCCGCTCAGCCTCAACCGCTACACGTACTGTGCGGGAGACCCGGTCAACTCCTCCGACCCCACAGGCGCGGTCACCGACGTGGAGTGGGGCGCGTGGGACCACTACTACAACCACGACCCTGCGACCACAGGCGACCGCACGGCCGCTGCCGACAGTACCGCGCAGACGCACGCCGGCGTGAACATCCGTCGCGCCGAGGCGGCCGCCCGCGAGGCCGAGGCCCGTGCGGCCGCGATGCGCGAGCGTGAGATGCAGGAGGGGGACGGGACGCCGTTCGGACGGTTCAATTCGATGATGCAGCCTTCGCAATCGGGTGGACTGAAGCTCGGCGTCGAATGGGTGAGTGTCGTCCCGGCGGTGGGTTGGATATGCGATGGGGTGCTCATAGTCTGGGATGGGGTGCGCTGGGCGCGAGGTGACGGGACGCCGATGGATCCGTTGATTGAGATTGTCGCGTTGGTTCCCGTCTACGGTGACGGCCTGGACGGAACGATGGCCTTCATGGACACGCTGAATCTGATTCTCACGACTCGCTTCGACCAAGATCCGTTCTTCTACTACGCACGGCCGCGACAGTGAGGGGGGCTTCGTGATGACCCGAGCGGAATCGGTAGGTGCGCTACTGCTACTGCTTCTATTCCTCTTGTACGTGACGTTTGTTGCCGTCTCGACCTTACGCGCCCGGGCGATGGTGCGGCACGGTGATGGTGTTGGCCTCGCTCCAGCGAAGAGATGGTTCGGACGAATGCGGTCAGGCGTGAGCGGATTCGTGGTCGCCTCCGCCGTCGTAGGTATCGGGGTCTACTGGCAGGAGCCTGCGTTCATGCCGAATGGTCTGGTCGGCTTCGCGCTGTTCGCGGCTGTTGCGGTGTTGGTGCGGCTTGTCCCCGTACCCGAATCTGCGGTCGATCTGTATGCGAGAATCATGCTTGGCGCGCCGGTCGTTTCGAGTAATGATGAGGAACACAGTGGTGACTCCACCGAGCCGTCTGACCTGAGAGCTGACTAGTGTCGTTCAATCGGGTGCCGGGCAACGAAGAGTCGTCTCGCGAATCTCGACCCGGGTCATGCGCGTTCGCGCCCGCTCAGGGCACAGAGCCCACCGTGACCGCGGTAAGCGTCACCTACGACGGGCTCGGGCGCGTGGGTCAGACCACCTACCACGACGCCACCGGCACGCCCTACGCTACGATCACGGCCTCCTACGACCTCGCCTCCCGCGTGACCGGCACCGCGCTTGCAGGCGCCGTCACCGGCTCGACGTCGCTTGCCTACGACGCCCTGGGCCGCGTGACGGGCCTTGCGAGCACCGGCCCGGCCGGCTCGGCTTCTGTCGCCGTGGCCTACAACCTGGCGGACCAGCCGACGCAGGTCACCCGGACCGCGTTCGGCTCAAGCCTCACCGTCACCAACACCTACGCCAAGACCGGCGAGCAGCGCTCGCTTGCCGCAGCCGGTCTCACGTGGCAGGTGGGCTCGGACGCGCACGGGATCACCCAGATGGCCTCCGGGCGCGCGCTTGTCACCCGCTCGTTCGACACGGCCGGGCGTCTTGCGGCACTCCGCGCCGGGATGAGGTGGTCCGACTCGAGCAGCTACTCCGACCTCTTCGAGTCGCGTCTTGTTTACGACACCCGCGACCGCATCGCCGGTGTGGAGTTGGGCAGCATGTGGCTCTATGACTACGCCGACACCTACACCTACGACCCCGCAGGGCGCCTCGCCACCTGGGGCCGCACCGGCGCGGGCGCGA
>JADIIM010000003.1 GCA_015351705.1 Aeromicrobium sp. | reverse complement strand
TGTTGTCCTTGGTCACTGTCTCCTCCTCGGTCTCGGGCTTCAACCACCCTCGAGGATGGAGCAGTGGCCGCCTCATGTCAGGCGGCCGGGCCTTCGTACACCACTACCGGGGACGTTAACCATCGTGCACATCGATACCACCTATGTGTACCGCGGCGGCGAGTACGAGCTCGATCGCCTGCTCAGGATTGAGGACGTGACCGCTGAAGCCCGCGAGTCCATGCGGTCTGTGCCGCAACGTCTCGAGGAGTTCCGGCTGATGCTCGCCGGTCCGGAGCCCGATGTTCGCATCGGCAACCAGTGCAAGCGGCCGTACCCGTGCGAGTTCGCGGCGTACTGCCATGCGTTCCTGCCCGAGCGCTACCCCATAACGGCGCTGCCACGTCTGGCCGAGCGCACGCTCCACGCGCTGCTCGAGGCGGGGATCACGAGCATCCACGACGTTCCGGACGACTTCCCCGGCCTCACGCTCGGGCAGCGCGAGGCCGCCGCGGCGGTGCGCGCGGGAGAACCGACGGTGGATGGCCGGGGGATCGCGCGGGCGCTCGCGCCTCTTGTGTGGCCTGCCTACCACCTGGACTTCGAGACCATCGCACCGGCGCTTCCGCGCTGGCCCGGTACCCGGCCGTATGAGACGGTGCCGTTCCAGTACTCGGTACACGTCCATCACCCGGACGGCACCGCCGAGCATCGCGAGTACCTGCACACCGGCGACGATGACCCGAGGCCCACGCTCGCGGCGCGGCTGTTGGCCGACCTCGGCGAGATCGGGTCGGTCGTGCACTACACGCCCTACGAGCGCGGTGTGCTCGCTGGGCTTGCGGACGCTCTGCCCGAGCTTGAGGAGCGCTTCGCCGACATCATCGACCGGCTGTTCGACCTCGAGCCGGTCATCCGCGTGAACACCCGCCACCCCGAGGCCGCCGGGCGCTCGAGTATCAAGTTCGTCCTGCCGGCCTGGTGCCCCGACCTCTCATACAGCGGCCTCGGCATCGCGGACGGCCAGACCGCAAGCGTCCGGTACCTGCGCGTGCTGCGGGGCGAGACCACCGGCGCAGAAGCCGTGCGCGTCCTCGCCGACCTGGCCGAGTACTGCGGTCTGGACACCTACGCGATGGTCCGCCTGCTCGATGAGATGCGCCGCCTCGCGGACGCGGACGTCGCCTCCGGAACGGGGGAGGTGTTATGAGCACCACGCCGTTCTGGCGGCAGAACATCGTGCCGATCGCCGTCGGGCTGGGCAACGTCTTCCTGATCGGTGCCGGGATGGGCGTGCCGGTCTTCGCGGTCCTCTACGGGCTTCCCGTGGGCTGGTGGCTGGGCACGCGCCTGGCAACAGGTCCGGACGTGCGGGCCGCCCTACGGTCGCTCGTGCTGTCCGGGGCCGGGCTCGCGGGGGCGAGCCTCCTCGTTCTCACGTTCGTCTGGGGACCGCACGTGCACCTGGCGTTCGACCCGCAGGTAGACGCCGTGGCGTTCGGCATCCCGCTGATCCTCTACGGCTCGCAGGCGTCGATGGCCGCGTGGTTCGTGCTGATGCTCGTCATCGCGCCACTGGGCCAGTTCGCGCTCGTGGTGACCGCCGGCGTGCTCGCGATGCTGAGGCGCACGGACTAGGACACCGCTGCTTTCGCCCGTGCGACTTCCGCCCGTGCGGCCTCCGCCCGCGCGCGGCCGCGGCCTGGTGCCGTCGCCCTACAGCGGCAGGTCCCAGATGCGCCATGTCTTGTAGCGCTCGCCGCCCATGAACTCGGCTGCCCGGATGATGAGCTCGTTGACCTCCAGGAGGAGCGACACGTCGCAGGTCGTGTAGCCCCTCTCCTGCGTGTACCGGTGCACTTCGCTGTAGAGGAGCGCGTCGGCGCCGAGTCGGCGGAACCCGGGCACGATGCCGAAGAAGATGAGCCGAACCCTCGGGATCGACCGGCGTATGGCGAAGAGCCGCGCGATGCGCGCGTAGTCGCTGTCCCCGTACATCTTCCACCGCGGGCGCAGTGCGTAGTTGGGGTCCGGGAACGCGCCGAGGACGGCGATCGGCTCACCCTTGTAGTAGGCGAAGCGCACGAGCCCGGGGTCGATGATGGGCTTCAGCGCCTCGACCAGCGCATCGACCTCCCATTCGGTGATCGGCAGGAATCCCCAGTTCTGTGCCCATGCGCGGTTGTAGATGTCGATGACGATGCGCAGGTCGTCGTCGAAGCGCGACATGTCCAGGGCGCGCGTCTCGATGTGGCCCCGGTCCCGCACCGCGTCGGCGACGTGGGTGAGCCGCTCCGGGACCGGCCGGGTGAGGTCGATGAGATGCGCGTGGTAGTCCATCGCCTTCTGGAAGCCGTAGCGCTCGATGAACTCCCGGTAGTACGGCGGGTTGTACGTGTGCTCCACGTAGACATCCTGGTCGAACCCGTCGATCAGACACGCCTGCCGTTCGTGCGTGGCGTTGCTGTACTCGCCCGGTCCGCGCAGCACCTCGGCGCCCTGCTGTTTCGCCCAATCCCGTGCGGCGTCCAACAGCGCCTCGGCCGCCGCGTAGTCCTCGACGCACTCGAAGAACCCGAAGAACGCGAACTTGGATTCGTAGTAGTCGTTGAAGCGGTTGTTGACCACCGCCGATATCCTGCCGAGCGGCGTCTGGCCGCGGAACGCCATGAAGTGCGTCGCCACCGCCGCGCTGTGGTACGGGTGGTGGGGCGTGAGCAGCCCCGTCATCCCGAGGAGCCGGTTGCCGAGCAGGTCCGCATCGAGCTGCGGAACCCAGTGCGGGTCGCCGTGGTAGTGCTTCCAGTGAAACGCGACGAACTCCTTGATGCGCGGATCGCCGAGCGGTATCTCGTCGATCCGCACCGGCAGTGCGGGCTCGGTCATCGGTCCTCCTCGGACGCCATGTCGCCAACGAGCGTAGCACTGGCGAAAGGGCTGGTACACTGGACGGCGGTCGGAAGGACCTGGCAGATGTTCGAGGGGCTCGCATCAACCCGGATAGGCATGAGCATGGCGCGCGGCCTCGGCCGGGCGATTCCCCGCACGATGGCCGACCGCATCGTCTCGCTTGCCGCCTCTCGCCTGATCGCTGACGCGGGCTCGGGCCTTGTGCGCGCCTCGCGGATCAACCAGTGGGTGGTCTCGGGCGGAGTGCTGTCCGGTGCGGCCCTCGACGCGGCCGTCGAGGCCAACATCCGCGAGATGGCGCGGCTGCACTATGACCTCTACCACGTCCTCGGCGATCGCACCGCCGAGGACGCGAGCGTCGTGATCGACGATGCGTTCGAGGCGCTCGTGGAGCGCGAGCGGGCAGGTGAAGGCCCGTTCGTGTACGTGGGGGCGCACCTCGGCAACTTCGACATCGTCGGCCGGGTGCTCGGCTTCCATGGCTGGCGGATGCAGATCCTCTCCGTGCCCGAGCCCACCGACGCCTACCGCTGGCAGAACGAGCTCAGGGAGCAGGCGGGTCACACGCTCACGCCGGTCTCGCTCGAGGCGCTCAAGACTGCCGCACGTGGGCTGGCCGAGGGGCGCTCGGTACTCACCGGTCTGGACCGCCCGCTTCCGGAGCCTGACAAGGCGATGCCGCGCTTCTTCGGCCGCCCGGCGCCGTTGCCGCTGCTGCACGTGCGGCTTGCCATGCGCGCCGCTTGCCCGGTCGTGGTGCTCGCCGCGCCGCGCACCGACGATGGCCGCTACCGTCTGCAGGCCTCCCCGCCGATCCACATGGAACCCGGGGCGCAGACCCCCGAGCTGCTCGCCGAGAACGCCGAGCGTTGCCTGGCGCACGTGGAGGAGTGGGTCTCCGCCGCCCCGGCGCTGTGGGCGATGCCACATATCGTATGGCCGGACGTACCGGTGCCCGACTAACGCACGCCACCGACCACCGCCGACAAGGAGCGCACGCATGGCCGAGATGTCCGACATCAAGAAGCACCAGCGCGTGAACCAGACGCTCACCGCGCCGCTCGAGCGCCCTGCGCTCCAGTGGCTGGCGGCGCGCTCGCCGTCGTGGATCACGCCCGACGTGCTCACCACACTCGGCGTCGTCGGCTCGGTGATGTGCTTCCTCGGCTACTGGTTCTCAGGCGCCGATGTGCTCTGGCTCTGGCTCGTCAACGCGGGCATGCTCGTGAACTGGTACGGTGACTCGCTTGACGGCACGCTTGCGCGCTACCGCAAGATCGAGCGGCCCAAGTTCGGCTTCTACATCGACCACACGGTCGATGCCATCTCAGAGTTCCTCACCATCATCGGCATCGGGATGTCGCCGTTCCTGCGCATCGACATCGCGGCCTTCGCGCTCATCGGTTACCTGCTGATGAGCGTGCACGTGTACGTGCGCACGGCCGTCGACGGCGTGTTCAAGATCTCGTTCGGCACGTTCGGGCCCACGGAGATGCGCATCATCATCGTGACGGTCAACATCGCGATCCTCGTGTTCACCGACTGGTTCCTCGCGCCGCTCGTGACGATCGGCGGTATGGACCTCAAGCCCTTCGACCTCATCGGCATCGTGCTGGCCGTCGCGCTCACGCTGGTCTTCCTCGTGGCGTCGCTCAGGCACGCGGCGGTCCTCGCGCGCGAGGGTAAGTAAGGGGAGGCGGTCGTACCAGACGCGCGGCTCGTGCCTGCGGCTGTTCACGGAGCGGAGGTGCACGACGTGATGACACTGTTCGGCCCCCGGCGCTTCGGGCTCGCGCTCGGCAGCGGAAGTGCCCGCGGGCTTGCGCACATCGGCGTGCTCAAGGTGCTCGAGGCCGAGGGGCTCGAACCGGACGTGGTGACCGGCACGAGCATGGGGGCGATCGTCGGCGCGTTCCACGCCGCCGGCTACTCGGCTGCCGAGATGGAGGAGATCGCGCTCGAGAACGATGTGCGCTCGATGGTGGGCCTTGTCGATGTCGCCATCAGCAAGGGCGCGATGCTCGCCGGCGAGAAGGTCGAGGCGTTCTTGCGCGAGTACCTTCCGCCCACCTTCGAGGAGCTGCGCAAGCCGTTCGGCTGCGTGGCTGTCGACCTCACGCGCGACACCGCGGTCGCGTTCACCGCAGGCGATCTCATCACGGCCGTCAGGGCGAGCATCTCGATCCCGGTTGTGTTCCTTCCGGTGCGCATGGACGGGATGCTGCTCGTGGACGGCTACGTGGCCGACCCCATCCCTGTCCGCCTCACGCGTCAGCTCGGCGCACGGGTGGCGGTCGGCGTGGACGTGTCGGGTTCGGGCACCGTCACGCTCACCGATGGCGCCGAGCGCGGCGGAGGGCTTGTCGCGGACGTGCGTGCCATCATGAAGGGCGACCCGCTGCCTGAGCGCGGCACCGATGGCGCAGACATCATCGGCGCGGTCTCCGAGGGGCTCGAGCGGCGCCTTGCCGAGGTCTCCGTCCGGGGCGCGGACCACGTCCTGCGTCCCGAGGTGTCTGCCATCTCGGGATTCGAGTTCCATCGCGCACCAGAGGCGATCGAGGCCGGGGAGCGCGCCGCGCTGGCCGGGCTGGGCCGCATCCGCCGCCTCGCCCGGCGCCGGTAGCGACCGCGCTGCTCCCGGGCCACCTGCGACCCCCGGGCGTGCTCGGCTGGCACAGCCTGGTAGAATGCGCGTGTCCTGTGTCGAACGCAGAAGGAGCGCCCCGTGCCGCTTTCGAAGACCGCCCGCACCGTGCTCGTCGCGCTCATCCCGCTCGCCGTCGTCGGCTGCGCGGTCGCGATCCTGTCGATCCCGCCTGACGCACGCCTCGGCACGATGGTCCGCTTCGTGATGTTCCACGGGGCGTCGACCTGGGTGAACATGGCCACCTTCACGCTCGCCGGCCTCGCCGGCGTGGGCTACATCCTTGGCGCCCGCGGTCTGCTTCGCTGGGGTCAGGCGTTCAGATGGTTCTCGCTGCCGCTCTGGACCATGAACACCGTGCTCGGCATCCTGTCCATGCAGCTCATCTGGGGCGGCATCCTGTGGAAGGAGCCGCGCCTGCTCATGACGTTCGGCCTGCTCGCGGGGTCGATCATCATCGTCGCCATGCAGCTGATCGCCGACAGCCCCAAGGTGCCCGCCGCCCTCGACGCTCTGCTCGCAGGGTCGCTCTGGTACCTCGTGCTCTTCCTGCCGAACCTCTTCCATCCCGAAAGCCCGGTCTTCTCCTCCGAGAACCCGGCGTTCGTCTACGGCTTCTTCGGGATGGTGGGTTCGGTCGCGCTCGTGGCGCTCTGCGTGATCGTGCTCGTTGCGCGCCGGCGCACCCGGGAGACCGGCCCGGAGGCCTGACCGCTAACCGCCGAGGACGCCGAGGTCGCGGCCGATGCGCGCGAACGTCTCGAGCACGAACTCCATCTGCTCGTCGGTGTGCGTGGCCATGTAGCTCGTGCGCAAGAGCGCGCGCCCCTGCGGGACCGCGGGCGGGCGCACGGGGTTCACGAAGATCCCCGCGTCGAGCAGACGGCGCCAGAACTCGAACACGAGCATCTCGTCGCCTAAGATGATCGGGATCACGGGCGTCTCGCTCGTGCCGAGGTCGAACCCGAGCTCCCGGTAGCCGGCCTGCATCCGGTCGACGACCTCCCAGAGCCGCGTGCGGTGCTGCGGCTCGCTCTCCATCACGTCGAGCGCGCCAAGGCACGCGCCCACGCTGGGGGGCGCCATCGCCGCCGAGAAGATGAACGGGCGCGAGTTGTGCTTGATGTAGTCGATCACGAGGTCGTCGCCGGCGATGAACCCGCCGAGTGAGGCGAAGCTCTTCGAGAACGTCCCCATGATGAGGTCGACGTCGTCGGTCACACCGAAATGGGCGGCGGTGCCCTCGCCGTGCTCGCCGAGGACGCCCGAGGCGTGGGCGTCGTCCACCATCAGACGCGCACCGAACTCCTTGAGCACCGGAAGCATCTCGGGGAGCGGCGCGATGTCGCCCTCCATCGAGAAGACGCCGTCGACGACCACGAGGATGCCGCCGTGGTCGTTGGTGTCGAGCCGTGCGAGCGCCTCGCGCAGGCTCGCCACGTCGTTGTGCTCGAAGCGCACGACCTTGCCGTACGAGAGCTTGCAGCCGTCGTAGATGCTCGCGTGGTCGTCCTTGTCGATCACGACCGTGTCGTGCCGTCCGACGATCGCCGAGATCGTGCCGATGTTGGCGCCGAAGCCGGTGGAGAACACGAGCGCGCGCTCCTTGCCCACGAAGCGGGCGAGGCGCTCCTCGAGCTCGATGTGGATGTCGAGGTTGCCGTTGAGCAGACGGGAGCCGGTGCACGATGTGCCGTACTTCTCGAGGGCTCCGGCGGCGCGCTCCCGGACGTGCGGGTGCGTGGTCAGGCCGAGGTAGTTGTTGGAGCCGAGCATGACGAGCTCCCGGCCGTCCACCAGCACGCGGGAGTCGGACTCGGACTCGATCACGCGGAAGTACGGGTAGTAGCCCGACTCACGTGCCATCCGTGCGTCCGTGTAGTCCCACGCCTTCTGGAAGATGTCCATGCGTGCCCTTCTCGCGACTGACGAGGACCGGCCCCACGCGTGCGGCTTCCCGCCGCGTCGGCCCATTGTACCGTTTCGCGCGGCGGTGTCGGCACGGCGCGTCACGGCTCTAGGCAAGCGATGTGCGCGGGTCTATGATGCCGGTACAACCGAAGACGGTGCAGGTGCCTGAGGCGACTCAGGAGAATAGGGAAGCCGGTGAGAATCCGGCGCGGACCCGCCACTGTAAGACGACGCGAGCGCGCGTCGCCGAGCCAGGAGACCTGCCTGCACCGGGCGACGCGGCCTTCGTGGGCAAAGGCACACTCGCAGCGCTCGTCCGGCGCTCCGAAACATGACCTCGAAGATCGCGAGACCCCACCTCCGGGTGTGGGTCTCGATGCGTTCTGCGGGGCGCGTCAGTTCTTCGGCCGGAGTGTCAGGACCGTAGCGCTAGGAGGAAGACATGGAACCATCAGGCTCTCGCACCACCCGCACGCGTCGCACCACCCGCACCGCGCTCGTCGCGCTCGCACTCGCGTTGCTCGTCGCGGTCGCTGTGCCGCTCGCCGGCTGCGGCGGCCCGGATGAGCCGGACACCGGAGCCACGGGCGACACCGCCTACCCGCTCAACATCGTCGATGACGCCGGTCGTGCGGTCACCATCACCGGGCGACCCGAGCGCATCGTCAGCCTCGCGCCCGCCAACACCGAGATCGTCGCGGCGCTCGGCGGGCTCGACCGCCTCGTCGGCGTGACCACGTACTGCGACTATCCGGCCGAGGTGGCCGAGCTGCCCAAGATGGGTGACTTCGTCGGGCCCAACCTCGAGGCGATCGCGGCGGCCGGGCCGGACCTCGTGCTCGTGACCACCGGTATCCAGACCGAGACGATCTCGCAGCTGGAGGACCTCGGCGCGACCGTGGTCGCCGTCGACCCTCAGTCGTTCGACGCGCTGATCGACTCGATCGAGACTGTGGGCGCCATCATCGGTGAGCCCGATCGTGCCGCTGGCCTCGTGGAGTCCATGGAGATCCAGATCCACGACATCGCCGAGCAGGTCGAGGGCGCCCCGGTGCGCTGCTTCCTTGAGATCGCGCAGGACCCGCTGTTCACCGTGGGCACGGGCACGCTGCTCAACGACCTCATCGAGCACGCCGGCGGCGAGAACGTCGTCACCGAGCCCGGGTACGTGGCGTACTCGGTGGAGCAGCTCATCCAGGCGGATCCCGACGTGTATCTCGCCACGCTCGGCTCGATGAGCGACCCCACCGACATCACCGGCCGCCCCGGCTACGATGCCATCTCGGCCGTGGCTGCCGGACGCGTGTACCTGCTCGACGACAACCTGGTGAGCCGTCCGGGACCGCGTGTGGTCGAGGGCATCCGCCAGATCGCCGAGGCGCTCCATCCCGACATCTTCGGCCAGTAGCATGGTTCCCGCTCCCGGACGTTCGCGCCGCACCCTCACGCTCGTGGGGCTGTCTGCCGCGCTCGCGCTCGCCATCGTGGCGGGCGTGGCGCTCGGCGCTGTGCGCATCCCGCCGGGAGACGTCGTCGCCGCCGTTGCCCGGGCGCTCACGGGTAGCGGCGGCGGCCTGGCGGACGCCGTCATCATCGACCTGCGCCTGCCGAGGGTCTTGCTCGCCGCGCTCGTGGGTGCATCGCTCGCGCTTGCCGGCGTGCTGTACCAGGCGCTGTTCAAGAACCCGCTGGCTGATCCGTACATCCTCGGCGTGTCGGCGGGAGCCGGCCTCGGCGCCACGCTTGCGCTCGCCGCGCTCGGGACGAGCTACGCGGTGCGTGCGGTGGGCGTGCCGGTGGGCGCGTTCGCCGGTGCCGCGTTCACGATGCTTCTGGTCGTGCGGCTCGCGTCACGCCGCGGGAGGCTTGACCCTACATCGCTGCTGCTTGCCGGCATCGCGGTGTCCTACACGCTTGCGGCGCTCACGTCGTTCATCCTCGTCTTCGACCGGGAGTCGATGACCAGCGTCGTGTTCTGGATGATGGGCGGTCTGCAGAACCGCTCCTGGGAGCACGTGGCGATGCTCTCGGTGATGCTCGCGGCCGGCGCGGTCGTCCCCGCCCTCTACCACCGCGAGCTTGACCTCATGCTGCTCGGCGACGACCGCGCCGGGCAGCTCGGGGTACGGGTGGAGCGCTTCAAGCTCATTGCGCTCGCGTCGGCGTCACTCGTTGTGGCGGGCGCCGTCTCCGTCTCCGGTCTCATCGGTTTCGTCGGCCTCATGACCCCGCACATGGTGCGGCTCGTCGTCGGCCCGCGCCACCGGCTGCTGCTGCCCGCCTCGGTGCTGGCTGGCGCGATCGTGCTCGTCGTCGCCGACCTGCTCGCGCGCGTCGTGCTGGCGCCGGTCGAGATCCCGGTGGGCATCGTGACGGCGCTGGCGGGTGGACCGTTCTTCGTGTGGCTGCTCGTGCGCAAGGAGCACCGCCGATGAGCGCACTCGTGTTCGACGCCGTCACGGTCGGCTACGGCGACCGCGTGGTCGTGCGTGAGGCGACCCTGCCGGTGACGCCCGGGCAGTTCGTGGGTCTCGTGGGCCCCAACGGTGCCGGCAAGTCCACGCTCCTGCGTGCGGTGACCGGCGGCGCGGACGTCGTCGCAGGCGACATCACGTTCGATGGCGCTTCCGCTGTCGGCATGTCCGAGCGTGAGCGCGCGCGGATCGTGGGCGTGGTCCCGCAGTCGCAGGTGGCGTCCTTCGCGTTCACCGCGCGGGCGTTCGTCGAGATGGGGCGCAATCCCCACCTCGGCCGCCTCGCCCCGCTCGGTCCGGCCGACCACGCCGTTGTCGATGACGTCATGGCGCGCACCGATACCGCGCACCTTGCCGACGAGCGCGTGGACGAGCTCTCGGGAGGCGACCTGCAGCGTCTCACGCTCGCGCAGGCGCTCGCGCAGCAGCCGCGGGTGCTGCTGCTTGACGAGCCCACGAGCCACCTTGACCTCAACCACGCGCTGCAGGTGCTCGACCTCGTGCGCTCGCTCGCTGACGACGGCATGGCCGTCCTCGGCGTGTTCCACGACCTCGGTATCGCGGCCCGCTACGCCGACCGGATCGCGATCGTCGCCGACGGCCGTCTGCGCCCGCCCGCGCCCCCTACCGAGGCGCTCGATGCGACCACCATCGCCGAGGTCTTCGGCGTGCGCGCAGTGGTGCACACCGACCCCGTGACCGGCACCGTGGCGGTCACGCCCGTCGTCCGCGGTGCCGACCTCGCGCCGGCTCCGGGTGCGACGGTGGGCCTGGTCTGCGGATCTGGCGCCGGGGCGTCGCTCATGCGGCGACTGGCGATCGCGGGGCACGGGCTGTTCGCCGGCGCGCTCAACCGCGGTGACGTGGACCATGCGGTCGCCGAGGCGGTGGGTGCCGGGCGGGTCGACCTTCCGCCGTTCGGCGAGATCGGGCCTGACGACGCCCGACGCGTACGCGACGGCTACGCGGCCGCGGCGTGCGTGGTGGTCTGCGAAACGCCGTTCGGCCGGCCCAACCTGCCCAATCTCGAGGCGGCCGTCGCCTCGGCACGCCCGCTCGTGCTGGTGGGTGAGATGGGGGAGGACCGCGACTTCACCGGCGGCCGCGCCCGGGGGCTTTGGGACGCCGCGCTCGCCGCAGGCGCCGTTCGGGTAGCTACGGAGACAGACGCGCTTGCGGCCGTGGAGCGCATCACAGGGACGGAGACAGCATGACACCGCTCGAGCGCGGGCTCGTACAGGTCTACACCGGTGACGCCAAAGGCAAGACGACCGCCGCGGTGGGGCTGGCCGTGCGTGCCGCGGGCGCGGGTCTGCGCGTGGCGTTCGTCCAGTTCGTCAAGGGCGGCGAGCGCTCGAGTGAGCTTGCGATGCTCGAGCGGCTCGGCGTACGCGTGGAGCGGCCCGCCGAGCACTCCACCGGCCTGCTCGCCGATGGTCTGACCGACCACGACCGTACTGCCGCCGCGCAGGCATGGACGATCGCGCGTGACGCGATCGGCTCCGGCGACTACGACCTCGTGGTCTGCGACGAGCTCAACATCGCGGTGCGGCACGGCCTTGTCGCCGAGGCCGAGGTGCTCGCCGCGCTCGATGGACGCCCCGCACACGTCGAGGTCGTGCTCACCGGTCGCGGGGTGAGCGAGGCGATTGCCGAGCGCGCGGATCTGGTGACCGAGATGACGCTCCGGAAGCACCCTTTCGAGCAGGGGATCGCCGCGCGCCGAGGGATCGAATACTGAGGTCGCGCGGCCCCGGGCGCGGTCCTCGGCGCGGGCGGTCCTCGGCGCGGGCGGCCAGGGTCCGGGTGGCCGCGGGCACCGGGCACGCCCCCGGGGCCGACGCCCCTACAGGCAGCAGCCTGCGATCGCGTTGCGGACGACCGGCTCGAAGACCACGCCACCGTTGCCGCGCATCGGCCGGGCGAACGCGGCGCGCACCGACTCGGGCGTGTTGTTCTGCTCGGAGAGGTGGAGCGCGAAGACGTGCGAGAGTCCCTTCCACGCACACGCGTTGAGCGCTGCTGCCGCGGCGTCGTTGGAGAGATGGCCACGCTCGCCGGCGATGCGGCGCTTCAGGAACGGCGGGTAGGGACCTGCGGCGAGCATGCGTGGATCGTGGTTCGACTCCAACCCGATGGCGTGCGCGCCCGCGAGTGCGTCTGCGATCTCCGGCGTGATGAGGCCGGTGTCGGTGGCAACGGCAACGCGATGTCCGCGCCGGCTCTCGAACGCGAAGCCCACCGGCTCGGCGGCGTCGTGCTCGGTGGCGAACGACGTGATGCGCATGCCGGCGATCGAGAGGCTGTCGCGCCGCCCGATGGACATGAGGTCCGGCACGTCGGCCAGGCAGCCCGCGGCGGCCCTGAGCGTGCCGTTGGTCCCGTAGACCGGGATGCCGAGACGCCGGGCGAGTACACGCGCGCCACGAACGTGGT
>JADIIM010000031.1 GCA_015351705.1 Aeromicrobium sp. | reverse complement strand
GGTATTCGGCGACCACCGCGCCTGACGGGCCCGTGATCGCCACGACCGAGCCAGCCGCGTCGGTGTGGTAGCTGAAGAGCTCGGCGGGTGCGCCGGCAGGTGTGCGCTCGACTGCAAGCGGGGTGTTGTCGGGGGCGTAGACGTAGCGGTAGAGGGTGCCGTCGCTGTCGCGCTCGGCGGCCACGCGCCCGCCCTCCCAGACGCTCTCGGTGGTCCTCGTGGTGCCGCCTTGGGTCACGACGGCCTTCTCGCGCATGCCGGAGGGGCCGTAGGAGTAGACCGAGGTCGACTGCGGGGTCGTAACCGACGTGAGCTGCCCGAGCGGGTTCCAGCCGTAGGTCGTGGTGCCGGCCACGACGGCGCCGTGCGCGTCGGTGGCTTGGTCGTTGAAGGTTCTGTGGCCATGGCAACGAGACGCGGGCACATCACTTGCCACACAGGAGGCGCACCGCGAGTGCCGCCGAACCGTAAGACAGGGCAAGGTAGGCAAGCACTACTAGGCCTGCTCGCTTTGGATCGACGCCCCGCCGGTGCATTTGTAACCCGAGTGGGATTGCTCCGATCATCACGAGGAGGCTGATGACCGGAACCCAGCATCTTACCTCACACAGGCTCATCGGAACCTCCAGCTTGCCGGTTGCCGTGCCCGGAGGCCGCATCAGTGTGGGCGTTCTGATGCCCCGGGCCACACCGAGGAGTCAGGTGCTGCAATACCCTGGCATAGGCCAGCCAGACACCCAGAGCGGCTGCGACGACCAGGAGCCAGCGCCAGGTCACGACCGCGAGCACTGAAGGGCCGAACGCGAGCATCGCCAGGAGCACCGTCACAATCGCAACCGGCGTGCCTCGAAGCACCTGTCCGACGAGAGGTACGCCACGCTGGCTCGCGCGGATCATGACGAACCCCATCACACCCATGCCAACCGCGAGTACCGCCATGAACCAGACTTGCGGCCAGACTGTCTTCTCGACGAGGCGATACAGCCTCTCAGCCTCGCTCAGCGAGCCCATCCTAGTCCCTCCACTCCAAAGCCGCAGCCGCCAAGCTCACCTGTGCACTCAGCACCGGGATTCCCGAGGTCACCACGGACAACCCCCCGAGCGTATGAGTAGCCCAACGCTCCTCGTCGCTCAGTAGCCCGTACCTGTTGCTGCGGACCTCGGTGATGATTGCGCTTGCCCCGGTAGCCACAAGCGCCACGCCACCCGCCCATACGGCCACAGTTCCCGGAATCAATCCTCCCAGGATCGTCGGTGCTCCTGCAATCGCCATCACCGACGCATACGCGGCTAAGGCGCTAGCTCCCAGGCTGATGCCCGCCAGAACATCCTGCGCGTTGTCCCAGCGCGCGTTCTCCAACGCCTCCTCCTGCATCGCACGCTCACGCCTCGCGGCCGCACGGGCCTGGGCCTCACGGGCGGCCGCCTCGGCGCGACGGGTGTTCACGCCGGCGTGCGTCTGTGAGGTCCTGGCCGCAGCGGCCGTGCGGTCGCCTGTGGTCGCAGGGTCGTGGTTGTAGTAGTACTCCCACGCGCCCCACTCCACATCGGTGACCGCGCCTGTGGGGTCGGAGGAGTTGACCGGGTCTCCCGCACAGTACGTGTAGCGGTTGAGGGAGAGCGGGTCTCCCGCAGAAGGCGGCGCGGGGTCGGGCGAGAGGAACCGCGCCGTGGCCGGGTCGTAGGAGCGGGCGGGCAGGTAGTAGAGGCCGGTCGCGGCGTCGTGGTAGTAGGCGCGGTAGCGGAGCGGGTTGCGCTCGGCGATCGGGTCGCTTCCGGTAACCGAGGTCACGGCCCCGAAGGCGTCGTATTGGTATTCGGCGACCACCGCGCCTGACGGGCCCGTGATCGCCACGACCGAGCCAGCCGCGTCGGTGTGGTAGCTGAAGAGCTCGGCGGGTGCGCCGGCAGGTGTGCGCTCGACTGCAAGCGGGGTGTT
>JADIIM010000030.1 GCA_015351705.1 Aeromicrobium sp. | reverse complement strand
AGAAGGCCGCCAGCCGCGAGGGCGCGGGCCCCTGCTGCCGCGGCTGTGCGCGCGGACCCCGGGACCCCCGTCGCGGCGTGACCCTCCCATGCCGACGCCGGTCGGCGGATGTACTCCCAGACCACTGCCCACTGGTTCGACCACGCCCCGAACCCGGCGCGGGTCGTGGCGCTCGCGCGGCGCAGTCGCGCGTGGAGCTTCGTCAGGATGCGCTGCCACCAGCGCATGAGCCGCATGACCGACGCGGCCAGCCATCTGCTCACGTGTTCGAGCGGGTCTGTCGGTGGTATGTCGCGTGCTACCATCGGTGCGCGATGTCCTCCCCGGGCAGAAGCGGTACTGACAGAGTCTACACAACGGGCCGCGGATGCAGTCCGAGCGGCCCGCTCGGCGGCCCCTGACGGGCCGCGGAAAGGCGGCAGGACGTACTCGTGCGTCGCCTCACGTCGATACTCAAGGTAGCGGCGGTCATGCTCTCGGCCGTCCTCGTGCTGCTTCTGCTCTCCGGCGCGTATCTCTTCAGTATCTCCCGCACGCTTCCGGACGTTGGTGCGTATCCCGCACACGCTCTCGCCCCTCGCACATCGATCGTCTACGCGGCCGATGGCAGCGTCCTGGCCAAGTGGCACGGCGAGCAGGACCGCACGTATGTGTCGCTCGACACGATACCGGTCTCGATGCGCTCGGCGGTCGTGGCGATCGAAGATGAGCGCTTCTACGAGCACGACGGGGTCGATGCCGAGGCGATCGGCCGTGCGCTGCACGTCAACACCCAGACAGGCGGGTACGCACAGGGCGGGAGCACGATCACCCAGCAGGTCGTCAAGCTGCTGTTCACCGATGGGGAACGGTCGCTCGAGCGCAAGATCCGCGAAGCGCTCCTGGCCTTCGAACTCGAGACCCGCACGAGCAAGGACCTGGTCCTGGAGACGTATCTCAACCTCGTCTACTTCGGCGAGGGGGCCTACGGCGTGGAAGCGGCCTCGCAGCGCTACTTCGGTCACCCGGCGAGCGAGCTCACGCTGGCCGAGTCAGCACTGCTCGCTGGCGTGGTCCAGGCTCCATCGCGCTACTCGCCATGCGTCGACCCCGACGCTGCGCGCGAGCGGCGTGACGTGGTGCTACGGAAGATGCACGAGCTCGGGATGATCACGAGCACGGAGCGCGCGGAGGCGGCATCGGACCCAGTCGAGCTCGACCCGGTGGTCGAGCCCGCCGAGGTGGCGCCGCACTTCGTGGAGTACGTGAAACGCACGCTCATCGAGGAGCTCGGCGCTGACGCGGTGTTCGGTGGCGGGCTGCGGGTGTACACCACTCTGGACCCCCGCCTGCAGTTGGCGGCCGAGCGGGCCGCCGCCGAGGTCCTCGACCGACCGGACGACCCGGAGGTGGCGCTGGTCTCGCTTGACCACACGAGCGGCGAGGTCCTCGCGATGGTGGGCGGGCGCGACTTCCGTGCCGGGCAGTTCAACCTGGCGGTCCAAGGCCGCCGTCAGCCGGGGTCGGCGTTCAAGACCTTCGTGCTCGTGGCCGCATTGGAGCAAGGGGTCAAACCGACCGACCGCTTCTCGGCGGCTCCGTACGAGGTCGAGGTCATCGATGGCATCTGGAAGGTGCAGAACTACGAGAACTCGGTCACCGGTGGCGACCTCTCGCTGTCCGCGGCCACCAACTGGTCGGTCAACGCGGTCTACGCACGGCTGATCATGCGCTTGGGGCCGGAGGCGGTGGTCGACGTCGCTCACCGCATGGGGATCACCAGCACCCTCGATCCGCACCCCGCCATCGCACTCGGCGGGCTCACCACGGGCGTGAGCCCTCTTGAGATGGCTTCGGCATACGGCACGATCGCCGCCGAGGGCATGCACGTGGCGCCGCTCGCAGTGGTGCGGGTCACCGACGATGCCGGACAGACCGTGTGGGAACCCGACTTCGCGGCCACGCGCGCATTGGATCCCGGGATCGCGAAGACGGCCTCAGCGATGCTGCACGACGTGGTGGAGCGCGGCACCGGTGGTGCCGCCCGGCTGGAGACCTGGACGGCGGGGAAGACCGGCACCAACCAGCAGTACCGTGACGCGTGGTTCGTGGGTTACTCGGAGAACGTCACGACCGCGGTGTGGGTGGGCCACCCCGAGGGTCAGGTACCGATGACCAACGTCCATGGCATCCGGGTCACGGGCGGGAGCTACCCGGCGGTGATCTGGAAGCGCTACATGACCACGGCCGTCCCGGTCCATGCGGGCGTTGCCGGTCAGGATGCTGCCGAAGGCGCCGGAGCGAGTCAGCGTGAGGCGACCATCTGCACCGAGAGCCTGGCGCTCGCACGGCCGGACTGCCCGCAGGCCGTGACCGTGTTGCTCGATGCGGACTCGGTGCCCGGGGAGTACTGTCCGCTGCCGCACTGACGCGTACGTGCAGAAGGCCCGGCGAGGTCGCCGGGCCTTCTGGTGATCGTGCGCCTTGAGCCGCTAGGACAGCGAAGCGAGCTTCAGCTGTACGGCCCTGAGTATCGCCGGGTATGAGACGGCCCCGTCGTACACGGGCTCACCGTCGATCACCGTGACCGGGTAGACAAGACCGTTCTCCTTGATGAAGCGGACGATCTCGTCGTGGGCGGCAACCACGTCCGGGCGGCTCGCGTCACGGTACAGCACCGCCGCGTTGTCGCCGAATCGGTGCTCGACCTCGGCGCGGACGATCGCCGTGATCTCCTCCGGAGACCAGGAAGGACCTCAACCGCCGCTCCAACACTCGGTTGCAGCGGGATAGTCGAACACCTCGACCGTGACCATCGGTGAACTCATCGTCACTCCTATCCGATCCGTACCGCGCCACCGGGGCAGAACCGTGCGCAGATGGCGCATCCGGTACAACGGCTCTCGTCGACTTCATATCCGTTCGCGCCCGGATATCCCCCACCCGGGATCGGGCGGATGGCTCCACGCGGGCAGACCCTGCGGGCCGGGCATCCGGGTGCCCGGTCGCATGCGTCGCCATCGATCCTTACACGCGCCACACGTGACTCCTTGTCATGGGGCCTGGTCATTCGCACGCATCTTATACCCCATAGGGTATGTCGCGCAAGTGTGCGCGTGCCGATGGCCCGAACGATACTCGCAGCCTGGCGCCCCTGTCGCGCTGCAGTGCCCGGTGCTGGTACGATTCTCAGCAGGACCGCCCGAGGGGCGGAACACGGACGAAGGCGGGCGGTATGGGTCTCAAGGTGCGCTTCGGCAAGGGTGACAGGCGGACGCTGGGCTACTTGCTCGGGGCCGGGGCACTCGTGGGGGTGCTCTTCCCGCTCATGGCGTCGCTGCTCGTGGAGCCGCGCTCCACGCTGTCGGCCGTCATCTTCTGGGCGGCCTCGATCCTCGCCGGCATGGGCATGGGGTTCCTCGGTTACACCGTTTCGGCGCGCATGGCCGAGCAGACGCTCGGGGACGTGCTTGCCGAGATCAGCCGCTCCGTGGGTGTGAACGTGCGCCCGGCACGCGGTGTGGACGGCATCTCGAGCGAGATCGAGCGCGTGTTCGCCAACGTCCACACCCTGCTCGACCAGATCAAGCTCACCAACTCGAGCATCAAGGCGGTGGCGGCGGAGATCCTCGCCGCCACTGAGCAGCAGGCCTCCGGAGCGTCCGAGCAGGCCGCTGCGGTGACCCAGACCTCGGCCACGGTCGAGGAGCTCGCCCAGACCTCGAGCCAGATCGCGGACAACGCGGGCTCCGTGGTGAACATCGCTGAGAAGACGCTCGCGAGCGCCGAGGAGGGCATGCTCGCCGTTGCGAACACCGCGGCGGGCATCGAGGAGATCCGCGAGACGACCATGCAGTCCTCCGACCGCATCCTCGCTCTTGGCGAGCGGAGCCAGGAGATCGGCCGTGTGTTGTCCATCATCGACGAGATCGCCGAGCAGACGAAGATCCTCGCGCTCAACGCGGCGATCGAGGCGGCGCGTGCCGGGGACGCCGGCAAGGGCTTCTCGGTCGTCGCCGAGGAGATCCGTAAGCTGGCGGACTCCGTGACCGAGTCCACGCAGGAGATCGGCCGTGTGGTGCGCGAGATACAGGCCTCGACCTCGTCTCTGATCATGCAGACCGAGAAGGCTGCCAAGAAGGTCACCGAAGGCCAGGACCTCGCCATGAACACGGCCTCGGAGCTGCAGCGGATCGTCACCCAGGTGGAAGAGACCACCGACGCCGCCAAGCAGATCTCCATCGCCACCCAGCAGCAGCGTACGGCCTCCGACCAGGTCGTCATCTCCATGAAGGAGATCGCGCTCGTCTCCCAGCAGGCTGCCGAGACGTCCCGTCAGGTCACCGCCGCGATCCTCGAGCTCAACAAGCTCGCCGACGCGATGGTGGTCGGGTAATGAGCGAGTCGGTCACATCTCGTCTCGCCGAACGCGGGTGGGTGCTGCCCGAGGCTCCGGTCGCCGTCGGTGCATACGTCGCCGCGGTTCGCTCCGGGTCGCTCGTGTTCACCTCAGGACAGCTGCCGGTGGTGGACGGTGCTCTTGCGACGTCCGGTGTGGTCGGAGAGAGCGTGACCGCCGAGGACGCCCGGGCGTGCGCGGAGATATGCGCGCTGCGCTGCCTTGCGGCGGTCTCGACGGTGGTGGACCTTGAGGCGGTCGTGCGAGTGGTGAAGGTGACCGGGTACGTCGCGAGCCTGCCGGACTTCACTGCTCAGCCAGCAGTGATCGATGGTGCGAGCGAGGTGGTGAAGGTGGCGTTCGGCGAAGCGGGGAGTCACGCACGTGAGGCGGTCGGTGTCTCGGCGCTGCCTCTCGATGCGCCCGTTGAGGTCTCCATGGTCCTCGAGGTTCGATGACTGGAGTCGCAGCGGCAGGAACAAGCGCCGTCGCATCGAATACGCGTACTGAGGCTGTGTGGTCGCGTTCGACCACTTCGTCTTGTTCCTTCACAAGCGTTCGGCTATCGTTTGAGCACAAGGCGGTGAGGGGCCGTCTTTCCTGCTGATGGTGCATGGATCCACGGGACGTGAGCGAGGAGAGGTTGCGTATGGCGAAATTCTCGTTAGCCGGGTTCAAGGACCCGGTCCGCAGACCCAGATATCTCATCTGGGTCGCTGTGGCATGTATCGGGTTTGCCACACTCCTCATCGTCTCGTTAGGGGCGACGTCGAGTTACTGGTTCTGCGGAGGCTTCTGCCACTCGGTCCAGCTTGACGCGGTCAAGGCGTACGACAACAGCTCACACAACAAAGTCGCTTGTGTGTCGTGCCACCTTCCCGTCAACGGTGATCCGGTGACGTTCCTCTACCACAAGGCCCATGCGGGCATCGTCGGTGCTTACGAGCTCATCACGAAGACGTATGCCGTGCCGCTGAACGCCACGAGCCACCTCGCCCTGGACGCGTACCATATGGGCGAGGAGCAGTGCACCCAGTGTCACAACATGGAGACCCGCACCATCACTCCAGGCCCTGGCATCATCATCGATCACGATGTCCACTCGGAGAACCACATCCACTGCACCGCGTGCCACAACCGTGTGGCACACCCTGAGGGCGACATCGAGATCTTCACGAAGAACCCGGTCACGGGAGTGCGTGCGGCGTATCATGCGGACTTCATGACGATGACCGCGTGCTTCCGCTGTCACACCCTGACCGATGAGTCCCCCTCCGGCGACGAGTACAAGGCTCCCGGCAAGTGCTCCGCGTGTCACCCGGCGGACTTCGATCTGAAGCCGGCCAACCACAAGGAGGAGGGCTTCTATCCGGCGGGTCACGCCGACCTCGCGATGATGGAAGTGGATCATGCGACGGGTCGTCCCGCGGAGGACATCATCCGCCCGATCGCCCACGGCGAGCCCTATGACAGTGCCGAGACCACGGAAGGCGCGGAGAGCGATTCCGAGGGCCATGGTCCCTCGGACTCCGACTACGTGCCCTCCGAGGACGATCACGCGCTGCACCTGGTCGACGTGCAGGATGTGAACTACTGTGCGACGTGCCACGTGGTGGACACGTTCTGCATGGACTGCCACGGCATGGAGATGCCGCACCCCGAGGAGTTCAAGACCAAGACGCACCCCGAGCTCGTCCCCGACCAGCTCGAGAAGTGCGAGATGTGCCACCTGCAGAGCGAGACCTTCTTCTGCGACGCGTGCCACCACGGCACGAAGGTGGACTGGGAGTTCGATCCTGCGGTGGCCTGGCAGACCCAGCACGCGAAGACTGTCGTCGAGAAGGGCGTCGCTCCGTGTCTAGGCGCCTGCCACGAGCAGCAGTTCTGTGTCGACTGCCACACCAAGCTGCAGCCGGTTCCGACCTCGCACAAGGCCGCCGACTGGCTCCACAAGGACCTGACGGTCACCAAGTGGCCGGACACGCCGGCACAGGCCTCCGCGGCCCACGCGATCTCGGCTGGCAAGTCGATCGACAGCTGTGACGTCTGCCATGGCCCCGGCGGTACCGAGGCGAAGTTCTGTAAGGACTGTCACGGTATGGAGATCCCGCACCCTGATACGTTCAAGACGAACCACGTCTCCGGTCGCAACACGCCGCAGCTGTGCTCCAACTGCCATCGCCAGCAGGAGCTCTGCTCGGACTGCCACCACCAGGGCGCCAAGAACGGCGTTCCGTGGACCAGGCAGCACCCGGCGACCGTGGCAGCTTCGGGCGCACAGCCCTGCTTCGAGAAGTGCCACGAGAACAAGCAGTTCTGCGTGGACTGCCACATGAACCTGAACGCGCTGCCGACCTCACACACGGCGAACGACTGGACGCGCCGTACCGCCGAGGAGAATCCGGCGAAGCACCAGGTCGCGTACAAGGCGGCTCAGGACTCCTGCGACTACTGTCACGGCGACGGTGGTGTCAAGGCGAAGTTCTGTCAGGACTGCCACAAGCTCGAGATGCCGCACCCGGCCGGCTTCGATCAGGCCCACAAGGCTGACTTCGAGGCGAAGAAGTACACGAAGGCCGTGTGCGAGAACTGCCACAGCCAGTTCTTCTGCGACGCGTGTCACCATCCCGGTGCCGTGCAGCAGCAGCCGTGGCGGACGTACCACCCGGCCATCGTGAAGAAGGACGGCGCTCAGCCGTGCTTCGAGTGCCACGAGCCGACGTTCTGCTCGTACTGCCACGTGAGGCTGTAGCGTCTGGCGCAGCAGCTCTTGTGAGCGCATGACGATGGGCCCGGTGGGGTGCTTCCCCGCCGGGCCCATCATGTATCTGCGGCTCAAGCGACGCATCGCACGGACGTCGTGCAGTGTGGCGTACGAAATGCTTTGCCCTCGCTGCGGCGACCATGTATCATAGCGGCTCGTCGGGATGTGGCTCAGCTTGGTAGAGCGCTGCGTTCGGGACGCAGAGGTCGTGGGTTCGAATCCCGCCATCCCGACCATCCGACACCTGACCGACAGGCCGGCTCGCCGGCCTGTCGGCGTATACAGGAGATGCCGATGCTCGACCGATTCTTCATCGCGCTCGGATACGGGCTGTGTCATCAGCTTCCTGAGCGGTCGTTCTTCGCGGCTGGGTATCAGCTGCCCGTCTGTGCCAGGGACACCGGCATCTACCTGGGCTTCGCCCTCGGCCTGCTCGGGCTCGCCGTCCTCGCGCGCGGAAGCCGCCCCACCGAACTTCCTCGATGGCCGGTGCTTGTGCTGGTCGCGCTCTTCGTCGGGGCCATGGCGGTCGATGGTGTGACCTCGTACGCGGGCCTGCGGACGACCACGAACGACCTGCGCCTCCTGACCGGCCTGCTTGCGGGATGGGCGCTTGCCACTATCACGGTGCCGATGGTGAACTCACAGATATGGCGGGACGGCCGAGCCGTTCGCGTTCCTGACGGCAGCAGGCAGGTGCTCTGGTGGCTCGTACTGCTGGCCGCCAGCTTCGTCGTGTCGCGCTGGATGCTCCCGGTGCTCGGAGTCGTGTATCCGCTTCTTGTGTCCGCTGCGATCGTCGTGACCTTCGTCGCGGTGAATCTCGTGTTCGTAGGGCTCATCCCGGCATTCGAGCGGCGCGCCCGTCGTCTTCGCGACATCGGTCCTCAGGTCGCGATCGCGTTGGTGCTCGGTGCGATCGAACTCGCAGGCGCGTCGTTGCTTCGGATGGTGGCCGAGCGGTTCGCCTGATCGGCCGGTGTCAGAGCGGCTCGGTATCCTTTCTCCGAACAGATGTTCGTGAGGAGGCCGAGATGACGACACAACTGCGACTGCCGGAGGACACGCCTTGCCGGACGCTCGAGGGGCTGCTGAGCCAGCTCACCGAAGAGGCGGTCAGGTGGTGCGGTGACAGCGCCGAGGCCGAGTGGGCCGCCGCAGTCACCCGCGCGAAGTTCTCTGGCGCCCTGTGCGGGCCGATCTCAGGGGCGGGCGAGCGCCGAGTGAGTGCGTATCACGCGGCCGTGCTGCGGCGCCGGGTGATCGGATCGAGGAGTGCGACCGGCGTGGCCGCGCGTCGCCGGCTCGTCGCGGCCTCGATAGAGGCGGACCTGCGAAGCGCCGGGTGGTCCCGCGAGGCCGCACGGAACGAGGCATGGCGACAGACGGGGACGAGGCCGAAAGCGGGCGTCGCGTGAGCTACCGGCCGGATATGGCCGCGAGCAGATCGAGGCTGTCGCGTGCGAAGACCCAGAGCCTGCGAGACGTCAGAGAGCCATCGTCATCGGCGCTCGCCTCGATCACCAGCCAGACACTGCGACCCTCGAACTCGGCGACCTCGATGTGCACAGGCACGGAGAGTACGTCCGTCGGGAAGTCAGAGGTGAGCACATCGGCCAGCGCGGCGGCCTCGTCCCCGTTCTGGCGTAGCTCGGCGAGCGCCGACTGACGCGTCTGCGCGATCTCGTCGGGAGCCACGGAGGCCACCGAGCGCAGGTCGGCGGTGCGCAGCGCCTCGGTGAGGTCCTCGGAGGTGTACGAACCGCCGTCGGGTATATAGGTGACGATGTCCGCGCCGCCGCACCCGGTGAGCGTGAGGGCGACAACGAGCAGTACCGAGAGCGCTAGCGTCCGGACAGCCATCACACACCTCCGCGATCGTCGTCTGAGAGCATAGTAGTGCATCGGGCGGGTCCGGGTGGGGAGGAGCCGGGAGATGCATTCGATCATCTGTTTCACGTCCGACTTCGGCACCGGTGATACGTGGGTGGGCATGTGCCATGCGGTCATCCACCGCGCGTGCCCGCAGGCACGTGTCGTCGACCTCGCGCACGACATCGCGCCGTTCGACGTGCGGAAGGCGTCCGCCGTCGCGGCGGCCGGCGTGTGGCAGTTGCCGGATGCGATCCACTTGGTCGTCGCGGACCCGGGTGTAGGGGGAGGCCGGCGTGATCTCGTGATCGTGACCGGCCACGGCGGCATCCTCGTCGGGCCGGACAACGGGGTGCTCGTCCCTGCGACATGGCGCGCTGGTGGGATCTCTGAGGCGTACTCCATCGTGCCGGAGCACCTGGACTTCCGTCAGCCGCTGCCCACCTTCCACGCCCGCGACGTGCTCGCCCCCGCGGCCGCGGTCCTCGCGTGCGGGGTGCAGGCTTCGGCGATCGGAGTGCCTGTGGCGATCGACTCCCTCGCACTGCCGCCTTTCCAGCGTTCGCGGCGTGAAGGCGATATCACGGTCGCCGAGGTCATCGACATCGACCGCTTCGGTTCCTTACGGATGGCCGTTTCGGCTGACGAGGCCGCGGCGCGCGGACTCGACCGGGGCACGCTGGAGATGGCGTTCGGCCACCTGATGATCGAGGTGCCGTTCGGAAGGACCTTCGCTGACGTGCCGGAAGGCGAGCCCATCGCGCTCGTCGACTCGTCAGGTTGGCTCACGCTGGCCATCCGCTTGGGCAGTGCGGCGGAACGATACGGCCTCGAGCCGGGCGCGATCGCGCGCGTGCGATCGATCGACTGACGCCACCCGTCCCTGGCCGGATTCGAGATCACGGGGTGCCCCGTGTCAGAGCGCCGTCTTATGCTCGGCTCACGAACAGACGGGCACAGGCGGAGGTGGCACCGTGGGACGGAAGTTCACAGCCGAGTTGCGGCCGGGGGATAGGGTCGACGCGACGTTCGCGCTGACAGCCAAAGAGATGAGGGCCGCCCGCACCGGCGAGGCCTACCTCTCACTCGAGCTACGGGATCGTACGGGACGCATCCCGGGCATAATGTTCCGGCCGGGCCGTGAGGCCGAGGCGGTCCCGGTCGGTGTGGTCGTGAGGACCCGGGGCATCGTGACCGAGTACCGTGGCGTCGCGCGGGTATCGGTCGACTCACTCACGGTTGCCGATCGATACGAGCCCCGCGAGATACTCCCAACCGGTACACGCGATGAGCGCGAGCTCATGGCCGAGTTGCGGTTCCTGATCGCGTCCGTGAAGCGACCCGCTCTCGCCGCGCTGCTGCGTGCGGTCTTCGGCGACGTGGGCATGATGCGTCGCTTCAGGGTGTGGCCGGCAACCGTGGACGGGCACCACTCCTATCTCGGCGGTCTGCTGGAGCACACGGTCGGCGTGGCGTCGATGTGCGCCCACCTCACGGAGGCAATATCTCACGCGGACGCCGACCTGCTCCTGACCGGGGCGCTGCTGCACGATGTCGGCGTCGTCGATGCCATCGATATCGGCGCAGGACTGCATGCATCCGACGAGGGGCGGCTGCTCGGTCACTCCTGGTTGACGATCCGTCGGGTGGAGTCGGTGCTCGCCGCACTCAAAACGGGAGTTGATGGCGATGATCGGGCGGGGCTGCTCCACATGATCGGCGCTCATGACGATCGCGAAGCGGGCGAGGGTCTGAGGCCGCAGACGATCGAGGCGCTCGTGCTCGCCCATGCGGATCACGTGGACTCGGACATCGCTCGTTTCCTCGACGTGACCGGGCGTGCGCGGATCGTGGGCGAGCGATGGACCGACGCCGACAATCGGTTCGGCCGCCACCTTCGCGTCCCGGAGGGGGAGGGCCCCCGCGCAGGGGAGGGACCACGCGCGGGGGCAGTCGCGTAGGCCCTCGGAGTCCGCGTTCGGCTACAATGCGGGTGAGATGTTCGGATCCGCGTGCAGGATCATCTGCCAGCGTCGATGAGCAAGGAGTCGCGTCATGTCCTACCCCACCGCAGAGATCGGCGTCTTCGGCGGCAGTGGCTTCTACTCGCTGCTTGAGGACCCCACAGAGATACGCGTGGACACTCCGTACGGTGCTCCATCGGCTCCGGTGATGTACGGCTCCATCGGCGGCCGCAGTGTCGCGTTCCTTCCTCGGCACGGCACCGCTCATCAGTATCCCCCGCACATGATCAACTACCGGGCGAACGTGTACGCGATGAAGCAGCTCGGCGTGAGCCGCATTATCGGCCCGAACGCGTGCGGTTCTCTTCAGGCGCACGTCAAGCCCGGCGACTTCGTGGTCTGTGACCAGTTCGTCGATCGCACGAGTGGACGGAAGGACACCTTCTACGACGGCCCATCCACAACGCACGTTTCCTCGGCGGATCCCTACTGCCCGACCATGCGCGCGGTAGCGGTAGACAAAGCCCGCGAGCTCGGGATCACGGTCCACGACTCGGGCACCGTCGTCGTGATCCAGGGTCCGAGGTTCTCGACGCGAGCAGAGTCGCGCTGGTTCGCCTCGCAGGGCTGGGAGGTCATCAACATGACCCAGTACCCCGAGTCGTATCTCGCTCGGGAACTTGAGATGTGCTACTGCAACATCTCGTTGATCACCGACTACGACGCCGGTACCGCAGGCGCCGAGCCAGTGACGAACGAGGAGGTCGTTCGCGTTTTCGGCGAGAACAACGAGAAGCTCAAGAACCTGCTGTACTCGATGATCCCGGCACTGCCGGTGGAGCGCCCGTGCGTGTGTGCCACGGCGCTTGAGGGCGCGGTGTTCTAGTCCGTATCAGTGGCGGCACGATAGGGGGCGCCCGATGTTCGGTCTTCCGTCACTGCGCATCGGGAAGCTGTTCGGGATCCCGCTCGAGGTCGATGCGAGCTGGTTCTTCATATTCTTTCTCGTCGCCTCTACGCTGACTACGAGCTACTTTCCATCGGCCCTCCCCGACCGTGAGCCGGTCACCTACGTGGCCCTCGGTTTCGTGACCGCACTCGCGTTCTTCGTGTCGCTCGTGCTTCACGAGCTTGCGCACTCGCTTGTGGCGCGGGCAGGGGGAGTGCGGATCGCCCGGGTCACCCTCTTCCTCTTCGGCGGCGTCTCGCAGATGGAGGAGGAGCCGAAGGGGCCGGGACACGAGTTCGTTGTGGCGATGGCTGGGCCGCTGACAAGCGTCGTGCTGGCGGTGACGTTCTGGTTCTCCCATCTGTGGCTGGCAGCGGTAGGCGCACCGGACTTCCTGTGGGTCCCCATCGAGTACCTGGCCCTCATCAACTTCACGCTCGCCATCTTCAATCTGCTTCCTGGCTTCCCGTTGGACGGCGGCCGCGTGCTTCGCGCGATCGTCTGGGGTCTTTCAGGCGACCTTCTGAAGGCGACCAAGTGGGCAAGCCGCTCCGGTCAGGCGCTCGGGACGTTGTTCATCGCCGTGGCGGTGTTCGGCGTGTTGAACGGTACGTTCGACTTCATCTGGCTTGCGGTCATGGGGTGGTTCCTCAGCACCCTCGCCGCGGGTGCCTACCAGCAGCAGCTGGTGCGCTCGTCACTGGCGGAGGTGCCCGTCGAGCGCATCATGTCCTCCCCGCCTGTGTTGGCGCCAGCCGAGATATCACTTGATGAGATGGCACACTCATATGTGCTGGGTGGGCGCCACAAGCGTTACCCGGTGGTGCAGGACGGGCGCGTGATCGGCATGGTGGACCTCGATCGTGTGAACGAGGTGCCGCGCGCCGATTGGCCGGTGGTCACTGTGGCCGAGGTAGCTGCGCGCGACATCGGCGACATCGTCGTGGCCCCGTCCACACCGGTCGACGCGGTCCTTGCACGTCTGGAGCCGGACGGACCGGGGGCCGTGCTCGTCGTCGAGGAAGGCCGCCTTGCAGGCATAGTCACCCGCTCGGACGTCATCCGGCTGGTGCGCGAGACGGCACAGCAACGCGACTGACGGAGTGGGTCTTCCGCGCGCCCGGGGCTGTACAAGTTTGTAACTGGTGGTTACCATGTTGCCTGACCGGCGCCTGCGAACGACGGAGCACAGCGTGTCCGAACGCATTCCAGAGGGTGTCATCGAGCGGTTGCCGCTGTATCTCAACGTCCTCATCCAGATGCGCCACGACGGAGTCTCGACCGTCTCCTCGGCCCGCCTCGGGGAGCTCACACTGGTGAACCCCGCACAGATCCGGCGCGACCTCACTCACTTCGGATCGTTCGGGAAGCGTGGCGTCGGGTATGACGTGGTCACTCTGGTCGACCGGATACAGCGCATCCTCGGCGCCGATCACACCCACCGCCTGGCACTTGTCGGCGCCGGCAACCTCGGCTCGGCGATCGCGGGGTACAACGGGCTGCGTCAGCACGGGTTCCTGGTGACCGCCGTCTTCGACAGCGATCCGCGCAAGATCGGCACGCGGATCGGGGACATGGCGGTTCGCCCTATCGACGACCTGGAGCGTGTCGTTCGCGACCAGGACATTCGCATCGGTGTGGTCGCCGTGCCGCCGGAGGCCGCACAGGAGGTGACCGATCGGCTTGCCGCAGCGGGTATCCGCATCGTGCTCAACTACACGCCGGTCATCGTTCGCGTGCCCCCCGGGGTGACCCTGCACAACACCGACCCTGTGCATGAGCTGCTGCATACGCTGTACTACCTCTCGCGACGCGAGGGCGTGGCGCGGGTATGATCGAGATGGTAGGCTGATACCCTAGCGTTGTCGTCCGGCCCGCCGCGGGCCGGACTGCTGACCCAAGGAGGCGATATGGCGGTTTTCGGACTTCCCGGAGGCGCTGAGTGGTGGATCATACTCGGCATCATCCTGCTGCTCTTCGGCCCCACGCAGCTGCCGAAGCTGGCAAAGACGTTCGGTAAGTCGGCCAAGGTCCTGAAGGACAGCATGGACGGCAAACTTGAGGACGCGGACGACGAGGTCGCGGACGCCCCCAAGAAGGCGGTCAAGACCGACGAGGATGACGAGTAGCGTTCGGCCGCAGGGTCCGGATGGGGAAAGGGCGCCCGTGGGCGCCCTTTCCCATTGCCCGTGATCGCGTCTCGCAGACCGGTGTTCGGCGGGGCCCGCCCACGCTTCGCTTGTGTGCTGCGCCCGTCGTCGCTATACTCTCACGAGCCATTCACCGGCCAGCCGATGACCGCGCCGAGCGCAACGGCGTCGGCGACCGACACACGGGAGTCGTCCATGCAGAGAGAAGTCGCACTCACCCCCGAAGGCCAGACCCGCCTCGAGGAGGAACTCCATCACCTCGAGACCGTCCGTCGCCGCGAGGTGGGGGAGCGGATCCGCGAGGCCAAGGAGTTCGGTGACATCTCGGAGAACTCCGAGTACGACGACGCCAAGAACGAGCAGGCGTGGGTCGAGAGCCGGATCGCCGAGATCAGCCAGATCCTCTCCAACGCCACGATCATCGAGTCACCGAAGCGGCGCGACCGTGTCACTCTCGGCTGCAGGGTCCATCTCAAGGACCTCGGCACCGGTGATGCGTTCGCGTACCAGCTCGTCGGGTCGGCCGAGGCGGATCCGACACACGATCGCATCTCCAACGAGTCGCCGGTAGGACAGGCCGTCATGGGTGCCAAGAAGGGCGATGTCGTGAAGGTGACCACGCCGCGCGGCGCGGTCATCGAGTACGAAGTCGTCTCGATCTCCAAGTAGCGACCATGGCTGACGAAGAGCGCGTCGACCCCCGCGCCGAGGACGATGTCACCGCTGTCAGGCTCGCCAAGCTTTCTGCGCTGCGTGATGCCGGCCAGGAGCCGTATCAGGACTCGTTCGAACGGACCACGACGGCGTCATCGCTCGCGTCGGACTACGCATCACTCGAGCCCGGAGACGAGACGCCTGATGTGGTCTCGGTTGCTGGACGAGTCGTCGCCAAGCGCGACCAGGGCAAGGTCCTCTTCCTCGTGCTGCGCGACGGGATGGCGGAAATCCAGCTGTTCTGTCGGGTGAACGTGCTTGGTCCCGACGCGTACGCGGCAGCCGCCGACCTCGATCTCGGTGACTGGGTGGGCGCCAGCGGTACCGTGCTGCGCACGCGTCGCGGCGAGCTCTCCATCGCGCCCTCGGACGTGCGCCTGCTCTCGAAGTCACTCCGGGCACTCCCCGAGAAGTTCCACGGTCTCACCGATACCGAGACACGGTACCGCCAGCGCTACGTGGACCTCATCGCCAATCCCGAGGTGCGCCGCGCGTTCGAGGTCCGCTTCGCCACCATCTCGGCGATCCGTCGCTTCATGGAAGGGCGCGGGTTCGTCGAGGTCGAGACCCCCATGCTGCAGCCGATCCCCGGGGGCGCCACCGCACGCCCGTTCGTGACGCACCACAACGCGCTCGACATGGACCTGTACCTGCGGATCGCGCCGGAGCTGTACCTCAAGCGCCTGCTCGTCGGCGGCTTCGAGCGCGTCTACGAGATCAATCGGTCCTTCCGCAACGAAGGCATGTCGCCCCGGCACAATCCCGAGTTCACGATGCTCGAGGCGTATCAGGCGTTCGGCAACATGGAGACGATGCGCGAGCTGACCGAGACACTCATCTCGACCGTGGCCTCGGAGGTGCTCGGAACACTCGACCTCACCTACCAGGGCACGGCGGTCTCGCTCGCGTCCCCATGGCGACAGGCGTCGATGGCCGAGCTCGTGAGCGCGGCGGTCGGCCGTGACGTCAGCGTCCACACGCCGCTGGTCGATCTGCGACGTCTGTGCGGTCGTCACGATGTCTTCTTCGAGTCGTCCTGGGGCGCGGGCAAGCTCCTGAACGAGCTGTTCGAGAAGCTCGTCGAGCACACGCTCGTCCAGCCCACGTTCGTCACCCACTATCCGGCCGAGACGTCACCGCTTGCGCGTCGCTCTGACGCTGACCCCGCAGTGACCGACCGTTTCGAGCTCATCATCACCGGGCGGGAGTTCGCCAACGCGTTCTCGGAGCTCACCGATCCGGTCGATCAGCGCGAGCGCTTCGAGGCCCAGGCGGCGGCCAAGGACGCCGGCGACGATGAGGCGATGTGGGTCGACGAGGACTACCTCCGGGCCCAGGAGTACGGGATGCCGCCCGCCGGTGGTCTGGGCATCGGCATCGACCGCCTCGTGATGCTGCTGACGGACAGCGCGTCGATCCGCGACGTCCTGCTGTTCCCGCACATGCGGCCCGAGGGCTAAGGCGCGCATCGGCCGGCTCGTCCCTTGGCAGGACACATCTAAGCGTGGTGCACTCACATCCCGTGGCATCGCACTTGCTTCGTGCACCGCACCCGTCGCCGCGTGTCACCAGGCGGGGTAGAATAGCAGTGCCGAACCCGATGCGCCTTCGCGGGCGCTCCCGATAGGAGTGACGCTCCATGTTCGAACGATTCACGGAGAAGGCACGGCGAGTGGTGGTGTACGCGCAAGAAGAGGCGCGCATGCTCAACCAGAACTACATCGGCACCGAGCACCTGCTGCTCGGCCTGATCCGAGAGCAGGACGGCATCGCCGCCAAGGCTCTCGAGAGCCTGGAGATCTCACTCGAGGACGTCCACCAGCAGGTCGAGGACCTCATCGGCCGGGGCAGCTATGTGCCGTCGTCCGGTCACATCCCCTTCACGCCGCGTGCCAAGAAGGTCTTGGAGCTGTCGCTGCGCGAGGCGCTCCAGCTCGGCCACAACTACATCGGCACCGAGCACGTCCTGCTCGGCCTGATCCGCGAAGGGGAGGGCGTTGCGGCGCAGGTGCTTCTCAACCTCGGTGCGGACCTCGAGAAGGTCCGCTCGGCCGTGATCCAACTGCTGTCCGGCTACTACGGCAAGCAGGTCGAGCCGGGCGAGGAGCGTCGGGCCGGCAGGGGCGGAGAGACGTCGCTGCTCGATGAGTTCGGGCGCAATCTCACACGCGCGGCTGCCGAGAGCAAGCTCGATCCGGTCGTCGGTCGTGGACGCGAGATCGAGCGGGTCATGCAGATCCTCTCGCGCCGCACCAAGAACAACCCCGTCCTGATCGGGGAGCCGGGAGTGGGCAAGACCGCCGTCGTCGAGGGCCTTGCGCAGCGCATCGCCGATGACGAGGTCCCCGAGACCATCCGGGACAAGCAGTTGTACACACTCGACCTCGCGGCCCTGGTCGCGGGCAGCAAGTACCGTGGCGAGTTCGAGGACCGCCTCAAGAAGGTGATGAAGGAGATCCGAGAGCGCGGCGACATCATCCTGTTCATCGACGAGATGCATACGCTCGTCGGTGCGGGTGCCGCCGAGGGGGCCATCGATGCCGCCTCCATCGTCAAGCCCGCCCTGGCGCGCGGCGAACTCCAGACCATCGGCGCGACCACGCTCGATGAGTACCGGAAGTACGTTGAGAAGGACCCGGCACTTGAGCGTCGGTTCCAGCCGATCATGGTCGGAGAGCCGACGGTCGAGGAAACCGTCGAGATCCTGTACGGCCTCCGTGACCGCTACGAGGCGCACCATCGCGTGTCGATCACCGATGCGGCGATCGATGCGGCCGCGCAACTCGCGGACCGGTACATCTCTGACCGCTTCCTGCCCGACAAGGCGATCGACCTGATCGACGAGGCCGGCTCGAAGATGCGGATCAAGATGATGACCGCGCCTCCGGGCATCCGCGAGGTCGAAGAGCGGCTCAAGCATGTCCGCCAGGAGAAGGAAGCGGCCATCGAGGCGCAGGAGTTCGAGAAGGCCGCCGCGCTGCGCGACAAGGAAAAGCAGGTCATCGCCGAGAAGCGGGCGATGGAGGAGGAGTGGCGCAAGCCGGAGGCACAGCGTCTTGTCGAGGTGACCGAGCGTGAGATCGCCGACGTGGTCTCGATGTGGACCGGCATCCCGGTGACGAGCCTCACCGAGGAGGAGACGGCGAAGCTGCTCCGCATGGAGGCGAGCCTCCATGAGCGGATCGTCGGCCAGGATGAGGCGGTCAGCTCGGTCAGCCGCGCCATCCGTCGTACCCGGGCGGGTCTCAAGGACCCATCGCGGCCGGCAGGCTCGTTCATCTTCCTCGGGCCGTCCGGGGTGGGTAAGACCGAGCTTGCGAAGGCGCTCGCGGCGTTCCTGTTCGGCAGCGAAGAGTCGCTCATCTCGCTCGACATGAGCGAGTACATGGAGAAGCACACGGTCTCGCGCCTGGTGGGCTCGCCTCCGGGCTATGTGGGCTTCGACGAGGGCGGGCAGCTGACCGAGGCGGTCAGGCGACGTCCGTACTCGGTGGTGCTGTTCGATGAGATCGAGAAGGCGCATCCGGATGTCTTCAACGTGCTGCTGCAGATCTTCGAGGAAGGTCGCCTCACCGACGCGCAGGGCCGCAAGGTGGACTTCCGCAACGTGATCATCATCCTCACGTCGAACCTCGGCGCGCGTGACATCGTCAAGGGGCAGACGCTCGGCTTCTCCGTCCAGGAGGCCGGAGGCCTTGCGTACGACACACTCAAGGAGCGCGTGACCGGCGAGCTCAAGAAGGTCTTCCGCCCCGAGTTCCTGAACCGGGTGGACGAGGTCATCGTCTTCCACGACCTCACCGCCGACGAGATCATGTCGATCGTCGATCTGATGTTCGAGCGCCTTCGCGACCAGCTGCTCGGCCAGGGCATCGGCATCCAGCTCACGTCGAGCGCGCGCGAGTTACTGGCAGGCGAGGGCTTCGACCCCGCGCTCGGCGCCCGACCGCTGCGTCGTGCGATCCAGCGGCTGGTCGAGGACCCGCTCTCAGAGCAGTTGCTTGCGGGTGAATGGCAGCCCGGTGAGGTCGTTCGTGTAGACGTGGAAGACGGCGCGATCGTCTTCAGCAAGGGCGATCCGGCCGACACACCGGCGCTCACCGTGTCATCCCCCGCACCCTCCAAGGAGCCGCGTGCGACCATGCCGCCGGCCCGTCCCAGCCGCTCTCGCTCCGGCGGGAGCGCCGACGGCGCCGCGGGCGCGTGACCGGTGGCACGCAGCCGGACCACCTGGCGCTGCCAGCAGTGCGGGTACGGCGCCCCGAAGTGGCTGGGGCGATGCCCGGACTGTGGTGAGTTCGGCTCGTTCGTCGAGGAGTCGGCACCGGCCGGGGTGTCCGGCGCTGGCTCGGCCGATGCTCGACCGCGGGCGGTCACGCGACTCGCTGACGTGGTGACGGAGGACGGCCAGCGCATCCTCACCGGCATCGCCGAGTTCGATCGCGTGCTCGGCGATGGGCTTGTGCGCGGCTCGGTGGTGCTGATCGGCGGCGAGCCTGGGATCGGCAAATCGACGCTCCTGCTGCAGGCCGCGGGTCGCCTCGGTGACTCAGGTGTGCCGGTGCTGTATGTGTGCGGCGAGGAGTCGCTCCAGCAGGTGCGCTCGCGGGCGGATCGCATCGGCGCGAAAGACGGCGTCGCCCTGCTGCCCGAGGTCGACGTCACCGCGGTAGAGGCCACGGTGCTCGCGGAGCGGCCGGGTGTGGTGATCGTGGACTCGGTCCAGACGCTCTTCGATCCTGCGCTCGATGGCGTTCCCGGTAGCGTAGGCCAGGTGCGTGCCACCGCCGCGAGACTGGTGAGGCTCGCGAAGACACACGACGTCACGCTCATCGTGGTCGGCCACGTCACCAAGGACGGGACCATCGCGGGCCCGCGTGTGCTCGAGCACGTGGTGGACACGGTTCTGTACTTCGAGGGCGATGCCGATCACGCGTTCCGTATCGTGCGTGCCGCCAAGAACCGCTTCGGCTCGGTCTCCGAGATCGGCATCTTCGAGATGACCGGTACGGGGCTTGCCGAGGTCGGCCAGCCGTCGGGCCTCCTGCTCGCACAGCGGGCCCGGGGAGTCGCCGGCTCGGCAGTGATGGCCACGATGGAGGGGAGCCGCCCACTCCTTGTCGAAGTGCAGGCCCTCGTCTCGCCGAGCTACCTGCCCGCGCCCCGACGACTGTCCGTCGGGGTGGACTCCTCGCGCCTGCTGCAGGTACTCGCCGTGCTCGAGCGGCGCGCGGGCATAGCCCTCGGGTCGTACGACGTGTACGTCTCGGTGGTGGGCGGGATCCGGGTGGCCGAGCCCGCTGTGGACTTGCCGCTCGCGCTGGCTCTCGCGTCTTCGAAGACCGATCGCCCGCTGCCCGACGGCTGCGTCTCGTTCGGTGAGGTCGGCCTGACCGGCGACGTGCGCGCCGTTCCCCACACAGACGCCCGCGTCCGCGAGGCGCGACGCATGGGGCTCGAGCGGGCCATCGTGCCCGACCCGCAGGGTCGTGCCCTCCCTGACGGCGCGATACCGGTGAGCACACTGTCCGAGGCCATCGGCAACGTCTGCGGAACGGACCGCTAGCGACCCCGTCCCTCTCGTGGCAGAATCGGTGGAGACGACGGAGTGATGCGGAGTAGCCATGGATCCCACGCACGACGAGATGATGTTGGCGGCCCTCGAGTCGGTCGCGCCCGGCACTCCGCTCCGGCAGGCACTCGACTACATCATCGCGGCGCGCACGGGCGCGCTCGTCGTGATCGGTGACGTCGCAGGCGTCGATGCACTCAGTAACGGCGGCTTCGAGATCGGCGCCCCGTTCAGTCCGCAGAGTCTCTTCGAACTGGCCAAGATGGACGGCGCCATCCTGCTCGATGACGCGGCATCGCGCATCCGGAGGGCCAACGCTCACCTGATGCCCGACCCCGACCTCCCGACGTCGGAGACCGGCATGCGGCACCGCACCGCCGAGCGCGTCAGCCGCCAGACAGACGCGCTGGTCATCTCCGTGAGCCAGCGGCGCGAGGTCGTGAGCCTGTATAAGAACGGCACGCGTCTCACCCTTGAGGACATCGAGGTCGTGCTCGCCAAGGCCAACCAGGCCCTTCAGACGCTGCAGCGCTATCGCGCGCGCCTCGACGAGGTATCCGCACACCTCACGGCTCTCGAGTTCGCCGATCTCGTCACTCTCGGAGAGGCGATCGTCGTCGTCCAGCGCCACGAGATGCTGCGACGCGTGGCCCGTGAGGTGCATCGGCACGTCACAGAGCTGGGAACCGAGGGGCGCCTCGTGCAGATGCAGGCCGACGAGCTCACCACCGGTGTGGACGAAGAGTACACGATGCTCGTGCGCGACTACCTCCCGGAGAGCACGCCGCGCAGGGCCACGACGACGCTCGGCAAGTTCGGGGCCCTGGGGTCGGACCAACTGCTCGACGCAGCGGCCGTCGCCGTCGCGCTCGGGTATCCCGCCAAGACCGACTTCGACGAACACCGAGTGGAGGCGCGCGGCTTCCGCCAGCTGCACCGTATCCCGCTGCTGCCCGGGACCGTCATCAACCGCCTCGTGGAGCGCTTCGGCACCCTCTCGGCACTGATGGAGGCCACCGAGGCGCAGCTCGACGATGTGGACGGTGTCGGCGCCCGCCGTGCGCGCGCCATCTATGACGGTCTGCGCCGCATGAAGGAACGCGCGGTCCTCTGATACCTCTGCGGGGGTGACCGGGGTGCGCTGTGCTACCATCGGCAGAGGTCACGGCAGGTGCGAGTGCGCACGGCCGGAGTGATGGCTACGCCACATCAGGGAGGTGACGGCGCTTACCCGTTCGCTTCACCGACATCGGGACGTCGACCACATGATCCTTCAGCTCGCCCGCATCATCCTCATAACCGCGGGAGCGCTCGGAGGCTTCGCGGTCTCGAGGGAGATCGACCTCACAGCCCAGACAGGCTACTCAGAGAGCTTCGTCATCTTCATCCTCATCATCCTGGGAGCCTCGATCGGCTATCTGACAGGCGGCATCCTCGGACGCGAGCTCACCGCCGCATACCGGCGCGTCGAACGGCGCATCGCCGACCTTGAGACCCCGTCGCTGCTCCTCGGGGCGGTAGGGCTCATCATCGGGCTGTTCGTCGCGTTCCTGCTCTCATCCTCGTTCATGCGCTACATCGAAGAGCCACGTTGGCTCGGCCTGTGGGTGACGATCCTGCTCTACTTCTTCGGCGCCTACGCCGGTGTCTCGGTGTTGATGCTCCCGGGCCGGGACGTCTCGGCGCTCCTGGCGCGGCCCTCTGACGGACGCGGCGGTTGCCCGCCCCGCCTGCTGGACACGAGCGCCGTCATCGACGGGCGATTCGCCGAGTTGGCCCGCGCAGGCGTGCTCGATGGCGCCCTGAGGGTCCCACGCTTCGTGCTTCTCGAGCTCCAGACACTCGCTGACTCGGCGGACGACCAGCGGCGCGCACGCGGCAGACGGGGGCTGGATCTGCTGACCACGCTCGCTTCCGCAGAGCCGCAGGTGACCGTGATCGACGCCGACTTTCCCGAGGTGCCGACGGTCGACGCGAAGCTCATACGGCTTGCCCGTTCAAGTGGCGGCGTGATCATCACGGTAGACCACAACCTCACGCAGGTGGCCCGTGTCGAGGGGGTCAAGGTACTCAACATCAACGAGGCGGCCGAGGCGCTGCGACCGGTGCTTCTCCCGGGTGACGGCCTTCGGATCCGCATCGTCCGGGAGGGTAAGGAGTCTGGCCAAGGCGTCGGCTACCTGGAGGACGGCACCATGGTCGTGGTCGCCGGCGCCGCATCCGCGGTCGGGCAGGAGATCGACTCAGAGGTGACCTCGGTGCTCCAGACATCGGCGGGCCGCATGGTGTTCGCCAAGACGGGAGAGGCGCGGTGAACGCCGCCGTCATCGTCGCCGGAGGCTCGGGGGAGCGCTCCGGTCTTGCCGGTGGCAAGCAGCTCGCATCGATCGCCGGAGAGCCGGTCCTCGCCCATACTCTGCGTGCCGTTGCAGGCTGCGGGCTCATCGACCACATCGTCGTTGTGGCGCATCCTGATCGCGTTGCGGAGTACCGGCAGACCGCGGTGGCGCCGGTCGCCCCGCAGCAGCCGGTCGAGATCGTGGGCGGTGGCGCTACGCGTCAGCTGTCGGTGGCCGCCGGTCTTGCGGCCGTGCCTTCGGACGCCGAGTTGATCGCGGTCCACGACGGCGCTCGCCCGCTTATCACCCCCGACGTCATCACGGATGCCATCGAGGCGCTCGGCGCCGACCCCACTGTCGACGGAGTGGTGGTCGGGCACCCCGCCTATGACACGATCAAGGTCGTCGACGCGGACGGCCGTGTGATGCGGACCGCCGATCGCGCGACGCTGTGGATCGCTCAGACCCCGCAGGTCTTTCGCGCTTCGGCGTTGCGGCGGGCGTATGCGAGTGCCGCCGCCGGAGGCCTCGAGGGCACCGACGACGCGGCCCTTGTCGAGGCAGCGGGCGGCACGGTGCTGATGGTCCCCGGGCCGCGCGACAACATCAAGGTCACGGTCCCCGAGGACCTTACCCTCGTGGAGCGTGCGCTGGCCGAGCGCGGGAGGGTGCGGGGATGACGCTGAACCTGCGAGTCGGCATCGGCTACGACGTCCATGCGTTCGAGGAGGGCCGTCCGCTCGTACTCGGCGGCGTGACCGTGCCGTTCGAGCGCGGTCTTGCGGGACACTCGGACGCAGACGTCCTCGTGCACGCTGTGATGGATGCCATCGTCGGGGCGTTGCGCGAGGGTGACATCGGTCGGCTGTTCCCCGACACCGACCCCGCGTACGCCGGCATCTCGTCCATAGCGCTCCTCGAGAGGGTCGCGGCGCTGGTGGACGAGCGAGGGTTCCGCCTCGTCGATGTCGACGCCGTGGTGATCTGCGAGCAACCGAAGCTGGCGCCGTATCGAGACGCCATGCGTGCGGCGATGGCCGAGGCGCTCGGCGTCGGACCGGAGCGCGTCGGTGTGAAGGCGACCACCACCGAGAGACTCGGCTTCACCGGGCGCGGAGAAGGGATCGCCGCTCAGGCCGTGGCGCTGCTCGAACACGGTGGTGACTGAGGGCCGAGTGACTCCCACGGAGCCGGTTGACACCTTTCGCGCCGTGACGTGATAGTAGTGCGACCTGCCGCCCCGCCGGGACCGAAAGGAGGCCGGAGACCCGATGATCGCACGCGTGCGTGCCGACATAGCGGCCGTCAAGGAGCGCGATCCGGCCTGCACCTCGACCTTCTCGGCTCTCACGAACTACCCGGGCCTCTGGGCCGTGTGGTGGCATCGGCTCACGCACCGCCTGCATCGCGCGGGATTCGTGTGGCTCGCCCGGTATCTCAGCCAGCGTGTCCGCCGCCGGACCGGCGTGGAGATCCATCCGGGCGCGACCATCGGGGACCGCTTCTTCATCGACCACGGCATGGGCGTGGTGATCGGCGAGACCACTGTCATCGGCAGCGACGTCACGTTGTATCAGGGTGTGACGCTGGGCGGTACCGGCAAAGAGCACGGCAAGCGTCACCCGAGCATCGACGACTTCGTGGTCGTGGGCGTGGGAGCGACGGTCCTCGGCGACATCCGTGTGGGCCGTGGGTCACGCGTGGGTGCCGGCGCCGTGGTGATCGCCGATGTGCCCCCGAACTGCACCGTCGTCGGCATACCCGGACGGGTGGTTGTTCGCGAGGGGCGCCGTGTCGATGCGATCGACCTGCACCATGAAGACCTACCCGACCCGGTCGTAGAGATGTACCGCACGCTGCAGCGGCGGATGGACCGCCTTGAGGCACGTCTTGCAGCCGACGAGTACGCAAGCGCCGAGGCGGGCACGCCCGTCTTCGAGGCGGCCGGACCTCATAGAGAGGACGACGATGACGATCCGCGTCCATAACACGCTCACGCGCACGAAGGAGGAGTTCGTCACGCGCGAGCCGGGCGTGGTGGCGATGTACGTCTGCGGTCCTACCGTCTACAACCATATCCACATCGGCAATGCGCGCACGTTCCTGACCTTCGATGTCATCAGGCGATATCTCACGTTCCGCGGCTACGACGTCCGGTTCGTACAGAACATCACCGACGTCGACGACAAGATCATCGCGCGGGCCGCCGAGGAGGACCGTGCACCTGCCGAGGTCGCCGCCGAGTACACACTCGCGTTCCGGCAGGCCATGAGCGCCCTTCACGTCGAGCGGCCGACGGTGGCGCCGAAGGCGACAGAGACCATCCCCGAGATGATCGCGATGATCGAGCGGCTGATCGAGCGTGAGCACGCCTATGTCGTCGACGGCGACGTCTACTTCTCGGTGCGCAGCTTCCCGGGGTAC
The DNA here is from genome assembly GCA_015351705.1 of Aeromicrobium sp. Classification (GTDB taxonomy): domain Bacteria; phylum Actinomycetota; class Coriobacteriia; order Anaerosomatales; family Anaerosomataceae; genus JADIIM01. Next base: position 5,150 of record JADIIM010000030.1, on the reverse strand, counting down.
GGAAAGCTCTCGGGGCGCAACGTAGACGACCTGGAGAGCGGTGCGCGCGTGGACGTGGACGACCGCAAGCGCGACCCGCTCGATTTCGCGCTCTGGAAGGCCGCCAAGCCGGGCGAGCCGCACTGGCCGAGCCCGTGGGGTGAGGGCCGTCCGGGCTGGCACCTCGAGTGCTCCGTCATGTCTGAGGCCGAGCTTGGCGTGACCTTCGACATCCACGGCGGCGCGAGCGACCTCATCTTCCCGCACCACGAGAACGAGATCGCGCAGTCTGAGGCCGCGACCGGGCAGCCGTTCGTGCGCTACTGGCTGCACGGCGGGCTCCTCCAGGTCAATGCCGAGAAGATGAGCAAGTCGCTCGGCAACTTCATGCTGCTCAAGGACGTCCTCGAGCACTATCCCGCGGCGGTCGTCAGGCTGCTCATGCTGCAGACGCACTACCGGAGTCCACTCGACTTCTCAACCGACAGGCTCGATGAGGCGTCCCGTGCGTACGATCGGCTCGTGACGCCGGTGCGCAACCTGGCATGGGCCAAGCGCAACCCGCCGGCACGTGATCTCGAGCCCGCGTCGGACCGTGCGCTTGAGACGCTCGACATTGCGGGAGACGCTGCGCGTGAGGCGTTCGTCGAGGCGATGGACGACGACTTCAACACCGCCGGCGCGCTTGCCGCGCTCTTCGATCTCGTGCGTGTCGTGAACGCGTTCCTCGAGCGGCACGGCATCGGGCAGAGTGCGCGCTATGTCGCCCGGCTGGACGCCGCGGTCGCTACGCTCACCGGCCTGCTCGATGTGCTCGGCGTCTCGGTCGAAGCCGATGCTCCCCTCCAGGAGGAGTACCCGTCCGCGGTGATCGACCTGGCCCGCCAGCTTGCTGGCTACGAGGGCACTGACACGCGTGCCGCCGCAGAGGCGCTGCTCGCCGCCCGTGCGGCTGCACGCACCGAGCGGAACTGGGCGGCCGCTGATGCCGTGCGCGACGGGCTGACGGGGCTCGGGTTCGTCATCGAGGACACGCCGTCGGGTGCTCGCGTCACGTTCCGCCCGGCGGGGTAGGGGCACCATGGCCGAGGTGATCGAGGGCCGCAACGCTGTCGTCGAGGCGCTTCGCGCCGGCGTCCGACTGTCCCGCGTGCTGATCGCCGATGGTACCCGGCCACACCCCTCGATCGATGAGATCCGCGCACGCGCCGCGGAGACAGGCACGCCGGTCGAGCAGCGGCGCAAGGACGACCTTGCGCGATACTCGGCTCGCGGTGCCCACCAGGGCGTCGTCGCGCTCGTCGAGCCGTTCGCATATGCGGAGATCGGAGGCGTCATCGCCGGGGTGTCGGGCAGACCCCGGGCGCTCGTCGTCATCCTTGATCACGTCACGGACCCCGGCAACCTCGGCGCCGTGATCCGCTCGGTGGAGGTGGCCGGCGGTTCTGCGGTGGTCGTGCCCAAGGACCGTTCTGCGACCGTGGGGCCGGTGGCGCACAAGACGTCCGCAGGGGCCACCGCGCACCTGCCGGTCGTGCGCGTCACCAACATCGGCCAGGCGCTCGACGCGCTCAAGGCGGCCGACTTCTGGGTAGCAGGCGCCGACGAACGTGCATCTGACGACCTTTGGCACGCCCCGCTCGACGGGCGCCTGGCACTCGTCTTAGGTGCCGAAGGGAGTGGCCTCGGACGCCTTACGCGCGAACGGTGCGACTTCCTCGTCTCGGTGCCGGTCGCGGGCCGGGTGAGTTCGCTCAACGTTGCGCAGGCCGCAAGCGTCCTTGCGTTCGAATGGGTGCGCCGTGGTCAGTGAGCGGCGCCGGTTGATCGTCGACGGCTACAATGTCCTGCACGCACGTCCCGAGTACGCTGCTCTCGCCGCCGAAGACCTCGACTCCGCGCGGGCGCGCCTCGTGGCAGACCTTGCGGGCATCGCCCAGGATGGCCCGCGCGTGGTGGTCGTGTTCGACGGCGGGGACAACCCCGCCTCGGACGGCCAGCCGCACCAGGTCGGGCGCTTGACGGTGGTGTTCTCGCCGGCCGGATCGACCGCCGATGCCGTGGTGGAGTCTCTCGCCGCACGGTCCCGGAGCCGCGGTGAGGAGGCTGTCGTGGTCACATCGGACAACGCCACGCGCGAGGCGGTCCGCGCGGGAAGCATATCGGTGCTTTCGGCCGGGAACTTCCTTGAGGACCTCGCGTCGGCTGCCGCCGAGTGGAGCATGGCGAGACGATCGGGCGCGACACGGGTGCCGATGGGTCGTCGTATCGATCCCACGGTACAGGAGCGGCTCGCCCGGTGGGCACGCGGCGACGGGTCCGGCGGCATGGGAGCGCGCTAACGATTCAATCACCGCAGGTCAGGCTTGTTCAGGCTTGCTCTCATTCGTTGACAGGGGGCCTCCCGATGCTATCGTCGGATGTGTCCAGTGCGTGCCGTGTTTCACAAGCGCGGACGCCGCGGACGACATTCCTCCCCCAGTAAGGCGGGGGCTTCACGGGAGGGAAGACGGTTGCAAAGGACAGCTGGGGACTCACGACGTAGACTCGAGCGCTGCGACGAGATTTCGCTGATCGCCGCAGCTCAGCGTGGGGACGAGGCCGCAAGTTCGGCCCTCATGTCCCGCTACCGGGGGTTCGTGCGCTGCAAGGCGCGCTCCTACTTCCTTGCCGGCGCCGACCGCGAGGATGTCATCCAGGAAGGCATGATCGGCCTGTACAAGGCGATCCGCGACTATGACCCGTCGCGTCAGGCCAGCTTCCGCTCCTTCGCCGAGCTGTGCATCACGCGCCAGCTGATCACGGCCATCAAGTCCGCCACGCGGCAGAAGCACACACCGCTGAACAGTTACGTCTCACTCAGCCGCAGCACCGGCGCCGACGAAGAGGGCGATCGCGTGCTCGCCGATATCCTCGCCGCCCGCGAGGTGTGCGATCCCGCCGAGATAGTCATCTCGGCGTGGGAGACCATGAGCATCCGCGAAGGCTTCCTTGAGGTGCTCTCGCCGTTCGAGACCGACGTCCTCCGGTTGTACGTCGAAGGCAAGTCGTACCAGGAGGTCGCCGAGACCCTGCACCGTGGCGTCAAGTCGGTAGACAACGCCCTGCAACGCATCAAGCGCAAGATCGAACTGCAGATCGAGTTGTGCCGGGCGTGCTAGCCCTGACGCCGTAGCGCGTCTACAATGGGGCGTCGAACGCCGGCGTAGCTCAACGGCAGAGCAATCGCCTTGTAAGCGATAGGTTGTGGGTTCGACTCCCTCCGCCGGCTCCAGCGCATGATGCGGCCCGGGCTTCACGCTCGGGCCGAACTGCGCCCGGGGCCGCCGTTCCTTTCCGGGCGGGTTATCGTCTAGTATCTGCATAGGGAGTCGATGCTGGGGAGGGGTCATGGCGCCAACGGGGAGCACGCTTCTGCATGAGGTGGCCACGCGTATCCTCGGGAGGTACCTCGAGCGCACCGGCGCCACGTCGGTCGTGGTCTCGCGCGCATTGCGCGATGAGGCCATCGGGGTCGACCTTCAGTACACGCGCGGCGCCGAGCCGCTCACGGCCAAGGTGAAAGCGGACGCGTACTTCGGCTCCGACCCGCTCAAGATCGCGGACAGGGCGCTGCCGTTCTACCGTGCCCAGTCTGGCACCTATGGACTGGAGTCGATGGCGGACACCGCCACACGGGAGCCCGGATGGCTGCAGCGTTCTCAGGCGGACGACCTGTTCTACTACCGCCTCGTCATCGCGCAGCCTGAAGACGTGGTCGCCGAACTGTTCGCCGCACACGACGCCGAGTTCTTCGCGAAGCTCGCGGTCGAGCGGGACGAGTTGAAGATCATACCGATGCGTGCGCTGCGCGAGTGGTACGAGAAGTCCGCGGACCGCTACGCGCCTCGCCCGGTGGTGACCGACGGACGTCCCGCGTGGTACCGGATCGTGACCGAGAAGGATCTGGACACGCAGGTCCCGGGTGTTCGCGCAGTAGGTTCTGTCTATCACCGCGTGATCGCGATCTGAGCTGCGGAACACGGCGGTCGCACAACGCCCGTCCCAGGTCGCACGTGCGCTCGCGACCTGGATACGCCCGGCACCGTTGTAGTCGTTGACACCCGTTCGGGGAACCAGTAGTATTCCTAACGCCTGTCGCCAGGCAAGCAACTTGAAAACGTGATAGAGCGCGGCTTTTTTATTGTGGGGGTGTGCCCGAGTGGCTAAAGGGGACGGGCTGTAAACCCGTTGGCTATGCCTACGATGGTTCGAATCCATCCGCCCCCACCAGTAGATCCCCCCGTTCAACACGGGGTTCTCCGCCCACATAGCTCAGTCGGTAGAGCACTTCCTTGGTAAGGAAGAGGTCACCGGTTCAAGTCCGGTTGTGGGCTCCATGCGTACCGATGCCGGCCGCCTGGCCGGCTCGAGGCGGCGTAGCTCAGTTGGTTAGAGCACACGGTTCATACCCGTGGAGTCACTGGTTCGAGTCCAGTCGCCGCTACCAGGCATCAGACGGAGGCGCCGCGGGCGTCACGTGAGATACGTATAGAAGATGTACACGCATGACACTGCACCGACCCGAGCCGCGGGCGGGTGCAGGCCGGGGACGGGGCCTCCCGCTACCGGCACGGTCGCTTCAGGCCTCGATGAAGGAGGAGACTCATGGCGAAGAAGAAGTTCGAGCGTACCAAGCCGCACATGAACATCGGCACCATCGGTCACGTCGACCATGGCAAGACCACGCTGACCGCGGCGATCACCAAGACGCTGGCCGAGAAGGGCTACGCGGACTTCACGCCGTTCGATCAGATCGACAAGGCCCCGGAGGAGCGCGAGCGCGGCATCACCATCGCCATCGCGCACGTCGAGTACGAGACCGACAAGCGCCACTACGCGCACGTCGACTGCCCGGGTCACGCCGACTACGTCAAGAACATGATCACCGGTGCCGCGCAGATGGACGGCGCGATCCTGGTGGTCTCGGCCGCCGACGGCCCCATGCCCCAGACCCGCGAGCACATCCTGCTCGCCCGTCAGGTGGGCGTGCCGAACATCGTCGTGTTCCTGAACAAGGTCGACATGGTCGACGACCCCGAGCTCCTCGAGCTCGTGGAGATGGAAGTGCGCGAGCTGCTGTCCGAGTACGAGTTCGACGGGGACAACATCCCGGTCGTCCACGGCTCGGC
>JADIIM010000029.1 GCA_015351705.1 Aeromicrobium sp. | reverse complement strand
AGCCAGAAGAGCGTCAGGAAGACGTCCATGTCATTCCTGACCGCCATCGCACTCTCCTTCAACAACCTCATGACCAAGAAGGGCCGAACGCTGATGACGGCCTTTGCGGGCAGCATCGGCATCATCGGCATCGCTGCCATCCTGGCGCTGGCCAACGGTGTGAACGAGTACATCGCGAGCGTCGAGGAAGATGCGCTCTCCTTGTACCCGCTGACGATCCAGAGCCAGGGCATGGACTTCACCGCGCTGTTTGGAGCATCGAGCGACATGGCCGGGGGAACGGATGAGAGCGACAGTGGCGCGGGGGGCGACAGCACGGATTCCGCAGCGGGCGAGGGCGACGTGCAGGAGCTGCGGATGATGACACGGATGTTCGAGTCCGTGGGCTCCAACGACCTGGCCGCGCTCAAGGTGTACCTGGACGGGAACGGCGGGGGCATCAACGACCAGGTCAACCTGATCCAGTACTCCTACAACGTGACGCCGCAGATCTTCAGCTCGGACACCTCGGAAGGTGTGCGCCAGGTCAACCCGGACACCACCTTCTCTGCGCTCGGCTTTGGAGCGGCCTCTTCGACGAACGCCCTGATGGCCTCCGGCATGAGCACCAACGTGTTCGGGGAACTGGTTGATGACATCGCGATAATCGAAGGGCAGTACGACGTGAAGGCCGGACGCTGGCCGACGGCGTACAACGAGACGGTGGTGGTGCTGACTCCAAACGGCGGGGTCAGCGACTTCATGTCCTACGCGATGGGACTCCGCGATGCCTCCGAACTGGACGCGATGGTGGAGCAGATGGTCAACGACGAGGAGATCGTCACACCGACCGACACCAGGTCCTTCACGCACGAGCAACTCATGGGCGTCTCGTTCAAGGTGGTGAACGCCACTGACTACTATGTCTACGACGAGCAGTACAACGTCTGGACCGACAAGCAGACGGACACCGAGTACCTCAAGGGGCTGGTGGAAAGCGGCGAGGACATTCGCATCGTCGGTGTCGTCCAGGCCAAGGACGGGTCGACCGCGACCGCGCTACAGCCCGGGATCTACTACACGCCGGCGCTGACCGCCCGCCTTGTCACCGAGGCGGCCGAGACCGAGATCGTGCGCATGCAGCTGAACGAGCCCGCAACGAACGTATTCTCGGGCCGGACCTTCCTGGACGAGGAGGAGAACCCGGAACGAGAAGGGTTCGACATGGCGTCGCTGGTGACGGTGGATGAGGACGCGATGGCCTCGATGTTCAGCTTCGATGCGTCGAAGCTGGCGTTCGATCCCTCGGCGCTGGACTTCTCGATGGAGGACTTCAGCCTGGATCCGTCCGCCATGCCCGCACTCGACCCGGCAGACCTGCTTGCCGGACTTGACCTTGACGACGCGCTTGCCGGACTTGATCTGACCTCGGGGCTTGGCGAGATCGACCTGGAGGCAGCGCTCGCCGGAATCGACTACGCGGCACTCATCGAGGGCATCGACTTCAGCGTGGACGCGGAGCAGGTCGCCGACGTGGCCAACCGGATGGTTCAGGGTTACCTTGAGTTCTGCACCGCCGAGGGCCTGGATCCGGTGGACACGCAAACGAACTTCCCACTCTTCCTTGCGTCAGCCGACGGCCAGGCCATCCTGGCGGAGACCGAGTCGCTCTTCGGTGGCGCGGAGACCGGTCTGGGCGAGCTGCAGAGCCGGTTGCTCGCGGCGCTGGCCGAGAGCCTCGGCGATGCCGTTCAGTCGCAGGTCGATGCGGTCTCAGCGGCGATAGGGGAGCAGCTCCAGGCCAGCATGGCCACGTACATGCAGCAGGTGCTCTCCACGCTCGCGCAGCAGATCACCGCTGAGCTTGGCACCGCTCTGCAGGAACAGATCGGCGCCGTCCTTGAGTCGTCGATGGGTCAGCTCACCAGCAACATGTCCGGCCTCATGGCCATCGACGCGAACGCGTTTGGAGAGATCTTCCAGTTCAACATGGATGAGGAAGAACTGACGCAGCTGATGTTGTCGATGATGGGAACCGAACAGAGCTCGTACGACGGCAACCTGGCCAAACTGGGCTACGCCGATTACGCGAAACCGTCCAGCATCGACATCTACCCCGTCGACTTCGAGAGCAAGGGCCAGGTCATTGAGATCCTGGATGGCTACAACGAGCAGATGGAGGCCGAGGGCGCCGATGACAAAGTCATCACCTACACCGACATCGTGGGGACGCTGATGTCCTCCGTGACCGATATCGTCAACGTGGTGAGCTACGTCCTGGTGGCCTTCGTGGCGATCTCCCTGGTGGTGTCATCGATCATGATCGGGGTCATCACCTACATCTCCGTGCTGGAACGCATCAAGGAGATCGGCATTCTGCGCTCCATCGGCGCATCGAAGCGCGACATCCGGCGGGTGTTCAACGCCGAGACGTTGATCGTCGGGTTCGTAGCCGGGCTGCTGGGTATCGTTGTGACGAGCCTGCTCATCATCCCCGCCAACGCCATCATCTACGCCAACTTCGATATCGAGAACGTCGCCATACTGCCCGGAATCGCCGCCGCTGCCCTGGTGGCCATCAGCATGGGGCTGACGTTCCTTGCCGGGCTGATCCCATCGTCCGCGGCGTCACGCAAGGACCCGGTGGAGGCGCTGAGGAGCGAGTAGGGCGCGACCCGATGGCGGTCGCTGCTAGCGAGACCGAAGATCTCCCGCCGGCCTGCATCAACTTCCATGGCGGTGGGTTCTTGGTCGGCCACTACGAGATGGACTGTGCGCTGTGCCGCTACGGTGGACCGTGCCACACCAGGCGTGAAACGCCCCAGGTTTGACGGAGGCACTCGCGCCGAAATCGCGTCACGATTTGTCGCCCGATTTGTCGCCCAAATACATGGTACTCGTTGGGACTTGTTGGTACCTATTGGGACTCGCCGCAGCTCTTGAGTACCAACGAGTCCCAAGTAGTCCCAATAGTCACAAGCACTATCGGGATTCGAATTCCCTTGGGGGCACCAGACGTTCACAGGGGAGTCGTCCAAGGGGGCGGCTCCCCTGCGTTTCTCACAACCCGTTCGCTGGCCACCTGAAGCCCCGCCCTGATCGCGTGTCCCCGGAGCTTCTGCGGGTACCTACCAGGTATGGACACTGCGCCGCGAACCCCTGATATGCAGGAGCCGCCGTCGCCTACCGGCCGCCCTGGTTGCGTGAGTGTCGCCGTCGGCATCGCACTCGTTGCGATCGGCGTACCCATGCTCGTCTGCCCCGGTCCCGGCATCGCCTCTATCGCGGCAGGTCTGGGGATGATCGCCGTCGGTCTTGGGCTGCGACGGGCAGGCGGCGACTCATGATCAGCGCGCGTGCCAGCGTTCTGATCGCCCGGCCGCGCGAGGAGGTCTTCTCCTTCATCACCGACCCGGCGAACGACCGGCTGTGGCGCAGCCACCTCACCGCCTCTCGCGGCACCGTCGCGGGCACTGGCGACCGGGTCACGCAGACCTACTCGTTCGGCGGGCGTAGCGCCACGATCGAGCTCGAGGTTTCCGAGTACGCGCCGCCCGAGCGCTTCGCGCTACGGCTGTCCAACCCGTATCGCGCACGCTTCGCGTTCCAGTGCCTCGCGGAGAGCGGGGGCACGCGCGTGGGCATGTCGTTCTCCGCCGACCCGGGCGGTGTCGCACAACTGGCCGAGGGCCGTATCGTGGCCGAGGCGGAGAGGCTGGCCCGAACGGATCTGACCAGACTCAGAAATGTTCTCGAAAGTCGGTGAACGGAGTCCCTGTCGGGCGATGCTTGACACATAGTGGTTGAACGGAGGGGCGCCGCGCGATGACTCGCGCGGGTCGACGGGTGGAAGGGGAGGCACATGGGTTCACGTGTACGAAGAACCGCACTCATCGTCATCATGGTGGTAGGGCTACTGCCCTTTGGGGCGCTGTCGGCATTCGGCGAGCGCGCCATCAACGATGAGTACCCGCTGGTGGTGGCGCCGGGCGGTCAGGTACAGCCGGACGCCGACTGGCCGTATGTGGCCTACAAGGACGGCCGCTACGACTACATGGGCGTCGGGGAGGGCGAGCCGCACATCCGCGTCTACAACATGGAAACGGGACGCGACTTCGCGGTCACCCCTGAGAACAAGGGGCTGTGGGAGCAGTCGAACCCCGCCGTCTCCGGTACGCGTGTGGTCTACTCCGATCAGCGCAACTACGACGAGACCGAGTGCGATATCTACATGTACGATATCGCCACCGGTGTAGAGACGCTGATTTGCGACGCGCCGAATGGGCAGGGCAACCCCTACATCTACGGCGATATCGTCACGTGGAACGACTGGCGCTCCTCACCAGGTACGATCTGGATGAAGAACCTCAAGACCGGCGAGGCGCGCGCTGTGGCGCCTGGGCCCGCGAATCAGCGTGAATCCACCGTGTGGGAGAACTACATCGCATGGCGGGACGAGCGCACCACTCCGAGCGGTGGTCACTATAGCGTCTACCTCTACGACATCGCCTCCGATGAGGCGACATGCGTGGCAGAGGGCGTGGCGTACTCCAACCCGAGCCCGCCGTACGATTACGAGTACGTCCACAACTACGACCCCCACGTCGGTGACGGCAAGGTCGTGTTCAACGAGTACTCCTATGGATGGAACGGGAGCAGTGGGTGGAATCGCGACACGATCAAGATGTACGACATCGCGACCGGCGAGGTCACCGACCTGCGTGATCCGAGCGCCACGAACAGCTGCTGGCATCCGGTCGTCTCCGACGGCTGGGTGACGTGGACCGACCGCCGCAGCGGTTCGATGGAGGTCTGGGGCTACGACATCGCCAACGAGGAGGAAGTCCTCCTCGTTGCGGCGGAGTTCGGCTCCGGCATGGATGCCGTCGATGCTGCCGCTGACGGCGAGAAGATGACGCTCGAGGAGCTCGAGGCCGCAGCGGAGGTCAAGGCCACCATCTCCGAGGAGTGGTTCAAGTACGCCGGGCGTTCGACCACTGACGCCGGCTGGGTCTACTGGCACGATCACCGGCCGTGGGACGGCGATGACTCCAACGCCGACCTGTACGCCAAGTACCTCGGCACGGGCACGGTGTCCACACAGAAGATGCCGCTTCAGGGCGCCACGCGCTACCAGACCGCCATCGACATCTCGCGTGAGAGCTTCCCGCTGGGTGCCGATACCGTGGTGATCGCCACCGGCAAGAACTGGCCGGACGCGCTGACCGGCGCCCCGCTCGCGTCCGCCTACGGCGGCCCGATCCTGCTCGTCGACCAGGCCTCTCCGGCCGAGGTCGCGATCGGTGCTGTTGAGAACGGCGTGGCGTGGCAGCTGCCTGCAGACGTTGCGGCGGAGATCGAGCGCCTCGGCGCCAGCTACGCCATCATCCTCGGTGGAGAGAGCGCTATCCCGGCCAACGTGGAGCAGGCGCTGTGGGACCAGTTCGGCATGGAGACCATGCGTCTTGGCGGAGAGGACCGCTTTGAGACGGCGTGCCTGATCGCCGAGGAGCTCGTCTTGCACCTGGATGAGGGCTGGGACGGCACGGCGTTCGTCACGACCGGCCGCAACTTCCCCGACGCGCTTGCCGCTTCCCCGCTTGCCGCATGGGCCGGCTGGCCGGTCTTCCTCTCGGAGTCCACGGGGCTTCTTGATGAGACCGAGGCGTGCATGAGCGACCTTGGCGTGGAGACCGTCATCGTTCTGGGCGGCTCGGTGGCCGTTCCGCTTGAGGTCGGCAGCCAGGTCGCGGCGCTCGGCGTGGTCGAGGACGAGCGCATCGGCGGGTCGAACCGCTACGACACCGCGGCCAAGGTCGCCGACTGGGGCGTCGACAACCTCGGCATGAGCGTCGATACGGTCGGCATCGCCACCGGCGACAACTACCCGGACGCACTCGCGCTCGGCGCGGCGCTCGGGCCGAACGGGAACGTGATGATGCTCACGTCCCCGAGCTTCCTGCCGGCTCAGACCAAGGCCGCGCTCGAAGCCAACAAGGAGCAGATCTCGCAGGTCCGCTACGCGGGTGGCCTCGTCGCCATCTCGCAGGCGGTCAGGAACGCGATCGCCGCTTGCCTGTACTAGCGTACGGGCGGCACGACCGCACGGTACTGACAAGCAGGGCCCCGCAACTGCGGGGCCCTGCTTCGTGCACATGCTGATAGAATGGCACCCGCACCACCAGCGGGCGATTAACTCAGCGGGAGAGTGCCTCCCTTACAAGGAGGAAGTCGGGGGTTCAAATCCCTCATCGCCCACCAGTCGCACAGCGGGACCGTCTGACCGGACGGTCCCGTTCCCGTTGCCGGGCCGGTGCGCCGGGAGGTGGACGTCGTCGCCGTGTAACTGCCAAGATGGGTCGCAAGCACATCCGCTGTGGAACACGCCGATGTCAGGAAGGAGCCCGATGACCGAGCCGCGTTGGGAACCCTCGCTTGAGACGGGCGATCCCCTCGTCGACAAACAGCACCGGGACATCCACGAGCTCGTCGATGACATCGACGCCGCAGACGACCGGCCGGACGAGCTCATGCGGGTGCTCGAGCGGCTGATGGACCACGTGGACTGTCACTTCCTGACGGAAGAGGACCTTATGCGCCGGTCCGGCTACGATCCGGTCCGCGCCGCAGACCACATCGCAGATCATGCGAGACTCGCCGAGGCGGCGCGCGCCGCGGTCCTCGAGTTCCGCGCCGGGGACCTCACCAGCATGCGGCCGCTCGCCGAGCTGCTCCGCGACTGGCTGGCCACCCACGTCCACGAGCAGGACCGCCACCTGATCGACTTCGTCCGGGCGCGGGCCATCTCGGCCGAGCCTCCCACGCGTCGATCCGCCGACCTCGACGCGTAGGTCCGTTCTCGCACGGACGCTCCAGGCCGCGGCAGGATGCGGCGCTCAGTCCCCAGCTCTGTCCCTCATGTAGCGCTCCGCTGCGTCCGGACCGCTGACATGACACGCCGCGCAGTACGCCGGGTCATGGCAGTCGAAGCACTGTCGCGCGCCTTCTCGGCCCACCACGCCGTTGTGCTGCTGCAGCCACGGTCTGGCGGCGTCGCCCTGCGGATGGTGGCACGCGTTGCAGAAACCCGCAGCGGCAGCCTCGGCCTCACTGCGTGCGTGACAGGCGGCGCACGTGTCGGGCTCGGCCAGCCCGATGGCGCCATGCTCGCGCTCGAACCCGGCCGGGTGCGGCATCTCAAGTCCGTGACAGTCCGTGCAGAAGGCCTTCAGGTGGCACGTGTAGCACGTGTTCACCGTCTGCTCGTAGCCCATGTCCCAGGTGGCAAGGTGCTCGATCTCGCCAAAGCCGGCCGCCCACACCTCGGCCTCGGCAACACGTGAGGCCTCCTCCGCGTAGGCCGCGGCGTGTCCGCCGCTCGCGCCGAACGGCTCGTACCAGCCGTCGGCGTCATGACTGGACGGCACCAGATCGAAGCCGACCGGGTGGCACGCCGCGCAGGCGCCCGGCGCCTCTGCGGCCGGCTCGAGTCCGTGGCAGCGGAAGCACGCGTCCATGACCATCCAGTCCTCGTGGGCCTTCGAGCCCTCCAGCATCCAGACGAGGCCGTCCTCCGGGTGAGCCACGCGATTGTGGCATGACGTGCAGGTGATGCCCTTCAGCGTGTGGACATCGTGGTTGATGATGATCCCCCGGGTGGGCGTGACCGTCCGGGTGTTCAGCGAGTGACATTGCGTGCAGTAGTCGTCGGTCATCTCGAAGCCGATCGCGCTGTTCTCGTTCATCGGCAGGTGGAACGTGCCCATGATCGTGGGGATGAGGTCGGGGGCGACCTCCAGCTTCAGGAGGAGGAAGGTCAGTGGGCTGCCGTTCACCGGCTCATGGCACGAGACACAGGAGACCATCACGTGGGATCCCTGGTCGAAGGCCTGCGTGTTGTCATCGTGCACCATGTGGCACGGTTGCGTGCAGAACCAGTTGGTGGACGTGCCGATGGTGCTGACGGCGGTGAAGACGAGTGCGGCGACAGCCAGCACTCCCAGCCACATCATGAGTCGCGGCCGTGCGGCCGGGTCGGTCAGCAGACGCTTGAGCCGTGACATCGGCACATCACCTCGTTGCCGGGACATGGACGTCTCCAGTGTACCCGAAGCGATTCCCCCAGGCCGCGATTGCAGGAGCGCCGATGCGCGCGTCGTAGACTTCCTGCAATGTACTACCGTCCTGCAGCGCACCGCGAGAGCAGCCCCCGCACGGATCCCTACCCGCAAAGGACGACCCATGCTCCTGACAGTCCTCGGTATGACCGGCTTTCTTGTTCTTGTCGCGATCGCCGCCATGCGCGATCCGATCGGGTGGGGCTACCTCCTGTCCACCGATGTCGACGGGGTTGCCGAGGCGCGTCTGGCCGAGCCTGCCGCTGGCATCCCGCCGCTGTACATCATCGCCGCCGCGGTCGCCGGCCTAGGCCTGATGCTCGGCATGCCTGCGCACGCCGTACCGGTGCGGTGGGCCGTCGGCGTCGTGTTCGCCACCTTCCTGCTGATGACTATGTGGGACATGCGCCGCCGTCGTGGTGCGCTGGCGGTCTACATCCGCTTGCGGCGTGCTGAGATCGGCTTCGAGCCCAAAGGTGGCGTCATCGAGGTGCCCAAGCTGATGTTCATGGTCATGAACCAGCCGACGCCTGCGATCTGGCCCGTCATCGCCGTGGGGCTCGGTGTCACGGCGGCGGCGTTGTTCCCCGCGCATGAGTGGGTGGCCGCGGTCCCGCTCGCGCTGCTCGCTTTAAGCGTGCTCCGGCTGTGGCTGGTCAACCGTCGCAGCGCGTGGGAGCCGCTCGCTCGCCGACTGCGCTGGGCCGGCCTGCGCTCAGGCGACCGGCTTCTCGAGCGGCTCGAGCACGCGCTCGACCTCGACCCGGAGGTCGTGATGCTGCGTCGCGAGGCCGACTCGATGGTGGCGAGGGTGTTGTCGGGCAGCCGCTGACCGGCGCTTTGACACCGCTCACCGGCCGTACGCTTGTGCAGAGGCGCACAAGGGGAGTCGAATATCGATAGGTACGCCTAGTGGAGGGACGATCACGATGCCCGGCAGCATCCATCCCGAAATGACCAACGAGACCCTTGGCATGCGCATGCACGAGGTGAACCGCCAGAGGGCAGTGGAGCGCGCCGTGGAGCGCCTGCGTCACGGCCTGAAGGCTGACTGGCACTATCTGTCGCAAGACGACATCGCCAACCTGAGATGGCTGTTCGGCGAGCTGTGGGCCACGCTCACGCATGCCGAGTGGGACGAGATGCACTTCAGCAAGGTGTCCTTTGAGGCGACCCGACGGCTCGTCAGCATCGCGGACCGGCTCCGTCGGCATGGCACGCGACGTGTCGCTTCGCTCGAGGATGCACATGCGCTCGTGACCTCGGGCGTGCCGCACGTCGAACTCGCCGGAGCCGGACTCGAGGCCGCTGCCGTTACCGTCTGAGTGTATCGCCGCAGACCGATGGTCGAACGGGCCGCCGCCACATCGCTGGTAGTTCAGCGGCGTCGGGCTCTGGGCGCATCACCGCGCGGCGCCCTCGTGGCGCTTCTGTCTCTTGTGCTGGCTGCGCTCCTCGGCACCGCGTGCTCGCTCGGCGCGCCTGAACGCGTCATCGTGACGCTCGACGGCGTGGAGGTCATCGCCGAGGTCGCCGATCAGGCTGCGGAGCGCGCCCACGGCCTTCAGGACCACGAGCCCCTTGAGCCCGGCGAGGGGATGCTGTTCATCTTCGAGGACTCGGCTCCGCGTACGTTCGCGATGAAGGAGGTCGCGTTCCCCATCGATGTGGTCTTCATCGACGACGACCTCATCGTGCGTGCCATCGAGCCGCTCGATCCCGGGGACGAGCGCCTGGTGACGAGCCCGTGCCCCTGCGCATATGTGCTCGAGCTTCCGCAGGGGTGGGCCGCGAGCCGGGATCTCGGACCGGGCAGTGCGTTCGGCCCGCCAAGGTGAGCGCGCCGCCCCGGGTCACCATCCCAGGGCCACCGTCGCCCCGGGTCACCGTGGCCGGTCTGACACGTCCTTTTCGAGCCACACAAGGGTGAGGCGCTCGTTCTCGCGTTCTCGGCGCACCTCGCGGTAGCCGAGCGACGCGTACAGCCCGAGTGACGCCTCGTTCCGATGCCCCGTGAACAGCTCGAAACGCCGTGCGGTCGGGAACAGCCTCTCGAGGGCGCGTGCGAGCTCGCGGCCGACACCATGTCCCTGCTCGGCGGGCTCCACAGCGAGCCGGGCCACATAACAGGTGCCGTCCTCGCGCAGATTCCCCTGCACCGTACCGACGATGCGCCCACTGGCGTCCGTGGCCTTGAGCACCGCGTGGGTCCGGTAGCGCGCGACGTGCTCCTCGAGCGTCTCGGTCAGCGGCGGAAGGTCCGGTGCGTCGTACATCTCCGCTGCCGGCGCGAACGCACGCCGGATGAGCGCGAGAATCTCCTCGGCGTCGTCGGGCGTCGCGCGCGCGATGATGATCCGGCCCGCCGGGCCGCCGGTATGACGTGCCTGTGTCATGCGGCGATTCTGGCAGACGCTGAAGCGCACCGCCACCGGCGACGGACGGTCCGCTCTCGACCGCCGCGTTGGCTCAGAAGTGGTACTGCGTGGCCGAGGTGAAGATCCGCCGGACGGGCTTGATGCGCACCGTGGCAACGCCCGCGCCCGGCTGTCGCTGGAGCAAGACCGCCATCTCGTAGCGCCGACGGCGCTTCCTCGGACGTCTTGTCGCCAGCCTGCTCATGCCGTCACCTGCCTCGCACCGGTCGGTTCCCCGCGTCCGCGGACACGGGCGAGCGGATGGACGCGCGCGTGGCTGTGCACGTGCGCGGGCTGCCAGAGGGGTGAGTAGGGAACCTGGCCGGTGGCATCTGGGCCGAACCGGCGTGCCGGGCGAGGATGTCGCCGCACCGCGTATCCCATCGCTACGAGTGTAGCACGACCGTCACCGTCCCGGTGTTGCCCCGGCCGCGTGCACGGGCGATGATACGTGCGTCCGTGCCGTGCCTGCGAAGGAGATCCGTGACCACGCCCTGCCCCGTCGTGCTCAAGCACGCCGAGCTTCCCGGCACCCGCCTTCGCTACGCGGAGTGCGGCGACGGCCCGCCGCTGATCATCGTGCCGGCCACGGTCTCGCTCGCCGAGGACTGGACGCCGATGATCCAGTTCATGGGGCAGCGGTACCGCACGCACTTCTTCGAGATGCCGGGTCACGGAGGCAGCACGCCGCTGGCCGAGGGCTTCTCCAGTGCGCGCCTCGCGGCGGTCATCGGCGATCTGGCGGATCACATCGGCGCCGAGCGATTCGCGCTGATGGGGTTCTCGTTCGGCGGGATCCTCACGCTCCGGGCGCTGCAGCACCTTGGCGACCGGGTGGATCGCGTGGGGCTGCTGTCGCCGTGCGTCAGTCACCGCGCGCTGCTCCGGCCGCCGGCCGACCGGGCGATGATCTCGGCGGTGATCACCGCGCTCGAGCACCGCGCGCCGCGACGGGTCCTCGCCTGGCTTCTCGGCAATGAGACGGCCGTCCGGCTCGTGGTGTGGTTCATGTGCGAGATCGGCGGCTTCGAGACCCCGAGCGACCTCAAGGCGCGGCTCATGTCGTACTCGGCGGCCACCATACAGGTGCTCGTCGCGCAGGTGCGCGAGATTCTCACGGTCACCGAGGAGGACTTGGCCGGACCGTATCCGCAACCGTGCTTCTTTGGCATGTCCGAACACGACCCGCTGCTCGACTATGGCATCACGCGCACGTTCATCGACGCGAACTTCGCGGACCTCGTCTCCGAGCGGTTCGACTGGCCGTACCATGCGCCTCCGGAACCGCTTGCGTTCGAGGACTACGTGCGCGACTACGGCGGCCTGCTGGACGCCGACCGGGCGCGCGTGTCGGTTGCAGGACGCTCGGGTATCTAACCGGTGTCGGCCGCGCGTGTGAGCGGCCGCGAGTGGATGAAAGGACCGATCATGATGAAGCGATCCGCACTCGTCGTGTTGCTCGTACTCGTTCTCGCCACGGTCGTCGCCTGTGGCGCCGACGAGCCGGTCCCCGAGCCTGAGCCCACTCCGGGTGAGGCCACCGGGCTGGATGGCGGGGCGCTTCTCGAGGAGAAGTGCACCACGTGTCACAACCTCGACCGCGTCTGGGCAGAGGACGCCGATGCGGTCACCTGGGCAGCGATCATCGATGAGATGATCGCCAAGGGCGCGCAGGTCTCGGACGATGAGGCCGCGGCCATCGCCGAGTACCTGTCCCTGCGATAGAGCGAGAGGCGGCACACGTGGGACGGGTGCACGTCGGCACCTGCTCGTGGGCGGACCGCACCATGATCGAGGCGTGGTATCCACCCGAGGTGAGCACGCCCGCGGCGCGTCTGCGCTACTACGCCGAGCGGTTCGACACCGTCGAGGCGGACGCGCCGTTCTACGCCATCCCCGACCGGCGTGTGTGTGAGAACTGGGCCAAGCGCACACCGCCGGGGTTCGTCTTCCACGTCAAGGCGTTCGGCATGATGACGCAGCACGCCGTCGATGAGCGCGCACTCCATCCCGAGCTGCGCGAGTATCCACACGAGGTGGAGCGCGGACGGGTCAGGCGGCCGTCCCAGGAGATGGTCGACCTCGCCTTCGATCTGTTCGCCGAGGCGATCGAGCCGCTCGATCAGGCAGGCAAGCTCGGCGGTGTGCTCATGCAGTTCCCGCCGTTCTTCACCGCGCTCGACGATGCGCTGTACGAGGACAACCTTGCATACATCGAGTACGCGCGCAGCAAGCTCGGCAGGCGCCGGATGCTGGTGGAGTTCCGCCATCCGTCGTGGGTGGACGAGGGCCGCCGGAAGCAGACGCTCAAGTTCCTGGCCGAGCGTGACATCACCTACGTCGCGGTCGACGCCCCGCAGTTCCCCACACGCACGACGATGCCTCCGCTGGTGGCGGCGACCAGCCGGGTGGGCTACGTGCGGCTGCATGGTCGCAACCGCGAGACGTACTTCGCCCGCAACATCTCGGCAGCAGACCGGTTCGACTACCGCTACGCCCGCGAGGAGCTCGAGGAGTGGGCGCCCCGCGTGCTGGAGCTCGCCGGGGAGACCGACGTCACCTACGTGATGTTCAACAACTGCAAGTACGACTACGCGCCGGTCAACGCGCGGGAGCTTGCGGAGATCCTCGGCCCCGAGGTGGTCGAGCCGGTAGAGCCGATGGGTGGGGAGCAACTCGGTCTCGGGTTGTGAGGTCCTCCTGGTGGCGCGTGCGGCGCATGCCACGGCGTTCAGACGCTCAGGGCCGCCAGGCGGCTTCCCAGCTGTCGGCCAGCGCGTCGGCGAGCTGGTGCGATCGTCCGTGTACGACGGCCGGGTCCGCCACGCCAGGATTCCCGAACATGCGCCCTGACAGCGCGAGCGAAGTGAGCCCGTGTATGCCGACCCACATCGTGTCGGCCGCTGTCGCGCTGTCCAGGCCGGACCGGAAGGCCCCTTCCTCGACGCCGCGCTCGATGACGTTGCGAGTGCGGCGCCAGCTCGCCCGGCGGGCGAAGATCGCCTCTTCCGAGATGTCGCCGAGGTAGCCCCACTCGAACATCAGGCGGTACATGCCCGGGTTCTGAAGTCCCCAGTCCAGGTATGCGTGCGCGCCCTGGCGCAGTCGCTCGGGCGCTGAGGCGCCCGTCTGCGCCCGCTCGAGGTGCTCGGCGAACCAGTCGTAGGCACGGTTCACAGTCTCGTCGAGCAGGTGCTCCTTGTTCTTGAAGTACAGGTAGATGGTGGTGGGGCTGTAGCCGATCCGGTCGGCCACGAGGCGCATGGTGATGCCTTCTGGGCCGCGTTCCTCCACCAACGATGCGGCGGCTTCGATGATGTCGTGTGCGAGGCGGGGGTTGGCTGGTCGGGCGGCCACGGTGCTCCTCTCATCCTTCGTGATGAAGTTAACAGTGTTCACCATTGGTGTCAATCATAATGACACTGATAGAGGCTTGACGCGAGGTACATCGTGCGATAAGTTAACGACCGTCAGTAAACGCCGTTAAGTACCACCAGGCATGACGGAGGCCCGGATGAGGACCCTACGCTCGATCTTCAGGCGCAAGCTGCGCGCCGCGCTCACCATCTTCGGCATCACCATCGGCGTGCTCGCGCTGGTGGTGATGGGCTCCATCGCCGAGAAGTTGAGCCTTCTTGTCGACGGCGGCACGGACTACTACGCGGACAAGGTGATCGTGAGCGGCTCGAGCGGCATGGCCGGTTTCTCCGTCGAGCCGATCTCGACCGATCTGATCGCCGAGATCGAGGCCGTGGACGGCGTCGCTCGTGCCGCAGGGTCGATCATGATGCTCCTGGACGCGGAGCCGTCCGCGGTCAGCGTCGGTATCCCGGCCAACATCAACGCGAGCGACTTCCGTGAGGAAGGTTACGAGAGCTTCGAGTCCGAGGTGATCTCCGGGCGGGCGCTCGAACGCGATGACCGTGACGTCGTGGTCGTGGGCGCCGACCTTGTCTCCAAGCTCGACGCCCGCGTCGGCGAGACGATCGAGGTGCGCGGACGTGACTTCGAGGTCATCGGGATCCTCGGCAAGACGCTGACCGCTCCGGACATGGCGGTCCAGATGTCGCTGGCCGACGCGCAGGAGCTGCTGGTGGCCGATCTGCCCGCCGCGGTCGCCGAGAGCGTGGACCCGGCAGCGCTCATCACATCGATCGCCGTCTATCTCGATGAGGGTGTGGATCCCGACGAGATGGCCGAGGTCATCGCATTCGAGGTGCCGGACGTCACAGCCATGGGCCCGTCCGGTTTCGAGGCCTCGGTCAAAGAGCCGCTCAAGATCTTCAACCAGATCATCTACGCGGTGGCGATCGTGTCGCTCATGGTGGGCGGGCTCTCGGTCATCAACACGATGACGATGTCGGTCGCCGAGCGGACGCGCGAGATCGGGGTGCGTAAGGCCATCGGCGCGACCGACGGTGCGATCATGCGTCAGTTCATCGCCGAGTCCGCCGTCATCGGCCTGATCGGTGGCCTGCTCGGCCTCGGCCTCGGGTCACTCGTGGCGATGGGCGGGAACCAGGCCGGGGCGGCGAGCGCGACGGAGCTGTTCCTGGTCACGCCGCGACTGGCCTTAGGGTCGGTAGCGTTCGCACTTGTGCTCGGCGTGCTCTCCGGCTTGTACCCCGCATGGCATGCGGCCCGTCTGAACCCCGTCCAGGCGCTGCGCTACGAGTAGCGTCTGCCCTCAAGGAAGGAGTACGAACATGGAACCGATCGTCCGGGTCATGGACGTCACCAAGCGCTACCGTCTCGGCAAGCACAACTACGTCGACGCGCTCAGGGGAGCATCGCTGGAGGTCGAGACCGGGGAGATGGTCGCCATCATGGGGCCATCAGGCTCGGGGAAGTCCACGCTCATGCATATCGCGGGCTGTCTGGACGGGCCTGATTCCGGCGAGGTATGGCTCGCGGGGCGTCGCGTTGACACGCTGCGCGGCGGGGAGCTGGCGCGGCTCCGGGGGCGCGAGGTGGGCTTCATCTTCCAGGGTTTCAATCTGGTGCCCACGATGTCGGCGCTCGAGAACGTGGCGCTGGCCGCGGAGTACGCTGGCGCGTCTCGCAAGACGGCGGCCATGCGCGCGCACCTGCTCCTGGAGAGCGTGGGGCTCGCGGACCGGATGCGGCACGCACCGAGTGAGCTCTCGGGCGGACAGCAGCAGCGCGTGGCCATCGCGCGCGCGCTCGTCAACGAGCCCGCGATCGTGATGGGAGATGAACCCACCGGCGACCTCGACACAGCGACCTCAGCTGAGATCGTGGACATCATGCGGGGCATCAACCGCGAGAAGGGTACGACGTTCCTCATCGTCACGCACAATCCCGAGGTAGCGGAGGCGTGCGACCGCACCGTGCACATGCGTGACGGCGTGGTCGATGGCCAGGTCGCTGCGACGCGGTAGGAGGGAGCTGATGATGGCCGGACGAGATGACCGCACGCAAGGGAGCGGTGAGCCGGAGGTAGTGATCGAGCACGGTGTGGAGCGCTCGCCCGCCCTCCCGGGGATGGGCGCACTCATCGGGATCGGAGCCGGGTTCGGCATGGTGCTCGGCGTCATCCTCGGCGACCTCGTGATGGGGATGCTCGCCGGAGCGGCGGTGGGGACCGTCGCGGGTGCCGTTGTCGAGATGCGACGGAAGCGCGGCGCGTCCGACTAGGTGTCGGCGGCCACGTAGTCGTTGCGCACGTCCTGGACCAGCTCGCCGTCGCGGACCTCAAGGATGCGATCGGTCTGCTGCGCCACGGCCCGGTCGTGCGTGACGATGAGGAACGTCGTGCCGATCTCGGCGTTGATCGTCCGGAAGAGTTCGTAGACGACCGCCGTGTTCGCGGTGTCGAGGTTGCCGGTAGGCTCGTCGGCGAGGATCAGCCTCGGGCGGTTCATGAGCGCCCGGCCGATGGCCACGCGCTGCTTCTGTCCACCGGAAAGCTGGTTCGCGTTCTTGTGCTCCAGCCCTTCGAGGCCGAGCAGCGTGAGCGTCTGCAGTGCCCGGTCCCGTTCCTCGCCGGTCACGGTGCGACCGGCGATCTGCGCGGGCATCGTGAGGTTCTCCCACACGCTGAACTCGGGCAGCAGGTAGTGGAACTGGAACACGAACCCGAGCCCCTCGTTGCGCACGCGCGCCCGGCCCTTGCGGCCGAGCGTGGTGGTGTTCTTGCCGCCAAAGAGGACCTGGCCTGATGTCGGCGTGTCGAGCAGGCCGATCAGGTTGAGCAGCGTGGACTTGCCCGAGCCGGACTGGCCGACGATCGAGGCGAACTCGCCCTCGGCCACCGTGAAGCTCACGCCTTTGAGCGCGCGCGTGGCGGTGTCCCCTTCTCCGTAGGTCTTCTCGATCGCATCGACCACGAGGAGGTCAGCCACTCTGGATCACCTCGATCGGGTCGAGGCGGGACGTGGAGCGCGCCGGGATGACCGAGGAGGCGAGGGCCACGGAGACGCCTATCGCCGCCGAGATGGCGATGAAGGTGGGTTCCGGGCGGATCGAGAACGGGACTGGCGCCAGGCTGAAACCCCAGATGAGCCCGTAGCCGAGCCCGATGCCACCGAGGGTGCCGCCGGCGCCCAGCAGTGCGGCCTGCCAGAGGAAGATGCGTCCCGCTGCCGAGTCGCCCATGCCGATGGCCTTGAGGATGCCGATCTGGCGGGTCTTCTGAACGGCGCTGATCGCAAGCGTGCTTGCGATGCCGAGCGCGACCGCCACCAGGACGAAGATCTGGATCATGATCGATGACCCTGACTGTGCGGCGAGGCCGGAGAGCAACTCCTCGTTCTCGGCCTGCCAGTCCAGGGACTCCACGCCGAACGCTTCGCCGAGCACAGGCGCCACCTCGGCCGAATCGAACGGGTCGGTGAGCTGGACTTGGATCGCCGAGCACTCGTCGTCGTTCATGCCGAGCGCGCCTGCGGCGGTGGTTGCGCCCACGAACGCGAAGCGCTCGTTGGCGGTCCCTTGGCCAAGGTCGAAGACGCCGGCGATCTCGTAGTCCGCCCGCTGGCCGTCCGGGAGCAGCACTTCGAGTGCGTCACCCGCTTCGATGTCGTAGGTCTCGGAGAACCGCGCGCCCACCAGCGCCTCGTCGGCTCCGAGCCGGTAGCTGCCTGTGGTGATCCGCTCCGAGAGTCCGTAGATCGAGTCGAGATCGGCCGCATCGGCCCCGGTCACTGCCAGCGGGACACTCTCGCCTCCGCTGGCGTAGATGGCCGAGAACGTGCGCACGGCTATCGCGGTCGAGATGCGCGGCTCCATGGCCTCGGCGTCCTCAGCGAAGTACGTCGAGATCGTCGCGCCGTCAGAGGCGCGCAGTGTGATGTGCGGGCTGGAGCCGACGGCGGCGTCGAGCAGGTCGGCTTGCAGGCTCGTGATGAGCGAGCCCACGAAGATCTGCGTGGCGATGCCCACGGCGATGCCGGAGATGATGAGCGCCGACTGGCCAGGCGAGCTCCTGAGGAAGCGCGCGGCGATCCTGAGGCTCAGCATCGCATCACACTATCGTCTCAGCGAGTCGGGGGATCGCGGCCACGTCGAGGACCATGTCGTCAGGCCAGCCCTCGTGCTCGCGGGCGAACGCGGCCCCGCCCACCCACACGCGAACGGCGGGATGTGCGACGAGCATCTCGTCAACGTACGCCCTGAGGGCCATACGGTGGAAGTGCGTGTACGCCGAGAGCACCACGGCATCGGCGTCCAGTTCGGCGATCGCCGCGGAAAGCTCACCGACGGGCGTGTTCGCTCCGAGCAGGTGTGCGGTCCATCCGACGAGCGTGAACCGGTCCGCGATCATCCGCAGGCCGAGGTCGTGGTACTCCTCCGGCGGTGTGGCGAGGACGACGGTGAGTCCGTTGGCGGGCGCTGCACGCTGGGCCACGAGCGGCTGGCACGCCTCGACGATCGTCCGGATCACCGCGGTCGCGTAATGCTCCTGCCAGACCTCGGTCTCGCCCCGGGACCACGAGGCCCCCATCTCGGCGAGCACGTCGGCCAGGAGATCATAGAGCTCCGGAACAGGCAGTGCGTCATCTCGCACCGCCGCAAGCGCAGCCTCGACCGCGCCCGCACGATCGCGCCGTGCGATGCGGTCGAGCAGTGTCTCGCGGACTCCGTCGCTCACCGGTGGCACCCGTGCTCCTCTCATCGATTCAGAGTGTATCGGTTCACGGCCGGCTGACGGCGTTCTCACGACGAGCGGGCGGCACTGATGGCCGGACGGTCGCCTCCTCTGTTCCGACGAGTGGCCGTACCGGTGACAGAGCAGTCGAGTATCGTACGTGGTGGAGAGCGCCGCCCGTGACCAGGACGGGCGCGCGACCTCTCCCCGTACCGGCAGGGAGCGACCGGTGTATCGACTGACCGCCATAACGTGGCTGTACGCGGTGACCACGATCATCGCGCTGGTCGTCACGATCATGAGTGCCCGTCGCCGGACGACGGCGAGCGGTCGCTACCTCGTGCTCATGCTGCTCGCGATCACGCTGTGGGCCGGCTTCGGCGTTCTCGAGGTGTCCGCCACCACTGTCCCGCTCAAGATACTGTGGTCCAAGTTCGAGTACGTGGGCGCCGTGTTCGCTCCCGTCCTGCTGTTCCTCTTCGTCACCAGCCACGAACTGCAGCGGCGACAGCATAGTGCTCGCACGATCGTGGCTCTGTGCGTCCTCCCGGTCGCGACGCTTCTGATCGTGTTCACCAACGAGTGGCACTCGCTCGTGTGGACCGGGTTCTCGGAGGTCTCGCCGGCGACGAACCTGATCTCCTACGGGCACGGCCTGTGGTTCTGGGTGGGGTACGTGGGCTACTCATATATGCTGATCACCATCGCCACGGTCCTCGTCGTGCGACAGGTGATACTCCGTCCGGCCCTGTATCGGACCCAGGCGGTGCTGCTGCTGGTGGCGATCCTGTTCCCGTGGGTCGCAAGCGTCGTCTACGTCGCGGACCTGAGTCCCGTGCAGGGCCTGGACCTGTCGCGCGTAGCGCTCGCCATCACCGGTACGGTGATGGCCGCAGGCGTGTTCAAGTGGCAGCTGCTGGACCTGGTGCCGCTCGCCCGCAACGTTGCGATCGATCGCATGGCCGACGGGTTGATCGTTCTGGACCCAGAAGGCCGGATCATCGACATGAACACCGCGGCGATGCGTCTCCTCGGACTGGACGGCCGAGTGCCGTTCGGGAGTCGTCTAGCCGAGGTGGCACACGACTGCCCTGGGCTCGAGCAGGTCACGGGGCCGCCGCAGGAGGGCCTGCTCCGGTGCGCCGGGCGCTGGCTGGAGGCGGCCGTGTCGCCTGTGGATGAGCGCTCCCACGTAGCGGGCGGCCACGTGATCGTCTTGCACGACATCACCGAGCGCATCGCCCGGCAAGAGGAGCTCGACCTTCATCGGCAGCACCTGGAGCGGCTTGTCGAGGAGCGGACACAGGAACTCGAGCGCACGCTCGCCGACCTCGCGCGCACCAACCTCGACCTCGCTCTGGCCAACCAGGCGAAGGATGCGTTCCTCACCGGCATGAGTCATGAGATGAGGACGCCGCTCAACACGATCATCGGCTTCAGCGACGTCCTGCTTCAGGGCATGGATGGCGAACTCACCCACGCCCAGCGGCATCACGCGACGCTGGTCAACGATGCGGGCAAGCGGCTCCTCGGCTTCGTCGACGAGGCGTTCGATGCCGCACACGTCCTTGGCGGGCAGGTAGTGCCCCGACCCGATCGCTTCGACGTGGGAGCCGCGGCTGAAGAGGTCGTGGACGCGGCTCGAGGAGCGGCAGCCGACAAAGGGCTCGACCTGGTGCTGCACTCCGCGCTTGAGCACGCCGGAGCTGTCAGCGACCCCGCTCTCGTCCGCAGGGTGCTCGCTACGCTGATCGAGCGCGCGGTCTCGGTGACGACCGCCGGCCGTGTCGACGTGACCGTCACGCGAACGCAGCGTGGATCGCGTGTGGATATCGCCGATGCCGGCCCGCCCGTCCCCGATGAGGAGATCGGACTGCTTTTCGAGCCGTTTGGGCGCATGCGCACATCGGCGGGGCTCCGGCCGGATGCCGCGGGGCTCTCGCTTGCGGTGGCCGCGGCGCTTGCCGCGGGCCTCGGCGGCACGATCGAGGCCGGCGCTGGCGCAGAGGGGTGGACGGTGCTCTCGTTCACGTTCCCTGACATGGATATGGACGAGTAGCGGCTCATCTATGGACAACACCGCCCCTGCTCGTTAGAATCCGTATGCTGTCCGCCTCGGCGGGCGCCCCATGCGGGGGTATAGCTCAGTTGGTTAGAGCGCTGGCCTGTCAAGCCAGAGGCCGCGGGTTCGAGTCCCGTTACTCCCGCCACACACGCTCCGAGAGCCGCCGGCAGGCGGCTCTCGTGCTGTCCGGCCCCACAGCCCACATCAGAGTCGAGGCGAAGGCATCCGAACGGACCCGGCTCGGGCCCTCATCTGTCGGAGGCGGCACGTCAGGGCGTTCGGGTACAATACCGGTGCGACTGAAGCGTGCGGCCGTTCGAGCCGCGCGTGCCGCGGCGCCGGGTGCTCCGGGGGGATCCGCGGCCGATCGTCAGCAGCCACCTGAGCGGTCCACGCCGCTGACCAGCCGAACCCAAGGCGAAGGGAACGACATGACACCACAGGACGGGAACTGCGTCGGCAAGCCGCCGCACACGAGCGGTCACGCCATCAGCGCGCTCGAGCGCTGGGGGGAGATGGCCCTGGAGTCCAGCCGGGTCGATGCCGAGCTGTACTCTCGCTACGACGTCAAGCGAGGGCTGCGCGACGTGTCAGGCAAGGGTGTGCTCGCGGGTCTGACGCAGATCGGCGACGTCGTGGGCTCGGCGCCTGACGGCGATGCCTACATCCCGATCCCTGGCGAGCTCGTCTACCGCGGCATCGAGATCAACGAGCTTGTTCGCGGGTTCCAGGCCGCCGACCGGTTCGGGTTCGAGGAGACCGCGTACCTGGTCCTGTTCGGCGAACTCCCGTCGGCCGAGGATCTCTCACTGTTCGAGCGCCATCTTGCTGAGAGCCGCGTGCTCCCGCGCCATTTCATCAACGACGCGATCCTGCGCATGCCGAGCAGGGACGTCATGAACGCCATGTCACGCGCCGTCCTCGCACTGTACACGCGTGACGAGAACCCCGACGACACGTCGATCCAGGCCGTTCTCCGTCAGAGCCTCCAGCTCATCGCCACGTTCCCGCTGCTGGCCGTCTACGCGTACCAGGCGCACGCCAATCAGTTCCACGACAGCAGTCTGGTGATCCATTCGCCGGCGCCCGAGCTCTCTACTGCCGAGAACATCCTGCGCATGCTGAGGCCGGACACCAAGTTCACCGACCTCGAGGCCAAGGTGCTCGACCTCGCACTCGTGCTCCATGCCGAGCACGGAGGCGGCAACAACTCCTCGTTCACGGCACACGTCGTCTCGTCGAGCGGCACAGACACGTTCGCAACGGTCGCCGCGTCACTCGGCGCGCTCAAGGGCCCGAAGCACGGTGGCGCCAACATCAAGATGGTGCGGATGTTCGATGACCTGAAGCGCAACGTGTCCGACTGGACCGACGACGAGCAGATCGAAGCGTACCTGCTGCGCGTGCTCGGCAAAGACGCGTTCGACCGCTCCGGCCTCATCTATGGCATGGGGCACCCGGTCTATTCCGTGTCAGACCCGCGGACGATCATCATGCGCGAGTACGCGCGTGATCTCGCCGAGATGAAGGGCCTGTCAGACGAGTACCAGCTGCTCACGAAGGTCGAGGATATCGCCCCGGGCGCGATCGGCAAGTCACGGAAGATGTACAAGGGCGTCTCGGCCAACGTGGACTTCTACTCCGGCTACATCTACCGGATGCTCGGCATCCCCGAGGAGCTGTACACGCCGATCTTCGCGGTCTCTCGCGTGGTCGGCTGGTGTGCGCACCGGATCGAGGAGCTTGCCAGTGGCGGCAAGATCATCCGGCCGGCCTACAAGAGTGTCGCCAGCCGGCGGGAGTACGTGCCGCTGGAGCAGCGGTAGCGCGCAGACGGGCGAGGAGGCTCACCCGGAGTGGGAACCGTCTTCGTCGATGCGGACGCCTGTCCGGTCACGCGTGAGGCGATCGCCTGTGCGCGCGAGCGCGGGTGGCAGGTGGCGGTCGTGGCGAACAGCACGCAGGACCTGAGTCGCTACGCCGGGCGACGCGGCGTGGAGGCCGTCACGGTCTCGGGCGGCCGCGATGCCGCCGACTTCGCGGTCGTGGAGCGGCTGGCGGCCGGTGACGTGGTGGTGACGCAGGACATCGGACTCGCGGCGATGGCGCTCGGGCGCGGTGCGGGAGCATTGAGTCCGCGCGGGCGCATCTTCCATCTCGCCACGATCGACGCCGAGCTTGCCGTCCGTCATGCCGAGAGCCGGTTGCGCCGTGCCGGTGGACGCCATGGCGGCCCACCGAAGTTCACGGACGAAGACCGCGAGCACTTCGTCGAGCAGCTCGAGCGCCTGCTCGGCATGATGGAGCGCGGGGAGTCTCACAGGAGCCAGTAGCCGCTTGCCAGGCCCGCTCCCACACTCAGTCCGATGGCGATGACGACGACCGACTGGCGAGCGGGGACCCGGTCGATGAACGTGCTTGCCACTCGGACCATGACGTCGGCGAACCACGCCGCGCCGACGACCGCGCATACCAGGGGGTCGCGGGTGATCAGGCAGCCGGCGGCGAGCGCGACGAACATCCCGCCGAAGACCGCGCGGATCTCCGAGGCGCCGAGTGCGCTCACCGCACTGACGCCGACCCACCGGAGCGAGGCCGGGCGCGCCATCGCCCCGAGACCGAACACCAGCATGACGGTCGCCGCGGCCAGTGCCGGCACAGAAGCCCAGTCCATCGCGCCCCCTCGTTCCAGTGGCCGTTCGTGTGGGTACGTACCCTGCGCGGCCCGGATGCCGGCGACCGTTGTCGCGGGCCGGGCGGCTCGGTTATCGTAACGATTGTTACGAATCAGGTGGACCCGCGCAACCTTGCGACGGTCCAACGGGGAGAAGGGGGTAGCGCGATGAGGCTTGATGGGAAGGTCGCAGTGGTGACCGGTGCGGGGTCCGGGATGGGCCGCGCGATGGCGAACCTGTTCGCGGCCGAGGGCGCGAAGGTGGTGGCCGCCGAGTGGAACGAGGCCACGCTGGGCGAGGTCGTCGACGAGGTGAAGGCCGCCGGCGGCGAGATCGTGGGAGTGCAGGGTGACGTCTCGAATCCCGAGGACTGCAAGCGCATCATCGATGCGGCCACGGGAAGCTTCGGCCGTCTCGACGTGCTCTGCAACAACGCCGGCGTCATGGATCTCAACGCGGGAGTGGCCGAGATGGACGACGGGACGTGGGGACGCGTTCTCGGCATCAACCTGAACGGGCCCATGTACCTGACGCGTGCGGCGGTCCCGGTGATGAAGCAGACCGGTGGTGGCTCGATCATCAACACCGCGTCGGTCGCCGGCGTGGGAGGCGGCGCGGCAGGCTGCGCCTACACGGTCTCCAAGCACGGCGTCATCGGACTGACCAAGAACACGGCGTTCCGTTACGCGCAGGAGGGCATCCGCTGCAACGCCATCGTCGCGGGTGCGGTGGAGACGAACATCATGCAGAGCGTGGATCCCTCGAAGTTCGACCAGGCAGGTCTGGCGCGCTCCCAGACCTGGTATGCGGCTATCCCGGGGCAGCTGAAGGCGACCGACATCGCGAGTCTCGCGCTCTTCCTTGCCTCAGACGAGTCGCTGATGATCAACGGTGCGTGCATCCCCGCTGACGCCGGCTGGACCTCGGCGTAGGACACGCCCGCACGTTCAGGGCATGAGAACGGGCCGCCTTCGGGCGGCCCGTTGTGCTGACTGAGCGCAGCCGTACGGCTCACTCGCCGAGTTCACGCTCAAGCGCGTCGATGAGTTCGAAGCGCTCCTCACCGGACAAGGCCTTCAGATACGCGTTCACCTCGGGGCAGGGCGCGTCGGCACGTAAGCCGAGCGCGCTCTTGATCGCGCGGTCGAGCCGATGACGGT
The DNA here is from genome assembly GCA_015351705.1 of Aeromicrobium sp. Classification (GTDB taxonomy): domain Bacteria; phylum Actinomycetota; class Coriobacteriia; order Anaerosomatales; family Anaerosomataceae; genus JADIIM01. Next base: position 26,564 of record JADIIM010000029.1, on the reverse strand, counting down.
TGCCGGCGTCGTTCTCGAGCTCAAGCACACGGAACAGCCACCCGAGATGTCGCATGTAACACGTCATCGATCCGCCCTCCGTCAGGCCCATCCTCGGTCCACGTACAGTTCGTACCCTCGTGCGAGTGCGTCGACTATCTGTTCCCGCAGCGACGTCGGGAGTGTGGTGATGTAGAAGCACGACTTGCCCTTGAGGGTCGCAAGCAACTCGGCCCCGAAGACCGCGCTCAGCTCGCTCTCGGCGTACACGGGCATGTAGTAGAAGCCCACGTAGCGCTTCTGGATGATGAGTCCCGCGAAGAAGACCTCCGTGCGCTTCCTGCCAGCGACCGTGACCTCGCGTTCCGACCACAGGTCGTAGTAACCGGGCTCGTTGCGGCGAACAGTGAAGCGGTCCTCGTACGGTGCAAGCAGATCCTTGAGCTCGTTGAACAGCGGGATCAAGTCGGGGTTCTTCACGGGCACGGTCATCACCTCGGTCGTCGGATGTGCTGTGTGTGTACCCCGGATCCTGCCCCCGGGTGCATTCACTTGGCCGTGGCGTGCGGCAGGTGCCTTGCCGGTGGTGCTCGTGGCGCACTACAGTCAGCGTGCACCGGAATCCGTGCGAGGGGGCAGATCATGGACGAGGATCGCATGCAGGGCACCGCCATCGCGGAGGCGCCGCCCGCGGCCGCGCCTCCAGCGGCACCACCCGGGGCACGTGCTCCGGGTCCGAAGCGCAAGCGCAAGGGGTGCCTGATCGCGCTCGCCATCGTCGTGGTGCTGACGATCCTCGCCGCCATCGGGGTCGCGGTCTTCCTCGGCCAGTCCAGTTCGCCTGAGGATGTCGGCGCCGAGTACTCCGAGGCGGACTTCGACAGCGCGCTCGGCAAGATGGGGCTGGAGTGGCCGGAGCTGCCCGAGGGCGCGGATCCGGACGATTACGAACGGGTCTACAGCGGGAGCAAGCCCCTCGACGTCGTCCTCACCGAGGCGGAGATCTCAGCGCTGATGTCGTTCAGGCACGGCGCCTCGTACTGGCCCATCAAGGCCATGCGGATCGACCTCGCCGAAGACGGCGCCGTGCAGGCCTCGGGGATGGTGACGTACGCGGGCCGCGACTGGGCCGTTTCCGTGTCCGGCGGGGGCTCGCTCGCCGGTTCGACGCTCTCGGTGGACATCGCCTCGGCCGAGGTCGCGGGCATCGATGTCCCGGCCGAGTATCTTCCGCTCGGCGAGCGGTTCCTCGAGGGTGTGGTGAATCCACGGCTTGCGCGCATCCCGGGTCTGTCGATCGACTCCGTCGAGATCGGGGAGGACGGTGCGCGGGTCGTCGGCACAATCTGGGAACGCGCCGAGTATGTGCCGGTGCGGTAGGCCGGCCGGTGGCTCAGGCGCGAACCGCGTGGTGGCGGCCGGGAGTGCGTCAGGTGCGCTGGGTCCGGTAGCGCACGAAGTCCATGTCCGAGTCGAGGATATGATCGCGCAACCATCCGGCAACGAACGGGGCGAGCGAGTCGGCCGACAGATCTTCACCGTTGAAGTACCGCGCCGCGATACGGAGCGTCTCCCCGGTCAGGTGAGCGTGCAGGTCGCGGTGCACCGAGAGTCGCGGATAGCCCACGGATGCCATCAACTCCTCCTCATCGGCGAAGTGCTCCACGACGTAGTCGGTGAGCTGCCAGACGCAGTCCGCGACGGCCTCGGCGTCGCGCTCCTTAGACTCGACCGCCTCGGCCAGTGCCGCGGCCAGGCCGAAGATCCGACGATGCTGGCCGTCGATCGTGGCGTCGCCGGTCTCGAGTGCGGGGTCCCACACGATAGTGGTCATCGGCCATCTCCTGAGAAGAGGTGTGTGCCCGCGCTCATCGTGACCGCTCGCGGCCGGGCGCACAAGATGCCGGTCCGAGAACGCGGCGGCGCAGGGGTATCTACTGCAGGGACACCCCGTGGCGCCCGGCGGCCTGCGCGCCATGAGAGACCACGACCTGATGAGAGGGACGCCCATGCCTGCAGACCGGATCGCACTCGATGATCCGTCACTGTACGTCAACCGCGAGCTTGCGCTGCTCGCATTCCAGGAGCGAGTGCTCGAGGAGGCCGTCGATCCACGCAACCCGCTGCTCGAGCGCGCGAAGTACCTGGCGATCTTCAGCTCCAACACCTCGGAGTTCTACATGGTGCGCGTGGCTGGCCTCAAGCAGCAGATCGCGGCGGGCGTCACCGGACTGTCCGACGATGGGATGACCGCTGCGGAGCAGCTGGCCGCCGTTCGCGAGCGGATCCCCGGGATGTTGAGCGCGGCACGCGAGGCGTTCCGCGCTCTCAAGGCCGATCTCGCCGCGACGGGCATCAACCTGCTCGACTATGCGGACCTCGACGATGCGCAGCGCGCGGTCGCCGACGAGTACTTCGCGTCCGATGTGTTCCCGGTCCTCACGCCGCTCGCGTTCGACCCCGGGCGGCCGTTCCCGCATATCTCCAACCTGAGCATGAACCTCGCAGTGGTGGTGAAAGGCCCGGACGGCCAGGAGCGCTTCGCGCGCGTGAAGGTGCCCAAGGCACTTCCCCGGCTGGTACCCGTCGACCCTGAAGAGGCACGGGGCACGCGCACGCATTCGTTCGTCTGGCTCGAGCAGCTCGCCATCGCGCACATCGGCACGCTGTTCCCGGGATTCGAGGTGACCGAGGCGCACCCGTTCCGCATCACGCGCGACGCCGAGATGGTCATCCAGGAGCTTGAGGCCGACGATCTGCTCGAAACGATCGAGGCGGGCGTGCGGCAGCGGCGGTTCGGCTCGGTCGTGCGGATGACCGTGGACCCGTCGATGCCGGAGCTCATCCGCGACATCCTCGTCGAGAACCTCAAAATGGACACCGCTGACGTGGTCACCATCGAGCCGCCGCTTGGCATGAGTGAGCTGTTCGCACTGGCCCGGATCGATCGCCCCGATCTCAAGTTCCCGACGTTCGTGCCGGAGCTCACCGTCGACCTCGGCGGCGAAGACGACGTCGACATCTTCACGGCGATCCGCGAGCGGGACATCCTGGTGCACCATCCCTTCGAGTCGTTCCAGCCGGTGGTCGCCTTCATCAGGCAGGCGGCGCACGACCCTGACGTCCTGGCCATCAAGATGACGCTCTACCGTGTGGGCGCCGACTCGCCGATCGTCGAGGCGCTCATGGACGCGGCGCTTGCGGGCAAGGAGGTCGCCGTCTTGGTCGAGCTCAAGGCGCGCTTCGACGAGGAGAGCAACATCGAGTGGGCGCGTGCTCTGGAGCGGGCCGGGGTCCACGTCGTGTACGGCCTGGTGGGTCTCAAGACGCACAGCAAGGTGGCGCTTGTGGTCAGACGCGAGGGCGGGAAGATCCGCCGCTACGTGCACATCGGCACCGGCAACTACAACGCGGTCACCGCGACTCTGTACACGGACCTTGGCCTCCTCACCTCGAACGCCAAGATGGGAGCGGACGCCTCGGAGCTCTTCAACCTCATCACCGGCTACGCCGCCAAGGTGAGCTACCGCAAGTTCCTTGTGGCCCCGGTCGAGATGCGTGAGCGGCTTGCGGCACTCATCCGGCGCGAGATGGAGCATGTCGCGGCCGGAGGCCAGGGGCGGCTCATCTTGAAGATGAACTCACTCGTGGACCGCAGGCTGATCTCGCTTCTGTACGAGGCGTCGCAGGCGGGCGTCAGGATCGATCTGCTTGTCCGCGGCATCTGCTGCCTCAGACCGGGGATCCCCGGTGTGAGCGAGAACATCTCGGTCACGAGCGTCGTCGGGCGCTTCCTTGAGCACAGCCGCATCTACTACTTCGGCAACGGCGGCGAGCCGTGCGTCTACATCGGGAGCGCCGACCTCATGCCCCGCAATCTCGACCGCCGGGTGGAGGTCCTGGCCCCTGTCGAGGACCCCGCGCTTGTGTCGCGGCTGCGCGATGAGATACTCGGCACGTACCTGGCCGACAACGTGCGGAGCCGCCGCATGCTGCCCGATGGCACGTACGAGCGCCTGTCGCCGGCCGAGGGCGAAGTGGCCGTCGACTCGCAGGCCGCGCTCCTGGCGATCCGCCGGGCGGTCGAGCCGAGGCGGCGCAAGAAGGCCAAGGTGGGAACCGTCGTGCGCAAGAAGAGTTCCCGGAGCAAGGGGTAGACGATGAGCAAGAACGGGTCGGGCAAGAAGGCGTCCGCCGGCGGCGAGGCGCTGGAGGGCCGCTCCAAGCTTGACCGCGCGACCTACGAGGCCGAGCTGCATCGCCTGCAGATCGAGCTCGTCAAGCTCCAGGAGTGGGTCAAGCGCGAGGGGCTGCGCGTGGTCGTGGTCTTCGAGGGCCGGGACGCCGCCGGGAAGGGGGGCGTCATCAAGCGGATCACCGAGGCGCTCAACCCTCGCATCTGCCGCGTCGTGGCGCTACCCGCGCCCACCGAGCGCGAGGAGAGCCAGTGGTACTTCCAGCGCTACGCAGCGCAGCTGCCCGCGGCCGGCGAGATCGTGCTCTTCGACCGCTCCTGGTACAACCGCGCGGTGGTCGAGCGCGTCATGGGGTGGGCCACCGAGGAACAGGTCAAGGAGTTCTTCCGCGACTGCCCGGAGTTCGAGCGCATGCTCGTCCGCTCGGGCATCGTGCTCATCAAGTACTGGTTCTCCATCTCAGACGAGGAGCAGGACCGCAGGTTCCAGGATCGCATCGACGACCCGCTCAAGCGCTGGAAGTTCTCCGAGACCGACCTCAAGGGTCGCGATCGCTGGGAGGAGTTCTCACGCGCCAAAGACGAGATGTTCAAGTACACGGACACCAAGGAGTCGCCCTGGTGGGTTGTGGAGGGCGACGTGAAGAAGCGGGCCCGGCTGAACTGCATCAGCCACCTGCTCACGATGGTCCCGTACGAGGACGTGCTGGCCGAGCCGTTCAAGCTGCCGCCGCGCAAGCAGTCGGCCGAGGGTTATATGCGCCCGCCGATCGACTCGCAGACCTACGTGCCCGAGCGCTTCTGAGGCGCTGCCACCCGGTGCGCGGCGGCCCGGGCTGAAGCCCACACCTCTCTTCGGCTATCATGCGTGCTACCGCCCGCCCGCGCCGCGGCGGAGCTACGCCGACCGCGTGCGTGCCACCCTGGGGGAAGGACGCGTCATGACGCCCGAGAACCGTATCGCCGGCAAGATCACGACACTGCGCGAATCACTCGGCCTGTCCGTCGAGGGCCTGGCCGAGCGCAGCGGCTGCGACGTGAGCACGATCACCGCGCTTGAGAGCGGAGAGGTGGTGCCGTCGCTCACGCCGCTGATCAAGCTCACGCGCGCGCTCGGCGTCCGCCTCGGCACGCTTCTGGACGACGAGACCGAGCTCGGGCCGATCATCACCCGCCGTGACGCCGCCGAGCAGGTCACGCGCATCAAGGCGCTCGAGACTGCGAGCGATGCCGGCGTGCTGGACTTCTTCTCACTCGCGAGCGGCAAGGCATCGCGGCACATGGAGCCGTTCCTCATCGACGTGAAGCCTGCCGAGGCCACCGAACACCAGCTCTCGAGTCACGAGGGCGAGGAGTTCCTGTACGTGCTCGACGGCGCGATAGAGGTCGAGTACGGCAAGGAACGCCATGTGCTGGAGGCGGGAGACTCCATCTACTACGACTCGATCGTCCCGCACCAGGTGCGCGCCGCGGGTGACACGGCAGCGCGCATCCTCGCCGTCGTCTACGCGCCGGCGTAAGGGGGGCGGCCGTGGCACTGCACACCGACCTCACCATCGGCCAGTACTTCGAGCGGGAAGTCACGGCGCATCCTGACCGTGATTTCGTGGTCTACCCGGACCGCGACCTGCGCTGGAGTTACGCTGAGTTCGATCACCGCGTCGACCAGCTCGCCAAGGGGCTTCTCGCCATCGGGATCGAGCGGGGCGACCACGTGGGGATCTGGGCGCGCAACGTGCCCGACTGGCTCACGTTCATGTTCGCGACGGCCAAGATCGGCGCTGTGCTCGTCACGGTGAACCCGGTCTACAAGGCCCACGAGCTCGCATACGTCATCAAGCAGTCCGACATGAAGGCGCTTGCGATCATCGATGCCTTCCGCGACGTGGACTACGTCCAGATCGTGCGGGAGCTCGTGCCCGAGGCGTCCACGCAACAGCGCGGGCACCTGGACAGCGCCGAGTTCCCGCGCCTGAAGAGCCTCATCTACATGGGCCCGGAGAAGCACCGCGGCTTCTACGCGATGCCCGAGCTGCTCGTGCTCGGTGAGAACATGCCTGACGCTCCGCTGCGCGAGCTCACCGCGTCACTTCATGCCGATGACGTCGTGAACATGCAGTACACCTCGGGCACCACCGGCTTCCCTAAGGGCGTCATGCTGACGAGCCGCAACATCTTGAACAACGGCTTCTTCATCGGAGAGCGCCAGAGGCTCGGCCCCGACGACCGCATGTGCCTGCCGGTCCCGCTCTTCCACTGCTTCGGGTGCGTGCTCGGCGTGCTCGCCACGCTTACGCACGGCGGGGCGCTCGTGATGGTGGAGAGCTTCGACCCGGTCATGGTGCTCGCCGCCGTCCAGAAGGAGCGGTGCACGGCGCTCTACGGCGTCCCGACGATGTTCATCGCCGAGTTGGCGCACCCGATGTTCGACCTGTTCGACCTGACGAGCCTGCGCACCGGCATCATGGCGGGCTCGCCGTGTCCGATCGAGACGATGCGGCAGGTCATCGACCGCATGCACGCGAGCGAGATCACCATCGCTTACGGTCTGACCGAGGCCTCACCGGTGTTCACCCAGACGTCGGTGGACGACGATCTCGTGCGCAAGTGCGAGACCGTCGGCACCAGGCATCCCGAAGTCGAGGTCCGCGTGGTGGACCCGGAGACCGGCGAGGACTGCGCACCGGGCGTGCCCGGCGAGTTGCTCTGCCGTGGCTACAACATCATGAAGGGCTACTACAACATGCCCGAGGCCACTGCGAAGGCCATCGATGCCGATGGATGGCTTCACTCCGGCGATCTCGGCACGGTGGACGAGCACGGTTACTACCGCATCACCGGCCGCATCAAGGACATGATCATCCGCGGCGGTGAGAACATCTACCCGCGCGAGATCGAGGAGTTCCTCTACACGATGCCCGGCGTGGAAGACGCGCAGGTCGTCGGCGTGCCGGACGCCAAGTATGGCGAGGTCGTGGGCGCATTCATCCGCCGGAGCGCGGGCAGCGACATCACCGAAGGCGACGTGCAGGAGTTCGCCCGCGCTCGGATGGCGCGCTACAAGGCGCCCAAGTACGTGTTCTTCGTCGATACATATCCGATGACGGCAAGCGGCAAGATCCAGAAGTACAAGCTGCGGGAGATGGCCGCCGAGTCACTTGGCCTGGCCGAGGTGAAGGTGTTCGCGAGCGAGGCGCCGGGGGCGGGCGGCGACGGTGTCGATTCCGACGTCACAGACAACGACTGCGCGGTGCGGCAGTGAGCGCCGGGATCGTGGGTGCTGCGGAGGGCGGCGGGACGGTTGAGATCCGCTGGCACGGGCGGGGCGGCCAGGGCGCGGTGACGGCCGCCAAGCTGCTCGCCGAGGCGGCGTACGCGAGCGGCTGGGAGGGCGTGACGAGCGCGCCCACGTTCGGTGCCGAGCGCCGCGGCGCACCGGTCACGGCATCCACGCGCCTCGCACACGAGCCGATCCGCGTGCTCTCGCAGGTCACCACGCCCGATGTGGTGGTGGTGCTCGACGACTCGCTGCTCACGGTGGCCAACGCCGCCGCCGGCGTGAGGCCCGGCGGCGTGGTGCTCGTCAACACGACGCAGCCCGCCGGGGAGTTGGGGCTCGCCGGAGACTTCCGTATCGTGGCCACCGATGTCACCGGCGCGGCCGAGGCCGCGGGCGTGATCGTGGGCGGCCAGCCGATCGTCTCGGCGGCCATCCTGGGTGCGGTAGCCAAGGCCACCGGGCTGGCGACGCTGGAGAGTGTGGAGGCAGCTATCGTCGGCGCCTTCGCGCCGGGGCCGGCTGCGAAGAACGCCGAGGCCGCCCGGACGGCGTTTGAGTGCACGGCAGGCGAGGGCAGCGCGCGGGCTTAGGGCAGGACCTCGAGCGCGGTGGCGAACGACGGCCGGTACGCCGCCAGGCGCCGGTCGAAGCTCAGGATGCGCGCGCACCGGAGCGACTCGCACGCGGCGAGTAAGGTGGCGTCCACGAAGCCGTAGGCCGTATCCGCATACCGGCGCTCGATCTCGCGCGCGGCGCTGAGCATCGCGTCATCGAGCGAAACGACCTCGATGCCGGCGGCCGAGAAGCCGTCCCAGAACGTCGTCTGTGCGTCGGGACCGTACCGGGCACGGATCAGACACATCGTCTCCGTGAACACGGTCATCGGTACCACGAGACGCTGCTCCGCGTTCTCGGTCACCACGGACACCGCCTCGGCGTGGAGCGTATCCCTGCGCGAGGCCGCCGCGGCGAGCACGCTCGTATCGACGAGCGCCGTCACGCGCGGTTCTCCCGCTGCCAGTCTCCGTCATCTGCGAAGTATTCGGCGAGCGTCTCGTCGGCGCGCGCGGCAACTTCCAGAGGCGGACCTTCGTCACCGATCACGCCGATGAGCGCCGACACGTCCGGTGCCGTGGCGAGGTTGCGCGCGGTGCGGTACTCGGCGATCGCCTCACGCGCGATCTCGGCCATCGGGACGCCGCGGCGGGCCGCCTCCCCGGCAAGGTAGGCGTGCATCTCCTCGGGCAGGTACATCATCGTCTTCTTCATACCTCCGATCATCCACGGGCGCGCCATATATGTCAACCATATATGTCTTGTCTGACACGTTGCAGGTCAGCCTTCGCCCGCCGTGCGATGAGGCGTGCGCTGCGCTACCCTGTACGGGCGGCCGCATCGGCCGGGACCTCACGCTGGGGGAAGGACCGTTTCGGCATGAATCAGAAGATCTCGATGTCACGCCCGAGTGTGGGCGAGGCCGGCCGCACCGGCGACTGGCGCAGCAGCCGACCCGTCATGCGCGCCGAGCTGTGCCTTGCCGCCAAGGCGGGCAAAGTAACCTGCCAGCTGTGCTGGCTGTACTGTCCCGACGCGTGCATCACGCAGGGCATGCCGCCTGAGATCGAGCTGGAGTACTGCAAGGGCTGCGGGATCTGCGCCGAGGAGTGTCCGGCGCACGCAATCGAGATGGTGCCCGAGCGCGCGCACGGGGTGTGCGAGATGCCCGGAGGTGCCGCCCGATGACCGTCCACGTCATGACCGGCAACGACGCCGCCGCCACCGCCGCCAAGCTCGCGCGCGTCCAGGTGGTCGCCGCCTATCCCATCACCCCGCAGTCGCCTGTGGTGGAGAACCTCTCCAAGTGGGTCGAGCAAGGCGAGCTTCCCGCCGAGTTCGTGGCGGTCGAGAGCGAGCACTCGGCACTGACCGTTTGCATCGGTGCGTCCACTGTCGGCGCCCGGGCCTTCACCGCCACGAGCGCGAACGGCCTCGCCTACATGACCGAGCAGGTGTGGTGGGCGGCCGGCGCACGGCTGCCGATCGTGATGTGCGTGGCCAACCGCGCGATGGCCGCGCCGTGGAACGTCTTGAACGACCAGCAGGACTCCATGAGCGTGCGCGACGCCGGCTGGGTGCAGCTGTACTGCCGCGACAACCAGGAGATCCTCGACACTACCGTTCAGGCGTTCCGCATCGCCGAGCGCCTGAACGTGCCCGTGATGGTGTGCTACGACGGCTTCCTGCTCTCACACACCATGATGCCGGTGGACGTGCCGGACGCCGAGGTCGCCGACGCGTTCCTGCCGCCGCGCACCGCGCCGCTGCAGGTCGTGGACGTGAACAACCCGCGCAATGTCGGCCCGGTCACGCTCGCCGACCCGCGCGCGGACGCCGACGGCACGCTGCAGCCCGGCTACATGGAGTTCCGCGCCATGCACCACGGCGCGCTTCTCGAGGCGCTCGAGGTGGTACCGGACGTGGACCGCGCGTGGGAGACCGCCACCGGCCGCGGCTGGGGCGGGCTCGTCTGCGAGTACCTCCTCGATGATGCTGAGATCGTGCTTGTGGCGGCGGGCTCGCTTGTCACGCAGCTCACGCTGGTGGCCGAGGCGCTTCGCGCCGAGGGAGTACGCGCTGGTGTGCTCGGCATCCGCTGTTACCGCCCGTTCCCTGTGGCCGCACTCCGCGAGCGGCTGGCCGGGCGCGCGCTCGCGCTCGTGTTCGATAAGGCGCTCTCCTACGGCTACCAGGGACCGATCGCCGAGGACCTCAAAGCCGCGCTCTACGCCGCACCGGACGCTCCGGCCGTCTATGGCGCCATCTGCGGCCTGGGCGGGCGCGACGTCTCGCCCGGGCAGCTCGCGGCCGCCACACGCGCGGCGCTCGGCGACCTGGCTGCGGGCGTCACCGACCGCGCACCCGTCTGGATCAACCTGGCCGAAGGGAGCATGCGATGACGTGCGTCACCGAACTCCCCACCACCGAGCACCTGCTCTCCGGCAACCGCGCGTGCGCGGGCTGCGGCATCGGCATCGGCCTGCGCGCGATCACCAAGGCGCTTGACGGCCGCATGGTGCTCGTGAACCCGGCAAGCTGCCTGACCGTCCTCGGCGGAATGTACCCGCTCGCCTCGCTCGACATCCCGTGGATCAACGTCGCCTTCCCGAGCACCGCGGCCGCGGCTGCCGGTGTTCGCGCGGGACTGCGCGCTATGGGGCGCGAGGGCGAGATGACCGTGCTCGCGATGGCCGGCGACGGCGGGACGGCCGACATCGGCATCCAGGCGCTCTCGGGCGCCGCCGAGCGCGACGACGACTTCATCTACGTCTGCTACGACAACGAGGCGTACATGAACACCGGCACGCAGCGCTCGGGCTCCACGCCGCACGGCGCTAAGACCACCACCACGTGGACCGGCAAGCGCGAGAACCCCAAAGACGTGCTCGCCATCATGGAGGCGCACCGCATCGGCTACGTGGCCTCCACGAGCGCGGCGTTTCCCACCGACGTCTACGACAAGATGGTCACGGCGCGCGACCGTCGCGGTCTGCGCTATCTCCACATGAACACGCCCTGCCCGAGCGGCTGGAGCTTCGACCCCAAAGACTCGGTCCGCCTCGGCAAGCTGGCCGTGGAGACCGGGCTGGTGGTCCTCTTCGAGATCGCCGATGGCGTCTTCCGCCTCACCGGGCGCTCGGCCGCGCTCGCCAAGTCGGGCAAGCCGCGCACGCCGGTGGCCGAGTACCTCGCGAGCCAGGGGCGCTTTCGCGGCATGTCCGAGGCCGACGTCGCCGAGGTGCAGGCGTGGATCGACGAGCGCTGGGGGCGTTATGTGGCACGGAACGCGGGCGACTAGGGTGGCCGTGGCCGAGGCCCAGGCCGAGGACTTCGACCTCTGCAACGAGTGCGGCGGCCTCTGCTGCTGTCTCTATCTTGCGCACGACGAGAACGGGGCCTACATCGGCGACGGCTGGCTGCCCGAGTACATCGAGCTCTGGCTTGAGCGGCTGCAGGCAAGCGGCGCGCTCGTGGTCACTGACACCGAGTATCGTGCGGGCGAGGCGGGCGTCGAGCCGCTCCACGACCCGCGCCTGAGCCACCTTCCCACTGCCGAGGGCGCGGCGTATCGGGCGTCGCTCCCCGCGTGGGTGGACGTCCGCAAGTGCCAGTTCTGCCACCCGGACACCGGCTGTCTGCTGCCTCGCACCTACCGTGCGGACATCTGTCGCGAGTGGGTCTGCGAGCTGTGGCGCGGGTGAGTCCGCGGCCCGCGCGTGCGTACGGCGCCGCGACCTGCTATACTGCACGCGCGGGCCGATGGGGCCCGAAGGATCGCGGCGTGACACTCCGCAGTTCTTGAAGCGGAAGTCGCGCCGTTATGTTTTGCCCGTTGGGCAAGGAAGTAGGTTTGGAATGGCTGAAGGTACCGTGAAGTGGTTCAACCCGGACAAGGGCTATGGCTTCATCTCGCGTGAGGGTGGCGACGACCTGTTCGTCCACTTCTCCGAGATCCAGGGCGATGGCTTCAAGACCCTCGACGAGGGCCAGAAGGTCTCGTTCGACGAGGCCACGGGCAACAACGGCAAGCAGCAGGCGACCAACGTGCGCGCGCTCTAAGCGTAGCGGCGATAGCTTGTAGGGAAGAGGCGGCCTTCGGGCCGCCTCTTCTTGTTGCTTCCACGTTTCACGCGTTGACCACGGGCCGCCTGAGCGTCTATCGTTCATCGACGATGGACGATTGAGCGTTAGGGCAGGAGGCGGCAGTGGACGACGAACGTATCGCACAGGTGGCTCGCGCACTCGGCCATCCGGCCCGCGTACGGATACTCCGCGTGCTTGCGGCGCAAGACGCATGCATGGGGGGCGAGATCTTCAGCGAGCTGCCGCTGGCGCAGTCGACCATCTCGCAGCACCTCGCCGTCCTGAAGGACGCGGGCGTCGTGCGCGCCACTCCCCGGGGTACGAGCATGGTCTACTGCATCGCCGAGGGGCCGCTCGCGGACCTGACCGACGCGCTCGACGGCCTCATCGCCGAGCATCCGTCCTGTCCAGCGAAGGGGGCATGAGATGGGCACATCATCCGCGAAACGCATGAACGTGTTCGAGCGCTACCTGACCCTGTGGGTCGCACTGTGCATCGTGGCGGGAACGCTCATCGGGAGCCGTTTTCCGGGTCTCGCCGCCTTCTTCGACCGGTTCACGGTGGCGTCCATCTCGATCCCGGTCGCGGTGCTCATCTGGCTGATGATCTACCCGATGATGCTCAAGGTCGACTTCGCCTCGATCCGGCGCGTGGGCGAGCGCAGGCAGGGGCTCGTTGTCACCACGGTGGTCAACTGGCTCATCAAGCCGTTCTCGATGTTCGGCATCGCGTGGCTCTTCTTCAACGTCATCTTCAAGGACCTGATCACGCCCGACCTCGCTCAGCAGTACCTCGCCGGCGCCGTGCTGCTCGGCGCGGCGCCCTGCACGGCGATGGTGTTCGTGTGGTCGTACCTGGCCGATGGCGATCCGGCGTACACGCTCGTGCAGGTCGCGCTCAACGACCTCATCATGCTGGTCGCGTTCGTGCCGATCGTCTCGCTGCTGCTCGGCGTGAGCGGCATCCCCGTCCCGTGGGACACGCTTGCGCTCTCGGTGGTGCTGTTCGTGGTCGTGCCGCTTGCGGCGGGCTGGTTCACGCGCCACTCGCTGATCAGGAGCCGCGGAGAGGCGTGGTTCAACGACTCGTTCCTGCCGAGGTTCGGACCCATCACCATCGTTGCCCTGCTCGCCACCCTCGTGCTGATCTTCATCTTCCAGGGCGAGATCATCGTGGGCAATCCGCTCCACATCCTGCTTATCGCTGTGCCGCTCGCGCTGCAGACGTTCCTCATCTTCGGCATCGCGTACGGCTGGTCGTACTGGTGGCGCATCGAGCATCCGGTGGCAGCGCCGGCCGGGTTCATCGGCGCCTCCAACTTCTTCGAGCTGGCGGTCGCCGTGGCCATCGCGCTGTACGGTCTGACGTCGGGCGCCGCGCTCGCCACCGTCGTCGGCGTGCTCGTGGAGGTACCGCTCATGCTGACGCTTGTGTGGATCGCCAAGAAGACCCGCGTGGCTGTCTGCGCCCGGCATGAGTGCGCGTTGCCGCGTGTGGGCGCGGCCGTCGAGCAGGTGGCTATCGCTCCGGAGGACCGATAGCATGCGCCGGGTCGCGCTCTACTCGGACATCCACGCCAACCTGCCCGCTCTCGAGGCGGTGCTCGCTGACATTGAAGCGAGCGGCATCGCCGAGCGCTACTGCCTCGGTGATCTGGTAGGCTACGGTCCCGACCCGTCCGGGGTGATCGCGCTGGTGAAGGCCACCGGCGACCCGGTCATCAGGGGCAACTACGACGACGGCGTGGGCAAGCGCCTCGGCAGCTGCGGCTGTTACTACCCTACGGAGGCGGACAAGGCGATCGGTGCCGAGAGCTACACGCGCACCGACGCGGCGCTCGACGATCCGGAGCATGAGTACCTGGCCACACTGCGCGACGACATCCGTCTGGAGGAGGCCGGCGCTCGGGTCCTCCTGTGCCACGGCAGCCCCCGGCGTATCAACGAGTACTTGATGCCGGACCGCCCGGACGACAACCTCGCCAAGCTCGCGGACCTCGGGCAGGCCGACCTGGTGTGCGTGGGGCACATTCACATCCCGTACCACCGGGTGCTCACCGCGCCGGACGGCCGCGCGGTCCACTACGTGAGCGACGGGAGCGTGGGCAAGCCTAAGGACGGTGACCCGCGCCCGTGCTGGGCCGAACTCGTGTTCGGCACCAAGGCCGAGGTCAACCAGCGCTGTGAGGGTGACCGCGCGGCAGGTCCGGTGGGGATGCCGGACGAGGCCGAGCGCGTGTGGCTCGGCGTGGTCTTCCACCGCGTGGACGCGGGGTAGGGCGCTCGCCTGTCGCGTGGCTTACCGTGCCGCAGGCGGAGTCAGTCACACGTCCGGTCCCACACGGCTACTGCAGGAGCGCCGCCAGGTTCGCCGGCCACGTCTTCTGCGCCTGTCCGGTGGGATCGTCGATGTGGTGCTCGCGCACGAAGCCGAGGTCGTGTTCGCCGCGCCCGTCGAGATACGTGCGCAGCTCCAGCGGGACCTCGGCGGACACGCTTATGCCCTTGCTCGCGAGCAGCTCCCGCATGGTCGCCTCGGCGTCATCGGCGTACGAGGCGGCGTCGATGAGGATCCGGCGTCCCTCGGCGGGGTTGTGGAATCCCACCGAGTTCTCCGCCCCCATGAAGATCACGCGGTAGAGGGCCTGGCGGTAGAGCCGCGCGCCCTTCTCGTAGGCCGGGCGGACGTCGGCTGCCATGGGGTCAAGCGACTCGTTGGCGAGTTCGATGAGCTTGGCCACCGTCGCGGTCTTGTAGCCGGCGTTGATGAGCAGGCCGAGGTTGGCCTCCTGGACCTCGATCACCTGTGCGCGGAGCTCGCTTGCCGAGCCGGGGTGGCAGCGCTGGCACGGGGCCATGTCCATCTTGAGCGGGCTCTTGAGGTCGTGGCTGGAGAAGGTTCCGCCGGTGGTCTTGGTATCCAGCATGTGGCAGTCGGCACAGACCACGCCGGTGGCGGCGTGCGGCGAGCCCGCTGTGTAGAACTCGATGTCGGGATGCCGGATGAAGCCGAGCTTCTGACCGGTGACCGCCTGGGTCCATTCAGCGCGGGCGGGGTCGTCGAGCAGGCGCTCGATGATGTTCTCCACGGTGATCGCGCCCCACTGACTGCCCTCCCAGGGAAAGTCCACGTCGATCGAGGCACCGTCCTCCTTCATCACCGAGTACGTGCAGTGGCACTGTCCGCACACCATGAGCGACTGCTGCTCGGTGGACAGTCCTTCGGGGTCGAGCCCTACCTCCGTGAGCGCGGCGTCAACGGTCCATCGACGGGTGGCGAGTGCCATCGACCCGCTGTCGTGACAGTCGATACACGCTGCGCCGAGAGTGCGGTGCTCGGATGGCAGCATCTCCACGGCCTCGGTGTAGCTTGCCGAGAAGAGCGCGCCCCTGTCCTGCTCGTAGAGGTCCTGTGTGTAGGGCGACTTGCAGGTGAGGCAGGCGCCGCCGGCTTTGACGCGTGACGGATCGATCTCGGCCTGGTCGATCATCATGTAGTAGTGACCGCGCGGCTCGTTGTACTCGACGCCGAAGCCCCAGCCGTTGAACAGCAGCGGCATGAACGGGTACTCGGAGAGCTTGTCGTACATCACGCCGCCGTCGAAGCCGCGCTTGTACGCGCTCTTGTCCGCGGGGCGCTCATCGGCGGTGGCGAGGTACGTGCGGTACTGGTCCGGGTAGACCTCGCCCCAGACGGCGGGGTCGTGGGTGCCCGCTGGGATCGATGGCGCGGCGGCCTCTTCCTCGGCGGCGGCACACCCGCCGAGTGCGGTCGCGAGCAGCAGCGCGCACGCGCCGGTCGCAGCGGCACGGAGTCGGGCATGGGTGCGGGTGGACGGACGCATTGCAGGCTACCCCCTCGGCACGGCACTACACACGTAGATGATATGTTCGACTCCCGGGTGCGGGTACCCTGCCGCGACGAGGGCCGTGATCCGGGGGCGCCGCCGAGCGGCTCCGCCGGGCCCCGGTGCGCGGGCCGGGCAGTCGGCGGTCGCTTGATTTACCCGCGACCGTTGGGTACTCTCTTTCAGCACCACAAGGCCAGGTAGCTCAGATGGTAGAGCAGGGGACTGAAAATCCCCGTGTCGGCGGTTCAAGTCCGTCTCTGGCCACCACGCACATGCTGACGACCGGCCCCTGCGGCCGGTCGTCTTGCGTCGGGGGCCGGGGGAAGCGGACGCCGCCCGGTCGGTCCCACTGCCGGGCGCGTGTCGTGACCGCAGTGCCCGTGCAGCGCATCGGCTATACTCGCGTGCGGAGCCCCCGTCCCTGTGCGAGGTCCAGGCGTATGCATCGGTACCTGTTCCATATCCCTCTCCGGACGTGGGCCCGAGGCCTGCTTACCGAGATGACCGCGTTCCTCGCGTTCCTCGGGGCCTTGTTCGCCCTCACCGCGCTCATCGTGTGGGTCCTCTGACATGTGGGTCAGGCTGCGCACCGACGACATCAGACTCGTCGCGCACTTCGTCGGCAGGTTCATCATCGGCATCGGACTGGCGATGGTGGCGCCCATGGCCACCGGGTTCATCGCAGGGGAGCCCCATGCCGCGATCCACTACGTGTTCGGGATGGGCGTAGCGCTGCTCATCGGCGCAGCGCTCATCAACATCGACATCCACGCTGGTCGGGTCAGCCACACGCACGCTTTCGCCATCACCGCTCTCGGATGGCTGGGAGCCGCCGCTGTGGGCGCCGTGCCGCTTGCGCTCTCGGGCAACTACAGTTCGTATCTCGACGCGCTGTTCGACGCGATCTCGGGACTCACCGTCTCCGGCCTTACCCTGGCCGCGGACCTCGATCACATGGCCCATGCGCATAACATGTGGCGGCACCTGATGCAGTTCATCGGTGGCCAGGGCATCGTGGTCGCGGCGCTGTCACTCGCCGTCGGCCTCCGGGGCGGCGCGTTCTCGCTCTACTTCGCCGAGGGCCGCGATGAGCGCATCCTGCCGAACGTGCTTCACACGGCACGCTTCATCTGGTTCGTCACGGCGGTGTACGTCGTGTTCGGGACCGTGACGCTGTTCGGCGTGATGAGCCACCTCGGCATGTCGCCCGGCCGCGGTGCGCTGCACGCATTCTGGATCTCCGTGGCGGCGTTTGATACCGGAGGCTTCGCGCCCCAGCGTATGAACCTGATGTACTACCACAGTTACCTGGTAGAACTGATCGCACTGTTCCTCATGGCCGCGGGCTCTCTCAACTTCGCGTTGCACGCTCGCGTGTGGGCCGGCGCACCCGGCGAACTGTGGAAGAGCATCGAGACGAGGGTGCTCGCAGGTGCTATCGCTGTGATGTCGATGCTCGTCGTGCTCGGCGCCAAAGCCGAGGGTGCGTTCACCGGTACGTTCGGCATCTTCAGGCGCAGCGTGTTCCAGGTCATATCCGGCCACAGCGCGGGCCATCAGACGGTCTACGGCAATCAGTTGCTGCACGACTTCGGCGGTGCCGCGTTGATCGCGATCATCATCGGCATGGGGATCGGCGGGTCGCTGTCGTCTACCGGCGGCGGTATCAAGGCGTTGCGTCTCGGCGTGATCGGCAAGTCCATCGTCCTGTACATCAAGCAGGCACTCGCCCCCAACAGCGCGACCATCCGTGCGCGCTACCATCATCTCGGCCCCCGGGTGCTCACGCCGGAGGTCACCGGCATGGCGACCACGATGTTCGTGCTGTACATCGCCACGTACGTGACCGGTGCCGTCATCGGCGCAGCGTACGGGTACTCGATGCCCGAGGCGCTGTTCGAGTCGGTTTCCGCCACCGCCAACTCCGGCCTTTCCATCGGCGTGACGTCGCCTTCGATGCCCACCGGGCTCAAGCTCACGTACATGTTCCAGATGTGGGCGGGCCGCCTCGAGTTCGTCGCGGTCCTGGTCCTCGTCGCGAACGTCCTGCTCGCGATGCGCGTGAAGAAGGTGCGCGTGTGAGCATCCGGCGCTCCACCGCGTTCGTGCTCGCGCTGACGCTGTCGCTCGTCGTGGTGACGTCCGGCGCATGGGCGTACACCGGCCCGGTCCTGTCCCCGGCCGAGGTCGTGGACATCGACCGCTTCCTCGACGGTGAGGTCATCGGCGTCGAGGGTGAGGCGGTCGGCGAGGCGCTGCGTGCTATGGGCGGCGGCTGGTGGGTCAACCTTCTCGGCGATGAGGTCGGCCTCGGCGTTTGGATGACCGATGACATGGTCGCCCAGATCGAGTACTTCGGCGACCACCGGCACACCGGCGACATCGTACGAGTCGTCGGCCGCGTGAGCGTGGCGTGCGAACAACATGCCGGGGAGTTCGATGTTCATGCCGAGGAGATCGTGATCATCAGACGCGGCGCCGTGCGCCACCATGAGGTGCGGCCGGATCTGGCGGTGGTCGGAGTATTCGCCGCCACTGCCGCGTTCGCGCTGTGGCGTGTGTATCTGCGCCGCCGCGAGACGCTGGCGTCATGACGGACACCGCCGGAGCAGGCATGCGCGTCGATGGTGGGGATGGGCGCAGCGGTCCTGCCCGGGTCAAGGCACTGCTGGTCGACCCCGTCGAGATGCGCGTGGTCTGGATGAACGATGCGGCCACGCAGGCGCTGCGCGCCAGGGGCATCGCCCCGGCCGTCCCGCTCCCCGTCGAGACCGCGATGTCTGTCACCGAGGCCCCCGAGGTACACGCCGTGCTCGAGCGGGTCGCGGCCACCGGCGCGTCCCTGGACGTCCGCGTCGACGTCGTCTCCACACGGCGCGGGAGCATGGAGGTGGTCGTCTCGGCCGACCGGCTGCCGGACGGCACGGTGCTTGTGCTCGTCGAGAACGCATGGCGCTTCGGCCGTCGCGGCGCCTCGAGGCCCCCTGGCCACGAGAACGGCCGTGGTATCATCGAGCCACCGAGGAAGTAGGCATGGGTTCACGGCGTCGGCCGTGAAGGCTTCGCGGGTGGTCGGGCCGCCATCCGAGTGATCGCACCCGGTGCGCACGCCGCGTTCAAGCGGGCGCCGCCGTGGAGGAGGCCGATACCCATGCCCGGACGTTCCACGCATCTCCGCGAGAGTCGTCCTCACCTGACCGTGGCCCGTGCACGCCGGTGCCTGCTGCACACAGCGGCGCTCGGCCCGTCGCCGCACATCGCCCGCGAGCATCGTGTGCCGTTCGCGTTCCGCGCGACCGACTACTATGCCGGGCTCATCGACTGGAGCGACCCGGCCGATGCCATCCGGCGGCTGATCGTGCCCACGGAAGCCGAGGCCGCCGACTTCGGCTCGCCTGACGCATCGGATGAGGCCGCCAACACCGTGGTCCCCGGTCTTCAGCACAAGTACGCGGACACCGCGCTCCTGCTCGTCACCGACCAGTGCGCCGGGTTCTGCCGTTACTGCTTCCGCAAGCGCCTGTTCACCGATGCCCGTCGCGAGACGCTGCGCGACTGGGGCCCGGCGCTTGCCCACATCGCGTCGCACCCCGAGATCACCGACGTTCTGTTGAGCGGCGGGGACCCCCTGACGCTGCGCACCGCGGACCTCAGGACGCTCATCGAGCGCATCATCGCCATTCCCCACGTTCGCACGGTACGCATCGGGTCCAAGGTCCCCGCGTTCGACCCGGGCAGGATCACAGACGACCCGGCGCTGCTCGAGTCGATCGCCGGGGTGGTCGCATCGGGCCGGACGTTCTACCTCATGACGCACTTCGACCACCCGCGCGAGCTCGGCCCGCTGGCGCGGCGCGCGATCTCGCTCATGCGTGACGCCGGAGCCGAGTGCCTCAACCAATGTCCGCTCACGGCCGGCATCAACGACGATCCCGCCGTTCTCGCCGCCCTCTTCCAGGCGTGCACGGATGCCGGCTGCCCGCAGTACTACGTGTTCCAATGCCGCCCCACCACGGGCAACGCGCCGTTCGTGGTGCCGATCACCCGTGGAATGGAAGTCGTCTCCGAGGCGCGCAACAAGGTCTCGGGTCTCTCGAGGCGCGCCCGGTTCAGCATGTCTCACGCCTCGGGCAAGATCGAGGTCGTCGGCATCGACGAGCGTCACATCTACGCGCGGTACCATCGGGCGAAGGACCCCGCCGATGAAGGCCGCATGCTCGTGTACCGGCGGGACGACGAGGCGGCCTGGGCGGACGACCTCGTACTCGTGTGATCGAGTGGGTGTGTCACTCTCGTTCGGTGCGGCGGGCATCGGGCGCGTGCTACCCTCGGCATGTGCATCCACCAAAGAGCGTGAGAGGCCGCCCGTGACCGACCACTACCGGCTGCTGCAGGTGCGACGCGACGCGTCCGCCGAGGTGATCGCTGCCGCGTATCGGCGCTTGATGCGCGACGCCCACCCCGACCGCGGGGGCGACGCCGAGCTGGCCAGGCGGCTCAACGGCGCCTATGAGGTGCTGTCGGACCCCTCACGCCGACGCGCCTACGACCGCACCCTCGCCGCGGCGTCCTCGGCCACGCGCCAACGGCCGCTGATGGAGACGATCGCGTACCGTATCGGTGCGCGCATCGGACGCCGGGCGGCCCAGGTCAGAACGATCCTGCGCGAGGTCAGGGACGACCTCTCGTCGTGAGGACGCGCCGGACGTGCCCGATGCGGGTACACTGCACGGTGAGAGGGAGGGGGCGACCATGCCGCGTGCGTTGATCGTCGATGACGAGCAGAACATCCGTGATCTTGTGGGGGTCTACCTGCAGACGGCGGGCTTCGTCGTGGAGCAGGCCGCCGACGGAGCCGAGGCACTTGATCTCGCCCGCCGAGGCTCGCACGACATCATCATCCTGGACATCATGCTGCCCGGGGTCGATGGCGTGGAGGTGTGCCGGCGCATACGGGATCACTCCCAGGTCCCCATCATCATGCTCACGGCCCGGGAGAGCGATCTCGAGAAGGTCGCGGCGCTTGAGATCGGGGCCGACGACTACGTGACCAAGCCGTTCAGTCCTCCCGAACTGGTCGCTCGCGTGCGGGCGCTCCTGAGGCGGGCCGAGCACGGGCGACCGGTCGCTCCGCTCAAGGTTCGCGATCTCACGCTCGATCCGGCTACGAGGGAAGTGACTGTCGCGCGGAAGCGCGTGGCCCTTACCGCCAAGGAGTTCGATCTGCTCCACGCGCTGTTGCGCAACGCGGGCATCGTCATGAGCCGCGAGGCGCTGCTGGACGCCGCGTGGGGATTCACCGAGTACGTCGACGCGCGCGGCGTCGACGTCCACATCCGTCACATCCGCGAGAAGCTCGGGGACGACGCGACCGCGCCGCGCTACGTCGAGACGGTGCGGGGTGTGGGCTATCGCGTCATCCGTGAGGGCTCCTGACGGTGGCCGATGGCGTCGCATCCGGCCGCATGACGGTAGTGCGGCGGACTCGGCTGGCTGTCGCGGGCGTCGCGATCGCGTCGGTGCTGCTGCTTGCAGTGGCGCTCTACGTCGCCTGGATCCAGCACACCGAGTGGGTGCGCACCACCGAGCTGTCGCGGCAGGTCTCCGCCATCGCGGCGGGCCTTGCGGCGAGCGGACCGGTCGATCTCGAGGCGCAGGAACCGATAAGCGGGCTCAGGGCCGAGCTGTTCCAGGTAGAGGCGCGCCTGATCGGGACACATCTCGTGCTCACTGACGCCGAGGGCACGGTGCGCTACTCGTCTGCCGCCGACGTGACGCTTGAGCGCTACGATCTCGAGCGTCTGACCGGTCTCCCTGACGACCGTGGCGTGCGCACCGGCACCGCGCCGCTCGCGCGGGCGGGTCGCGTGATCGTCGTGGCGGCACCGGTCGATGCGGTCCCGGTCGACGGTTACCTCGTGGCCCTGCAGCCCATCAGGGAGTTCGCCTCCGCCCGGCGGGGCGGTGCGCTGGTGCTCGGAG
This sequence comes from Aeromicrobium sp., assembly GCA_015351705.1. Classification (GTDB taxonomy): domain Bacteria; phylum Actinomycetota; class Coriobacteriia; order Anaerosomatales; family Anaerosomataceae; genus JADIIM01. Next base: position 4,636 of record JADIIM010000029.1, on the reverse strand, counting down.
TGGTGACGTTGCTGGTGATCGCGGGAGCCTGGTTTGCCGGCGGCGTGGCTGCCCATCGGGTCACCGCGCCCGTGGTGCGGCTCCGCGACGGGGCCGAGGCGATTGCCGCCGGCTCATGGGGCCACCAGGTGCCGGTGGAAGGTGACGTCGAGGTCGAGGCGCTGGCCCGGTCGTTCAATGCGATGTCATCCCGTGTCGAGGCCGCTTATCGCGCGCAGAAGGACTTTGTGGCAGACGTGTCGCATGAACTGCGGACGCCCATCACCTCGATACAGGGGTTCTCTGGCGCTCTCCTTGACGGTGTCGCGTCCGATCAGGCGGAGCAGGAGCGCTGCGCGCGGGTGATCCGTCAGGAGGCAGGACGGCTGATGGATCTCACGAGCACCCTGCTCGCGCTCGCCGATCTGGACTCGGGCAGGGTGGAGCTCGCGCGCGTGCCGGTCGATACCCGGGCGCTCGCCGAGGCGCTTCGTGCGCGGCACGGGCCCGAGGCCGTCGGGCGTGACGTGGGTCTCGATATCGGCGATCTCGGCGAGGCGGGGCGTCCCCTCGGCGATGAGGAGCGTGTGCTTCAGGTGGCATCGGCGCTGGTGCGTAATGCGCTCGCCTACACACCCGCCGGGGGCATGGTGCAGGTCGGTGCGACCGTGCAGGGCGGGCGGTGGTGCCTGTTCGTCGAAGACTCGGGTCCCGGCATCGCTCCCGGAGACCGTGAGCGCGTGTTCGATCGGTTCGTGCGACTCGATCCGAGCAGGCGCTCCGAGGGCGGCGGCTCGGGACTCGGCCTTGCGATCTGCTCTCGGCTCGTGGAGTTGATGGGCGGCACGATCGGTGTGGAGGACTCGGATCTCGGCGGCGCGCGGTTCTTCGTCTGCCTCGATACAGGTCCGGTTCATGCACCGGAGGGCTCATGACCGTTAACGCGTTCTCAATGTCGCCTCCATCGGGCGCCAACGCCTGGTGCCGATAGTGAAGGTGTACGCTGAAGACGTCGGACGCCGTCATGGCGACCATCGGCAGGTGATGATGATGAAGCGCACAGCACGACGGATCGGCCTCGCAGTACTCGCGTTCATGCTCGTGGGCGCGCTCCTGCTCCCGGCGATCGCGCTCGCGGGTTCAGGCGCGGGGCAGATGGGGAGCGGCGACACCGGCACGGCGAGCGGTCCCGCACTGACCCAGACCTCAGGGAGTGGGACGGGCACGGGAAGCGACTCGGGAGCCTCGTCGGGCACACAGCAGTCCGCCGATGACGCCGTCTCGCAGCTGCGTCAGCGTATCGGCAACGCTCTCCAGAAGCGAGCGCGCCGGTTCGACAGCGCGACCGCCGCGCTCGAGCGTCAGCGCGAGCGGCTCGAGGTGCTGGCGGGCCAGGTCAAGCAGCTCGGCGGCGACACCGCTCGGATCCAGACGCGGCTCCGCGAGTGCGAGCAGTTGCTGGTGAAGGCGCGTGAGCAGGAGCAGACGGCAACGCAGATGTTCCGCCGTCTGGCCGACGAGTCGGACAAGAGCGGCGCGTTCGTCAGGGCGCGTACCCAGGCGCGTAATGCCGTGCAGACGATGAGCCAGGTGCGGACCCGGCTCCAGCAGGTCGCCGATGAGATCGAGGAGATCGTCGATGACCTCGACGAAGGAGGCGGCACCGAGTGACCCGGCTGCTTGCGGTCGCGCTCGCTGTCGTGTTGGCGGTGGGTCTGACCGGATGCGGTGATCCTGATCGCGGCGACGGCACGACCCCCGGTGAGGGGGCCGTGCCGTCGGACGTGAGCAGTGCGACCGCGGACGGCGTCGACGTCGCGTCCGGCGACTCGTCCGCGAGCGACCAGGACGGTGAGACGGCGGTGGGCGGTTCGGGCACAGCGACAGGCGTCAGTGCAGACTCGGCCGCCACGAGTGAGATACTCCTCGAACTCGATGCCGTCCGACGGGAGTTGGATCGCGTGTCACTCCCCGACGACACGGACTTCGCGGACATCGAGGCCGCCATCAAGTAGTTGGCGGGCCTGGTCCACGCCCCGCCGCATCCGCACTCTCATGCGTGACGCGCGGCTTCTCCTCGGCCTACAGGTACTGCCATACGTCGTCGATCCCCGCGTCGGCCGCCGGGAGGCACTCGATGATGCTGTGACTGAAGGTCCCGGACTCCGGGTCGATGAGTCGGAGGTCCACCACCTCGGGATCGGCGAGCCATCGGCCATCGGCCGCGATGAGCCGCTTCACGCGGGGCCTCAGCAGGTCGTCCTTGTTCACGCGGAACACCACGGCTGTCGTGTCATCGGTCAGTCGCACGACCGCGCCCATCGGGTAGATGCCGAGCATCGCGACGAGCGCCTTGGTGACACTCGGGTCGTAGGCCTTGTCGCGCCCCTGCATCAAGACGGCGAGGGCCTTGTCAGGGCGGATCTCCCGGCGGAACGGACGCCGTGTGGTCATCGCGTCATAGGCGTCGCACAACGCCACGACCTTGCTGAACAGGTGCTGCTCCTGCGGTCCCACGGGAGGAGGGTATCCCTGCAGGTCATGGCGCTGGTGGTGTTCGTAGGCGACCACCATCGGCATCTGATCGACCAGCTGGATCCGCTTGAGCAGGTCCGCCCCTTCGGTGGTATGACTGCGCACGATCTGCCACTCGTCGGCCGTGAGCGGGCCCTCCTTGGCGAGGATGTCCTCGGGGATGCGCACCTTGCCGAGGTCGTAGAGCAGCGCCGAGAGTCCGAGCGACTTGAGCGATTCGCTGTCCAGCCCGAGTGCGGCGCCGAGTGAGATCGACAGGATGCACACGTTGATGGAGTGGTTGAGCGTGTAATCGTCGTGGCTCTTGATGGCGGTCAGGCCGAGGACGGCCGCGGGGTCCTTGAACAGCGTGTCGAGCAGCGAGCTCACCATCTGCTGAAGCGGTTCGACCTCGAACACCTTGCCGAGCTTCGCCTGCGTCTCCACGTCCCGCATGAGCGCGATGCCGCGGTCGTACGTCTCGCGGCCCTCCATCTTGTTCTCGCGCTCTTCGGCCTCACGCACGGTGTCGTCGAGGTCGGTCGTCTCGGCGACCTCCACGTTGACCGCGCCACGGTGCTCGAGGAAGCCGCGCGCCTGTTCGATGCCGGTCACGTCTGTCGCGTTGAGAAGATCGGCCACGGCCGCTGCATCGATCGCGGTGAAGCCGAGGCGCAGGGTGACCGCCGAGATGCCGCGCGCAAGAAGGTCCGTGATGAGCTTGCGGTAGGTGACGCTCTCCTCGGGAAGCACCTGATTCTCGATGAAGAGCGTCGCCTTGTAGACGTTGACCGTGACCTCCTCGAAGCCAAGGTCCATGATCGCTGCCACGCCGTCCACCAGGTCCTGCACCGACTGCACCACCAGTGGGTGGCTCGGCGGGTACAGCGCGCCGTGGTTCTGCGCGACGGCAAGCACGCGGGCGAGGTCGCGCGCCTTCTCGAGTCGCTTTGCGGTGGCGAACGGCGCACGCGCCGCCGGACCGGCGAGCGTGGCCATCTCCTGCGGGCTCTCCAGTCTCTCCTCGTCGCGAGCGGCGTCGGTCACTGCTCCGTCCCCCTTCGTCCGGTGCGGTCGGCATCGCGGATGGTCTCCAGGACCCGACGCGCAAGATAGCGCAGTTCGCGGTTCTTCCTACCCAGTACTATCGGCCGCTCCGCGAGCCGCTGTAGCACGGGCACCGCCTCGGCGGCGCCCAGTGTCTCGAGACTCTTCAGTACTTCTTTCTTGAGCTCGTAGTTCCTCTCGAACAGGCTGACCTCTGAGACGACCTTGAGCAACGCGGGCACGGCCTGCCGTACGCCTGACGTCCCGATCTCGCGCGCGGCGAGGCGTCGCGTCTCAGGGTCCCAGTGGCCGAGCGTCTTCTGGAGCACCGCTGCGCTCTCCGGCCCGGGGTCCGCCCCGAGCGCGGCAATCGCCGCGCGGCGCACCTGGCTGTCGAGGTGCTCGAGCGCGAGCGCGATCGTCGGTTGCAGCCTGCGCGAGCGGGTGGCGCCGAGCATCTCCACCGCTGCCGAGGCGAGCCGGGGGTCGCCTGAGCGGAGGATCCGCCCTACGGTCGGGCCGACCGACTCGGCCATCTCATCGACGAGCGGGACCAGCCGCAGGCGCACGGTCTCGTCGCCCTCGATGTATCCGGAGACGAGCGCCTCGGCTCCAGCCGCACCGGCGGCGAGGAGGAGCGAGCGTCCCGGCCGGGACGCGGGATCGGCCGCCAGACGAGTGACGCATTCGCGCAAGAGGTCCGGTGCCGAGAGGACGGATCGCGCAGCCTGCACAGACTCCGCAAGGCCTGGCTCGTCGGCGTGCGCGGCAAGGAACTCGGCGGCGCGCGCGGTCTCCTCGAACGCGCCCGCCTGGACCGCGGCCGGGAGGGCCTCGGCGAGTGCGCGGACGGTCTCCGGCCCGGGGCGCATCTCGGCGATGGTGATAACGGTTGTCAGCGCGCGTCGGGCGGCGTTGTCGCTGGTCGCGGCTCCAACAAGCGCGCCGATGTGGATCACGTCGTCCTCGGTGGCCTCGGTCGCTTCGTGTGCGATCGCGCGGGCGTCCGGCTCCGCGGGCGCCCCGGGCCCCAGCTCTCCGCGGGGCGAGGGCTTGAGCAGCGCCGACAGCTCGGCGAGAAGCGCTGGCGGGAGGT
>JADIIM010000028.1 GCA_015351705.1 Aeromicrobium sp. | reverse complement strand
GTTGCCGAACCACACTGATGCGGTCTGGCCGTCGACCACCGTCACGTCCTGCGAAAGCGGCGTGGTGTTGGTCCAGCCGTCCTCGAGCGTCTCGGTCACGGTGTACTCACCGGGCTCGAGCCCCTCGAAGAGCAGCTCGCCGTCGACATCGGTCGTGCCCGTGGCGGTATCGCTACCGTCGATCGAGAGCGTGAACTCCCAGCCCTCGAGCATGGGCTCGCCGTCGTCGTACTCCCCGTCCTCATCGAGGTCGTGGAACTTGTAGACGATCAGGTCGCCCTCTTCGGGGTCATCGGGGATGACGACGTTGCCGAACCACTTCTCCGAGTTCTGCTGCGCGGTGTGATAGAAGACCATGATGCCGAGCGGATCACCCGTGGTGGGCGTCTCGCCTGCGGCGATCTGGTCGCCGGTCAGCATCTCGGTGATCCGGTACCAACCCATCGGCTGCATCCCGAAGTCCGCCTGGCCGTTGGCCCCGGAGGTCGTGATCTCATCGACGAGCGTCCACGGGCCAGTCTCAGACTCGCCACACTCCAGGCGGAACGTGAACCCCTCAAGCCAATCCTCGCCGCCGTCGCGCTCGCCGTCCGCATCAAGGTCGCGGAACTTGCGAACGATCACATGCGACTCCGGCTCTTCCACTTCACCGAAGCAGAAGATGATGTGGCTGATGTCGGCGTACTTGCCTGACGGATTCACCGGTGCGTGAAGACCGGTGTCCGAGTAGACCGCCGGATCGTAGTTGTAGTCGTTGTAACCGGTGTTGCCACCCTTCACGCCGATGTGGCTGACGGGGTAGTTGGAGGTGAAGTCGAACATCATCCCGTCGTCAGTCGTGTAGGTAGTGATGGTGATCTCGAAGTCGTCGGGGGTCGTGGGGGTCACGACCGACTTCGAACTATCTATGGTGTAGGTGCCCGTACGCGGGTCGTTGTCGAGCTTGACGCCGCCCTCGCACACCGGTCGAGCACCCGCGTTGAGCGGAGTGACGGCCGAAGCGGTCTGCACGATCTCCTTCGAAGGCTCGACAGCAGGCTCGCTGACGGGATCCTCCTCGACCTGCTCAGGCACAGAGGCCGGCTCAACAGCGGGAACCTCTACCGAGTCTTCGGCCACCGGTTCGGCCTCAACGGCCTCCTCGGCAGGAACCACCAACTCCGAGGGCGCTTCAGGTACATCGCCCTCCGCGGCATACACTGCCAGCCCCGGGCCCACTACAGCGACTGCCAAGACCAATGCCAGATACGCTGAGAAGACCCGCGCCGACGGCGTACCGCTCTTGACGCGCTTCCAGATGAAGGTCGCCATCGGTGACACCTCCTCGTGGTGTCGCGCCCACTGCGGGGCGCTCCCTTACTGCCCTTACCGAAAACGAACGGAGACCGGCCCAAGTACGTGGGCCGGTCTCACCATTCGCTCACATCGGACAGCGGTGACCGAGGATTCGTCCGATGCTTCATAGACTCCCAGGGAAGAGTTCACGTTCTTTGTCAATGTGCCGGGCTCGCTCTCTCTACCGTTCACCTTCCCTCATGCCACTATTTGTAATCTCCATCACACAGAACGTGGATGAACGGTACGAAGTTAGTGACGAACGGTAGCATCTGAGGGCGGGCACGGCCTGCAGAGGGGCGCGTGAGACGCCGGGCGCCAGCGCCCGCGCAGGACGCCCGGGAGCCGATGTGGGTCCCCGATTCTTGAGTGCTGCTCAGTTCCGCCGCGCTGGCGCAAACGCGAGATCCAGCACCTCGTCCATCCGCTCGACCGGGATGATCTCAAGGTCCGTGCGCACGTGCTCGGGTACCAGCTCGAGGTCGCGCACGTTCTCCTTCGGAATCAGCACGGTCCTGATGCCGGCACGATGTGCGGCAAGCAGCTTCTCCTTGAGTCCGCCGATCGGCAGGACCCGGCCGCGCAGTGTGATCTCGCCGGTCATCGCCACGTGTCGGCGCACGCGTGTGCCCGTGAGCACCGAGGCCATCGCGATCGCCATCGTGATGCCCGCCGAGGGCCCATCCTTGGGGATCGCAGCGGCCGGCACGTGGATGTGGAGGTCGTACGTCTCGCTGAACGCCGGATCGATGCCGAGCGAGCTGGCGTTCGCGCGGATCCAACTCACCGCAGCCTGCGCGGACTCACGCATGACGTCGCCTAGTTGACCGGTCAGCGTCAGGCCGCCCTTGCCCTTCATCTTGGTGGCCTCGATGAAGATGACGTCTCCGCCCACCTCGGTCCACACGAGCCCGGTCGCCACACCGACCTCGTCCTTCTTCTCGGCGAGTCCGAACGTGAACCGCGGCGGGCCGAGGTACTCGGTGACCGACTTGCCGGTGACCGAGGTCTTGCCCTCGGCGCCCTCGACGACCTTGCGCGCCACCTGTCGGCAGATCGCAGCGATCTGGCGCTCGAGGTTGCGCACACCGGCCTCACGCGTGTACCGGCGGATGATCTCACGCAGCGCGCTATCGGTGATGCCGAGAAGCGATGGCTTCAGCCCATGCTCCTTGAGCTGCTTGGGCACGAGGTACCTGCGCGCGATGTGCAGCTTCTCGTCTTCCGTGTAGCCGGGGAAATGGATGACCTCCATGCGGTCCTTGAGCGCCGGCGGGATCGGATCGAGCAGGTTGGCGGTGGTGATGAACATGACATCCGAGAGGTCGAACGGCGCCTCGAGGTAGTGGTCCTGGAACGCGTTGTTCTGCTCGGGATCGAGCACCTCGAGCAGCGCCGAGGTGGGGTCGCCGCGGAAGTCGGCGCCGACCTTGTCGATCTCATCCATCATGAAGACCGGGTTGTTCGTGCCCACCTGGCTGATGGACTGGATGATCCGGCCGGGCAGCGCGCCAACGTACGTGCGCCGGTGGCCGCGGATCTCGGCCTCGTCGCGAACGCCGCCGAGCGACATGCGGATGAACTTGCGGTTGAGCGCCCGTGCGATCGACTTGCCGATCGACGTCTTGCCGACGCCCGGCGGGCCGACGAAGCACAGGATGGGCCCGCGCATGTGGTCGGTGAGCTTGTGCACTGCGAGGTACTCGAGAACACGCTCCTTGACCTTCTCCAGGCCATAGTGGTCCTCGTCTAAGATCGCCTCAGCCTCGGCCAGGTCGAGCTTCTCCTCGTCGGCGGTCTTCCACGGCAGACCCACGAGCCAGTCGAGATACGTTCGGATGACCGAGGTCTCGGCCGCGGCCTGGGGCATCTTCTCTAACCGTCCGAGCTCCTTGAGGGCCTTCTCCCCGACCTGCTCAGGCATGCCGGCCGCGGCGATCTTCTCCCGGTACTCGTCGATCTCGGCCTTCGTCTCGTCGTACTGACCGAGCTCCTGCTGGATCGCCTTGAGTTGCTCGCGCAGGAAGTACTCACGCTGCGTCTTGGACATGGACTCCTTGACACGGTTCTGGATCTTGCTGCCAAGCTCCAGGATCTCGAGTTCCTTGCGCAGGAAGCCCGACGTCTTCTCGAGGCGCTCCTTGGGATCGAGTGCCTCGAGGATCTGCTGCTTCTCTTCGACCTTGAGCGCAAGGTGGAAGGTGACGAAGTCGGCGAGCCTGCCCGGCTCCTCGATGGCCGAGGCCGCCATGAGCACCTCCTGCGGCACGGGCTTGCCGAGCTCGGAGGCGTTCTCGAAGTCCTGCACGAGGTTGCGCATGATCGCCTGGGTCTCGAGATCAGCCTGCTCGGGCTCCTCGATGACCTCGACCCGCACCGTGATGTGGGGGTCGGAGTCGAGATACTCCAGGATGCGGATGCGCTGCACACCCTCCACGAGGGCCTTCGCGGTGCCGTCGGGAAGCTTGAGCTCCTGGAGGACCGTGACGACACACCCGACCTCGTAGATGTCCTCCGGTGTGGGGTCCTGCGTCTCGGCCTCCCGCTGTGTGACGAGTGCGACCAGGTGGTCGGTACGCATGGACTGCTCCAGGGCGTTGATGGAGCGCTCGCGACCCACGAACAGGGGCACCACCAGGTTCGGGAAGACGATCAGGTCCCGGAGCGGGATCAGCGGCAGCACATCCGGGATCCGCAGGTTCTCGTCGCGCGTGGACATGGACAGGCAGCCTCTCCGCTTCGCCGGTCAGGACGTGTGATAATCTCCCCAGTACTCCGCTATCGTACACGAACCAACAGACCGCCCTCGGCGACGTCCGGGCGGATCGGACAGCCTTCATGCCACAACACCCAACGACCTCGCGGGCATGCGCCGCCGGCGCCCTCCTGATAGCGCTGGCGCTGCTCACCGCACCCGCGTCAGCGGCGCCGGCGACTCAGACACCGACGCCTGCCGCCGAGCAGGCTGTCACAGTCGAACTCGTGTGGCCGACGCCGGCCATCACGCCCGACGACCCGCTCGATGTCACGGTAGGCGTCACCGTGGCCGCGCCGGCGGAGTACCTTGAAGTCCGCCTCCGGCTGTTCGGACCATCGGGCAGGCTCGTGTACCAGAAGACCGAGGTGCGCTCCGATGTGGCGCCGGGCCGCGTCCCGGTCGATTTCGACTATGACCTGGCGGCGCTCGACCTGCCGCCCGGACGCTATCCTGTCGAGGTGCGCGTACTGGCGACCGGCTCGGATCCGACGGTTCACGCCGACAGGCTTCTGGTCGTTCCCGCAGACGTTCGGCCGCTCCCGGTGGCGCTCGTCGTGCACCTGACGGGCACACCGGCGGTCGGCCTTGACGGGCGCTTCGTGGCCGATCCTGCCCAGGACACCCGGCTGCGGGACGACCTCGCACTGCTGACGACCCTCGCCGGCGAGCGCCGCGTGCCCCTCGCGATCGCGTGCGCTCCCGTCCTGATAGAGCAGTTGGCGCTGGCCGCCGACGGCTACGAGACGGCGGACGGGCAGACGGTCGACGCCGGGTCGGAGATCGCCGGACGTTACGCCAAGGCGATCGCAGACCTGCGCAGCTCGGTCAGCACAGGGTCTGTGACGCTCATCGACGTGCCCTACGCCCTTCCGGACCTCGTCGGCCTCGAGACGATCGGAGACCCGGACGCCTCGCTTGCCGCGCACTGGGGGCGCGCCGACCTCGTGCGGTCGACCGTCGTCGGCGTCGACACGCCCTCACCGGTCAAGTATCTTGGCGCGGCACCGACCGCTCGCGCGCTGACGACCCTTGCCGAGCGTGGAGCCGGCACCGTGCTGGTCACCGCCGAGGCGATCTCCGCGGAGACCACGGCGGCTCCGGGGCGGTATGCGGTTCCGGACGCGAAGGTGCACCTGCTCGTGACCGACCCGGAGGCGGCCGCCGCCGCGAGCGTCGGAGCGTCGGCGTTCTACGAAGCGGCATACGAGCGGCTCGACTCCGCGACGGCGGTCGTGATGCTCGAGGTAGGGCCCGAGTCCGCCCACGCCGCGGGAGACGTTCAGCGCGTGATCGACTGGATCGCCGCGGCCTCATGGCTGGACTTGGTGCCCATCGATGTCGCAGACACCACAACGCCCGCACGGGCGCGCCTCGCTCCGTCACCCGCGAGCGCTCTGCCGGCGTCGTACTGGGACGCCGTGGCAGAGTGCGGCGAAGCGGTCGACTCCTTCACCGACGCGGCCGGCGATGCCGACCCCGACGTCGGTCCGCTTCAGCGCGCGACGCTCGTCGCCGAGAGTGCGCTGTGGAGCGCGGAGGGCACCGGGGCGTCCGGCGGGCAGATGCTTGTCGATGACGTCTGCGCCTTCGTTCAAGAGCAGCTCAGCGGGATAACGCTCGATGCGCGAGACGTCACACTCTCGAGTGCGCGCGGTGAGGTCCCCCTCGCCCTCACGAACGGCACCGGCAGGACGCTCCGCCTCACCCTGACCGCCTCGGCTGCGAACCTCGCTCTTCCACAGACCGAGATCGCCGTGGTGGCCCAGCCCGCAGACAACTTCATCACACTGCCGGTCGACCTCGGTCGGGCGATCTCAGACGACCTCGAGGTGGTGGTGAGCGCCGGGAACATCGTCGTGGCCACGACCACGGTGAACGTCCGTACGTCTCACCTCGACCGGCTCGTCACCGTCGGAGCGGTCGTGCTCGTACTGCTCGTCTTGCTCTTCTTCATCCGGCGGAGAGTGCGTGCGGCGATTGCTGGTACTATCGCCGTAGATGAGAACCCGTCCGATGAGCGGCCGTCCCTGCCGTAGATGAGCGAGGCACCATGCGCACGGTAGTGCTCGACACCAACGTCCTGCTCGCCGACCCGCAGGCGCTGCTGGCGTATCCGGATGCCGAGGTGATCATCCCGGAGACGGTCCTCGGCGAGATAGACAAGCTCAAGACGTCGCGGGTCGATCCCGACCTGCGATTCCGTGGCCGCGAGGTCAGCCGCATGCTCTTCGAGTTCTCGGAGGGCGGTAGCCTCGTTGACGGCATCGAGCTTCCCGACGGCGGCCTGCTGCGTGTGGTGCCGCTCGATGCCGACATCTCCATGCCCGAGGGGCTGTCAGGCCGCAATGCCGACGACCGGATCCTTGCCGTCGCCCACCAGACGTGCACCGATGGGTGCGACGACCTGACGCTGGTGACGAACGACCTCAACATGCTGCTGAAGGCCCAGACCTTCGGCCTGAAAGTCGAGCGCCGCAGCGAGGTGGACGCGGGCATCGGCAAGCGTACGGTGCGCTGGCTGCAGCGTTACAAGACCCCGATCACGATCCTCGCGATCTCGCTTGCGGTGTTCGCCGGTGTGCTCGCGCTCTCGTTCTACACGTCGCGACTCGGCGGGAACGGCGGCGCGACGGCCGTGCCGACCGAGTTCCGGGACCTGCTCTCATCCGAGCAGCGCAGTCTGCTTGACGGTCTGATCGCGCTCGAGCGCAACACCGCCGACCTCGAAGCGATGAAGCAGGTCGCCAACGCGTACTATGCACTTCGGGACCAGACCGGGAACGTGCTCTTCGCCCAGAAGGGCATCGAGTACTACTCCCGGTATCTCCAGACGCAGCCGGATGACACCGAGGTCAGGACCGACATGGCCGCGCTCCACTTCTACGCGGGGGCGACCGACCGGGCGATCCAGGAGGCCACGACCGTGCTCGAGGCGCGGCCCGACCACATCCAGGCGAACTTCAACCTGGGTATCTTCTACTGGCGCGGGCGCAACGACTACCAGGCCGGCGCGAAGCAGTTCATGACCGTCGTCGATCTGACCAGGGCGACGAGCGACCCGCACAACGAGATCATCGCCAGTGAGGCGAAGGTCAACCTGCAGCAGATCCAGCGTGAGGCGGCCGAGGCAGGCGTGGTCGTCGACATCGGCCCCGAGTATCTACCGGGAGGCACCATCTGATGGAGCACATCGACATGGCCATCATCGGCGGCGGCCCTGCGGGGCTGACCGCTGCACTGTACTCGGCGCGGGCCCGCGCCAAGACCGTCGTGTTCGAGACCGGGCTGCCCGGCGGCCAGATCGTCACGACCGACTGGGTGGAGAACTACCCCGCGTTCCCCGAAGGCATATCCGGAGCCGAGCTCGGCGAGCTCATGCACCGCCAGGCCGAGCACTTCGGTGCCGAGTTCCGCACGTTCGCCTCGATCGAGTCCATCGAGGCGCACGGGCTCGACTTCATAGTGACCAACTCGGAGGACGAGAAGGTCGTCGCCCACGCGGTGATCCTCGCGACCGGCGCCGTCCCGAAACGGCTGCACGTGCCGGGCGAGGCCGAGTTCACCGGCCGGGGCGTCTCGTGGTGCGCCACGTGCGACGGCGCGCTGTTCCGCGACAAGACGGTAGCGGTCATCGGCGGCGGCGATGCGGCGGTCGAGGAGGCCCTGTTCCTCACGAAGTTCGCCGCGAAGGTCTACGTCGTCCACCGCAGGGACGCGCTGCGCGCGACCAAGTGCATACAGGAGCGCTGCTTCGAGAACGAGAAGATCGAGATGAAGTGGAACCGCGTCGTGGCCGAGGTCACCGGCGCGGACGGGAAGGTGTCGGGCATCCAGCTCAAGGCGACCAACGGTGATCCGGACGAGCACCTGCCCTTGGACGGCATCTTCATCTTCGTCGGCGTCGAGCCCAAGAGCGAGTTGGTCCGAGGGATGTGCGAGCTCGACGACAACGGGTTCGTCAAGATAGACCACAACGGCCTGACATCGTACCCTGGGCTGTACGCTGCCGGGGACGTCACGGTGTCAGACCTCAAGCAGGTCGTCACCGCCGCCGCCGGCGGTGCGTCGGCCGCGTTCGAAGCATTGCGGTACATCGACGAGCGCACGTGTTCGATAGGCTGAGCGAGAAGGCCGACCCGGAAGGAGCGTTTGATGAGTGAGACCCTCACGCACGTGACCGACGACAGCTTCGAGGCCGATGTCGTCAAGAGCGACAAGGCAGTCGTGCTGGACTTCTGGGCTCCCTGGTGCGGTCCCTGCCGGATGATGGAGCCGGTGCTCGAGGAGATCGCCAACGAGTATCCCGGGATCACCGTGGCCAAGCTCAATGTCGACGAGAACCCGGTGACCGCGACCAAGTTCGACGTGCTGTCCATCCCCACCCTCCTGGTCTTCTCGGGCGGCGAGGTCGTCAAGAAGATGGTGGGCGCGATGCCGAAGAAGCGCCTGCTCGACGAACTCGCTCCCTGGCTCGGATAGCACGGAGGCGATGTCGTGCATCGCCGCGTGATGGTGGTCGACGGCATGGGCGGCCGGATCGGCCAGGAGGTCGTGAGCCGGCTGCGTGCCGCGTTCGCGGAGCGCATCGAAGTGCTGGCGGTCGGGACGAACTCGACTGCGACCTCGGCGATGATGAAAGCGGGCGCCAACCGCGGAGCCACCGGGGAGAACGCGATGCGGGTGACCGTCCGCGAGGCGGACGTCGTGATCGGCCCGCTCTCTGCGTTCATCCCGAACTCCATGATGGGCGAAGTCACGCCCGCGATGGCCGAGGCGCTCGCGCTGTCGGGCGCGCGTAAGGTCGTGCTGCCATTGACGAATCCCAGGATCGACCTGGTCGGGACCACGAAGGACCCACTGCCCCATCTGCTTGAGGAGGCCATCACGCTCGTGGCCTCCATCCTCAGCGAGGAGGTGTAGACGGATGTGTGAGGCCCGGGTGGTCATCCTTGACGCCGACGGCGGGACCGTCGAGACGATCGAGGACGTGACGACGATCGTTCCTGAAGACGGGACGCTCAAGCTGTACGACCTGTACGGCGGACACCGCGCGGTCGAGGCGACGCTCAAGGAAGTGCGTCTGCTCGACCACACGGTCGTGCTCTCGGCGGGATCGTAGCAGTCCTCATCGCACGACCATCGACGACGCCCGCGCCGCGATCGCGGTCCCGCGGCGTCCGGAAGGAGACACGCTCATGTGTGAAGGCGGAATCAACACCGGCCAGATGAAGCTGGCAGTAGCCATGGTCAACGACGCACTCGCGCTCGCTCAACAGCATCTCGAGCAGCTGCACCACCTGGCCGACCAGGGGCGCCGTCCCGTGACGAGCGCCGAGATCGCTCAGGTCACGGTGATGCTCGGTGAAGCGCGCGAGAAGCTCGACTCGGCGGTTCAGAACCTCTCGGTCACCGACGACGACGTGACGGTGGAGCGGGTCTAGCACGTGCGCCAGCCGGCGCGCTGTCGGCGCGCTCGTGCGATGAGGACTGCTACAATCGCCGCATGAGCAAGAAGAAGAAGCAGCAGCGGCCGCCGCACCGGACGGTCTTCGCGCCCGAGACCGGCGAGGCGCCCATCTACTGGGAATGCCCGACGTGCGGCTACCTCTCCGGTGACCCTGCGTTCCTGGATGCCGAGCACGAGTGCCCGTTCTGCAAGGGCACCGGGACCGAGCGACGCACCTTCCCCACCGAGCGCATCCGGCGACTCGACGCACGGATCCGCTCCTACCACCGCGATGGCGACCACGAGATCGTGGTGATCCTCGTGATGGCGTTCCTGGAGACGATCCTCGAGGACATCATCGACCGCATCATGGCGGCACACGGGGCCGACGTGCAGCTCCGGCGGATGGTCATGGACACCCAACGCTCGATCGGCGTGCGCATCGGTAAGGTCTTCCCGGCGCTCGTGGGCGAAGAGTTCGAGGATGCTGCCGCCGAACTCGGCTACCGGGACTTCCCCTACCGCTGGCGACAGCTGCGCGAGGCACGGAACGCCTTCATCCACGACTCGCCGTTCAACGGGGCCCGCGACACGCTCCAGCCCTCCATGGGCGACGACGCGATGGACCTGCTCGACCAGGCCTACAAGCTGTTCGTGCTGCTGAACAACCGGTTCGTCGCCGACGGCTTCCACGGGAACTGACGGCGTGCGCGCCGTATCGCTGCACGTCACGGGAATCGTCCAGGGCGTGGGGTTCCGCCCCTTCGTGTACAACCTCGCGCGTCGTCTCGGCGTGAGCGGCTGGGTGAAGAACACGAGCGACGGCGTCTTCGCGCTCGCGGAGGGTGATGGTGCGGCCGTTGAGGCGTTCGTGGCCGCGATCCGCGCCGAGGCTCCACCGATGGCCGTGATCGACGCCGTGATCACCGAAGACGTCGACCCGGAGGGGCTCGACGGGTTCAGCATCGTGGCCTCGGAGGCCATCGAGGGCGCCATGACGCTCGTCTCCCCCGACATCGCCACCTGTGACACGTGCGCTGCGGAGATGCGCGACCCCGCTGACCGTCGCCTCGGCTATCCGTTCACCAACTGCACCAACTGCGGACCGCGGTTCACGATCATCGCCGACGTCCCATACGACCGGCCGATGACCACCATGCGCGACTTCCCGCTGTGCGACGAGTGCGCCGCCGAGTACGCCGACCCCGCCGACCGGCGCTTCCATGCGCAGCCCAACGCCTGCTTCCGATGCGGACCGCGGCTGTACCTGCAGGCGCTGGGGTCTCCCGACGACTGGCGCTGGATGTCCGAGCTCGAGACGGTGCCGCGCCCGCACCGCGACCCGGAGACTGAGCGCGAGCGCTGCTCGGCGATCCTGGGAGAGACGGTCAGGCTGCTGCACGAGGGCGCCGTCGTGGCCGTGAAGGGCCTCGGCGGCTTCCAGCTCGCGTGCGACGCGACGAATGAAGAAGCCGTCGCGCGGCTACGCCAGCGCAAGAACCGTTGGGGCAAGCCGCTCGCGGTGATGGTGTCCTCACTCGACGCGGTGCACGAGTACTGCGAAGTCACTGCCGAGGAGGCGGCGCTACTGAAGAGCCCCGCCGCTCCCATCGTGCTGCTGCGGCTCCAAGAGCACGCGACCCCCGCTCCCCTCGCGCCGTCTCTCGCCCCCGGCCTGCGCGAGATCGGCGTGATGCTGCCATACGCGCCGCTCCATCACCTGCTGCTCGACGCCTTTGGCGGGCCGCTCGTGATGACGTCAGGGAACCGCAGTGAGGAGCCGATCGCCACCGGCAACGCCGAGGCGCTCTCCCGGCTCGGCGGCATCGCCGACGCGTTCCTGCTGCACGACCGCGACATCTACACACGCTACGACGACTCGGTGGTGCGTCACACACCGGGCGTGGGCGTTGAGTTCATCCGCCGCGCGCGCGGCTACGCCCCGTTCCCGCTGGAGTCGCCGTTTGTGTGCGACGTGGACATCCTGGCGACCGGCCCCGAGCAGAAGAACACGTTCTGCCTGCTCGCGGGCTCACATGCCTTCGTCTCCCAGCACATCGGCGACATGGAGAACGCCGAGACGATGGCAAGCTACGAGCGGGCGATCGCTACATACGAACACCTCTTCCGCGTGCGTCCCGAGATCGTCGCCTACGACCTGCACCCCGAGTACCTCTCGACCAAGCACGCGCTCTCTCTCGGCCTCCCGAGCGTTGGCGTGCAGCACCACCACGCCCACATCGCGAGCGTGACCGCAGAGCACGGCGTGAGCGAGCGCGTGCTTGGCGTCGCGCTCGACGGAACCGGCTACGGCCCGGACGGCACGATCTGGGGCGGCGAGTGGCTCGTGGCCGATTGGGCGGGCTTCGAGCGCGTGGCGCATCTGCGTCAGCTGCCGCTGCCCGGCGGTGCGGCGGCGATCCGGAGGCCCGCCCGCATGGCGCTT
>JADIIM010000027.1 GCA_015351705.1 Aeromicrobium sp. | reverse complement strand
AGCACCGTCTCGCCGAACTGGTTGGACGCCGGAGCGGGGGCGACCTGCCACAGCACCCATCCGCCGAGCGAGCCAGCGAGCACCGCGAGGGCGAGCGTGACGGGCAGGCCGAGCCGCGCGAGGGCGTCCGCGCGCACCGCTGCGACGCCACCCGGACCCTCACGCAGCCGCGTCGCGAGAAGCGCCATCGCCAGCAGCACGAAGCCGGTCCATACCACGAGCGGCTCGATGGACAGGAGCGGGATCAGCCAGAACGACGTGGCGATGGTCCCGACGATGCTGCCGGCGGTCGACACCGCATACAGGTTGCCCGCCGACCGGCCGAGATGCGCTATGTCGGCGTGGGCGGCGAGCTTGACGCCCATCGGCGAGACCATCGCGAGCAGGACCGACGGCACGAAGTAGATCGCGGTCGCCGCCGCGAGCGAGCCCAGGCGCGGGCCGAGCGACGAGGCACCGGGCAGGACGGCCTCGGCCACGAGCGGCGCCGAGACCGTGGCGAGTGCCGCTGCCGCGATCACCACTGGAAGGGAGCGCGCGGCACCGAGCCGGTCGGCCAGTTGCCCGCCGAGCGCGTAGCCGAGGCTGAGCGCGACCATCACGACCGAGATCACCGCGCCCCAGACGTAGATCGAGTTGCCGAGGTACGGCGCCAGCACGCGGGCGGCCACCATCTCAAGCCCCATCAACGCCGCCCCGCATCCGAACACGATGACCCGCAGCATCCGCGTGACCTTCCGGTGGCCGGACGTTGCCCCAAGTGTGCCAGATGCGCGGCCACGCGTGCCCGTGGTCCTTGCTTCGGGGATACTGGGAGGGACGGGCACGGCACTGCGTGTTCGTGCGACCCGTCCACACTGCCTGCTCGACATTGCACGAAGGGGGGCCTCATGCCCGAGTCGCTTCCGGGACTGCTGATCGGCAAGAGCGCGGCGGACGTGTTCATCCACCCCTCGATGGCCAACCGGCACGGACTCGTGGCCGGAGCGACCGGCACGGGCAAGACGGTCACGCTCCAGGTGCTTGCCGAGGCGTTCAGCGCCATCGGCGTTCCCGTCTTCGCCGCCGACGTGAAGGGCGACCTCTCGGGCATCTCGCAGGCCGGAGGCGGCAACGCGAAGGTCGACGACCGCATCGCCAAGATAGGGCTCGGAGACTGGGGCTTTCACGGCTCGCCGGTCACCTTCTGGGACGTCTTCGGCGAGCAGGGCCACCCCGTGCGGACCACCGTCTCCGAGGTCGGCCCGCTGCTCCTCGGCCGGATGCTCAACCTGAACGACACGCAGGAGGCGGTCCTGACGATCACCTTCCGTGTGGCCGATGAGCACGGACTCCTTCTCCTCGACATCAAGGACCTGCGCTCGATGCTGAAGTTCGTGGCTGACAACGCCCGCGAGATCGGCACCACGTACGGCAACGTGGCGCCGGCGAGCATCGGCGCGATCCAGCGTGCGCTCCTCGCGCTCGAGGAGCAGGGTGGCGACCGGTTCTTCGGCGAGCCCGCGCTCGACCTGTTCGACTTCATGCAGACCGACGGCAACGGCCGCGGCGTGGTGAACATCCTCTCGGCGGACCGCCTGATGACCTCGCCGCGCCTTTACTCGACGATGCTCCTGTGGCTGCTGTCCGAGCTCTTCGAACGCCTTCCCGAGGCGGGAGACCTCCCCAAGCCGAAGCTCGTCTTCTTCTTCGACGAGGCCCACCTGCTCTTCGACGACACGCCTCCGGCCCTCCTCACCAAGATCGAGCAGGTGGTCCGGCTCATCCGCTCCAAGGGCGTGGGCGTGTACTTCGTCACGCAGAACCCCATCGACATCCCCGAGACGGTGCTCGGGCAGTGCGGCAACAAAGTCCAACACGCGCTGCGCGCCTACACGCCGCGGGAGCAGAAGGCCGTCAAGGCCATGGCCGAGACGTTCCGCGTGAACCCGGACGTCGACGTCCAGACGGCGGTGACCGAGCTCGCGGTCGGCGAGGCGCTCGTCTCGCTGCTGCTGCCCGACGGCACGCCGATGCCGGTCGAGCGCGCGATGATCGTCCCGCCGCACGGCCGGATCGGCGCCATCTCGCCAGCCGAGCGGCATGCCGTTATCGCGGGCTCGCTGGTCGCGGGACACTACGAGGCCGCGATCGACCGGGAGAGCGCGCACGAGGTGCTGAAGGCACGTGCGGAGGCGGAGCTAGCGGCCGCCGAGGAGGCGGCGCGCCGGGCCGAGGCGCGGGACCTCACACTGAGCGTCCCGGGGCCGACGGGGGGCCGGACACGGGAGGCGCCGTCGCGCCCGCGCACGACCTCGTCGCGCAAAGACACCATGTTCGAGGCGTTCGCGAAGAGCGCGACCCGCGCGATGGGCTCGCGAGTAGGCCGTGAGATCGCGCGTGGCGTGCTCGGGACGATCCTTGGCAGCAAGAAGTGAGGGAGGAGTGGGGAGCATGAGCGACGAGCGGTCTGAGGCCGCGGCGGCATGGCGCGAGGTGCTTGATGGCCTGGAGTCGCTGGGTGCGGCCATCGGCCGATGGACGAAGGCTGCTGTGGACGACCCCGAGAACCGTCAGCGCGCCGAGGAGCTCTCGGGCAAGCTCGAGGGACTCGTGACCGAGGTGGGGTCGACGGTCAAGCGGGCTGTCGATTCCGAGGTCGGCGAGTCCTTCCGTGAGGCCGCCGGGAAGACCGGTGAGGCGTTCCGGCAGGCAGGGGAGAGGATCTCCGAGGAGGTCGGCCCGAAGCTTGCGGGCGCGTTCAAGTCCGCGGCGACTCGTCTCGGCGAGGCGGCGCAGCGCCTGGAGGACCGGGCCGTGACGACGTCTGATGGGGACACATCACAGACCGGGGAAGACTGACAGACCCCGTGCCTTAACACTCGGTTTACGCACAGGATGCTATAGTCGCGTGCACATCATTCATGTGACCGCGGCGAGGGGGCATCCCCGTGAGGGTCGGGCTTCCGAGAGCGCTCCTCTTCCACAAGTACCACACGCTGTGGACGACCTTCCTCGAGGAGTGCGGCTTCACCACGGTGGTGAGTCCACCCACGAACCGCCGGATCCTCGAGCGGGGTGTCGCGCTCGCCGTTGACGAGTCGTGCCTGCCGATGAAGGTGCTCCTCGGCCATATTGACGCGCTCGCCGGCCGGTGTGACGCGGTGTTCGTGCCGCGACAGGAGGCGTTCGAGCGCGGCGAGCACCTCTGCGTGAAGTTCATGGGCGCGTACGACATCGTCCGTAACACCCTGCCGGACCTCACGCTCGTGACCTACGACGTCAATGCCGAGCACGGCATCGATGAGCGCCGCTCGATGATTGCGATGGCCCGCGCGCTCGGCGTGCGCGCAGGGGTGGCGCGTCGCGCCTTCGATCGCGCCACCGCGGCACAGCACGCGCACG
The DNA here is from genome assembly GCA_015351705.1 of Aeromicrobium sp. Classification (GTDB taxonomy): domain Bacteria; phylum Actinomycetota; class Coriobacteriia; order Anaerosomatales; family Anaerosomataceae; genus JADIIM01. Next base: position 12,696 of record JADIIM010000027.1, on the reverse strand, counting down.
AAGTCGAGCTGGCGCGGCTGCAGCAGTCTGTGGCCGAGGCGCCGCGCACGGGCGACGTCCGCATCCTGGTGGTGGGCCACTCGTACAACCTCGCCGACGAGCTGATCGGCGCGCCGATACTCTCCTACCTGCGCACGCTCGGCGCCGAGGTGGTCACCTCAGACGAGGTGGACAAGGCGCTCGCGCGGCGGCATGGGGCCGCGATGTCCCCGACGATGAAGTGGCGCTACAACAAGGAGCTCCTCGGCTCGATCGAGCTGTACAGGGATCTCGTCGACGGCATCGTCTTCGTGGTCACGTTCCCGTGCGGGCCTGATTCGCTGATGGCCGAGCTCTGTGCCCGCCGCATCGAGGGCATCCCGATGACGACGCTCGTGCTCGACGAGCTTGCCGGCGAGGCGGGTGTCCGCACGCGGCTTGAGAGCTTCGTCGACATCCTGCGCGAGCGCGGGCGACGCGGGCACCTGCGGGAGGTGGGGTCGTGAGCGAGCGGCTGGTCACCTTCCCGCACATGGGCGAGTACTGGATCGCGTTCGAGACCCTCGTGCGCGAGCTCGGCGCCACGCCACTCGTCCCGCCGCGCATGACCAAGCACACGCTCGAGCTCGGCGCGCGGCACAGCCCGGAGTTTGTCTGCGTGCCGTTCAAGTACAACCTCGGGAACTTCATCGAGTCGCTTGAAGCGGGCGCCACGGTCATCGGCCAGGCGGGCGGCGGCTGCCGGTTCGGCTACTACGCCGAGGTCCAGGAGGCCATCCTCAAGGACCTGGGCTACGAGTTCGAGCTGGTGAACCTCACGAGCTCGTGGAGCGTCGGTGAGTTCATCGCGGATTTCAAGCGCATCGCGCCGGGTGCCTCAACGCTGCGTATCGCGCGCGCGTTCGCGATCGCGTACCGGAAGGCCAAGGCGCTCGAAGCGATCGAGGACCGCGTGCGGAAGAGCGTCGGCTTCGAGGTGGAGCGCGGCGCGCACGACCGTGTGGTCTCGCGTTTCCACCAGCGGCTGCGTGACGCATCCGGCTTCAGGGACACAGCCCGCCTTGAGGAGACGACCCTCGGCGAGCTTGGGGCGATACCGCTCGACAAGCCCGAGCAGCCGCTGCGCGTGGGCGTGGTGGGCGAGCTCTACGTGCTGATGGAGCCCTTCGCCAACCACAACCTGGAGCGCCGTCTTGCCGAGCACGGCATCGAGGTGCACCGGTTCGTGACGCTCACCTCGCTCATCGAGCACGGCATCCGCAGCCGCCCGCATGTGCGCAAGCTCCTCGGCGACGCCGACCCGTGGGTCAAGTACCACCTCGGCGCGGACGGCACCGAGAGCGTGGCGATGACCTGGAAGCTCATGCAAGACGGCTTCGACGGTATGGCGCACCTCAAGCCGTTCGGCTGCATGCCCGAGGTCAGCGCCATGTCCGTGCTGCAGCGCATCTCACGGGAGCACACGTTCCCGATCCTGTTCGTGAGCTACGACGCTCAGACCGCCGAGACCGGCATCCGTACGCGGATCGAGGCGTTCGCCGACATGCTCGCCATGCGTGCCCGAGGGAGGACCAGTGCGTAAGGCATATCTGGGAGTGGACATCGGCTCCATCTCGACCAAGGCGGCCGTCATCGACGAGGCCGGCGAGATCGTCGCGTCGTCGTACCTGTGGACCGAGGGTAACCCCATCGGTGCGGTCAAGCGGGTCCTGAGCGAGCTCGAGGGCCAGCTCGCCGCCGCCGACGACGTCCGCGTGGTGGCGGTGGGCACCACCGGCTCGGCGCGCGAGCTCATCGGCTCGGTGCTCGGTGCGCAGGTCGTGAAGAATGAGATCACCGCGCACGCGATGGGCACGCTGTCGCTCCACCCTGACGTCCGCACCATCTTCGAGATCGGCGGGCAGGACTCCAAGATCATCATCCTGCGCGACGGGGTGCCGGTGGACTACGCGATGAACACGCTCTGCGCTGCCGGTACAGGCTCGTTCCTCTCATCGCAGTCGCGCCGCCTCGGCATCCCGGTCGAAGAGTTCGGCGACTACGCGCTGCGCTCAACGCGCCCCACCAAGATCGCCGGCCGGTGCACGGTGTTCGCCGAGTCGGACCTCGTGCACAAGGCACAGATCGGCTATGCGATCGAGGACATCGTGGCGGGCCTGTGCAACGCGATCGTGAGCAACTACCTGAACAACGTCGGCAAGGGTAAGGAGATCGAGCCGCCGATCGTGTTCCAGGGCGGGGTCAGCAAGAACGTCGGTGTGGTGGAGGCGTTCAAGCGGCTGACCGGCCACGACGTGCTGGTCGACGAGATCGGGCACCTGATGGGCGCCGTGGGGATCGCGCTGCTCGCGCAGTCCTCGGGCGCCGAGGGCGACTTCGACTTCGCCGTGCGCGAGTTCGAGTTCCAGACGATGGGCGACGAGTGCGGCGGGTGTGCCAACAACTGCGAGGTCGTCTATGTGCTGCGGGACGGCGAGTTCCTCGACGGCTGGGGCGCGCGATGCGGCACCGGCATCGAGCGCGCGCGTGTCTCGGCCAGCGCACGGTGACTGGTGTTCCCCAGATTTCACGAAGCGATCGTCGTCTAACGTATCCGGCAGGGCCCGCTTGGGGTACGTTATGTTGGTATGGAGGTTCCTGAGCGGAGCCGTGCGCGCACGCGGGGAGTGGTGCGCCGCTGACGATCGAGGGGAGTCACGTATGCAGATGTCATCAGCGTCTACGATGCGCATGCGGCCGGTGGCGGTGATCGCGGTACTCGCGCTGGTGTTGGCGCTGGTCCCGATAGCGCCGGTGGCCGCAGCGCCCGTGCGGGCGGCGGTCGTGCCCGCAGGCGCCACCATCTACGTGGACCAGAGCGCTGACGGTCCCGGAGACGGCAGTGCGGAGGACCCGTTCGTGCTACTCGGTGATGGCCTGGCAGCCGCCGCGGATGGCGACACGGTCATGGTCGCCGCGGGGTGGTACGGCCCCGACAGCGGCGAGACCCTGCCGTTCCTCGTACCGGCCGGCGTGACCGTCATCGGTGAGTACGACGATGACGACGGTTGGCAGACGATCCTGGCCGGAAACACCGTCTTGATGGGCGATGTCATTTCGGAAGAGTCGCCGATCATGGTCATCGGCGAGCTGATGTACGCTGAGAGGTCGGCGGCGCCAGTGCTCGAGCCGGTGTACACCGAAGGTGTCGTGCTGAAAGACCTCGCGTTCATCGACAACGCCGCCCAGTACGGCGCCGGTGTCAGGATCGATTACGCGGAGGTCAGCATCGACCGCTGTGCCTTCCAAGGGCTGCTCTCGGCCGAGGGCTCAGCGATTGGCGCGTTTGAGAGCGACGTGGATATCGCCCGGTCCGTCTTCGCCTACAACGGCATGTTCACGATGCCGTTCGAGGCCAAGGACGCCGCTGACTTCAACCGTCACGGTGTGGATCTTGTGGCGCAGCTCGACAAGCTCCCGGTCGCACCCGACGAGATGGTGGCGCAGGTCGAGATCCTCCCGTGCTACTACGGCGGCGCGATTTCCTCGATCGGTGGCTCCCTGGACATCGGCGGCTCTCTCTTCGCGCTCAACGGTGCGCTGAACGCCGGTGGCGCGATCCTGGGCTACGGCAACGAGATGCGCACCGATGACACGGTGTTCATCTACAACGTCGTCGACAACGGGTTCATCGACTCGCTGTCCGAGGAAGTCGACAGCATCGATGGGTACCTGTCGGCCCTCGAGGACAACGGAGTGTACGTTGAGCCGTACGGCGGCGGCGCGGTCTTCCACGCGCTCGGCGCGTACTCGGCGAAGCGCAGCCTGTTCTTGGGCTCCTATGGCGACCCCGGGGCCGCAGTGGCCTCGTTCGCTGGCAGCACGACGCTGCGTGATTGCATCATAGAGGGCAGTCAGGGTGCCGCGGTCGTTGCGTTCCCGGAGGGTCTGGAAGTGAACGCGCTCACGGCTCCCGTGGCCCAGGACCTGCCGGTCCCTGCGTACGAGCCGCAGGTGGGTCTCGATATCGACCGGTGCGAGTTCTACGGCAACGATGGATTCTTCACCGTGTATGGCGGCACTCCGCCCTCGCGGGTGACGAACTCGATCTTCGCGGAGAACTGGGCGATGGCGGTCGTAGGGATCACTGACTACCTGGGGTCCAGAGCGCTCGGTATCGTGGAGCGCGAGCCGCTGGGCTCGGTCGAGGGCTGCACATTCGCCTTCAACGCGTACGACTATGCAGCGGTCGACGCCCAGGCCATGGACACGCTGCCGCTCGTGAACACCATCATCTGGGGCAGCGACAGCCTCGGGGGCCAGGGCATGTTCGCCGCCAGTGGTGTCGCGGCATACAACGTGATCTATGACGAGTCGCTCAACGCAGCTATCCAGGAGGACTGCTTCTCCGAAGACCCGGAGTTCGTCGATCCTGACTACTACGACTTCCGTCTGGCGGCCGGTTCTCCGGCGATCGACGCCGGCACGTCCGCACCGCAGGTACCTGCCACGGCGGAGATCGACGCAGCGCTGCCTTGGGACCTCCGCCCGTGGGACGTGCGGAACCTCAGCCGCCCGGTCGACGGTGATGGCGATGGCGTCGCGCTCTACGACATCGGCGCGCACGAGTATCTTCCGAGCACGCGTCCGGCGGGGCCGGACCGCTACGCTACGTCCGTGCAGATCTCGCGCGAGCGCTTCGGCGAGTCTGATACCGTCGTGATCGCCACGGGGGCGCAGTTCGCTGACGGCCTCGCGGGCTCCGCGCTTGCGGGCGTGTACCGCGCCCCTGTCCTGCTGACGCGCCATGGCTGGCTACCGCAGGTCGTCGCCGACGAGATCGTCCGGCTCGGTGCCGAGCGCGCCATCATCCTCGGCGGACCGAACGCGGTGGGTCTCGACGTTGAATACCACCTGGAAGACCTCGGTCTTGAGATCGAGCGGATCGGTGGAGCCGACCGGTATGAGACGGCCGCGCTGATCGCCGAGCGCGTGTTCGAGCTCAGCGATATGTGGCTCTTCGATTACTCGGAGATGATCTTCATCGCGCGTGGGGATCTCTTCGCCGACGCGCTGGCGGTGTCACCCGTCGCGTACGCACAGCGTGCGCCGGTGCTGCTCGTCGGTCCCGATGAGCTGCCCGAGCTCACCGTGGACATCCTCGAGCGCTTCAACATCACGAGTGTGGCGGTGCTCGGCGGGGCTTCGGCGGTGAGCGTTCCGGTCGAGAACGGCGTCAAGGCCCTGTTCGAGGACCCGGGCGAGACCGTTGAGCGTATCGACGGCGCCAACCGCTACGAGACGGCGGCCAACATAGCCGAGTGGGCATGGGACAACGACCTCGCGTCGTTCACCAACACCGGCATCGCCACGGGCGAGGACTTCGCGGACGCGCTGACCGGCGGACCGGGCATCGGTACTGTCGGCGGCGTCATGCTGCTGAATCCGCGCGCGACGGTGCACCCGGTGACCGAGGCCACGGTCATCACGCATGCTGACGAGATCCAGTCGCTCACGTTCATGGGCGGTCCGCTGGCGATCGCCGAGTCCGTGCGTATGCACTTCCCGGGGCTGCTGCCGTAGGCGGTAGCGGCTATCGGGCACACGGAGGGCCGTGCGATCAGGCACGGCCCTCCGGCGTTGTCGGAGCGGTATCCTGAGCAGGGCGCGTTCTTCGGCGCGCCCTGCACTCGGCGCACAGAAAGGACGCACATGGGTGACGCGTTCGGGTCGACGACGTTCAGGCCTGCATCATCACGCGGTTGGTTGTGGATGGTCGCTCTCATCCTCATGTTGGGTGTGTCACTTCTCCCGCTCCTCGACCCGGCGATCGCGGCCGAGGAGGGCGTGGTCGTCCTGTGGATCACCGCCGGCTTCATGGTGCCGCTGATCACGTTCTTCCTCGCCACCCTGGCCTCGCTTCCCGCGATGCGGTACGAGCTCACAACGGACTCGCTCCTCATCTCGTGCGGCCCGCTCCTGCGCTACCGCGTCTCGTACGCGGACATCGTCGACGTGAGGCGCCTTGATCTCACTCCGTCGCTGTGGTCGAGCATGCGTTTTCCCGGGCTCGCGCTGTGGTCCGTGCACTACGCTGATGTAGGCGCGGTGCGGATGTGCGCCACGCGCATGGCGAACGGCATCATCGTGATCAGCACCGCGTCGCGCCGGTACGGCATCACCCCGGCCGAGGGGGACCGCTTCATCGGCATGCTCCTGGCGATGCTGCCGCCGGAGGCGGCGTAGACGATGCCGACGATCCTTCCCATGGCGGTCGTCACGTTGGTGGCCTCGGCGGCGCTGTGGATCGCCGTGCTCTGGGCGTACTCGGGCAGGACATGGCGGTTCGTCCCGCTCGTGGCGTTCGGCCTGCCGCTCTCGGCGCTCGTCAACCTGGCGGTCAAGGGTCCGCTGGCCGAGGGCGTCGGCGCGCGTGCAGGGATCGACCCGGGACGGGGACTGGACACGCCGCTGTGGTTCCTGCTGTTCCTGTTCGCCCTGGCGCCGGTCTTTGAAGAAGCGATCAAGGTGGCGCCCGTCCTCGTGCCGGGAGTGCGCCGTGCGATGGCCGGTCCCGGCGGCGCGCTGTGGACCGGGTTCGCCCTCGGGATCGGCTTCGGCCTTGGCGAGGCGGCATACCTTGCGTGGCAGGTCGCGGCGTCCGGCGCCTACGAGCAGTACCCCTGGTATGCTTTCACCGGGTTTCTCGGCGAGCGGTTCGTGGTGGTCTACCTGCACGGATTCATGACGGGTCTCTTCCTGTGGATGGTGGGCCGAGGGAAGCCCGCTCTGGGTTATCTGACGGCGGTCGGGGTCCACGCGCTGCTGAACAGTGGCGCGATGCTGTACCAGCTGGGTCTGGCGCCGGGCTGGGTCGCCGGCGTGGTGATGGTGGGTGTCCTGGTCGCAGCTGTGCTCGTCTTCGACCGCGTCCGCCCGCGCGCCGATGTGTTCGCGCCTCCTGATGCACACGGTGGTCCGCACGAAACCGATGACGCGTCTCCGGGAACCCGCGAGCGGCGGGGTGCGACGGTGTACTACCATCGCGGGTGAAGGAGGTCGCCTGTGACCGACGGTGTCGCACGTGTGCGTTTCGAGCCTGACGGTGCTGAGGCAGAGGTGCCGGTCGGGACGACGCTGCTCGACGCCGCGCACATCGCCGGGGTCGGCGTTCCCGCGCCGTGCGGCGGCGTGGGTCGCTGCGGCGCGTGTCGCGTGACCGCCGAGGGCGCGCTCTCACCGCTCACGGCCACCGAGGCCGACGTGCTCGGCGGAGCGGGGGTCGCCGCCGGCAAGCGGCTCGCCTGTCGCGCTCGTGCCGAGGGTGACGTGCGGGTGACGCTCGGCCGGGTGAAGGCGCGCCCGCGCATCGAGGGCGCCCCGGTGGGAGCGGCGCACGTGCATGGCAAGCCGCTCGGCTGCGCGGTCGACCTCGGGACGACCACCATCGCCGTGGCGGTGGTCGATCTTCCGGACGGCCCGGTGGCCGGCGGGGCCGCGGCGCTCAATCCGCAAGAGCGCTGGGGCGCTGACGTCATGAGCCGCGTCTCGGCGGCCATCGGAGGCGCGACGGCCGATCTCAGGCGCGCGGTGCTCGACCGCATCGACGATCTCGTGTCCGAGGCGGTTGCGAGCGCCGGCGCTCCCGATTCGGCACTGGACGCGCTCGTGGTCTGCGGGAACACGGCCATGTGCGCGCTGCTCCTCGGCCGGGACGTCACGCCGCTTGGCGCGGCGCCTTACGCAGGGGCCGACGTGAGCGAAGCACGCCTGACCGCGCGGGACCTCGGCCTGTCTGTGGCTGGCGATGCGGAGGTCTACGTACCGCCAGGCGCCTCGGCGTTCATCGGCCCCGACGTCACCGCCGGACTGCTCGCCACGCATCTCGCCGAGCGGCAGGAACCCACGCTCCTGATCGACATGGGCACCAACGCCGAGATCGTGCTTGCCGCCGAGGGGCGCCTGCGCGCGGCGTCGGCCGCGGCGGGTCCGGCGCTCGAGGGGGCGCGGATCGAGTGCGGCATGCGTGCGGAGACCGGTGCGATCGAGCGGGTCGACCGCGAGGGCGACACGCTCGTGCTGGGCGTGATCGACGACGCGGCCCCCGTCGGCATCTGTGGCAGCGGCCTGGTCGACCTCGTGGCGGCGCTGCTCGAGGCCGGCGTGCTCGATGCGAGCGGGCGGCTCCGGGACGATACGCCGGACCCGCTCGCCGCGCGGGTGGTCGAGCGCGATGGCCAGCGTGCCTTCATCGTGGATGACGGCGCGGGCATCGTCCTCACGCAAAAGGACGTCCGGGAGACACAACTCGCGCTTGCAGCCGTGCGCACCGCGGTCGACCTTCTGCTCGCGGAGGCAGGACACGTCGACCCGGCCGATGTCGTCATCGCCGGCGGGTTCGGCCGCCACCTCCGGGCATCCTCGCTCGTGAGACTCGGCGTGCTACCGCAAGCGTGGGAGAGCCGCGTCTCCTTCGCGGGGAACACCGCACTCATGGGCGCGCGCATGCTGCTCGCAGGGACCGAGGCTTGTGAGCGTGCCGCGGATCTCGCGTCGGCGGTCGAGACGCTCGATCTCGCGACACACCCGGCCTTCCAGGCGCGGTTCGTCTCGGCGCTCACCTTCCCCGGGTAGCGTCTGCGCCCGCCGCCGCTCGTCCCTCCTCCTCGGGCTTCTGTGGAATCCGCGCGTCGAACCCTTGACATGTCACGGGGCTTATAGCAATCATCCGATGGGGTTATACCGCGTCCGAGAAAGGGGATCCGCATGGCCGAACGTCGCGTGATCGGTCCTACCGCCTGGCTCGTCGGCGGGGCCGGTCTATTCATCGGCTCCGCCGCCGCCTGGCTTGTGAGCCAGGGCAACCCGGGCAACATGGGCCTGTGTATCGCGTGTTTCCTGCGCGACATCACGGGCTTCTTCGTCGGCGGATCGACCAACCAGGCCGCCGTCGCCTACATCCGTCCGGAGATCATCGGGATCATCCTCGGTGCCTTGGGAGCGGCTATCGCGACCAAGGAGTTCAAGCCGAGGGGCGGGAGCTCCACGCTCCTCAGGTTCCTGCTCGGGTTCATCTTCATGAGCTCGGCGCTCGTCTTCCTCGGATGCACCGTGCGGGTCTGGGTGCGTCTCGGTGGCGGCGATCTGACGGCGCTCTGGGGCATCGTGGGCATCATCGCCGGAGTGGTGGCCGGGATATTCGTCCTCAAGAGCGGCTACAACCTCGGTCGCGCCAAAGGTCTGCCGGCATGGACCGGCTGGATCGTCCCCGCGATCGCCATCGTTCTCCTGGCCTTCGCGCTGCTCACCCAGTTCAGCGGCAAGCCGGACTTCGCAACGCTGACACCGGCCAACGGCAAAGCCGTCGTTCCCGGAGAGGTCGTCGTGACGACGGATGGTACTGTGATCAAGCCTGCGGATGCCACGCTCGTTGATGGCGCCGTGGTGGCTGCCGATGGCACGGTGCTCGCCGATGCGGACAAGGTGGCTGCGACGAAGCCCATGCCGGGAGGCAAGCGAGCACCGCTCTTCATCTCTCTCCTGGCCGGTCTCGCCATCGGCGTCGTCGCTCAGCGCAGCCGCTTCTGCTCCATCGGTGGCATCCGCGATGCGATCCTGATCCGCCGGTTCGACCTGCTGTTCGGCGTCGTCGGGCTCGTCATCGGCGCGACGGTCGTCAACATGCTCTTCGGCCAGTACAACCTTGGCTTCGAGGGTCAGCCGGTCGCGCACAACGACATCCTCGGCAACATGGCCGCGATGTTCATCGCAGCGCTCTCGGCACTGATGCTTGGCGGCTGCCCGCTTCGCCAGATGATCATGGGTAGCGAGGGTGACGCTGACGGCGCGTCTGCGGTGGTCGGCATGGTGGTCGGCGCTGGGTTCACGCACTGGGCCGGCATCGCTTCCTCGCCCGCCGGTCTTACCGACCGCGCGTGGCCGGCACTCGCCGTGTTCGCAGTCATACTCGCCGTGATCGCGTTCGCCAAGCGCGTCCGAATCGCTTAGTGCAAAGGGGGCAATGGTGAAGGAAGTCGACGCTCGCGGGCTCTCGTGCCCGATGCCGCTCATGCTGACCAAGAAGGCGCTCGAAGACGGCCCGGCCGAGGTGCTCGTTCATGCGGACAGCGGCACGTCCAAGCAGAACGTTGTGGGCTTCTTGAGCGACCAGGGATACACTGTCTCGGTCGAGCAGGACGGCGAGGAGTATCGCATCAAAGGAGTCCGCGCGTGAGGCTGTTCAGCCGCAAGGACAAGAACCAGAGCCCGGGCGCCGAGGAGGCGCTCGGGCTGTTCCTCTTCGAGGCGGTCAACGACGCGATCGCCGCCGAGCGGGCACTGAAGACCGCCGGGTACGACGTCCACCTGGTGGCGCCACCTCCACACCTGCGGGCGGGCTGCGACCTCTCGGTCGCAGTCACGCGCGTCGAGCATGTCGGTGCCGAGCGAGCGCTTGCCGAGGCCGGGGTGCACGTCCGCGAGTGGGTGAACGACACCGACGGCACCGCGAGCATCTGCGACCTCGTGACCAGCGTGGACTTCGGCGAGTGGCTCATGGTCCGCGCCGGCAACATGAAGATCGTCGTCGAGAAGGCGAGCGGCGTGATCGTCAACACCTCCGGTGGCGGCTGCCCCGACATCCCGTACCTGAACCTCGAGCTGGTGGGGAAGCGCGTTGACGAGGTGCCCCGCCCGAAGGACCTCGGCTATACGCTCTGCGGGCTCATGCTCGACCGCGCGTACGTGGAGGTCCGCTCACAGCTCGAGGGCGGTGACGTGGCATGACGCTGCTCGTGGTCGCCACCTACCCGGTCGTCGACGGCCCGGTGCTCGAGGGCGTCGTCACCATCGAGCCGGACGGCGGCATCGCCATCGGCGGCACCCGCGTCCCGAGCTCGCAGGGCACCTCGGCGATGCTCGGCGCTGCCGCCCAGGTCGCCGCACACCTCGGCACGCCTGCGCCGCACGCGCTCGTGGCCGGTGACATCGGCCGCGGCGACGGCACGCGCCACGTCTACGAGCACCTGGTCGAGGTGGCCGCACGCATCCGACCCTCCGTCATCGCGTTCCACTACATGCAGCCGGTGATGGCACTCATGCGTCGGGCCGTGGAACAGCTTGCCGAGTCGGTGCCGGACACGCTCCTGGTGGCCGATGCCGGCGGCATGTATGCCGCCAAGGCCGCGGGGCTGGCGAACCGCTTCGAGCTCATGACCCCTGACGTGGGCGAGGTAGGCTTCCTGGCCGACCCCGCCGTGACCCACCCGGCGTACGTCTCGCACTACCTCTTCGGCAACGAGGGCTTCGATCCCGTGGTGCTTGCGGGCAGGGCCCATGAGACCGGCGGCGCCGCACGCGTGCTGCTCATCAAGGGTGTGCGTGACCACATCGCGCGTGATGGCGTGATAGAGGCCGAGGTGGACGACCCCTGCGTCCCCGAGCTCGAGGCGATCGGCGGCACGGGAGACACGGTCACCGGGCTCGCCTCGGCGTTCCTGGCCGCGGGCTTCCCGACCGTGGACGCGGCGCGCTGCGCGTGTCTGGCCAACCGCGAGGCCGGGCGAGCGATGGGCGCCACGCCCGCGCTGCACGCGCGGGACCTCGTGGCGGCGCTTCCGGGCGTGCTCCGCGATAATCTCTGCCGTTGGGGCGGCGCCTGCGTGGTGTAGGCGCAAGGCCGCCCCGGGCCCCGCGTTGGTCCGGCGCGCGGGATTGTCACGTCCGCGGTCTTGTGGTGTGATGCTGATGGGAGACACGCTTCCGGGGGGAGGCGCGACCGAGGGGGTTGCTGTGAGCGTTGGACCGGAGAGCATCTTCTCGAGCGCTCGCGGGTGTGCATGGGGCTCGCTTGGCTAGGCGGACGCGCACAAGCCGGACTGTCACCGCAGTGCTGGTAGCGCTTGCCGTTATGGGCGCAATCGCGTGGTGGGTGACCGGCCAGAGCGCAGACACCACGTCTATCGTCGGTCCGCCGCCGTCATCCGATTGCGATGCCCTGGAAGGCGTCCCTGTCACGAACCTGACGCCGGAGCAGCTGACGGTGCTGGCCGACGGCATCCCGGAGCGCGAAGTGCTGCGCACAGAACGGACGATCCGGATGGTTGCGTCTGACTACGCTCTCGCGGAGATCGAAGCTGACGTCTACGCAAAGGCAATGCCGGATTCCCTCATCCACACCTACTCCGAGGTGGAGGAGCTGCAGGTGTTCCGCCTTGAGCGCCGGAGCGAGTCCGCGCGTCCGGGCCGGTCGCCCCTTCTTGAGGATGACGTCGAATACATGATCTTGCTGCGCCTGTCCGGCGGGAGGGTCCTAGTCGAGTTCGAGTAGGTCTGGCGAGTCGAGCGCCGATGCTCTCGGAGCGTTGTCGGGGGGAATGGGGTAGTCATGCGATCGGGGAGAGCTGGCACCGTCCTGAGTCTCGTGCTTGTGTTTCTGCTTGCCTTTCAACCGTTCGCCCTGCGGACGGTGAGTGTGCAGACTGCGGCCGATCATCGTGTGGCCGAATCGGAGTTGCTCCGCGAAGTGAGCAGGGCGATCGGCGTCATTGGGGATGCCGTGATCGAGGTGCTGTCTCCTGGCCTGGCCTACGCTGCGGGCTCCGAGCGAGACTGCTCAGACGCGCGCATCTCAGCAGAGCCGCACTGGTGGGAGTACTGGGACTCCGAGGTCGTCTTCAGACTCCGGCAGACCGCTCCGGACACCTACTACGAGGTGCGGATCAGAGGCGATGAGTACGG
>JADIIM010000026.1 GCA_015351705.1 Aeromicrobium sp. | reverse complement strand
CCGGTCACGCTGCCCCGTTCGCCTGGACGCTCCTGGAGGCCGCCGCGATGCTCTCGGTCACCTTCTCGGCGTTCATGGTCAAGGAGATGCTCGGTTCGATGATCGGTACGCACGTGGCCGAGCCGGGCACCGCCGTGGCGGCGCACGTGGCGGCGCTCGTCGTGTACTACGCGATCCAGCTGGTCGTCTTGGTATGGCTGGTGCGCAGGCGCGGCGGCGACGTCCTCGACGCCGTCGGCCTGGGCCGTCCCGGTACGAGCGCTGCGCACAAACTCGGGTCCATCGGTCTGGTCGTCGGGCTGCTCGTGCTCACGCGCCTTGCCGCTACTGCATACGCGTTCATCACCAGGGAGATCGGCATCATGCCCGAGACGGGCGTGGTCGATCTGCCGGGGCTGTTCGGGACGACGATGGCCGGGTGGGCGCTCGCCGTGGTCATGGTCGTCGTCATCGCCCCCCTTGCCGAGGAGGTCGTCTTCCGCGCTGCGCTGCTCGAGGGCCTTGCGGCGCGCATCGGTGCCTGGCCGGCGATCATCGCGCAGGCGGTGGTGTTCGCGGCGTTGCACCGAAGCGTGTGGCTGCTGTTCCCTACGTTCGTGCTCGGGCTCGCGCTGGGCTATCTCGCGCACACGCGGCGCAGCCTTTGGCCGGCGATCGCGCTGCATGCCGGCTACAACGCGATCACGGTCGGTGCGGCGTTCGCGCTCTCGCAGGGGCTCTGACGGCCTCGCCCTGGAGGCGACCGCTCGGCGGAGAGTGCTTGTGTGTGCACGGCGCTTGGCCGATAGTGCTGGTGGACCGCTGCTCGAGACGATGAGGTGGCATCATCCCGGCTTCCGACAGCGCACAGCCCCGGACCGATACCGACGTGGCGCCGTCCAGCGTCGCCCCACCAGGCCCGCTCTGGCGGCCGGTTCTTGCCGTGGGGCTCTTCGCTGCAGTAGTCGCGGCGGTCGTGACCGCCTCGGTCCTGGACTACCGCGCGGAGCAGATGGCACAGGCCGAGCGCATCTTGACGACCACGCTCGAGGACACCATCTCGTCCCTCGACGCGTGGTTCGTTCGAGGCGAGCAGGACGCCCGCATCACTGCCGCCCAGACCGGCCTCGGTGAGCGCTATGTTCGCTACCGTGCCGGTACGGACCCGTCCTTGCCCGCGTTCGTCACCGATCGGCTGACCATCGAGCGAGATCTCCGGGGCTACGCGTGCGTCCGTCTGTACGACACCGACGGCACTCTCGCTTTCGTGGCACAACGGGAGACCGAGTGCGATCCAGGGCACGATTCGGCCGCCGAAGCCGCTGTCGCGGCCGTCGAGACGGGCGAGCCGGCGTACGTCGAGGGCGTGTCGCGGAGCGAGACGGCGTGGCATGTGGCATGGGCCGCCCCCGTTCGGGCTGCCGGAGGCGGGGAGCCCGTTGCTGTCGTCGCGTACGTCGGCGATCTCGTGGCCGCGATGCCGCAGCTCATGCAGCAGCGTCCGCTTCCGTACGACAGCGGGGACATCAGCGCCGTGCGCGCCGATGATGATGGCTACCTCATCATGCGGAGCAGCGCGGCGTTCGCTCCTCAACGGGTCGACAGCGTGCCGGGGTGCCTGGCTGCGAATGCAGGTGCTCGCGACGGGGAGATCATCGTGCGGCACGGACCCGATCACGCCGGTACCCAGGTCGTTGCGGCGTCCTCGCCGTGGCGAGGCGGGGAGTGGCTCATCGTGTCCCGCGTCGATCGCTCGGACGTGATCGCCCCGGTGTGGCGGTTCGCCGCGCTCACCGGCGTCGCGGGTGCGTGCGTCATCGTGGCTGCGGGGCTCATCGCCGCGCTCTTCCGGCGTCAGACCGCGCGACGTTACGCCGAGTTCCAGGCTCACTGCCGCACCTCTGAGGCGCTCGAGATGCGTGAGCGGTTCCTGGCCAACGTCACCCACGAGTTCCGCACACCGCTCAACTCGATCATCGGGTTCACATCGCTTCTGAGCCAGGGGTACTCCGGCCCGGTCACGCCCGAGCAGGAGCGGCAGCTCGGCATAATCGCCGAGTCCGCTCAGCGGCTCCTGGCACTTGTCGACGACATCCTCGACCTGAGCAAACTCCGCGCGAGCGCGGCGCACATCACGCCCTCCGAGTTCACCGTCAGGGAGGTCGGCGAGTACCTGCAGGACCTGCTCGCGCCGTTGGCCAGCCGCAAGGGTCTCGTCTGCGACTGCGAGCTTATCGATCCTGACGAGGTGCTCGTGACCGACCGGCCGATGGTCGAGCGCGTGCTGCTCAACCTGCTCTCCAACGCCATCAAGTTCACTGACGAGGGCTCGGTGGCGCTCACCGCCGAATCACACGACGACGACGTGCTGTTCATGGTCGCGGACACGGGGCGGGGGATACCGCCGGAGGACGTCGACCGGGTCATGGAGGACTTCCACCAGGTGATCGAACCGGGCGGCGTCAAGCCGGTCGGCACGGGGCTCGGGCTTGCCATCTCGCGCAGAATGGCCCAGGCGCTCGGCGGCGACCTTCACGTGACGAGCGTCGTGGGCGTCGGGACGACCTTCCTGTTCCGCGTGCCGCGCGTATACCAGCCTCCGGTCGACGGTGCCGCTCAGGTATGATGTAAGCCGCTCGCCGCCGCTCCACGAGTGACACGGCCGGCGCACGATCGAACCCACCGAGGAGGCTTCACGCATGGCCATCACCGAGTCCGACGTCCGCCACGTGGCGATGCTCGCCCGGCTCGCGCTCAGCGATGACCAGGTCCGGACGCTCACCGCCGAGCTCTCGGCGGTTCTGGGACACATCGACGAGCTGCAGCGACTCGACCTTGAGGGTGTCGAACCCACTGCCCATCCGCTCGCCATGACCGATCGCATGCGGGCCGATGTGGTGGTCCCGGGCCTGTCACGTGCCGAGGCGCTCAAGAACGCTCCCGAGACCGACGGCACGGCGTTCATCGTCCCGGCCATCACCGGGGCCGGTGAGGAGTCATGAGCGCCATCGACCTTTCCGTGCTCACGGCGCGGCAGGTGCGCGACGGTGTCGCATCCGGCACGTTCTCCGCGCGCGAGGTGGCCGACGCCGCGTACGCGCGCATCGAGGCGGTCGACGACGACGTGCACGCGTTCCTTGAGCTCTCGCAGGACCTTGCGTACGAGGCGGCCGACCGCGTCGATGCGATGCGTGCGGCCGGCGACGAGCTCCCGCCGCTCGCGGGTGTGCCCGCGGGCATCAAGGACAACATGAACCTCGTCGGCACACACACCACCTGTTCGAGCCGCATGCTCGAAGGCTACGAGAGCGTCTACGACTGCACGGCGGTGCGCCGTCTCATCGATGCCGGGGCGCTGCCGATCGGCAAGTGCAACATGGATGAGTTCGCGTTCGGCTCGTCTACGGAGAACTCGGCGTTCGGCCCCACGCGCAACCCCTGGGACCTCGAGCGCGTCCCGGGCGGCTCGAGCGGCGGCAGCGCCGCGTGCGTCGCGGCCGGCATGACGAGCATCTCGCTCGGCAGCGACACCGGCGGCTCCATCCGCCAGCCGGGCGCGCTCACGGGTACCGTCGCCCTCAAGCCCACGTATGGCCGCGTCAGCCGCTACGGCGTGGTCGCGTTCGGCTCATCGCTCGACCAGATCGGGCCGTTCGGGAAGTCCGTGGACGATGTCGCCCTCGCACTCGAGGCGATCGCGGGCGCTGACCCGATGGACGCCACGTCCGCGCCGGAGCCCGTCGGGCGTTACACGCAGGCGCTCGACCTTGGTGCCGAGGGGCTGCGGGTGGGCATCGTCCGGGACATGCTCGACCTTGAGGGCTGCGCCGCCGAGGTCCGCGCGTCGGTCGACATGGCCGCAGAGACGTTCGCGGCACTCGGTGCCGAGGTCGGCGAGGTGGACCTGCCCGCGACGCGACATGGCCTGGCGGCGTACTACATCATCGGTCCCGCCGAGGCCTCGTCCAATCTCGCCCGGTTCGATGGGATCCGCTACGGGCACCGGGTGCCCGACGCAGCCGACGTCATCGACCTGTACACCCGCTCGCGTGCCGAGGGCTTCGGCCCGGAGAGCATCAGGCGCATCATGCTCGGCACCTACGCGCTCTCGGCGGGCTACTACGACGCCTACTACGGGCAGGCGCAGAAGGCGCGCACGCGCATCATCGAGGACTTCCGCGCCGCGTTCGAGCGCTTCGACGTGCTGCTCACGCCCACTACGCCCGGAGTCGCGTTCCACTTCGGGGAGAAGTCCGACCCCTACACGATGTACCTGAACGACGTCTACACGATCCCGGTCAACCTCGCCGGCAACTGCGCCGTGAGCGTGCCGAGCGGGCTGTGCTCGGGCTCAGGGATGCCGATCGGGCTGCAGATCATCGCCGACCACTTCGCCGAGGAGACCCTGCTGCGGGCGGCGGCGGCCTTCGAGGAGGCTACGGCGTTCGAGCCGGTCCCGCCGCTCGCCCGCATCCCGAAGTAGCCTTTCCATCCGCGGCGTCTCCCGCAGGGTGCAGGCGGGTATCATCGTCTCACTGAGGGGCGCGCCGCCTCGGGCGGCGCCGTGTACGGGGGGTGCACGATGATCCGCCACGCCAGGTCGCTCGCCGCGACCGCAACCGTCGTGTTCGTGCTCGCGGCGGTGATGCCGCTTCCCGCTACGGCCGCCGCACCGCCTGTCGGCGTGACCTGGGTGAAGAACTGGGGTACCGAAGGCATCGGCGACGGCCAGTTCACCGGTCCGCTCGACGTCGAGGTGGACAAGTGGGGCCGCGTCTACGTCACCGGCGTGACCGACCCTGCCGACCGGCGCGTGCAGGTCTTCACCTCGGACGGAGCGTTCATCACCAAGACGAGCGTGGGGGCGGAAGGCCAGCCGCTCTCGAGCCCGGCGTCCCTCGCGTGTGACCGATGGGGCAACGTGTACGTCGGCGAGACCGGCGCGGGCGGCCGGATCCATCGCTACCAGGCCCTGCTCGCGAACCCGTCACCGCCGTTCACGGAGACGTCTTGAAGCATGATCGAGAGCCCCGTGGGGCTCGGGGCATCGCTTGACGGATACGTCTACGTGACCGACGTCGCACTGGACCACGTCCAGCGCTGGACCACATACGGTGTGGCGGCCGGCGCACTGGTCCCGGAGGGCACGGACACGCTCGGTCTCGACGTGTCGCAGGACGGCCTGATCTTCACCACCACCGGGACGACATCGGGCCTCACCGAACGGATGCTCACTTACGACTGGCGGACCGGCACCATCCCGCTCGCCGTGGGTGGCCACGGCACCGCCCCGGGCCAGTTCCTGCTTCCTTCGGACGTCGCGGCCGACCCGCTCGGCCGTGCGTTCGTCGTGGAGGAGGCCGGGGCGCGCGCACAGGCGTTCAGCGTGGGCGGGGCCGCTCTGAGCGTGTTCGGCTCGCTCGGAGCCGGTGACCAGCAGTTCTCGCAGCCGCAGGGCATCGCGCTCGGCCCTGACCGCACGGTCTACGTCGCCGATACGGGCAACCACCGCATCTCCAAGTGGAAGGTGACCGTCGGGACCGTTGAGGCGCCCGTTGATGGCGAGGACCGGATACTCACAGCCATCGAGGCTTCGATCAAGGCGCATCCCGCAGACGGCAGCGCGGACATCGTCGTGCTCGCCACCGCGTTCAACTGGCCGGACGCGCTCGGCGGCTCGGCACTCGCCGGCACCGTGAACGGCCCGCTGCTGCTTACGCCGCCGAACGCGCTTCCCGCATCGGTGGCCGCCGAGATCACGCGGCTCGCGCCTAGACGGGTCTACGTGCTCGGCGGCACGTCCGCGGTGAGCGACACCGTGATGAACGCCGCCAAGGCGCTCACCACCGAGGGCATCGCGACGCGGCTCTGGGGCCCGGACCGGTATGCCACGGCGATCGAGATCGCCGCCGAGGTCAAGGCGATGCGAGGCGCTGACTACGACGGGACCGCCATCGTGTGCACGGGCGCGGACTTCCCCGATGCGCTCGCGGCCGCACCGGTAGCCGCGGCCAACGGATGGCCGATCTACCTCACGCCGGGAAGCGCCCTGCCAGCGGCGGTCTCGGCCGCGATGCTGCGCAACGACTGGGGCGGCAACCCGTCGAACCACGGCTACATCATCGGCGGTCCGGCGGTCGTAAGCGACGACGTGGCGGATACGCTCAACGCTCCGCCGTTCATGGGATACATGCGGATCTGGGGCGCCAACCGTTATGCGACAGCGGCGCAGGTGGCGCGTGTGGGGTACACGGGGCTCGGCATGCTGATGTCCCGTCCGGCGCTGGCGACGGGGGAGAACTACCCTGATGCGCTTGCGGGGGGCGTGCTGCAGGGCGATGACTGTTGCCCGTTGCTGTTGACGCGAGGCTCGACGCTCAGTCCTGAGGCGGCCAGCGTGCTCACCGACTACAAGGACATGGTCTACGAGATCAGGTACCTCGGAGGGACCAGCGTGCTCGCTCCCGCGGTCCGCACGGCCGCGCGGGGGCTTCTGTGGTAGACCGGCACCTGCTCGTGGGGTGAGGGTGATGGGGCGGCCGTTCGTGCCGCCCCATCGGGTAGAATCGGAGCACCGCGCGCAGCTGCGCGCACCGACCGCCTGCTGCACGTATCCGCGAGGGGAGCCCCGCGTTGCCGAAGGACCGACTCACCGAAGTACTCGAGCGCTACGAGGCCGTCATCGGCCTGGAGATCCACACCGAGATAACCGCGTCGAACACGAAGATGTTCTGCGGATGTCCCGTCGCCTTCGGCGGCGAACCCAACACGCGGGTGTGTCCGGTATGCCTCGGCCTGCCGGGGGCGCTGCCGGTGCCCAACGAGGCGGCGATCGAGTGGACGGTGCTTGCCGGTCTCGCCACCGAGTGCGACATCGCGCTGTGGAGCCAGTTCCACCGCAAGCAGTACTTCTATCCCGACATGCCCAAGGACTACCAGATCTCCCAGTACGACCTGCCGTTCTGCTCGGGTGGTTTCGTCGACGTGGAGGTCGACGGTGACGGTGTGGGAGAGCGCCTGGACCTCGGAGGGGCACTGCCGTTCGTGGGCCCGGAGGCCGTGGCCGAAGACGGCGGCTACCGCACGCGCATCGGCATCACCCGCATTCACCTGGAGGAAGATACCGGGAAGATGGTGCACGTGGGCGGCTCGGAAGGCCGCATCGCGGGTGCCACCCACTCGCTCGTGGACTTCAACCGGGCGGGCACGCCGCTTATGGAGCTCGTGACCGAGCCCGACATCCGTACGCCGGAGGAGGCGCGGCGCTTCGCCCAGAAGCTGCGCGCGATCTGGCTCGCGCTCGGCGTGAGCGACTGCAACATGGAGGAGGGCTCGATGCGGGTGGACGCCAACGTTTCCGTGCGCCTGCGCGGCTCGGCGGAACTCGGCGTGAAGAGCGAGGTCAAGAACATGAACTCGTTCAAGTCGCTGCACGATGCCATCGCCTACGAGATCGTGCGGCACGCCGAGGTGCTCGACTCGGGCGGTGTGGTCGTGCAGGAGACGCGGCACTGGGACGCGGGCGCGAAGCGCACGAGCGGCCTGCGCAGCAAAGAAGAAGCGCACGACTATCGCTACTTCCCGGAGCCGGACATGGTGCCGTTCACGTTCGACCCCGCCCGGGTCGCCGAGCTCGCCGACCGGCTTCCTGAGCTTCCCGACGCCCGGCGCGACCGCTACATGGCCGACTACGGCCTACCGAAGCGCGACGCGTCCCTGCTCGCCGATGACCGGGAGACGGGCTGCTACTTCGAGGAGGCGGTCGGCCTGGTGGGCGATACCGACGCGCGGCAGATAGCCAACTGGATGCTCGGCGACCTGGCGGCGCTGCTGAACGCCGAGGGTATCGCGATCGGGCAGGCACGTGTGACTGCGGCCATGCTTGCCGAGCTCGTCGGACTCGTCGAGGACGGGACGATCTCCGGGAAGCAGGCCAAGGAGGTCTTCGCCGAGGCGGCGCGAACCGGTGATGCCCCAGGCGCGATCGTCGAGGACCGGGGGATGCGCCAGGTCTCCGACGCAGGTGCGATCGAGGCGGTCGTACAGGGCGTGCTCGATGCACACCCCGACGAGGTGGCGACGTACCGCGGTGGCAAGACGGGTCTTCTGGGCTTCTTCGTTGGGCAGGTCATGCGCGAGATGCGTGGGCAGGGCAATCCGGCGGTCGTCAACGAGGTCGTTCGCAGGCTGCTGGGGTAAGGCGTGCGGCCGGGTACGCCCGCGATCGGTGTCCGGATCCAGGCCCGATAGGACCGGATACGCCCCGTGGCGTGTGCAATGCGGCCGTTCGACCCTTGAAGATACCGCTCAGGTCACTTGAGTGACCGTTCGGGGTCGATTCTCGGCCGTTCAGCGGCAACTTCGACAATTCGCGAGAACGGGCTTGCGGGGTCGCACGGCATGGTCTAGTGTAGTGGTTGTCCCGAGAGGTCGGACCGGGCGAACCGCGAAGGGTAGCGTACCAGTAGCTGCCGGCGGGGTGTGTAGGCGGAAGGCACGCGCAAGCAGGCCGGAGGCTCGCAGGCTCCAAAGGTGTGAAACGGGAAGCTGCAGGTAGCGGGTCTCGCTGGCGAGGTCTCTCGGGGCACTTTCTTTTCCCGCCACCCCCTTCGATCGCATGCGCTCGTGTTCCGCGCGCATGGCTCGCGCTTCTACACGCGCGGTACACTCCCTCCAGGCAAGGGAGGTGTGCATGCAGGGGTCCTCACCTGGTCCACCGCGGGCGCCGCGACGTTCGGCCGTGATCGCGTGGGTCCTCTACGATCTTGCGAACACCACCTTCGCCCTGGGTGTCGGTAGCCGCTACTTCGGCTTGTGGCTGATCGAGGAGCGCGGCGGCGCCGATTGGCAGCTGAGCGCGGCGACCGTTGTGGCGATGCTCGCGGTCATCGTCCTGGCACCTTGGATCGGGGCGCTCAGCGACCACCGCGGTAGGCGCATGCCCTACCTGATCGGGTCGACCGTGACGTGCGTTGGAGCGACCGCACTGCTGGCGACCGGCGATGTCGTCCCCTCGCTCGTCTTGTACGTCGTGGGGACCGGGGCGTTCCATGTGGGCTCGGTCGTCTACGATGCACTGCTTCCGGATGTCAGCACGCCTGCGTCGCGTGGCATGATCTCGGGAGTCGGCGTCGCCGTCGGGTATGCGGGCTCGGCGCTTGCGATCGGCATCGGCTCGTACCTCCTACCTCGGGCGGGATACGCCTCCGTGTTCCGTGGTCTTGCCCTGGCGTTCCTGGTCTTCGCTCTTCCTGCGTTCCTCCTGATCGCGGAGCGGCCGCGTGAGCCGCGCCAGGGTCGTCCGCCCGGGCTGCTCGGCGCGCCAGGGGCGCTGATCACGGCGTGGCGCAACGCCGCCGGTCACCGTGGTGTCGTGCGGTTCCTCATCGGACGCTTCCTGTACACCGACGCGATCAACACGGTGTTCCTGTTCAACGCGGTGCTGGCGCGCCTCGAACTCGGCTTCACCAACGCGCAGACCGACCGTCTCGCACTGCTCGGCATCGCATGTGCGGCGGCCGGTGCCGCCTTTGCGGGCAAGGCGGTGGACCGTTACGGGCCGAAGGCGGTGCTCTTCGCCGCACTCGGGGCGCAGCTCGTCGGTCTGGCGGCCATGGTGTCCGCGATCCTGACCGGGCTCAACGATCTCGGCTGGTTCGTCGCGGTGGGCGGCGGCGCGGGCATCGGCGCGGCCTGGGCATCAGACAGGGTCCTCATGACGTGCCTGGCACCGGACCACCTTCTCGGCGAGTTCTTCGGTCTGTACGCCACGGTGGGGCGCTTCGCGACGGTCACCGGTCCGCTCGCCTGGGCGCTCGTCGCCGACGTGCTCGGGTGGGGAAGGCCAGCGGCCCTCGCGAGCCTGATGCTCTTCATCATCGCGGCGGGAGCAGTGATCCGAAGGGTGCCCGAGCAGTCCTCCGGTTCCGCCCGCTCAGGAGTCGACGTCACCGTTTCTGCCGGCTGACGGCCGCGGAGCGCCGGGTGACCACTCGATGCGGTCGCGTCCCGTCTCCTTGGCCTTGTAGAGCGCGAAGTCGGCGCGCGCGACCAGCTGGTCGACCGACTCGCCGTTTCGCGCCTGTGCCACTCCGCCGCTCACGGTGATCATGACCGGCGGGGAGATCGGCACCACGGTCTCGGCGGAGACGCGCTCCCGGACGCGCTCGGCGAGCGCGACCGCCGCACCGATCTCCGTGTACGGCGTGATGATGAGGAACTCCTCGCCTCCGAAGCGCCCCACGACGTCGTATGCGCGCACCTCGGCGCGGATCGCGTCGGCCACGTGCCTGAGAGCCGAGTCGCCCACCGCGTGCCCGTGCGTGTCGTTGACCGCCTTGAACAGGTCGAGGTCGAGCATGACCACCGACAGCGGCTCGTCTGACCGTTCGAACCGGGCGATCTCCTCGTCGAGGCGCTGCAGCGTGCCGCGACGGTTGAGGAGGCCCGTGAGCTCATCGGTGATGGCGGCGCGTTCGAGCAGTTCATTCGCCTGGCGGGTCCGCTGGCCGAGTCGCGAGGTCATCCACCCGATCGACGACACGGCTGCGGCGATCGACAGGCCCCCGAGGAGCAGAAGCGTGAGCGCGTTGGCTGCAAGCTGACGCTCGATGTCGGCAACGGGGATGCCGATGCTCGTCGCCCCCGCGATCTGCCCGATCCGGTAGTCCTGGGCGGCGTGGCAGATCACGCAGTCGCTCTCCACCACCAGCGGCTCCATGTACCGGTAGACGCGCCGTCCGGAGGGCAGGGACTCGATGGTGTGGACCGGGGACGGGTCCTCGGCAAAGCGCACGAGGCCCTCCCGCTCCCACTCGGTGGGCAGGTTCTCGGGGTTGACCGGGTCGAGGGCGACCAAGTGGTAGGTGACCCCCATGCGGCTCTCGAGCCGCTCCGAGATCTCCGAGGCCATGATCGCGGGGTTCCTGAGCGTGAGGGTCTCGCCGGCTGTCGTCTCGATCTCGGCGACGATCCCGAGTTCTTCAAGGTACGGATTCGTCTCGACGCCCGGGGTCTTCTTCACCCAGACACCGTTATGGTCGGCGTTCCAGGCACGGGCGGTGACCACCAGTTCGAAGTGGTTCTCGGCCTGGATGCGCAAGGACTCATACAGCAAGGCGCGCGTGCGCAGATAGATGGCTGCGTACGTGGCGGTGGTGAAGAGAACGGCGAGCACGATCAACTGGATGGTGAACATGCGGAAGCCGCCGTCGTCGCGGTTCGCCTTCTGGATCGGTTCCGCCGCCATACAGGTGCAGCTCCAGTCACGTGTCCGGTCAGGCCATCGACGCCGACGGCCGTTCCGTATGCACGTTACAATCTGGGTGCCCGTGAGGTCTACTCTGGGGGTCACGAATGCACGAGGGATATCCGCTGGCCGATACCCGGCTGGCGCATCGTATCGAGGCAGCGACCGTGCGCGACCTGCGCGCGTACGCGGTCAGCGCCCGCACGACCGGTCTCTTTCCGCAGACGGCAACGCTGAGCGTGGGTGGCGGTGTGGCGGTCTGGTTCTCCGAGGGCAACGTCGTCAACGGCTCCTTCGGCCTCGGCATGAACGGCGAGGTCGAGCACGAGGAGGTCGCTGCGCTCATCGCGTTCTTCGAGGAGCGGGGAGCGCCGGCGCGCGTGGACGTGTGTCCGCACGCCGACGCGTCGCTCATACGGTGGTTGGCGGAGTCCGGGTTCGTGGCTGCCGGCTTCGAGATGGTGCTGTATCAGCCCTTGCCTGCGCGCACGCTTCCGGGGACGGCCGCCGGGATCGGCGTGCGGATCGCCGCATCGGCCGCCGAGAAGGACGTGTGGGCCGAGCTCGAGGCGCGCGGCTTCAAAGACGAGGACGTGGAGGATGCCGACATGGTGCTCGCGCGGGCGATCGCCGCACGCGACGATGCACTTCACTTCATCGGCGAAGCGGAAGGCGGCCCCGCCGGGACCGGGATGCTCGTGATGACCGAGGGTGTCGCGCTCCTGAACGGCGATTCGACGCTCCCGCGCTTCCGCGGTCGGGGCGTGCAGACCGCCGTGTTGGCGGCGCGGATCCGGCATGCGGGTGAGGCCGGCTGCGACCTCGCCGTCATCGAAGCGGCCCCGGGCGGCGTCTCGATGCGTAACCAGGAGCGGGCCGGCTTTCGCGTGGCATACACGCGGGTGACGCTTGAGCGACCCGCTGCGAGCTAGAGGAGGTACCATTCATGTCCGATCGACTCACGATCGCGTTCGTCGGCACCGGTGTGATGGGGGCGGCGATGGCGGGCCATCTCATGGACGCCGGCCATCGTCTGGTCGTCTTCAACCGTACGAAGGACAAGGCCGGCCGGCTGCTCGAGCGCGGCGCACAGTGGGCCGACTCGGCGGGTGAGGCGGCTGCCTCGGCCGACGTGACGATCACCATCGTCGGCTACCCGGGTGATGTGGAGGCCGTCTACCTCGGCACGGGCGGCATCGTGGAGCGGGCACGTGAGGGCGCACTGCTCATCGACATGACGACGTCGACCCCGACGCTTGCGGTGCGGATCGCAGAGGCCGCCTCCGCGCGTGGGGTTCTCGCACTCGATGCGCCGGTGTCCGGCGGTGACGTGGGTGCGCGGGAGGCGACGCTGACGATCATGGCTGGAGGCACGGCCGAGGCGTTCGAGCGGGCGCTCCCGTTGTTCGAGGTCATGGGCCGGACGTACACGCATGCGGGAGGGCCGGGCACCGGTCAGCACACGAAGATGGCCAACCAGATCGGTATCGCCGGGACGATGCTCGGCCTGGTCGAGGCGCTGCAGTATGCGAAGGCGGCCGGTCTGGACCTGGAGCGCACGCACGCGGCGCTCTCGGGCGGCGGCGCCAACTCCTGGTCGTGGGGTGCGTACGGTCCGCGCATCTTGAGCGGCGACTTCGCCCCCGGCTTCTTCGTGAAGCACTTCGTCAAGGACCTCCGCATCGCGATCGACGAGGCACGCGACCTCGGCATCGAGTTGCCCGGTCTCGAACTCGCCGAGCGCCTCTACGCTCGGCTGCAGGAGGCCGATGGCGCCGAGCTCGGCACGCAGGCGCTCTGGCTTCTGTACGAGCGCGGAGGACAGGACGAGGGAGGCCCACGATGAGCGACCGCGGTGCGATGACGCCCGATGCGCCCGCGGATGCGGTGCGCCAGGCGCCGCCGGAAGGCATGCGCGTGACGATCGAGATCGTCGAGATCCAGGGAACGGGCGCCTGCTCGATCGGGCACGTGGTGGGCGACCGCTGGGAGGTCGACTCGGCGCTCGTGCCGACGGGCATCTGCGGATGGGCGTACGCCGCGATGCTGCCGTTCCTGCAGCCGCTGCGGTTCGGCGGCAGCTTCCCGTGGGAAGAGGCGGGCGAGGCAGTGGTGTGCTGCCCCGACCCGCACAATCCCGTCGTCTTCAGGCTGCGTGTCGGCTAAGCGGACTTCGCGAGGCTCGGCCGGAAACGGCGTAGCAGAAGCGAGCTGGTGACCACCGAGACGCTTGAGAGCGCCATGGCGGCGCCGGCGAGCTCCGGCCTGAGTAGGCCGAGCGCGGCGACCGGTATGCCGAGCGAGTTGTATCCGAGCGCCCAGAAGAAGTTCTGGCGGATCTTGCGCATCGTGGCGCGTGAGAGCTCGATGGCCGTGACGACGTCACGGAGGTCGTTGGTGATCAGCACGATCCCGCCGGTCTCCATGGCCACGTCGGTCCCGGCGCCCATGGCGATGCCGATGTCGGCCGCGGCCAGCGCCGGGGTGTCGTTGATCCCGTCCCCGACCATGGCGACCGCAAGTCCGCGTGCCTGGAGCTTCGTGACCTCGTCGGCCTTGTGCTCGGGCAGGACCTCGGCGAGCACGCGGTCGGCGGGGATGCCCGCCTGCGCCGCGATCGCCTCGGCCGTGCGGCGATTGTCGCCGGTGATCATGTAGACCTCGACGCCCATCGCGCTCAGGCGGCTCACCGCCTCGGCCGAGTGCTCCTTCAAGGTGTCGGCCACCGCGATGATGCCGGCGAGCCGCGCGCCATCGACGCCGACGAGCATGACCGTCTTGCCTTCGGCCTCGAGATCAGCGATCTGCGCCTCGTGCGCGGTGATGTCGATCCCCTCGCGCGCCATCAGGCGGCGGTTGCCGAGTGCGACGCGGACGTCCTCGACGGTGCCTTCGACTCCGTGGCCGGGCACGGCCGCGAACCCGCTCGCCGGCGGGACATGGACGTCGCGGGCCTTGGCGTGCGCGATGATCGCCTCGGCGAGCGGGTGTTCGCTCCCGCGCTCAAGCGCTGCGGCGAGCACCAGCATGCGGTCGGCGTCGAACCCGGCGGCCGGCTCCAGGTCGGTCACCACCGGCCGGCCGTGTGTGAGCGTGCCGGTCTTGTCGAAGACGATCGCGCGGGTCTTGTACGCGGTCTCGAGCGCCTCACCGCTCTTGATGAGCACGCCGTTCTCAGCGCCCTTGCCCGTGCCCACCATGATCGCGGTGGGCGTGGCCAGGCCGAGCGCGCAGGGGCAGGCGATGACCACGACTGCGGTACCGGTGAGGAGCGCCTTGATGAACGGCGTCACGTCGGCGTAATACGACGGGTCCACGAGACCCGGCACGATGAAGAACCACACCAGGAACGTCACGAGTGCGATGGCGAGCACCACGGGCACGAAGATCGCGCTGATGCGGTCGGCGAAGCGCTGCACCGGGGCCTTTGAGCCCTGCGCCTCCTCCACAAGCCGGATGATCTGCGCGAGCGCGGTCTCGGCGCCCACCTTGGTGGCCCGGAAGCGGAACGACCCGAGCTTGTTGACCGTCGCGCCGATGACGGTGTCTCCAGGGCGCTTCTCGGCGGGGATCGACTCACCGGTCAGCATCGACTCGTCGATCGCCGAGGAGCCCTCGGTCACCACGCCGTCGACGGGGACCTTCTCCCCGGGGCGGACGACCACGATATCGCCGGTGACGACCTGCTCGACCGGGACGTCGATCTCGGCCCCGTCGCGCACCACGCGCGCGGTCTTGGGCGCGAGCCCCATGAGCTTCTTGATCGCGTCGGAGGTCTTGCCTTTCGCTCGGGCCTCGAGCAGCTTGCCGAGGATCACGAAGGTGATGAGCAGGGCGCTCGTCTCGAAGAACACCGGCTCCATGTGGAGCGCGGGCACGAACGTCGCAGCCACGCTGTAGAGGTACGCCGCCGAGGTGCCGATGGCGATGAGCGTGTCCATGTTCCCGGTGCGTCGCTTGAGCGCGTGGAAGAAGCCACGGTAGAACTGCCAGCCCGCGACGAACTGCACCGGGGTCGCGAGCACGAAGCTCAGGTACTTGAAGACCATCATCGGCTTGAGTTCCATGCCCAGGGCCCCGTTGAGCCACGAGGCGATGGCCTCGGGGACGGACTCCATGAGGGACGGGACCATGAGCACCACGAGCGGCAGCGACAGCGCGAGCGAGAACGCGAACAGGCGTCGCTCGTGGGCGATGTGCGCCTGCTGCGCCTCGCGCTGCGCGTCAGGCGCCTCGTCCGTGGTCGTCGGCTGCGTGACCGCCGGCCGCTCGACCGCGTCATAGCCCACCGAGCGTACGGTGTTGATGATGCTGTCGATATCGATCTCACGTGCGTCGAACGAGACGCGCGCGGTCTCGTTGGCGAGGTTGACCGCCGCCGAGGTGACGCCCGGCGTGCGCTGTAGCGTGCGTTCGACGACCGCCTGGCACGACGAGCACGTCATGCCGATGATGCCGAGCGACACGCTGTCGGCCGTCTCGGTGGGGCCGCCCGGGGCGGGAGGGGTGATCGTGTCGTTCATCGTATCCTCCATCACTGCACCACGATCCGGCCGAACACCATCTGCATGCCGCACGAGAACCCGTACTCACCGGGCTCGAGCGCGGGCAGCGGGACAGTCTTCGGTCCGCTGGTCAGGTCTTCGAAGAAGTCGAGGTCCTCGCTCATCACCTGGGCCATACAGCCGCTGGCCTGCGTGAAGGTGATCTCCGCGGGGACGCCCGCCGCAAGTCGTACTACGTTCGGGTTGTACCCGTTGGTGGCGTCGATGGTGATCCGCTGGATCCCGTCTGAGATCGTGGCCTCGCCCTCGATGCTCTCACCGGTCCCGCTGTTCGCGCAGCAGGCGCACGACGGGCTGCCGGCAGGCGGGGCGCCGAAGGCCGGCGGGTCCGACTGTGCGGCGTCGCTGGCCGCGCCGCCGCTGCCGGACCTGATGGCGCCAGCCATCATCCCCATGCCGCAGGTGAGCGTGTACCTGCCCGCCGGGGCCGGCGGCAGGTCGACGACGGTGGTCTGGTTGGGCGCGAGATCGGCGAGCACACCGAGCTGCGGTACCGCGAGCTGGTCCGAGCACGGGTTGGACTCCTGCCGGTCGACGATGAGGCGGACCGGCGTGTCCGCGGGCACATCGACCACATCGGGTGAGAAGCGCACACCGGCGATGGTCAGCCGGACCTCGGCGGCGCCGTCATCGGCGATCGTGTATCCCGCCGGAGCGGGGCCGGATCCGCCGAGTACGGCCGCGCGGGCAGCCTGCAGGGTGACCGGCGAGCCGAGTAGCATCGCGCCGCGGTTCAGGTAGGTGACGCCGAAGACGAGCACGACCACGGCCAGGGCGACCATCGCGCGCTCGCGCAGACGGCGCGGCACCAGGCTCGAGGCGGTGCCGAAGCCGAGCATGAGCGGTGCCGTGCCGAGCCCGAACGCGAGCATCGCGAGAGCGCCGCGGACCGGAGAGCCGCTCGCGGCGGCACTCAGCTGAGCGGCCATCAACGGCGCGCACGGCATGAGACCGGTGAGCAGCCCGAACGTCACCGGGGTCGCCAGCGACGACCTGCCCTCGGCGGCGTCGTCGGACGCGCGACGGCGTGTGGCCGAGAGCGCCCGGACCAGCACGCGCGGGGGTCGTGGTGTGAGGCGCGCCGCCCAGGGGAAGCGGCCGGTCATTCCGAGTGCGAGCACGACCATGAACGCGCCTGCGAGCACGAGCACGTACGGCCGTATCGCGTCGAGGTCGAGCGCCGAGCCGACCGTGCCGAGCAGCAGCCCGACCAGCATGTAGCTCACGATCTTGGCACCCTGGTACGCGAGGTTCGGTGCGATCCGTCCGGCGGGCGACGCGTCCTCGGAGCCCTTGAGGGCGTACGTCACCACCATCGGGCCGCACATGGAGATGCAGTGAACGCTGGTGACGAGTCCCAGCGCGAGCATGGGCAGGAACAGTTCCATCGGTGACACTCCTCGGAGTCGTGGAAGGGTACGACGAGACCCGGCGGCCGGTCACAGCCGGCGCGGCGGGGAGGAGCGTCTTCTAGATGGTGAGGCGGACTCCCAGCGGATCGCGAGGAGGCGGGGACGCCGTGATCGCGGGCTCGATCACGGCAAGGGACACGACGGTGCACGCGGCCTGAGCCGGCACTACGGCAGGCGTCGCCACCGTATCGGCCGTGCGCACTGCATCAGCGGAGAGCGCCTCGTCGGGCTGGTGCTTCATGACGACGGTGCTGTCGTCGCACTCGCCGCAGGCCGGCGCGACGCTCGAACACGCCGAGAGCGACGTCGCGTCACACTCGGGCATCGCACAGACGGGCGTGACGATGCCGGCGAGCGCGATCACCACGATCGCGATCACCGAGACGTCCATCCAGGCGGGTCTGCGAGCCACGGGTCCTCTTCATGCCGGGTACCTGGGCGGGAAAGAGCAACGCGTGTGCCAGTATCGGGGTCAGATGAAGTACATCTCCCTGCCGACGGCGTCGAGATCGTCCTGTCGGCGGGCGAGGTCGGCGACCGTCGTCCGGCCGAGGTGGGTCTCAAGAGCGTGCGCCGCGGAGGCCCACAGCTCGGCGGTCGCCGAGGCGGGAGCGAGCGGGACGTCGAGCACATCGCCATCGATGGCCCGCACCACGTCGAGGACCGTCACGTCGGCGGCGTCGCGTGCGAGCGTGCAGCCGCCGCCCGTCCCGCGCCGACACGCGACGATGCCCGAGCGTGCGAGCACCGTGATCTGCTGCTCGACGAAGCGGCGCGGCAGTCCGAGCGACTCGGCGATCTCACCTGCCGGGACCGGGGAGCCGTGTGGCCTGCGCGCGAGGTCGACGACCGCGCGCAGCGCGTAGTCGAGCTGTTGCGAGACACGCACGCTACTCACCGTACCCTTCCCACAGCGGGGTCGAAAGGTACCGCTCGCCGGTCGACGGGGCGACGGTCACGATGGTGGTCCCGGCGAGCTCCGGCCGGCCGGCGATACGGAGTGCGGCCACCACGTTCGCGCCCGAGGAGATGCCGACGAACAGGCCCTCCTCGGCGGCAAGACGGCGTGCCATCGCGATCGTGTCAGGACCCGAGACCCGCTGGACCTCGGAGAGTACCGTGAGATCGAGCACCGACGGGATGAAGTTCGCGCCGATGCCCTGGATGGGGTGAGGCGCGGGCGTCAGGTCGGCACCGGCGAGCCGCTGCGTGATGATCGGCGACTCGTCCGGTTCCACCGCGATGCGGAGCGCATCCGGGCGGTGCTCGAGCAGGTAGCGGCCCACGCCGGTGATGGTGCCGCCCGTGCCGACGCCCGCCACGAACGCGCCGAGCGTCTCGCTGCCGAGCGCGGCGTCGAGTTCGGGGCCGGTGGTGGTGTAGTGCGCGTGCGGGTTGGCGGGGTTGTCGAACTGGCGGGGGAGGAAGGCGCCGTCGGTCTCGGCTGCGATGCGCTCGGCAGCCTCCACCGCGCCGCGCATGCCCCCGGCCCTGGGGGTGAGCACGAGCTCGGCGCCGTACGCCGCGAGGAGCTTGCGTCGCTCGATGGACATCGACTCGGGCATGGTGAGGACCACGCGGTAGCCGCGCGCCGCGCCGATCATCGCGAGCGCGATGCCGGTGTTGCCCGAGGTGGGCTCGACGAGCACCGAGCGGCCGCGCTCGATCATGCCGCGGGCCTCGGCGTCGTCGATCATCGAGCGGCCGATGCGGTCTTTGACCGAGCCGCCGGGGTTGCGGGACTCGAGCTTGATCGCGACTGCCGCGGGCAGACCGGCCGCGATGGTGTTGAGGCGGACGAGGGGCGTCGCGCCGATGGTGTCGGTGACGGTGGTGTCGATGCGGGACATAGATCCTCCTGGTGCTGCGGCAACGGGCACGTCCCGAAGATACGCCGGGCGGCGATCGGGTTCAAGGGAGATAAGCGCACCAATAGTCAGGATTTATGCGGAATGGCGAGGTGGAGCAGGACGGGCATCGCCGTGCGAGCGTGCGACGTCGGCCGCTACCCGGTGACGATGCCGCCGCCGAGCACCCGATCGCCCTCGTAGAGGACGAGTGACTGCCCGGGCGCGAGGGGCGCCACCGGCTCGTCGAAACGCACCGAGAGCGCATCGGGCCGTGCT
>JADIIM010000025.1 GCA_015351705.1 Aeromicrobium sp. | reverse complement strand
ACAGCTCGATCCTCTTCGTAACGCCGGTGAGATCCAACCACAGCGCTGGTGTTCGCTCCCTCGGCTATACTGTGAACCGCTGCGCGCTGCTGTCGTATACTTCGCTCGAAGAACGGCGTCGGTGAGGGAGGGCGCGTGCGGCGACCGCGCTCCCGCTCTCAGACGACCTGATCCGCTCCGACATCCATGGCCTCGAGCCCATCACCGGACAGACACGGGCCGAGCTGGGAGCCGAGGTGCGCAAGAGCGGACGCACGACCGGCGTCACCACCGACCGGATCATCCAGGTGGCCGTCACCGTCGACGTCGGCTACGGCGGCGGCCGGGTCGCCCGGTTCGCCGACCAGGTGATGGCCGGGCCGATGAGCTAGGGCGGCGACAGCGGCTCGGCGGTCCTCGACGTCGGGGGCCGCATCGTGGGGCTGCTGTTCGCCGGCAGCGAGCGCACAACGGTCATCAACCGCATCGAACACGTCTTCGAAGCGCTCGAGATCGGGGTCTGAGATGGCGCTGAAAGAGCTGCTGCACCGCATACTGGGCCGCCAGCCACGTCCCGGTAACGCGGACGGACCACGGGCCGGCGAGGTCCTGTCGCGCCATGCCGAGCGGCTCATGCGGTCTCCGGGTGTCATGAGTGTGGGGGTCGGCGAGACCCCCGACGGGCGTGCCGCGATCGTCCTGGGTACCGACCGTCTGAGTGCCGAGGCCGAGGCCGCGCTCCCCGAGTCGCTCGAAGGCGTGCCGGTCGTCCGGCACGTGATCGGCAGGCCCGAGGCGCTCAGGGACTGACGGCCCACTCAGCGTGCCGCGTTAAGATGGGGGCATGAGACCCGACATCCTCACCCTCCTGCGCACGACCCTCGATGAATGGCGCTCCGACGGCGCGCCGCAGATCGCGGCCGCGCTCACGTACTACACCCTGCTTTCGGTCGCACCGCTGCTCGTGGTGCTCGTCAACGTGCTCGGCTCGTATCTCGGCCGGGCGACAGTGACGGACCAGGTGCTCGAGCAGGCCTACACCCTCGCCGGCCCGCTGGGCGAGCAGCTCGCCGCCGAGCTCATCGCCGCCGCGGGGGCGACCACGCTCAGCACCGCCGCGTCGGTGATCGCCGCGCTGATCGCGGTGTTCGGCGCCATGCGGGTCTTCCGGCAGCTGCGGGTGGCGTTCGACCGCATGTGGGACATCCCGCCGGACGAGCCGCCCGCTGGAGGGCTCGCCGAGCAAATCCGCTTCAGCCTCTCGGCGCTCGGCAAGCACAACCTGGCCGCCTTCTTGATGGTGGTGGCTGTGGGCCTCATGCTGCTCGCCTCGGTCATGCTCTCCAGCGTGATCACCATCGGTGCGGGCTACCTGGCTCCGTACGTCCGGCTCGGGACACAGACGCTCAGGGTGGCCGAGTCGCTCGGCTCCCTGGCGCTGATCACCGCCCTCTTCGCCGCCGTGTACCGCTTCCTGCCGCGGACCTCCATCGCCTGGCGTGACGTCTGGCTCGGGGCGGCCATCACCGCCGCGCTGTTCATCGCGGGCAGACTGCTGCTCGGCATCTACTTCACGCAGGCATCGCCCGGCTCGGCGTACGGGGCCGCCGGATCGGTGGTCGCGCTCCTCGTGTGGGTGAACTTCTCCTCGCAGCTCGCGCTGTTCGGTGCCGAGTTCACCCACGTCTGGGCCTACACGTACGGTTCGCGGGCGCGCTGAGACAGCCCGCCGATCCGACCTCGATCCGGGGAGCACGGTTGCGCGCGGTGCCCGCACGCCATACCATGGCAGCGCGCTAAGCCCCGGCTTAAGGTAGTCCGATGACAGGCGTACGGGCACTGGACGAGCACGCACAACTTGCGGCTGTAGCGGACCCGCGCAGGCGGGAGATGTTGCGCATGCTCATGGTCCGTCCGGCGACCATCACCCAGATCGGCGAGCGCCTCGGCAAACATCCCGCATGGGTCCGACACCACGTCCAGGCGCTCGCGCGCGCCGGCCTCGCAGAGCTCACCGAGGAGCGCGTGGTCAGGAACTACACCGAGAAGTACTACGCCGCGACCGCGCAAGCATTCGAGGGCCGGCTCCTCATCACGCCGGTGAGCGACCAGCCCGTGACCCTCGTGGCCCTCGGCAGTCATGACTTCGGCCTCGACGCACTGACCGCCGAAGCCGTCCGTCGGCACATCGGCCTCGTCAGCGTACCCGTCGGCAGCCTCGATGGGCTCATCGCCCTGCGTCAGGGGCTGTGCGACATCGCCGGTTGCCATCTGCTCGACCCGGAGAAGGGTGAGTACAACACGCCGTTCTTGCAGCACCTCTTCCCGGACATCGACGTGGTCGCGATAACGCTCGCCGAGCGCGAGCAGGGCATCGTCACCCGGCCTGGAGCCGGCACGGCGCTCCGTGACGTCACGGACCTGCCGGGCACCGGGCTGCGGTTCGCCAACCGCAATCCCGGCTCGGGAACCAGAGTGTGGCTGGACGCACGTCTGAAGGCCGAGGGGGTCGCGCCTGAAACCATCTTCGGCTACGACTCGGACCACACGACACACACCGCGGTCGCCGGCGCCGTGGCACGCGGCGACGCCGATGCGGGCCTGTGCCTGCGCGCGGCGGCCGAGGCACACGACCTGGCCTTCCGTCCCCTCTTCCACGAGCGATACGATCTGGTCATGCGTCGCGACCGTGTCGATGCATCGGCTCTCGCGACACTGCTCGATGACCTCGGCTCCAAGCGGCTGCGCCGGGCCATCGGCGGCATCGCGGGATACGACACGGCGCGCACCGGACAGCAGGCCGGGCGCTGAGCGCTGCCATGCTCGCGGGGCAGGCCCGGCACGCGACGAGGTGTGTGCACCCGGCTCGGCCGGATTCTGAGGCCGGGACCGTGCAAGGAGGCGTGTAGGTGGTACCCTCACCGTGACGGCTGTGTCCGCCGTCAGTCCCGCACGACCACGACGGAGTCCTGGAGGTTCGCGTGAGGCGTCTGACGATCATCGCCGCGTTGATCGCGGTGGTCTCGCTGTGGTCGTCGCCGGCGTTCGCGGCGCGGTGGACCGACCCCGACATCACGCGCCTGAGCGGTACGCTCGTGCCCGGTGAGACCGGCGGCATGGTGCTGCCGTGGACCGTCATATGGCAACTCGACACGCTCGCCGGATCGCCGATGGACCCCCGTGCGGTCGAGCGCCTCGCCAACGGCAACACCCTGATCACCAGCCGCGATCCGCGTGGCGTCTACGAGGTCGACGCCGACGGCGCGATCGTCTGGTCCTATACGGCCGACAACGACCCGGTGCTCACACCGTTCCATGCGACGCGCACCTCGTCTGGCACCACACTTATCGTGGATCGCTGGCGCCCCGCCGTCTTCGAGGTCGACACGTCAGGCGCGGTCATCTGGCAGTACACGGACCTGTATGACCCCATCCATGCGACCCGCCTTCCCAACGGCAACACGCTGATCACCGAGAGCCTGGCGTGCCGCGTGATCGAGGTGCGGTCGAGCGACTACGACCCCGGTGTGCCGGGCGACGGCTACGGCCCGACGAGCGTCGTCTGGACGTACGGCGTCACGGGCGAACCAGCGGGGGACCACGATTACGGTGAGCCGTACCTGCAGTGGCCCAAGTACGCACAGCGTCTCGCCAACGGCAACACCCTCATCGCCGATGAGGGCGCGCACCGCGTTCTCGAGGTGACTCCGGCCAAGGCGGTCGCATGGACGTACGGCGTCCCGGGCGTTGCCGGGGCCGAGGCCGGCTACCTGGACACGCCCGCCGCGGCGGAGCGTGCCGCCGACGGCTCTACGATCATCACCGACGGAGGGAACGACCGCGTCGTCCGGGTTGGCACCGGCGGCGACATCGTCTGGCAGTTCAGTGCGACGAACCTGCTCGGTCTCGATGACATCGGCCTGCTCGATCCTCGACGCGCCCAGCCGACGCCCTCGGGCTCGATCCTCATCGCCGACGGGGACAACGACCGCCTCATCGAGATCGGCCGTCTGGCCTCGGGAACAGGCATCTCGGCTCCCACCGACTGCGGCCTGCCCGGAGCGCGCAAGCAGTTCACCCGGCTGGCGGTCACGGCGCTGACCCCTGAGGGCACCGAATCGCGCATCTCCTACTCGATCGACGGCGGCGCGTGGCGGAACCTGGCGGGCATCTCGTTTCCCGCGGGGACCTACGGCACGGCCATCCGCTACCGCGTGACACTCGAGACCGAGCGGCTCGACGTCACTCCGACGGCGGTCCGGGCCAGCATCGACTACGAGCCGGCGCCGGAACAGGCAGCCGAGGACTCCGGGAGCGGGTCCGGGAGCTCATCGGGTGGAAGCGGTTCGGGTGCGAGCGGCCGGACGCGGCGCTCGTCGAGTTGGGCCCAGCGGAGCGTCCTGCCTGGCACTACCACCGACACAAAGCGGAGTCCCGGAGGCTACGCATCGGGAGACAGCGCTGAAGCGGTGACGTCACTGGGCGGGCTCGGTGGGACGTACCGCGGCTGGGAGATGGGCGTTGTGAGCGACACGACGCTCGGCAGCGGACCGCCCGGCAGCGCAGCGCCGAGGCCGCCCACCCGGGGGCTCCTGCTCCTGGTCATCGTCTATGCGTTCGGCGCGGTCTCCGTGCCTGCGTGGGATATCATCGCGGAACACCTGCCCCGGCTCCGGCCCGCTTCCTGATGGAGGTTCGATGGAAACCCTCGGCTACTACCTGACCCACCCGCAGGCGATCATCTACACTATCGCCTCCGCGTTGTTGTATCCGGTGCTCGTCATCGAGCTCATCGCACTGGCGTGGTGCATCTTCGAGGCGGGCCGCTTCTCGGTGGAGCTTGCGATGCGCATCGGACGACGATCACCGGACGCCCTGCGCGAGGCCGCACGCGCCGCACGGTCGGCGCTGCACGCGGGCAAGCCCGACGAGGCGATCGGGCTGATGGGCGCCGGCCTCGACCACGGGCGGTACGGTCGGCGCTTCACCGAGGCGCTCGATCGCGACGCACTGACCCGCGCGGACCTCGTGAAGGCACTGAGTGACACCGAGTTCGAGGCGGCGCGACGGCTTGAGCGCACACGAATGCTGGTGAGGCTCGGCCCGATGCTCGGCCTCATGGGCACGCTCATCCCGATCTCCCCTGCGCTCGTCGGACTCGCGCGCGGTGATGTCCAGACGCTTGCCGACAACCTCGTCATCGCGTTCTCGACGACCGTCATCGGTCTGCTCATCGGCGGCGTCGCCTACGTCATCTCCGCGGTCCGCGACCGCCTGTATGCGCGCGACGTGAGCGACATCGAGTACGTGCTCGAGACGATGGAGGTGTGAGGTGCACCCGACCCCGCCCCGCCGCAGCGGCGTGCACGGCACGTATCAGAGCAGACGTCATCGGCGCTTCGCAGACCACGGGGGCGACCCGATGGAGGCGACCGGCAACCTGTTCGACGTCGCGCTGCTGATCGGCATCGGGTTCCTGATCGTCGCGCTCACCGCGTTCGGGCTGCAGGAGCTGATCTCGGATGACGACGTGACGATCGTCAAGAACCCCGGTACGGCCGAGATGGAGATCATCCGTAAGGAAGCCGGCCGCATCGAAAGACTCCGGCAGACCGACCAGCTCGGCGAGGGCACCGGGCAGGCCATCGGGACCGTGTACCGGCTCGATGATGGTGCGGTGATCTGGGTTCCCGAGGGAGGCCTCGAGTAAGCGCCTGACGTTTCCGGCGCCTACAGCAGCGGCAGGTACTCCTCGAGCTCGAACGGCGTGACGCGCGTGTGGTAGCGGTACCACTCGGCCTTCTTGTTGCGCAGGAACCAGTTGAAGACCGGCTCGCCCAACGCCTCGCGCACCAGGTCGCTCGCCTCCATCGCCACGATGGCCTCGTCCAGGTCGCCGGGCAGCTGGCCGATGCCCTTCTCGGCACGCTCGACCTCGGACATCTCGTAGACGTCATCGGTCACATCAGCGGGCAGTTCCATGCCCTTCTCGATGCCGTCGAGACCGGCGGCGAGCATCACCGAGAACGCGAGGTACGGGTTGCACGCCGGGTCGGGCGAACGCAGCTCGATGCGGGTGGCGTTCTCCTTGCCCGGCTTGTACATGGGTACGCGCACGAGCGCCGAGCGGTTCCGGTGCGCCCAGCAGATGTAGACGGGCGCCTCGTAGCCACTGACGAGCCGCTTGTAGCTGTTGACCCACTGGTTGGTGACGGCGGCCATGCCGCGTGCGTGGTAGAGGATGCCCGCGATGTAGCTCTTGGCCGTGGCCGAGAGGTGGTACGGGTCGTCGGCATCGTAGAAGGCGTTCTTCCCGTCCTTGAACAGCGACTGGTGCACATGCATGCCGCTTCCGGCCTCGCCGTACAGCGGCTTGGGCATGAACGTCGCGTACACGCCGTTGGTCTGCGCGACCTCCTTGACCACCACGCGATAGGTCATGACCTTGTCGGCCATCGAGAGCGCCTCGGCGTACCTGAGGTCGATCTCATGCTGGCTCGGCCCCACCTCGTGGTGGCTGTACTCCACCTGGATGCCGAAGCGCTTGAGCATCTTCACGGTGTCCATGCGCAGGTCCACGGCGAGGTCGCGCGTGGTCTGGTCGAAGTACGTGCCGAGGTCGAGCACCTCGGGCTCGCGGTCGCTCTTCAGGTAGTAGTACTCGAGCTCGGGCCCCACGTACATGGTGAAGCCCATCTCGGCGGCACGCTCGAGGTTGCGCTTCAGCACGTAGCGCGGGTCGGCATCGTACGGCGTTCCGTCAGGCCGCACGATGTCACAGAACATCGTCGCCACGAGCACGCCTTTCTGGCGCCACGGCAGGATCTGCAGCGTGGTGGGATCGGGCATCGCGATCATGTCCGACTCCTGGATGCGCGCGAAGCCCTGGATCGAGCTGCCGTCGAAGCCCATCCCCTCGGTCATCGCGATCTCGAGCTCCTCCACGTCGATCGTGAAGCTCTTGAGGAAGCCGAGCACGTCGGTGAACCACAGGTGGATGAACTCGATCTTCTGATCCTTGATCTGCTTGATCACATCGTGCCGCAGGTGCTGGGGCATGGTCCCTCCTCGGTGAGCCTGCCCGGCTCGAAAAGTCCGTCACGCAATGCGACCACAGTACGCTACACTAGCCAGAATTCAAACGCGTTTCGTTGAGATGAAGGGGGCTTTTCCATGTCAGGGTACGCTGCCGAGTTCATGGACGCCGTGCGCGCCAAGAACCCTGGCGAACCGGAGTTCTTGCAGGCCGTCGCCGAGGTCGTCGAGTCCTGCAGCATCGTGCTGGACCGGCATCCCGACCTGCGTGAGGCGAGGATCCTCGAGCGCATGGTAGAGCCCGAGCGCGTCATCATCTTCCGCGTGCCGTGGCAGGACGACGCGGGCGAGTTCCACGTCAACCGTGGCTTCCGCATCGAGATGAACAGCGCGATCGGCCCGTACAAGGGCGGTCTGCGCTTCCATCCGTCGGTCAACCTGGGCATCTTGAAGTTCCTCGCCTTCGAGCAGGTGTACAAGAACGCCCTCACCACGCTTCCCATGGGCGGTGGCAAGGGCGGGAGCGACTTCGACCCCAAGGGCAAGAGCGACGGCGAGGTCATGCGCTTCTGCCAGAGCTTCATGACCGAGCTCGCACGCCACATCGGCCCCGACACGGACGTGCCTGCCGGCGACATCGGCGTGGGCGGTCGCGAGATCGGCTACCTGTTCGGCCAGTACAAGCGGCTGAAGAACGAGTTCACGGGCGTGCTCACCGGCAAAGGTCTCGCGTGGGGCGGCTCGCTCATCCGCCCGGAGGCGACCGGCTACGGATGCGTGTACTTCGCGGCCGAGATGCTCGCGGCCCGCGGCGACGATTTCCACGGCAAGACCTGCCTCGTCTCGGGCAGCGGCAACGTCGCGCAGTACACGATCGAGAAGCTCCTCGATCTCGGCGGAACGCCGGTCACGGCATCGGACTCGGGCGGCTTCATCCACGACCCCGCCGGCATCGACCGCGAGAAGCTGTCGTACATCATGGAGCTCAAGAACGTGCGCCGCGGCCGCATCTCCGAGTACGTCGAGCGCTACCCGCACGCCGAGTACGTGCCGGTCGATCCCTCGCTCGACCACAATCCCCTGTGGGCCATCCCGGCCGACTGCGCCTTCCCCTCGGCCACGCAGAACGAGATCAACGGCACCGACGCGGCGAACCTCCTCGCCGGCGGCGTGACGCTCGTCGCCGAGGGCGCCAACATGCCCTCAAGCCCGGATGCCGTCCATGCGTTCGTGGAGGCGGGGATCCTCTACGCGCCGGGCAAGGCGAGCAACGCCGGTGGCGTGGCCACCTCGGGCCTTGAGATGACGCAGAACAGCATGCGCCTGAACTGGTCGCGCGATGAGGTCGACGGCCGGTTGCGCACGATCATGCGCGACATCCACTCGGCATGCGTGAACGCCGCCGACGAGTACGGGACGTCGGGCAACTACGTCAACGGCGCCAACATCGCCGGGTTCCTCAAGGTGGCCGGAGCGATGAAGGACCAGGGACTCGTGTAGCGCACCACGGCTCCGTGAAGGTGTAGACTGTGCCACTGGCGCATGAGCGCCGCCTCCGCACGCCGGGGGCGGCGCTTCCGTTTGCAGAGAAGAGGCGACCCGAACCGCGATGGCCACACCTGAGCAGCAGCCCGTCACCGAGCCCCAGGCCCCCGTACCGGCCGATCTGCCGACGTTCGAGGCGGATGTCTCCGGCCCGCCTCGACGTATGCTGCGCACCCTCACGACGTTCGAGTCGTTCAAGTACCGTGACTACGCCTACTTCTTCTCCGGGGCGCTGCTCTCCAACATCGGGACCTGGACGCAGACCGTAGC
Organism: Aeromicrobium sp.; assembly: GCA_015351705.1. Classification (GTDB taxonomy): domain Bacteria; phylum Actinomycetota; class Coriobacteriia; order Anaerosomatales; family Anaerosomataceae; genus JADIIM01. The sequence continues at coordinate 67,898 of JADIIM010000025.1, read as the reverse complement.
GCTCGGCTGGGTGATCTACGCGCTCACCCGCTCGACGTCCTCGCTCGGCATCGTGAACTTCCTGTCAGGCATCCCCGTCTTCCTCCTCTCACTGTTCGCCGGACCGCTCGTAGACCGCTTCGACCGCAGACGGCTGCTCATGTGGTCGCAGGTGATCATGATGGGACAGGCCGCCGCGTTCGCGTACCTGAACCACACCGGGCACATCACCATCGAATCGATCTACGTGCTGACGCTCATCGGCGGCGTGGTCTCCGCGTTCATGTTCCCGGCGTGGCAGGCGATGGTGCCGGACCTTGTACCGAGGCGGTCGCTGCTCAATGCGGTCGCCCTTTCCTCGGCGCAGTTCAACGCGGCCCGCCTTGTGGGGCCGCTCGTCACCGCCGCGATCATGGCGGCGTTCACGGCCGATGAACGCCTCGGCATCACCATGGTGTTCGTCTTCAACGCGGCGAGCTTCTTGTTCGTCATCTATGCGCTCGCGGTCATTCGCCCCGCGCAGACGGCACATCCCGACGACGGTGCGTCCGCGATGCGCCGGGTGGGCGCGGGGATCGCCTACGCACGCCAGCACCCGCACATCGCGATGCATCTTCTGACCTCGGCGGTGCTGGTGATCTTCGGCATGACGTTCATGACCCTGCTGCCGGCGATCGCTGTCGACATGCTCGCTCTCGGGAGCACCGGCTACTCGTCGCTCATGATGTTCAACGGGCTCGGTGCACTCGCGGGCGCGCTCATCGTCGCCTCGCTGCCACGTACGGTCCGTCGTGAGCGCATCATCCGCTACGGTCTCCTCGCGATGGCGGTGGCGGCGATACTGCTTGCGTTGTCGCGGTCCTACGCGGTGTCCGCCGCGTTGCTGACGGTCCTCGGCGTCGCGTTCCTCGCCACGGTCTCGAGCATCAACACGAACCTGCAGACAGCCGCACCGGACCACCTCCGCGGGCGGATCATGGCGCTGTTCGTCGTCGCGTTCATGGGCATGATGCCGTTCGGCTCGATCGCGTTCGGCGCGCTCGGTGACGTCATCGGGCCTGGTCCGTCCGTGTTTGCCGGCGGAATGGTGCTCCTCGGATGGGCAGTACTGCTCCTCCTGCGCCCCGGCTCTCTGTGCCCCCGGGACGCCTCCGGCTGCTGATGTACCGGCCGGGAACGTGCCAGCATTCACATGTAACCGCTGTTACAATCGCCACGTGAACGTCTTCCGGCGAAAGGAGCCACTATGGCATCGTTCCAGGGTAAGGTCGCATTCATCACCGGCGCAGGGTCGGGTATCGGGCGTGAGGTCGCGCTTCGCCTTGCGGCCGAGGGGGCGAAGGTAGCCGTCTCCGACGTGGACGACGCGGCAGGCGCTGAGACGGTCTCGATGATCGAGGCGTCCGGAGGCACTGCCCTCTTCATCCACTGCAACGTCGCGGACGCCGCCGAGGTCGAGTCGGCCATCGCGCAAACGGTCGAGGCGTTCGGCGGCCTGAACATCGTGGTCAACAACGCCGGCATCGGCGGTGAGGCCAACATGACCGGTGACTACTCCCTCGAGGGATGGCACACAGTCATCGACATCAACCTCAACGGCGTCTTCTACGGCATGCGCTACGGCATCCCGGCGATCCTCGCCTCAGGCGGCGGCTCGGTCGTCAACGTCTCGAGCATCCTCGGCCTGGTGGGATGGGCGACCGCTCCGGCATACGTCGCGGCCAAGCACGGCGTCTCCGGGCTCACCAAGGCCGCAGCTACGGAGTACGCGCAGCAGGGGATCCGCGTGAACTCCGTGCACCCCGGCTTCATCGAGACCCCGCTGCTCACCAAGGCCGGCATCACCCCCGGCACCGATGGCTACACCTTCATCGCCGGCAAGCATGCGATGAACCGTCTCGGCACCGCCGACGAGGTCGCGAACCTCATCGTGTGGCTGGCCTCCGACGAAGCGTCGTTCGTGACCGGTTCCAATGTCGCGGTCGATGGAGGCTACACCTGCCAGTAGCCGAATCTGGCACGGCTCTTGCATATCGCATTGTCGAGCAGTGCGACCCGCATTCCTCCCCCCCCTCGGACGCGGGGAATCGCCGCTCAACATGAAACGAGGCGCGCCCCCCACGCGCCTCGTTCGCTTTTCCGGGCAGGCTCGATCGCCCGGAGACACGAAGGCCCCGGTCACCGACCGGGGCCTTCGGCGTGACGCGGGACGGCTAGCCGAACCTCCCGGTGATGTACGACTCGGTGCGCTCGTCGTCGGGGTTGGTGAACATCTTCTTCGTGTCGCCGATCTCCACCAGATGCGCGGGCTCTTCCAGGCTCTCGCGGAGCATGAACGCCGTGCGGTCAGAGATCCGTGCCGCCTGCTGCATGTTGTGCGTGACGATGACGATCGTCACAGAGCTCTTGAGCTCGGCGATGGTGTCCTCGATCTGCTGCGTGGATATCGGGTCGAGCGCCGAGGCCGGCTCGTCCATCAAGATGACCTCCGGCTTGGTGGCGAGCGCACGTGCGATACAGAGGCGCTGCTGTTGACCGCCCGACAGCTCGAACGCGTGCTTCTTGAGGCTCTTCTTGACCTCTTCCCACAGAGCAGCGCCCTTGAGCGACTCCTCGACCAGCCCGTCGAGCTCGCCCCGTCGGCGGACGCCCTGGGTCCGGGGACCGTACGCGACGTTGTCGTAGATGCTCATCGGGAACGGGTTGGGTCGCTGGAACACCTGGCCCACGCGCATCCGGAGCTCCACCGGGTCCATCGCCTTGCCCATGATGCTCTGGCCGTCGAGGGTGATGGTCCCGCCGATATGCACGTTGCCGAGTTCGTCGTTCATGCGGTTGAGACAGCGGAGCAGCGTGGACTTGCCGCAGCCCGACGGCCCGATGAGCGCCGTGACCGCCTGGGGAGGGATGTGCATGTCCACGCCCTCGATGACCAGGTCCTTACCGTAGGCCACCGAGACCCCCGCGAGCGAGAAGCTGCCCCGGGCGTCCCCGGTCGTGTCGATCGCCTCGTCCCTGACCGCGGGTACGGTCGCGGACACCGGACCACCGTTGTAGACGAGCGTGCCATCACCGGATACGAGTACTGGGGTCACCACTTGACCTTCCTCCTCTGGACCGAGCGCCACCAGGCCGCGATCACACTGACGATGCTCACGCCGGCCACCAACACGAACGCCGTGCCCCAGACCAGGGTGCGGTTCCACCCGGGGACCGACGTCACCTGCGCGTAAATGTGGTACGGGAGCGACATGAACTGGGACGACAGCCCGTCGGGCAGCCGGCGCATCTGGAACACGGCGCCGGTGAACAGGATCGGGGCGGTCTCGCCGGCCGCGCGGGCAAGACCGAGGATGGAGCCCGTGATGATGCCGGGCGCGGCGGCGGGCAGGACCACCTTGTAGATCGTGCGCAAGCGCGTCGCCCCGAGGGCGAGCGACGCTTGTCTCAGGTCTTGCGGTATCTGCCGGAGCGCTTCTTCGGTGGCGGTGATGACCACCGGTAGGGTCATGCAGGTCAGCGTGAGCGCCGCGGCGATGATCGAGCGGCCGAACCCGGCGAGCAGGACGAACGCCGCCAGGCCGAACAGGCCGTAGACGATCGACGGCACGCCCGCCATGTTGGTGATCGCGAGCCTGATCGCCCGCGTCGTGAAGTTCCTGGGTGCGTACTCGGCCAGGTACACACCGGCGAGCACCCCGATCGGAAGCGTCAGCGCTGCAGTGGTGAGCGTCACGTACAGCGTGCCGACAATGACCGGCAGGATGCCGCCCTCCCGGCCCCGGTCGCGCGGGACCTCGGAGATGAAGGTCCAGTCGAGCGCGCCGATCCCGTTGTAGACGATGTAGACGAAGATGAAGAGGGCGACCGCCACGACCGAGAGCGCCACGGTGCCGGTCAGGACGCGCGCCACCGCCTCGGCGGTCCGTGCCTGCCGCGTGCGACCAAGACGGCTCATCGGCGCCACCTCTTCCGCTGGCGCTCGAGCACGAGGTCCGCGGCAAGGTTGATCGCGAAGGTGATCGTGAACAGCACGAGCCCGACGGCGAACAGCACCGAGTAGTGGAGGCCGCCTTGCACGACCTCGCCCATCTCGGCGGCGATCGTGCCGGTCATCGTACGCACGGACTCGAAGATGCTCGTGGGCATGACCGCCGCGTTCCCGGTGAGCATGAGCACCGCCATCGTCTCACCGATCGCACGGCCGAGACCGAGCATTACAGCGGCGAAGATGCCGGAGCTCGCCGCCGGGATAGTCACCTTGAACGTGGTCTGCCAGCGCGTGTTGCCGAGCGCCGCTGACCCCTGGCGCAGCTCCGCCGGCACGGCGTGCAGCGCGTCCTCGGAGATGGAGATCACCGTAGGGATCGACATGATGCCGAGCACGATGCCGCCCGTGAGCGCAGTCATGCCGGTGTCGAGCCCGAAGAACTGCCGCACGAACGGGATGAGCACCGCGACACCGATGAGGCCGTAGACCACCGAGGGAACAGCGGCCATGAACTCGATGATCGACTTCATGACCTCTTTGACCAGGCGACCGGAGAACTCAGAGATGAACACGGCGGCCGCCACGCCCACCGGCACACAGACCGCGAGCGCCACCCCGGTCACGAACAGGGAGCCCAGGATGAGCGGCAGCATGCCGAACTTCCCCGGTGAGGACGTGGGGTACCACGCCGTCCCGGTGAGCATCGTGACCAGTCCGGCTTCCTGGACGGCACGGAGGGAGTTCCACATCAGGAAGACGGCGATAGCGCCCAGGATGATGATAGCCATCCATCCACACAGGTAGATGATGGCCCGGACGACGGCCTCGGCCGCACGACGCGTGGTCGTGCGGCCGAGCCTCCGCCCACTGGAGGGAGTGGAGGGAGTCGTCATCTGCGCTACGGGAGCGGCACGAAGCCCTCGTCGGCCACGAGCTGCTGGCCCGCCGGCCCGAGGATCCAGTCGAGATAGGCCTTCATGACGCCCGTGGGCTCGCCGTTGCTGTACATGTAGAGGTAGCGGCTGATCTCGTACGAACCGTCGGCGGCAGCCGGGACCGAAGCCTTCACACCATCGATGGCCACGACCTTGACGTCACCGGTCAGATACCCGAGGCCGATGTAGCCGATGCCAGCGTCGTTGGCCACGACCTCGTCCACGATCGCCTGGGTGGACGGCAGCAGCTTGGCGGCAGCAGCGTACTCGTTGTCCTCGCCGACGACGGCCTCCTTGAAGAACTCATAGGTACCCGAGGAGCTGTCACGGCTCAGCAGGACGATGGGCTTGTCGACACCGCCGACGTCCTTCCAGTTGGTGATCTCGCCACGGTAGATCTGGCCGAGCTGGTCCATCGTGAGGTCCTCGACACCGTTGGCCGGGTTCACGATCACCGCGATACCGTCGATGGCCACCTTGTGCTCGACCACATCGATACCCCTGGCCTCGCCGTCGGCGATCTCCTCGTCCTTGATATCACGCGAGGAGTGCGCGAAGTCTACCGTGCCATTGAGGAGCGCGGCGATGCCGGTTCCCGAACCGCCACCCTGGATGGAGACCTCGACCATCGGGTTCTCATCCATGAACGCCTCGCTCCATGCCGTGCCGATGTTGAGCATCGTGTCGGAGCCCTGGACGTCGATGGTGCCCTCGAGCTCGGCCGCGGGCTCCTCGGCCGGCGTCTCGGTGGCCGGCTCGTCGGCCGGCTCGTCGGTGCCTCCGCCGCAGCCAGCGAGGCCGAACAGGCCCACCAGCAGTGCGGCCGAAAGGCCGACCATGAGCAGCTTCTTGAGGTTCACGCTCACACTCCTTGTCTCGGTTCTGTCTACGTGGCCAGCGTGTCACCGGCCGCAGACAACGCTACGTCTGCAACGCCCCGGGGTGGTTGCACCGCTGTAAAACATGGACGAGGTGTGTGAACTTGTTGTTACATCGATGTTCACCGGCGTGCGAACGTGCCTACAATGGCCCGACACATCGCCGAGACCTGCGGAGAAGTGACCCATGGCACGCATACTGGTCGTCGAGGACGATCCGATCATCCGCCAGACGGTGAGCTACGCGCTCACGAGGTCAGGATTCGAGACGCTCTCCTCCGGAGACGGGATCGACGGCCTCGAACTCGCGCGCGCCGAGCATCCCGACCTGATCGTGCTCGACCTGATGCTTCCGGGCATCGACGGCTACCGGTTCGCCGAGGAGGTCCGCCGGACCAACAGCGAGGTCGCGATCATCATGGTGACCGCCCTGGACGGTGAGAGGGACACCGTACGAGGGCTGGACGCCGGTGCGGACGACTACCTCACGAAGCCGTTCTCGATGGAGGAGCTCCTCGCACGCGTGCGGGCCAATCTCAGACGCGTGCGGGAGCGCAGCGTGCTCGAGGCCGACGAGATCATCGAGGTCGGCGATCTCGTCATCGAACCCGCCGAGCTGCGCGTGACGGTTGCAGGCGCACCAGCACGTGTCCGTCTGAAGGAGTTCCAGCTGCTTCTCGCACTCGCCCGCAACAGCGGCACGCTCATGTCGCGCCAGCGCCTTGCCCGCGAGGTCTGGGGGTACGAGTTCCTGCCTTCGTCGCGCACGATCGACGTCCACATCCGGCGGCTGCGACAGGCCGTCGAGGAGCCCTCGGCGTTCCGGTACATCCACACCATCCACGGGGTGGGCTACCGCTTCGACCCGCAGCCACGCGACGGCACCGGCGCCGAGTGAGCGCGTCAGCCACGCCATCGACCGCACGGTATCGCCGGCGCCTCGTCGCGGGCCTGGCGGCCATCGTCCTGGTCGTCGCGGGCGCCTGGACGTGGAGCCTCTACGGCCCGCTGGCGAGCGCCGTCGTCGATCAACAGGAGTCCTACCTGCTCGACATCGCGCGCACCGGGGCCGTGGCGGTCGAGGGCTCCGGTGATGACCTCGGCACACGGGTGGCCAGCATCGCCGAGGGAGCGCCCCTGCGTGTGACTGTTGTCGCCGCTGACGGCACCGTGCTCGCCGACAGCGACGAGGACCCGGCGTCGCTCGAGAACCACGGTGACCGCCCTGAGGTCCGCGAGGCGCTTGCCGGCCGGCCGGGCAGCGATGTGCGCCGGTCCGACACCCAGGGCGTCGACCGCATGTACGTGGCCGTCCCGGTGACGCTCGCCGAGGGCCGGGCCGCACTGCGTGTGTCCACGTCACTGGCCCACGTTCGTGACCTCGTGGAGGACACCCGTCGGACCGGCCTCGCGCTGCTGCTGGGAGCGCTCGCGCTCGCCACCGTTGCGGCCTGGCGTCTGACCCGTGCGGCCGCCGGACCGGTCGAGGCGCTCGCCGATTCGGCCCGCGCGATGGCGGCCGGTGACCTCGCCTCGCCGGTCCCTGACGGCGGGGCCGCGTTGGCACCGCTTGCCGAGGCGCTGGTGAGCCTCGGCGACCAGATGCGCACCCGGCTGAGCGCACTGGAAGATGAGCGACGCACGCTGCGCCTGGTGCTCGATGGGCTCTCCGATGCGGTCGTCCTGCTCGAGGGTGAGCGGGTCGTGCTCACCAACCGCGCCCTCGGGACGATGTTCCGTCTTCCACAGGTGGACAACCGCAGGCGGCAACTGCCCACACTGGGTCTCCCGGCCCCCCTCGAGAGCGCTGTCCACACACGCCTCGGCACGCCTGATGCGCAGGTCGTCGAGGTGGGACCCGACCCCTACCGGCGCTCGTACCGGCTGCTCGTTCTCCCGCTCGGCCACGCCCACGGCGCGCCTCGCACACTCGCCGTCATCGCCGACATCACCGACCGCGCCCGCCTGGACGACATGCGCCGGGACTTCGTGGCCAACGCCTCACACGAGCTCAAGACGCCCACGGCGGCGATCATCCTCCTCGCATCGTCGGCCGACCAGGCCGCCCGGGACGGCGACACGGACCAGGCCCTCGCCTTCCTGTCACAGATCGAGGCCGAGGCCGACCGGCTGCGCCGCATGGTGGCCGACCTGCTCGACCTCTCACGGCTCGAGTCCTCGCCGCCGCACGATGCGGTGACCGACGTGCGAAAGGCGGTCGAGCTCGCGCTTGCGGGGCACCGTCCCGCGGCGTCGGCCAAGGGACTCGACCTCACCGCGGACCTCTCGGAAGTGTCCGGGCAGGACGTGGCCGTCCATGCCGAGGCCACCGACATCGCCGTCGCGCTCGACAACCTGCTCGCCAACGCCGTGACCTACACCGAGCGCGGGTCGGTCACCGTATCGGTCTCCGCCGACGACGACGCCGTCAGCATCACGGTGGCCGACACCGGCATCGGCATGCCGCCTGAGGACGTCGAGCGGGTGTTCGAGCGCTTCTACCGCGTGGACCGCGCGCGCTCGCGCACGAGCGGTGGGACCGGCCTGGGACTCTCGTTGGTGCGCAACGTCGCCGAGCGCTCGGGCGGCTCGGTGTCCATCGACTCGGAGCCCGGACACGGCACGAGCGTCACGATCACGCTCCGTCGCGCGACCTGACCTCCTCGGCGTCCTGGCCGGCGCCCCAGCGGGCCGCGACGAGCACCACGAGCGCGAGCCACCCGGCTGCCAGGAACCACGCGCCGATGACATCGCCGAGGTAGTGCACGCCGAGATAGACCCGTGAGAGCGCGATGGCGAGTGCGACGAGCGTGCAGCCTGCGACGACCGGGACCGCCACGCCCAGGCGACGGATGTCCAGGAACGCGACGAACACGAGCGACCCGAGGTAGAGCACGCTCGCGAGCGCGTGCCCCGACGGGAAGCTGTACGTCTCGGGAAGCGGGATCCGTGCGACATCGAGCGCCGGCCGCACCCGCATGAACAGCTCCTTGAGCCCGAAGCCCAGGAGGGCGCCCCCGGCGACCGCGACGATCACCAGCGCGGCCTCCACACGCCGCCCACGCGCGAACAGCACGGCGGCTGTCAGGGCCGTGAGCGTGGCCACGACGGCGAAGTCGCCGAGATGCGTCACCAGGCGTGCGGCGGGCTCCAGTCCGGGCGCGGTGAGGCCGCGGATCGCGGCCGACACGGCCACGTCGAGCTCGACGAACGCCGGCGCCAGGAGAAGCCCAGCGGTGATCGCGAAGAAGCCGGCGAGCGCCACGCCCGCCACGAGCACGAGCATGCCGGCACGCGGGTCCGCCCGCCACGACTCTCGTCGGCCCGGCAGCATGGCTCAGGCCCCCGCCGCGTGGAGAAGACGCGGCGCGATCTGCTTCTTGCGCGACAGCACCCCGTCCATCCACGCCGGCCCGGCGCCCAGGTCCACGCCGAAGGCGCGCTCGGCAACGCGCACCTTACCGGACGCGAACACCTCGCTGCCCTCGCGGATCACGTCGGTCACGAGCAGCATCGCAAGGTCGAAGCCGCGCCGGACCCGGAGTTCCTCGAGCGCGGCGCGCACCTCTTCGGCCCGGTCGAGATACGGCGACGTGTCGACGGTCTCGACCTGCGCCACCCCGATCGTCAGCTCCCCGGCACGGTACTCCTTAAGATCGGTGCTCACCGCGTCGGTGGCCGAGAAGTCGGCGCCAGCCGAACGCGCCCGGAACATCTCGAGCCCGAACTCGATCGCGTCGACGCCGAGCCGCTCGGCCAGACGCTCGGCGACCGCGTGGTCGAGCGAGGTGGTGGTGGGCGACTTGAGCAGCACGGTGTCGGTCAGGACCGCCGAGAGCAGGATGCCGGCCATGCCCTCAGGCGGTGCTACGCCGAGCTCACGATAGCGCTCGGCCACGATCGTGGCGGTGGAGCCGACGGGCATGTTCAGGAACAGGATCGGTGATGCGGTCTGCACGTCGCCCACACGGTGGTGGTCCACGATCTCGACCACCGCGGCCTCCTCCACGCCCGGAGCCGACTGCGAGAGCTCGTTGTGGTCGAGCAGGACCACGCGCCGGCGGACGCCGCGAGCAAGGTTGGTGCGCGTCAAGATGCCGATGAGCCGCCCCTCGTCGTCGACGACGAGCGCCTCCCGGTGCGTGGACTCCATGAGGTCCTCGGCGACCTCGGCCAGAAGCGCGTCGGGGCCGACCACGAGCGGCGCCGTGTCCATCACGCCACTCACCGCATGGCCGAGGTTCACGAGACGGGCGGTGGTGTAGGTGTTGTGGGGGCTCGACACGATCGCGCAACCGCGCTCGCGGGCGAGCGCCGAGACATCATCGCCGGGCAGGTGACCGCCGCTGATGATCAGGCACGCCGCGCCCGCCTCGATGGCGAGCGGCTGAGTGCGTCGCCGGTCGCCCACGATCAGCGTGTCCCCCGCCGCGATGTAGGAGACCATCGTCTCGGGCTCCATCGCGCCGATGAGCACGCGGCCTGAGAGCAGCAGGTCCGGGTCACCCACGAGAACGTGGCCGTCGAGCACGTCGGCGATGCGACCCACGCTCACCGGCATCGACTCGAATCCCCGCATCTCCGTCTCGCCGATGTAGAGCTCGGCTAAGATGCTCTGATTGAGGAGGCCCTTGACGACGCCGCCCGGCCCGGTGACCGGCAGCGCGCGCACCCCGTGCTCGCGCATCAGGCGGCCTGCGGTCAGGAGGTTGTCGTGGGTGCGGGCGACGACCGCCTCGGCGGTCATCGCGTCGCGGACGCGGGTGCGTACGTGCGCGACCTCGTCGGGCAGGTCCACGCTGAAACGCTCGAAGACCCACGCGGTCTCGGGCGGGACCGGCCCGAGGCGTGCCGGGACGTAGACGGCGTCAGGGTCCGTGATGTTCTTCAGGTGCGCGTAGGCCACCGCCGAGCAGATGGAGTCGTTGTCGGGGTTGCGATGCCCGAATACGAGGACCGGTCCCATCGCCATCCTCTCGCCGCGCACGCAGGCGCTCAGTCGCCGACCTTACGTATGGGAGCGTACCCCAGAAGAAGGTTCTTCGTCCCGCCCGCGAACGTGATGGTGACCTTGTCGCCTGAGACGGCCTGCACGACGCCGCGCCCGAAGACCTTGTGGTCTACGGTGTCTCCTGTGGCAAGCTGGGGCCGCTCCTCCTCGGCGCGCCGCGCCGGCGTGCCCGAGCCGAACACCCGCCCCCCGGTTGCGGGCTCGCCTCTGCGCTCCCCCGACCACCGGACCGAGCCGCCCCGGTCCCCCCTGCCGCGGCCCGGCGCAGACGAGCGGAAACCGGCCGAGCCGACCCCCTCGTCTTTCAGGTGCTCGCCCGGGATCTCCCGGATGAACATGCTCGGCAGGTTGTACTGCGTCTGGCCGAAGAGCGACCGCTGTGTGGCGTGTGTCAGATACAGCCGCTCACGCGCGCGGGTGATGCCCACGTAGCACAGGCGCCGCTCCTCCTCGAGTCCCGCCTCATCGAACATCGAGCTCGCGTGCGGGAAGATGGAGTCCTCCATGCCGAGCAGGAAGACCACGGGGAACTCGAGGCCCTTCGCGGCGTGCAGCGTCATGAGCGTGACCGCGCGCTCCTCCCCCTCGATCTCGTCGAGGTCGCTGCGCAGCGCCACCCACTCCAGGAACGCGTCGAGGGTGCGCATCTCCGGCTCGTCGTGCTGCTGGTCGTACTCCTCGGCCACGCCGAAGAACTCACGGATGTTCTCCGCCCGGCCGCTCGCCTCGCGCGTGCCTTCAGCGGCAAGCGTGCCGAGCAGCCCCGAGCGCTCCACGATGCCCTCGACCCGCTCTCGCAGACTCCCGCCCTCGGCCTCCCGCGCCGCGCTGAGATCGCTCGCAAGCGCCACGACCTTCCGGGCGGGAGCCGTCGCGAGCCAGCCCGCGTCGGCAGCGCGGGCGATCGCGTCGGAGAGCGTGATGCCCGCCTCCTCCGCACGCTGCCGGAGCGCATCGATCGTCGTCTTGCCGATGCCCTGCCGCTTCTCGAGCACCCGAACGAGTGACTGGACGTCCGCGGGGTTCACGGTCGCCCGCAACCACGCCATCACGTCCTTGATCTCGGCCCGCTCGAAGAAGCGCGTCCCGCCCACCAGCCGGTACGGCACGCCGGCGCGCAGGAAGATGTCCTCGACCACGCGCGACTGCGCGTTGGTGCGGTAGAAGACGGCGAAGTCCGCGTAGGACCGGTGCTCCTCGCGAAGCAGCCGCTCGATCTCCTCGGCCACGAATCGCGCTTCGTCCCGCTCGTCGGTGGCCGAGTAGCGCGTGATCGACTCGCCGCCGGCATTGGCGGTCCACAGCGTCTTGGGCTTGCGCCCGCGGTTGTTCGCCACCACCGCGTTGGCGGCCGCGAGGATCGTCTCGGTGGAACGGTAGTTCTGCTCGAGGCGGATGACGATGGCGTCCGGGTAGTCGCGCTCGAACTCCAGGATGTTGCGGATGTCGGCGCCGCGCCAGGAGTAGATCGACTGGTCGTCGTCGCCCACCACCATGAGGTTGCGGTCGCGGGAGGCCAACCGGTTGACGATCTCGTACTGGGCACGGTTGGTGTCCTGGTACTCGTCCACGTGGATGTGGCTGAAGCGGTCCTGGTAGAACTCGCAGACGTCCGGGTGTTCGCGCAGCAGGCGCTCGGCGTTCACGAGCAGGTCGTCGAAGTCCATCGCATTGGCCTCGCGCAAGCGGCGCTGATACAGAGCGAACGCTTTGGCCGTCAGCCGCTCGGGCGGATTGGCCGCCTTCGACTCGTAGTCCTCAGGCCCCACAAGCTCGTTCTTGGCCGCCGAGATGCGCCCCGCGACCCCCTTGACGGGCAACTGCTTGGGGTCGATATCGAGATCGGCGAGCACGCTCGTGAGCATCCGCCGCGTGTCGTCATCGTCGTAGATGGTGAACGACCGCGTATAGCCGAGCCGGCCGCCGTCGGCACGCAACAGCCGCACGCAGAACGCATGGAAGGTCATGACCCACATGGGTCGCGCGGCCGGACCGATGAGTCCCTCGAGGCGGGCCCGCATCTCGGCGGCGGCCTTGTTCGTGAACGTGATGGCCAGGATGGCGGCGGGCGACACGCCATGGTCAGCGATCAGGTGCGCGATGCGGAAGGTGAGGACGCGTGTCTTGCCGCTTCCGGCGCCGGCGAGCACAAGAAGTGGCCCATCGACGGTCGTGACGGCGTCGCGCTGCGCGGGGTTGAGGTCTTCGAGAGGAAGGTGAGCCATAGGGCTCGTAGTGTACCCCGACGAAAGACGAGGGTGAACCTACTCGACGAACTTGATCATGGAAAACGACGTCTGTGCGCTCTCCTTGAGGCAGCTGTCGTGCATGACCTTGGTGCCGGTCAGCGTGATCTGCGTGTTGCCGCACTTCTCGCACACGGGCGTGTCACACACCGAGCAGAACCCGATGCGCTGTGCGCCGACCGAGCCGCAGTGCGTGCAGATCGCATGGAGCGCTGACCGCGTCACGCTTCTCGCCTCTTCCTGGCCGAGTGCCGTCCGACCCGCATCAAGCAAGAACCTCGCCGGGTTGTTCGTCCACTCACGATTATCGACGGTTAACGACATAACCGCAAGGTTTCGTAAGGAATCGGACTCAGCCGAGTGTGCGGCCGACCGCCCCGGCGACCGGAGCGAGTTCGGCGACGAGCGCCCGCAGCCCGGGAAGATCAAGTGACTGCGGTCCGTCGCAGAGCGCCTCGCGTGGGTTCGGGTGCGCCTCCACCATGATGCCGTCGGCGCCGACGGCGACCGACGCGCGCGACACTGCGGGCACCAGGTCCGCCTGCCCCGTGGGGTGCGAGACGTCGACGATGATCGGCAGCAGCGAGAGCTTCTTGACCACGGGCACCGCGCTGATGTCGAGCGTGAAGCGGGTCGCGGTCTCAAAGGTCCTGATGCCGCGCTCGCACAGGATGACGTGCTCGTTGCCGGGCAACGTCAGGTACTCGCTCGCCTGGAGCCACTCCTGGATCGTGGCGGCCATCCCCCGCTTGAAGATGACCGGCTTGCCGCTGCGTGCGGTCACCAGCCCGATACGCTTGAGCAGGCTGAAGTTGGCCATGTTCCGCGTGCCGATCTGCAGGATGTCGGCGTACTCGTTCACGATATCGGCATGTGCCGAGTCGGTCACTTCGGTCACCACGAGCAGGCCGTGCCGGTCGGCGGTCTCGCGGAGGATCTTCAGGCCCTCCTCCTCGAGGCCCTGGAACGAATGCGGGCTGGTGCGCGGCTTGTACGCGCCTCCCCGCATCACGCGGATGCCGAGCTCGGCAAGCGCGGCGCCCACCTCGTCCATCTGTTCGCGGCTTTCCACCGAGCACGGCCCGGCGATGATCGTGACCGCACCGTCCCGCTCGACGGCGGGCGCCGACGGCGCGTCAGCCACACGCTCGAGCGCGGCCATCAGTCCCTCAGCTCCTTCATCACGTGAAGGATCGCCTCGTAGATCTCGCGCAGGTTCTCGGCGTACAGCGGGCCTTCGTTACACCGCGCGACGTTGGCGAAGATCTCCTCCTCGCGCTTGGGGTCGTACAGGCCCCAGTGCACGCTCGGTTTGAGCGCGCGGATCGAGAGCGACTCTGCGGCGCGCTCGTTGAGCAGGCGCACCAACTGGCAGTCGATCTCGTCGATGCGGGCGCGGTGCCCGTCGATCTGTGCCCGGGCCTCGGCCGACGGCTCGTTGCTCATGCCGGACGCCCCCTTGTCTGCTCGATGCCGCCTTCGCGGCGGCTCGCGGGTATCACCACGCCGTCCGGACGGGGCCGGCCGGCCTACTCCCACTCGATCGTGCCGGGCGGCTTGCTCGTGATGTCGTACGCCACCCGGTTGATGCCCTCAACCTCGTTGATGATGCGATTGCTCATCTTCGCGAGCAGGTCGTGCGGCAGGCGCGCCCAATCGGCGGTCATCGCGTCGGCCGAGGCCACCGCGCGGATGATGATCGGATGCCCGTAGGTACGCTCGTCACCCATGACTCCGACGCTCCGGATGTCAGGGAGTACGCCGAAGTACTGCCACACGCTGCGTCCGGTGTCCCACGCACCGATCTCATCGCGGATGATCGCGTCGGCGCGGCGCAGCGTCTCGAGCTTCTCGTACGTGATCTCGCCGATGATGCGGACCGCAAGCCCGGGGCCGGGGAACGGCTGCCGGTGCACGATCTCATCCGGCAAGCCGAGTTCGGAGCCCACCTGGCGGACCTCGTCTTTGAAGAGCGCCTTGAGCGGCTCGATGAGCTCGAAATGCACGCCCTCGGGGAACGGTATTAGGTTGTGGTGACTCTTGATCTTCGCGGCGGTCTTGTTGCCGCTCTCGATCACGTCGGGGTACAGCGTCCCCTGGGCGAGCCACTTCACGCCCTCAAGCCTCGTGGCCTCCTCGAAGAAGACCTTCCAGAACTCCTCGCCGATGATGCGACGCTTCTGCTCGGGATCGGTCACACCGGCCAGCAGCGAGAGGTAGCGGTCCTGCGCCTCGACGTGGATGAGGTCGATATGGAACTGGTCGCGGAACGTGCGGACGACCTGCTCGGCCTCATCGAGACGGAGTAGGCCATGATCGACGAACACGCAGGTGAGCTGGTCGCCGATCGCACGATGGAGCAGCGCGGCCACGACCGAGCTGTCAACGCCACCGGAGAGCGCGCAGATCACGCGAGCGTCACCGACCTGCTCCCGCACGCGCTCGACGGTCTCGTCGATGATGTTCACCATCGTCCACACCGGCGGGATCCCCGCGATGTCGTGCAAGAACGTGCGGATGACCTGCTGGCCGTGCTCGGTGTGCGCGACCTCGGGATGGAACTGCGTGGCGTACAGCTGGCGCGACGGGTCCTCCATCGCCGCGACGGTCGTGGTCTGGGTCCGCGCCGTGACGGTGAAGCCATGCGGCACCTCACCGACGCTGTCGCGGTGGCTCATCCAGCACTGCGACCGCTCGGGAAGGTCGGCGAGCAGCCGCCCCCCGTCGCCCGTGACCTCGAGCTCGGCGAACCCGTACTCACCCACGTCGGTGTGCGGGATCCGTCCGCCGAGCTGCAGGGCCATCTCCTGGATGCCGTAGCAGAACCCGAGCACCGGGATGCCGAGCGAGAGCACCTCGGGGTCCATGTGCGGCGCGTTCTCGGCGTAGACGCTCGCCGGGCCGCCGGAGAGGATGATCGCCGCCGGAGCGCGCTCGGTCACCTCGGCGGCCGAGATGTCGTACGGCACGATCTCCGAGTAGACGCGCGCCTCACGCACGCGTCGGGCGATCAGCTGCGCGTACTGCGCGCCGAAGTCGAGGACCAGGACCGTGGGCTGCTCGTCGTGGTAGCTCACCAGGCGTCCCTACCGGCCCATGCCGACGCCCTGCGACTGCTGAAGGACCTTGCCCTCCGTCTGCAGCGAGGGAGCGACCATGACCTCGGCCTTCTGGAACGCCTTGAGGTTCTCGTATCCGCACGTGGCCATCGATGTGCGCAGGCCGCCGCACAGGTTGAGCGTGCCGTCGTTCTCGCGCGCCGGGCCCACGAGGATCTCCTCGAGCGTCCCCTTCTGGCCCGCGAACACGCGCGTGCCGCGCGGCAGCTCTGGGTGGAACGTCGCCATACCCCAGTGGTAGCCACGGCCGGGCGCCTCGGTGGCGGCGGCGAGCGGTGATCCGATCATCACGCTGTCGGCGCCACACGCGATCGCCTTGGCGAGATCGCCACCCGTGCGCATCCCACCGTCGGCGATGACGTGGCAGTAGGTGCCGGTCTCGTCCAGGTGGCGCATCCGGGCGGCCGCCGCATCGGCTATCGCGGTGCACTGCGGCACACCGATGCCGAGCACGCGGCGCGACGTGCACGCGTGACCGGGACCGACGCCGACGAGCACGCCGACCGCGCCGGTCCGCATGAGGTGCAGCGCACCCTGGTAGCTGCAGCACCCGCCGACGATGACCGGGATGTCGAGATCGCGGATGAAGGCGTTCAGGTCGAGCGGCTTGTCGAAGCTCGAGACATGCTCGGCCGAGACCACCGTGCCCTGGATGATCAGGACGTCGAGCCCACCGGCGAGCGCAGGCTCGATGAACCGCTCGACGTTCTGCGGGGTGAGCGAGGCCGCCGCAAGCACGCCGCCGTCCTTGATCGCCTTGACCCGCTCGGTCACAAGTTCGGCCTTCACGTCCTCGGCGGCGTAGATCTCCTGCATCTTGCGCGTCGCCTCTTCGCGGTCGAACGACGCGATGGCGTCGAGCTGCGGTGCCGGATCGGCGTAGCGCGTCTGGATGCCCTCGAGGTTCAAGACGGCGAGCCCGCCGAGGCGGCCCATGGCGACGGCGAAGGTGGGATCGACCACGCCGTCCATCGCCGAAGCGAGGACCGGCAGTCCGAACGAGTACTCCCGCCCCTGGAACGAGAATTCCCAGCCGATGTTCACATCACGAGGGTCGCGCGTCCGGCGACTCGGAACGATCGCCACGTCGTCGAAACCGTATGCCCGCCGTGCGGTCTTGCCCCGTCCGATCTCGATCTCCACTGTGCGCTGCCTCCTCGATTCGAAGCCCCGGACCCGGTCTGTGCGGTCCGAAGCACTGCGTACGCGTGCGCTGGCCGGATACGACAGGACCAGTCCCGCCGCCGAGTGCCCTGACAGGCGAGCCTGGTCCGATGTGTGCTGCGATGGCCGCGCGCCGATGCGTTCGCGGCGCGCCCCCGGTGCCGACATTCTAGAGTAGTGAGCGGCTTTCGGGAACCGCCGCACGTCGATTGACCGGCCTGATCGCACACATCCGGGCGCTCAAGGGTCGGACCGGGACCGGCGCGCGCCTGTCCCGTCCCGTCCGGGTGTGCTTTACTGTCCACGATGGACCCTCGAAGAGGAGCCACCGATGCAGTCGCAGAACCACGTCACAGCAGGCATCCGCACCCGGAGCAGACTCCGCCGCCGCTTCCTCGCCTCAGGCGTCGCAGCGGCCGCGCTCGGCGCTCTCCTGCTCTCCCCCACACCCGCTCACGCTGCGTCGATCTTCATCGACCCCGGCCACGGCGGCACTTTCCCCGGCGCGGTCTACGGCGGCTTCACCGAGGCCAACATCAACCTTGCCTTCGCCCGGGACCTCGCCGACGTGCTCCGCGCCCGCGGGCACGACGTGGCGCTGAGCCGCACCGGCGATACGAACACCACGCGCTCGGACATCCCTACCTGGAGCGGGACCGATGGCGCGATGCGGTATGCCCCGGACGGCAGGTTCGACCTGTTCGATGACTTGCAGGCGCGATGCGATGCCGCGAACCGCTGGGGCGCAGACGTGTTCGTGTCCATCCACGCCAACGCCGCACTCTCCACCTCGGCTCGCGGCGCCGAGACGTACTGGCGCGACGCGTCGGTGACCGACAGGCTGCTCTCCAGCCGGCTCGCCGGGCACGTCCAGCCCGCCTACGTCGCAGCGACCGGCTTCGCTGACCGCGGCGTGAAGACCAACGCGTACTACGTCCTGCGCTGGGCGAACATGCCGACGATCCTCATCGAGACGGGCTTCATGAGCAACGCCGAGGACCTCCGCCGGCTCACCGATCCCCGGGTCCGCGCCGCTGGAGCCCGCGGTATGGCCGATGGGATCGAGCGATACCTCGCGACCGATCCCTACCAGCCCCGCGAGCCCCGGATCCAGGGGCCGAACCGCTACGCAACGGCAGCCGCGGCCGCACTGGGCGGATGGCCCACGGGCGCCTCGACGGTGATCGTGGCCTCGGGCGAGCAGTGGCCCGATTCGCTGGCCGCGGCCCCCTTGTCCCAGCAGCTCGACGCGCCCATCGTTCTTGCGTCGGCCGGCGGCATCGGGCCGCACACCGCCGAGGCACTCGCAACGCTCTCACCGACGGACGTGATCGTGCTCGGCGGCGAGGCCGCGTTGCCGTCGGCCGTGGCGACCCAGGCTGCGGAGGCCGCGGGCGTGTCGCCCGATGCGGTCGAGCGCATCGGCGGGACCGACCGCTACGCCACGGCGGCTGCGATCGCGGAGCGCGTCGGCACGTCAGCCGGCCAGGTCGTCATCGTGAGTGGCGAGCAGTTCCCTGATGCGGTCTCGGCCTCGGCCTACGCGACACGAAGCGGTGCGCCGATCCTGCTCACGCGCCGCGACGCGATACCCCCCGCCACCACACGCGCTCTGGACACGGCCGGCTCCACTCTCACCGGTACCGTGGTCGTGGGAGGGCCGGCGATCATCGACGCTTCACTAGTCAGCGCCCTGGAGGCACGCACCCCGGTCACCTGGGTGTACGGCGCGGACCGCTACGCCACGAGCCTGGCGATGGTCAAACGCTACTGGCCGAGCGGCACCGTCCGGCCCTACATCGCCACAGGCACGGACTTCCCTGATGCGCTGGTAGCCGGTTCGCTCGCTGGCGCCACCGGACAGCCCGTCATACTGTGCGGCCAGCGCTACCTCCCGGCCAACACGCGCGAATGGCTGATGAACAACTCGGCGCGCGTACCGTCCTTCACCATGATGGGCGGCCCGAACGCGGTCTCGTACAGCCTGGAGTGGCAGCTCGCCAAAGCGCGATGATGCGCCTGCGTGCGCGCTCAGAGGCCCCCGTCCGGCCCCGCCTCTAGCGCGCGGTCCCGACCGTCCTGCGGCCGATCGACTCGTAGACGAGCGCGTGACGGGCCATCTCATCGAGCGCATAGCAGTTGCGGCCGTCGAGCACGAGCGGATGCCGCATCTGTTCGACGAACACGGCGGGGTCGAGCGAGAGCACATCGGGCCACTCGGTGAGGATCAGGCACATGTCGGCGTCTGCCAGCGCCTCCGGGATGGACGCGCAGTACGTCACCTCGTCGGGGTAGAAGCGCTTGAAGTTGTCCATCGCATACGGGTCCCAGACCCGGACGTCAGCGCCCGCGTCGAGCAGGATGGCCACGTTGTCGAGCGACGGAGCCTCGCGCAGATCGTCGGTGCCCGGCTTGAACGCCAGGCCCAGCACAGCCACGGTCAGCCCCTCGAAGTCGCTATGGTAGCGGTGGGCCCGCTTGATCAGCGAGATCTTCTGTACCGCGTTGACCTCGATGGCCGCCTTGACGGTCTTGATCTCCCGGTCGTGGAAGCTGGACAGCCAGTGCAGCGCCTTCGTGTCCTTCGGGAAGCACGATCCACCGTAACCGATACCGGCGCGCAGGAACTTGTCACCGATCCGCGGGTCGGCGCCCATGCCCCGGGCGACGTCATCGATATCGGCGCCGAGCAGGTCACACAGGTTCGCGATCTCGTTGATGTACGCGATCTTGAGCGCCAGGAAGTTGTTGGAGGCGTACTTCACCATCTCGGCGCTACGGCGCTCCATGAACAGCAGCGGTGACGGCAGGTCCGCGTAGACGCGGGCCATGATCTCCCGTGCGCGTTCGGACTCCACGCCAATGATCACGCGCGAGGCGTGCAGCATGTCCTGAACGGCGGTTCCCTGCGAGAGGAACTCGGGGTTCGCGACCACCTCGACCTCACGGCCCGTGCCCGCGAGAAGCGACTCGAAGTGGCGCTGGACGCGGTCGCCCGTGCCGATGGGAACAGTGGACTTCACGACCACGACGCACGAGGGGCCCATGGCCTCTGCCACCTGCTCGACCGAGGCGAACACGTACTTGAGGTTAGCGGAGCCGTCGACCCGCTCGGGTGTGGGGACCGCGATGAACACGACGTCGGCGTCGGCACAGGCCTCGCGGTAGTCGAGCGTGAACGAGAGGTTCTCGCGAGACTCCTCGAGGAGCTCAGGCAGACCGGGCTCGAAGATCGGACACCCGCCGCTGTTGAGCGTCCGGACCCGCTCCTCGTCGACGTCCACACCTACGACGTCGTGCCCCACGTGCGCCAGGACCGCGGCGGTCACCAGACCGACGTACCCCGTACCCGCGACTGCGATGCGAATCGTCCTCACCTCTTCATGATGTGCGACCTGAGCCGGACCACATCACATCATACCGTTCCGCAGCGCCACGGATGACGGCCCGGACATCCGTCGCCTAGACGTTGAACCGGAAGTGCACGACGTCGCCATCGGCGAACACGTAGTCCTTGCCCTCGATGCGAAGCTTCCCCGCGGCGCGCGCTGCCGCCTCGGTGCCGAGTGCGTCGTAATCGGCAAATGCGATCACCTCGGCCTTGATGAACCCGCGCTCGAAGTCGGTGTGGATGACGCCGGCTGCCTCGGGGGCCTTCGCGCCGACCCGGACCGTCCAGGCGCGGACCTCCTTCTCTCCGGCGGTGAAGAAGCTCTGCAGGCCGAGCAAGCGGTAGGCCTCACGCACGAGCGCGTTCAGCCCCGGCTCGGCAAGCCCCTCCATCTCGAGGTACTCGGCAAGCTCGGCCGGATCGAGCTCGGCCATCTCCGCTTCGATCTTCGCGCAGAT
Organism: Aeromicrobium sp.; assembly: GCA_015351705.1. Classification (GTDB taxonomy): domain Bacteria; phylum Actinomycetota; class Coriobacteriia; order Anaerosomatales; family Anaerosomataceae; genus JADIIM01. The sequence continues at coordinate 46,726 of JADIIM010000025.1, read as the reverse complement.
GGGCACCGGCGCGATGCCGTCGATCTCCGGCAGTGCGTCGCTGATCGCGCTTTCATCGACGTTGGCGATGTAGAGCATGGGCTTCATCGTGAGCAGGTGCAGGTCGCCCACGAGCACCCGCTCCTCGGGCGTCATCGTCATAGTGCGCGCGCGATGGCCCTGGCCGAGCCATGCGTCGAGCCGCCGCGTCAGCTCAAGCTTGGCCGCGGCCGCCGGATCCCGCTTGGCCTCCTTCTCCAGGCGCGGGACCGCTCGTTCGAGCGTGCCGAGGTCTGCGAGTATCAGCTCGGTCTTGATCGTCTCCACGTCACTGGCGGGATCCACCGTGCCGTCCACGTGGATGACGTTGGGGTCCGTGAAGAAGCGCACCACCTCGGCGATAGCATCACACTCACGGATGTTGGCGAGGAACTGGTTGCCGAGGCCCTCGCCTTCGCTGGCGCCCTTCACGAGTCCTGCGATGTCCACGAACTCGACGGTCGCCGGCACCACGCGCTCGGGTACGACGAGCTCGGCGAGCCGGTCAAGGCGCGGATCGGGCACCGGCACCACGCCGACGTTGGGCTCGATGGTCGCGAACGGGTAGTTGGCCGCGTCCACCTGACGGCGGGTGAGGGCCGTGAACAGCGTGGACTTGCCGACGTTGGGCAGGCCGACGATACCGATGGAAAGTGACACGGGCGGAGCTCCTCTCAGGCGCGCGACAGGCAGGTCAGGCGCGAGGCCCGCCAGCGCTGCGCTACTATACCACCATGCACCAGCCACGACGCACCCTGCACATCTGCCGCTCCCGGACGGGAGCGCGCCGGTGAACGAGCAGCTCGGCCAGGCGTTCGCACTGGGCGGCGCAGCGTTCCTCGTCGGGCTGTCGGGCGCGATGTCACCGGGGCCCTACCTCACGGTCACGATAACGCGGACGATGACCCGCGGTCCTCTCTCGGCCGCACTCATGCTCGTCGGGCATGCACTGCTCGAGGGGGCGCTCCTGATTGGGTTCGCCTTCGGCCTTCAGAACGTGCTGCGCATGCCGGCGGTCGCCACCGCTCTCGCGCTCGTGGGAGGTGCGATCCTCATCTGGATGGGCCAGGGCCTGCTGCGGGGCGCTCTGAGCGGCTCGATCGTGCCCGTGGCCCATGCCGATGCCGCCGAGTCACGCCTCGGCCCCGTCCTTCAGGGCATCACGGTGAGCCTCTCCAACCCCTACTGGACGCTGTGGTGGGCGACGATCGGGGTCAAACTCGCTTCCGACGGGCTTGCGATCGGGGCCGTCGGCATCATCGCGTTCTTCATCGGGCACGAGCTCGCGGACATCGCGTGGTACGGGTTCGTGATCGCGGCGGTGTCCCGGGGACGCGGCCTACTCGCTGAGCGCCCGTATCGTGTCGTGATCGGAGCGTGTGCGGCGTTCCTCGTCTACCTTGGCGCCCGGTTCGTGCTCGACGGCATCGGCGTGCTCTGAGCGCTAGACCGCCGAGTAGGGGTCCGTCGGGTCGAACGCCTCGACGTTCCAGTCGATACCGAGCTCGGTCAGCTTCGCGTAGTACTCCTGCTCGGTGTACTCGCGGTTCAGGATGTGGAAGCGCGCGCCGTTCAGGCCCACGCAGAAGGCGCAGTCACGGCAGTCGACGCACTGCACGCACTCGATGATGCTGTCGCAGTTGTGGCAGCTGATGCACGCGCGCGCGTTGTACACGTAGTTGCAGTTCCGGCACGCCTCGACGTTGAAGCACCCGTAGTTGTTGTCCTTGTCGCGGTCGTGCGTGTGCTCGCTCCTGAGGCGGTTCCATGCCGTGGTGAACAGCGCGTCCATGCCTGGCCTTTCCGTAGCGGTCAGCAGACATCGTAGCGCAGTGCATGCATGCGCGCGATACGCCGTGGCGGCGAGGGTGACGGGACGCCTTGCATGCGGGACGAGACGCGACTAGGTGCGCTCGGCGGTCAGGTCGCACGCGACCATCTCGGCCACCACCACGCGGTCCCTGCCCTCGGCCTTCGCGTCGTACAGTGCGATGTCGGCGGCGGCGAGCAGCGCCTCGCCCGACACTCCGTGCTCCCGGTAGCTCGCCAGACCGATCGAGACCGTCACCGAGCCCACGTCGACGCCGTTGTGGACGATGCGAAGTGCGCCGATCTCCGCCCGGAGCCGCTCGGCCCGCGAGTGAGCGTGGTCGAGGCTCATGCCGGGCCACACGAGCACCAACTCCTCGCCGCCGAGACGGCAGGTGAGGTCGCCCTCGCGCGTGCGCGCCTTGAGGTGCGCGGCGACATCGACGAGTACGCGGTCGCCGGCCTCGTGACCGTGGACGTCGTTGAACTCCTTGAAGTGGTCGATGTCGATGAGCGCTATCGTGAGCGGACCGCCGTCCCGACGCGCTCGCGCGACCTCCCGGGCGAGCCCGTCCTCCAGGAAGCGACGGTTGTGCAGGCCGGTCAGGTGGTCTGTGAGGGACTCCTCCTTGAGTCGCGCGCGGAGGCGAAGGTTCGCGAGGGCGAGCGCCACATGCTCGGCGTAGCTCGTCTGCATCGTCTCGGCGCTGTCGACCGCCACCGGCGGCGGCGCCTGCGCCGCAGCAGAACACCCCTCGAGCACCACGGTTCCGAGCACGTCACCGTGGGCCGCCAGCGGGAGACACGCGTAGCATCCCTCGTGCGCGCTCGCGTGCGCACACGAGCCGATGCCCGCCACATCGTGACGTGCCTGGAGAGGGCGGTTGGTGCGAAGCGACCAGCAGTCGTGCTGCGGGAACGTCTCAACAAGCGAGTGACCGTCGCCCCACCCCGCGACCTTGCGCAGCGTGTTCGGGCCGTCCATGTCCGAGTACAGATACAGCGCTCCGGCGAAGTCCGGGAACAGGCGCTCACCGTACGCGGCCATGACCGCGAGGCCCTCACTCACCGTGACATCGGCCTGCAACACCTGGGTCATCTCGGCCATCGCGCGGATATCGTCACCGGTCTTCTCCAACTGGTGCAGCCAGGTCGCCATCTCATGGTTCGCCTCGGCAAGCGCCTCCTCGGCAGACCGGCGTTCCTCCACCTCGCTATGAAGCTCTGAGAGGACGCTCTTCAGGTTCACCCTGGTACGCTCGATGGCTTCGGCAAGCAGGCCGAACTCGTCTCCCGCGCGAACGTCCACGGGTCGCTCCAGGTCACCAGACGCGATCCGCGTGATGGCGATCTGGAGCGAGGCGAGCTGCGTACGGTTCGACCTCGTCACGACGAGCGTCGCCGTCGCGATCGCCAGGAGGGCCACCAGCGCGCTGCCGCCGACGAGTGTGAGCGCACGCTGTGTCGCACGTCCCACGTCCTCGACCGCATCCACCATCGCCCGCTCGACCGCCTCCTCCAGAACGGCCGAGGCGGACACGAGCGCGCCGCTCGCGGTGACCAGCTGCTCGATGTCGCTCTGATCAGGCACGTCACGTGTCCGTACCCTCCGCGCGGCCGCCTCCAGGGCCTCGATCTCGCGCCGAACGGCCGCCGCCGCGGGATCGAGGTCCTCTTCCGCGGACGTGCCGGTCGCAGCACGGCGTAGCGTCTCGACTCCCAGATCGGCCCGGGAGAGCGCCTCCTCGAGGTCCGTGAGGTCACGGGGGTCGCGCCTGACCAGGTACCGTGACACGGCTCTTAAGGCATCGTCGGCCGGCAGCGTCAGATGCATCCGCACCACCGGTGCGAGATCGTGCACGGCTGAGGCGCGCCGGTCCGCGACCAGCACGGGGGCGGTCGCGATGGCAACGGCGGCCACCACGGCGAGGACCACCGCGACGGCAACGACCACTATGCGGCTCCTGGATCCCACCGGCGCTTCCGTTCCTGTCATGTCCCTGAGTGAAGAGTGCACGGAGATATACATACCGCTTATCGGCGCATAGAGCCGCTGGCATAAGCGAACAGGCCTTCCAAACGCTCCTGTACGCCGTTCGTCTGCCGTCATGACAGCACGTATCGTGCCGCCCACAGCGTGCGCCGCCCCGCCGGAACGCCACGAGGCCCCGGCTGAAGAGCCGGGGCCTCGTGTCAGGGAAGGGAAGAGCGGGTGACTAGTACATGCCGCCCATGCCGCCGCCCATGGCCGCGGCTGCTCCGAGGTCGTCCTTCTTCTCCGGGATGTCGGAGACGGTCGTCTCCGTGATCAGGATCAGCGCGGCGATCGACGCGGCGTTCTGCAGCGCCGAGCGGGTGACCTTCACCGGATCGATGACGCCCATCTTGAGCAGGTCGCCGTACTCGCCGGTGGCCGCGTTCAGGCCCTCGCCGGCACCCAGGGCCTTGACCTTCTCGGCCACGACCGAGCCTTCGAAGCCGGCGTTAGCGGCGATCTGCTTCAGCGGCTCATCGAGCGCCTTGGCGATGATGCGAACACCGATCATCTCGTCACCCTCGAGCTGGAGTGCCTCGACTGCGGGTGCGGCGTCGGTCAGTGCGACGCCGCCGCCGGCGACGATGCCCTCCTCGACGGCCGCGCGGGTCGCCTGGAGCGCGTCCTCGATGCGGTGCTTCTTCTCCTTGAGCTCGACCTCGGTCGCAGCGCCGACCTTGATGACCGCCACGCCGCCTGAGAGCTTCGCGAGGCGCTCCTGGAGCTTCTCGCGATCGAAGTCGGAGTCGGAGTTCTCGATCTCGGCCTTGATCTGGCTGATGCGGGCCTTGATCTGCTCCTCGGCGCCCTTGCCACCGATGATGGTGGTGTCGTCCTTGGTGACCTTGACCTTCTCGGCACGGCCGAGCATGTCGAGCGTCACGTTCTCGAGCTTGTGACCGAGCTCCTCGCTCACGACCTGGCCACCGGTGACGATGGCGATGTCCTCGAGCATGCGCTTGCGGCGGTCACCGAAGCCCGGCGCCTTGACGGCGACCGACGTGAACGTGCCGCGGAGCTTGTTGACCACCAGCGTCGCCAGGGCCTCGCCCTCGACGTCCTCGGCGATGATGAGGAGCTGCCGTCCGCCCTGCATGACCTTCTCGAGCACGGGCAGGAGGTCCTGGATGTTGCCGATCTTGCTGTTGGCGATGAGGATCACCGGGTCGTCGATCACGGCCTCCATGCGGTCAGGATCCGTGATCATGTACGGCGAGATGTAGCCCTTGTCGAACTGCATGCCCTCAACGGTCTCGATGTCGATGCCGAAGGTCTGGCTCTCCTCGACGGTGATGACACCGTCCTTGCCAACGACCTCCATGGCCTCGGCGATCTTGTTGCCGATGGTCTCGTCTGCGGCGGAGATGGCACCGACGTGCGCGATCTCCTCCTTGTCCTCGATCTCCTTAGCGTGCCCCTTGATGGTCTCGACGACGGTGTCGACGGCCTTCTCGATGCCGCGCTTGATGGCGAGCGGGTTGGCGCCGGCCGCCACGTTGCGCAGCCCCTCGCGCACGATGACCTGGGCCAGCAGCGTCGCGGTGGTGGTGCCGTCACCGGCGACGTCGTTGGTCTTGGTCGCAACTTCCTTCACCAGCTGAGCACCCATGTTCTCGATGGGGTCCTCCAGCTCGATCTCCTTGGCGATGGTCACGCCGTCGTTGGTGATCGTCGGTGCGCCGAACTTCTTCTCGAGCACGACGTAGCGGCCGCGGGGGCCGAGGGTCACCTTGACCGCGTTGGCCAGCTTGTTGACGCCGGCCTCGAGGCCGCGACGGGCCTCTTCGTCGAAACGGATGTCCTTTGCCATACGGTGCGTCCCTCCTTCGGATGATGGTGGTTCGGGTCGATCAGTGGGCTAGCCCTGGACGACCGCCAGGATGTCGTTCTGCGACATGATGAAGTACTCTTCACCATCGATCTTGATCGACGTCTTTCCCCACTCCTTGTAGACGACCATGTCGCCCACCTTGACGTCCATCGGCACGCGCTTCTCGCCCTCGTCGTCCCACCGGCCCTCGCCGGCGGCCACGACCTCGCCCTTCTGGGGCTTCTCTTTGGCGGAGTCCGGGATCACCAGACCGCTCTTGGTCTGCTCCTCGGCCTTGGCCGGCTTGACGACGACGTTGTCGAACAGCGGCTTCAGGTTCATGCTCTACCCTCCTACTTCCGACTGCACTGTCGTGGATACTCCTGGCACCGTGGCATACACGGCGGATACCTATGTACCCGTTGTCTGCGGGGTTTAGCACTCAGGCCCCCCGAGTGCCAGCACGTCAGGATTCTAGTACCAGTCGATGCTGATGCGCAAGTCCCCTGAGGCCACAGATGGCAGATTGATTGAGCGGCACACACTTAGATTTGGCGCTGCCGTGGATGCAAGAAGGGCCGAGTCTCCCCGGCCCTTCTTGGTCGAGCAGTCGCGGTACTCAAGCCAGACAGCCGAAGTACCGCGCATCCACTATGGTCTCACGGAAGCAGTTCCTTCCAGTGGTCCCGGAACGCGGCGTACACCGTGTCACTCACCGCGCCAGGGCCACCCAGCACGTAGCAGCCGGTCCCGTCGTCAGCGTCGGTACCGATCGCACCGCTCTCATCGAAGTACGCGGCCACCTGTGCGTGAAGCGTGTCCTTGGGCGTGAGCAACAGCGGGGCACCTGTCCACCAGCCGATGGGTGCGGCCGACAGTGCGTCGGCGAAACTCTCACCGGAGGCCAGCGTCGCCAGCTGACCGTTCATGCCGTGGTCGTTCACCCCGTGCAGAGCCACCTCTTTGGCAGTCGCATAACGGTTGTCACCCGAGATGCGATGGACCGTGTACAGGGGATCGAGGGCCGCGGCCACCGGAGCGCCCACCACACTGTCCCCGCCGATGATGTACACGTCGGTCACGCCGTTGTCGGAAAGCCACGCGGCCGTCTCGGCCGGCACGCTATCCTTCATCGTCATCAGGACCGGCGCGTTCGCCCACGCGGCGACCGGAGCCACCGCCAGCGCGTCGGCCCACGCGGTCCCGTTCACCAGATATGCCGAGGTGCTGACGCCGATCTCATCGGCCATCACATCGCCGATCGCCGCAGCGGTCGCGTAGCGGTTGGCTCCCGCGATACGGTGTACGTGCGTGACGTGACGGATGCCCTGCAGGTCCTCGAACACATCGTCACTCACCGCCGCGGTCCCGCCCAGGACGTGCACATGGACCTCGTGATCCTCCCAGTAGAGCGACTCGGTGACCCGCACGATCTCGTCGTACGTCGCAGCGGGAAGGTGGTCGGGGTGCGTGAGCAGCAGGACACCGCCCAATTGCGCCGCGAGCGAACCCCCCGCGAGCGCGTCTGCCGGATTCAGGCCGTTAGCCACCACTATGTCCCCGGGGCCATACCCGTACCCGTAGTACGCATTGCCCGTGTTGTCCCACTGAAGGCGCGAGACCTCCGCGGCGGTCTCGAACCGGTCAACACCGAAGACCCGCCGCGCGTTGCCCACGGTGATGAACAGCTCGTAGGCACACATCATGTCGCGGTTATCCACCTCGACGTAGTACCTGCCTGCTGTCGGCGCGATGAAGTACGCGCCCTCCGAGTACGTGGCGTACCAGTAGTCGTTGTCGTCGTACTCGACCAGTTCGGTTCCGGCCGCGTCGTAGATGCGCACGTACGTGTCCAGACGCCCGTCGACGTACATCACTTCGACCCATATCGGCGTGCCAGCTACGGCGACGTCGACGGCGATCACGTCGTACTCGTCATCGGCAACGCCATTGACCCCGTCGAACGTCCGGTACGAATGGAAGGTGTTGCCGTCCACCGCCGGCCGGTACACGTACGCGTCGTCGAAGTCGTCGTCCGGCTCGTAGGCGTCGGGCGCGAACACCGCGGCCTGCACCGAGACATCGGCCGCCATGCCCATCCCGGGCAGCCCGAGCGCAGCAAGGAGCGCCACGACCGTCAGTAGCGCCACCCGCGCTCTGTACCGCGAACCCATCACTACCACACCCTCTCAATCCCGTCGGCGTGAAACGTCATGAGTCGCGCGGCGGCTGACAGCCTTGCGTGGCCCACTTCTCGTAGGTACCCCGTGCCGGTACCGAGCGACGGAACCAGCGACAGGCGGCAGGTCCCGGGTGCCGAACGGCACTAGACTCTGGAAACGCCGCCGAGCCGCAGCCCCGGAACCGCATCGGCCGAGAGCCCGAGCACATACCCCCCTGCGAGACGGTCGTGCGCGGCCGCGGCGATCATGGACGCGTTGTCGGTGCACAGGCCCATGGGCGGAACGCTCAGCCGTATCCCACGATGCTCGAGCGCGCGACGCAACCCCTCGCGCAGTGCGGGGTTCGCAGCCACTCCACCTGCAAGAACGACCGCCCGTGCCTCCGTCGCGACCGCCGCCTCAACAGCCTTGGCGATCTGCACGTCGACCACCGCGGCCTGGAATGACGCAGCGATGTCCGGCACGGCGAGCTCACGCCCCGCGGAACGCTCCCGCTCGACGTACTGGATGACCGCGGTCTTAAGCCCCGAGAGCGAGAAGTCCAGGTCTCCGCTGCGCAACATCGCTCGCGGGAAATCGATGGCCGCCGCATCCCCCTCGGCGGCAAGCCGGGAGATCACCGGTCCACCGGGGTACCCCAGGCCCAGCAGCTTCGCCACCTTATCGAACGCCTCTCCGGCGGCATCGTCCAGAGTCTTGCCGAGCACCTCATACCGGCCCCAGTCCATCACCTTGACGAGCATGGTGTGACCACCTGAGACGACGAGCGCCACAAGCGGCGGGGCCAGGTCAGGCTCCTGGAGGCGTGCGGCGTAGATGTGGCCTTCGAGATGGTTCACCCCGACGAGCGGCAGATCGGTCGCAAGGGCAAGGCCCTTGGCATACGCCACGCCCACGACGAGGGCGCCGACGAGGCCCGGTCCATGGGTCACCGCGATCGCGTGGAGATCCGCGACACGCACACCCGCCCGCTCGAGGGCCTCATCCACCACGCCCACGATCGCTTCGGTGTGCTTGCGGGACGCGATCTCCGGCACCACGCCACCGAAGCGCGCGTGAAAGTCGACCTGTGTGGCAACGACACTCGCCAACTCCTCGGAGCCACCCCGCATGACCGATGCCGCCGTCTCGTCACACGAGGTCTCGATGGCAAGGATGAGTTCGCGGCCCGCGCGCGCGGCACGCATCGCCTCCAGCGTCGCTGGGAGCGGCCGCGACCACAAGATCAGCGCATCCTCACCGGTCTCCGGGTAGTATCCGGGCCGTCGACCGCGCACATCGAAGCCGCACGATGCGTACAGTGCTCGCGCGGCATCGTTCGACGGCCTCACCTCGAGTGTCATCCTGGTGGCGCCCGCTGCGACGGCGGCCTCGGCCAGTTCCCAGACGAGCGTGCGGGCGACGCCACGCTCCCGGGCCGCTGGGTCGACCGCAAGGTCCATCACATGCGCCTCGCGGCCGACCACCATGATGCCGCCGAATCCAACCACATGGTCATCATGCTCGGCGACCAGCCAGGTGCGCCCGGGCGCGGTCATCTCGCTCTGGAACATCGCGGGGGTCCACGTACCTGCGGCACACGAAGCCTCGATACCGACGACCGCCTCGAGGTCCGTCGTGGACATCGGACGGATGATCATCGTCGCCCTCCGGCTCCGCCGTTTGCGGATGCGTCCGGCAGTGTTCGCCGCCGCTCAGTCTCCTCGGCGTCCGAGAGCCGCGTGTAGATGGGAAGCACCGTTCCTGGATGTGCCGTCGACGGCCCGCCGTCCTTGCCGGCCGCGACGCCACGCAGGCCCTCACCGGCTGACGCAGCCCAGGCGGCCGCTACGAGGCATCCGCCATCGGGCACCCACAGACGCTCGTGGGCGAACGAAACGGCAGCACCCAGGTGGCGCTCGAACACCTCTGCATGCTTGCGCAGTCCCGGACCGGCGAGCAACAGCGGGGCCTCGAGCGCGGCCCACTCGGCCGCTATCGCATCCGGGGCGGTGACACGGTCCGGGCAGAGACGCCGAGGTACACCGGAACGGGCCTCGAACAATGCAGGGTAGACCTCACCGCGCATCGCGTCCCCCAGAACGCCGATGAGTCCGTCGCCCGCCACGCCCCATGCGATCGCGTCGAGCGTGCCGAAGCCCACAAGCGGCACCCCGGCACCGTGCGCCAGGCCCTTGGCGGTCGCCACGCCGATGCGCACGCCGGTGAAGGAGCCGGGCCCCAGCCCGCATGCCACCGCGGTGAGCGCGCCCGGTGTGAGGTCGACCGTCTCGAGCAGCGCCTCGACGGCTCCAAGGAGCACGGTGTTGGCCGCACGAGGCGCGGCGAAGTCATCGGCGGCGATCACGACACCGGGGGCGTCAAGGTCTCCCACCGCAAGCGCGAGATGGTCGGTCGCGGTGTCGAACGCCAGGAACGGTCTCATCGCACAGCACCTCTGCCAAGCGCCGACAGCCACGCGTCCGCGAGCGCCGCGCCACGCTCCCCGACAGGGCGCAGGTCGAACGCGCGGTCGTCTCCGCCGAGGCGATGGATCTCCACACGCAGATGCTCCGGGGGGAGCGCGTGTGGGAAGCGGTCGCCCCACTCCACCATCGACACGCCATCGGCCTCGAGCGTCTCGAAGAAGTCGATGTCGATGAGCTCCTCCTCGCGTTCGAGCCGGTAGAGGTCGAGATGGTAGAGCGGCAGACGCCCCCGATGCACGAGCATGATGTTGAACGTGGGGCTGGTCACCGCGTCCGGGACACCCAGTCCGGCCGCAACGCCCTGAACGAGATGCGTCTTGCCGGCGCCGAGGTCGCCCGAGAGCGCGACCACGTCACCCGCGCGCAGAAGCGGCGCGAGCGCCTGACCGGCGCGCTCGGTATCCGACGGACCGGATGTCACGAATCGCAGCGTCATCCTTCCACCTCAGAACAGCGGCGGCTGCATCGAGCCACCGTGGCCGGTCACGGGCCGGTCGCCGGGCCCGTTCCTCGGCCCTTCGGGCGCTGGGCCGCTCCGCCTCCCCGCACCATCGAGTACGGCGCGAAGGCGACGGAAGTCATCGAACAGCACGTCGCGCTTCGACCGATCGTACAACGCCGCGGCAGGATGGAAGATCGGCACCACGCGCAGGTCGGCCACGTGGAACAGACGGCCGCGAAGGGCGCTGATCGGACGGGTCGTTCCCAACACGAAGCGCGTGGAGAAGTTGCCCAGAGTGGCGATGACCTCCGGAGCGATCAACCTGACCTGCTCGGTGAGGAACGGCGTGCACGCGCTCATCTCGCCTGCGAGCGGATCGCGATTCCCCGGCGGGCGGCACTTGAGGATGTTGGCGATGTAGACGTCCTGGCGAGCGAGCCCGATGCTCTCGAGCAGCTCGTCGAGCAGTGCGCCGGCCGCACCCACGAACGGCTCTCCCTTAAGGTCCTCGTTGCGGCCCGGCGCCTCACCGATGAGCATCAGTCGCGCCCGCCCATCGCCCACACCGAACACGAGCGTGGTGCGCGTATCGCCGAGCGGACAGCGGTGGCAGTCGCCGATATGGCCCCGAAGCGCCACCAGGTCCGCGAACGGCGATGCCGGTGCCGGCACGCGCTCGAAGGACAGCGTGCCACCGCCCGCTCCTTCGTCCACCGGACTGCACCCCGGTTCAGTCATGACCGCACCACCACACGCCGTCCCGTCGTGCGCTGCCTGACTCGTCAGGCTCCGATGTGCCTCTCACAACCAGGTCGTCACCTCGGCCAGCGGCCGACGTGCGGGCTTGCCGGACGACTCCGCAGAGCGCCCGATCGGAAGGATGGCCACCGGCGCAATGGGAGGCGTCATCCCAAGTGCCGCGGTGACCGCCGCCTCGTCGAACGCACCGATCCAGCACGATGCGAGTCCGCGGTCCACAGCCGCAAGGAGCATGTTCTCGGCGGCGGCGGCGGTGTCCTGGATCGAGTACAGGTACTCACCCCTGTCACCGTAGCGCGCTGCGCACGGGCGCGGGTCGACCGCCACCACGATCACCACCGGCGCGGCGGCCGCCCAGCGCTGGGATAGCGCCGACGCAAGCCGCTCGCGTGCCTCGGAGCTCCGCACGACGTAGAAGCGCCACGGCTGGATGTTGCCCGCCGAGGGCGCGGATATCGCGGCCTCGAGGAGCGCCTGCACGTCTTCATCGGTGACTGCGAGCTTCGTGTTGAAGTGCCGCACACTGCGTCGCTTGGCCAGTACGTCGGTGAGCTCCATGCGGCCCTTCCACGTTCGAACGGATATGGGAGCGACACGTCTCCGCCCGGCGACCTTCGCCCGAACGCTTCGGGAGCGGGAACAGACGCGCCATCACGCCTCGTCACGTCATTCTAACCGAGCGCCCGTTCGCACACGATGTCCTGCCTGCACGCGATGCCCTCTCGTGCAGGATACCGCCCGAGTCGCGTCGAACTACTGACCGAGGAGGTGAGGACCGATGGGAAACACACGCCCGGACATCAGCGAAGAGGACATCGGGATGCGCGCGTTCCAGATCCGCAAGGCCAAGGCGGTCGAACGGTCACTCGACCGGGCCCGCAAAGGCCTCGGAACCGGATGGGGAGCGTTCACACAACGCGACCTGAGCGATCTCGGCTGGATCATCGGCGAGCTGTGGGCATTCGAGAAGCGTGCCGACTGGGAGGACCTGCACTTCAGCAAGCTCACCTCCGAGGACGTCACAGAGATCATCGCGCTCGCACGCCAACTGCGTGAGAACGACACGCACAGCATGGTGGACACGCTTGAGCGCGTGGGTGACATCGTCCGCGTACGCAGCGTCTGATCTCCGCGAGATAGCCGCACCAAGACCAGCAGCCGCCTCACGTCGAGGCGGCTGCTCTGCGTCCTGGAGATGTTGTGAGGCGGCGCCAGATACCCCCCGGTAGGTTGCGCCGCCCCACGAACTGCACAGGTCCAGCCGATCACGATGCGTGAGCGGCCTTCTTCTGCTCGATCTTCTTCTTGACCTTCTTCAAGCGGAACAGGTCCTCGCGGGCACGCTCGTCGAGTGCCTGACGGATGTATGCGACCTGCTCCCTGAGCTGCGGCACCGTGATCTGCTCAAGCGCGTTCACACGCCGGTTGGTCTTCTGGATCTCCTCGCCGAGTCGCTTGAGCCGCGTCTCGATGTCGGCGTACTCGATGATCACGTCGAGGATCCGCTCGAACTTGTCCGCTGTCTCGTCGATGCGGGACGAGACACTGGTGATGGCGTACCCACGCGTGAAGGACGTCCTGAGCGGGCTCTCGCCCTTTGTGACCACCGGCACCGAGATGCCCATGATCTTCGTTCCTGTCATGTCGATGGTGATCTCGCCACGAGTCGCGAAGGCCGCCGAGCGGACCGAGACCACGCCATCGACCGCCTTGGTGAGGGCCAGGCTGTACTGGGCCTCGTTGACGGTGCGCTGCAGGTCACTCGAGAGACGCAGCGTCTCATCCATGACCGACATGAACTCGATGAGCAGCGCGTCACGCTTCTGCTTGAGCAGGTCCATACCCTGCTCGGCGAGCGTGATCTGCTGCTTGCGCTCCAGCAGCTCGGACCTGGTTGGCCGGACTTCTTCCACGTGTCACCTCCTCGCCGCCTGACCGGGCGACGCCTACAGGTCGCCCGACTCCGCCTGCTTCCCGGCGGATGCGGTGGGATGGTACTTGTCGATGAAGTCACGGACGCGCTTGAGCTCGTTGATCGGCAGTGCGCTCATGAGCTCCCAGCCGATCGCGAGCGTCTCCTCGATCGACCGACCGGCGTCGCCCTGCCCGATGATGCGCCGCTCGAACTCATCGGCGAAGTGCAGGTAGCGGCGGTCGGTGTCGGAGAGCGCCTCCTCGCCGACGATGGCGACGAGTCTGCGCAGGTCGCGTCCCTGTGCATAGGCAGCATACAGCTGGTTGGCCACAGCGCGGTGGTCGTCACGCGTCTTCTGATCACCGATGCCCAGGTTCATCAGTCGTGACAGGCACGGCAGCACGTCGATCGGCGGGAACACGCCGCGGCGGTGCAGGTGCCGCGAGAGCACGATCTGGCCCTCGGTGATGTACCCGGTGAGGTCCGGGATGGGATGCGTGATGTCGTCGTCGGGCATCGTCAGGATCGGCAACTGCGTTACCGAGCCCTTCTGGCCCTTGATGCGCCCCGCACGCTCGTAGATCGTCGAGAGGTCGGTGTACATGTAGCCGGGATAGCCACGGCGGCCCGGCACCTCTTCGCGAGCGGTGGAGACCTCGCGCAGCGCCTCGCAGTAGTTCGTCATGTCCGAGAGGATGACCAGGACCTGAAGGTCCTTCTCGAATGCGAGGTACTCGGCCACGGTGAGAGCGCACTTCGGGGTGAGTAGACGCTCGACAGTGGGGTCGTCGGCAAGGTTCAGGAAGAAGACGACGCGCTCGAGGGCGCCTGTCGTCTCGAACTGCTGCATGAAGTAGGCCGCTTCCCGGTGCGTGATGCCCATCGCTCCGAACACGATGGCGAACTCCTCGCCCGACTTGACCCGCGCCTGGCGGATGATCTGCGCGGCAAGCTCGTTGGCCGGAAGGCCCGAGCCAGAGAAGATCGGCAGCTTCTGACCACGGACGAGCGTGTTCAGGCCGTCGATGGCCGAGATGCCCGTCTCGATGAAGTCGGCCGGCTGCGCACGACGGTACGGGTTGATCGGCGAGCCCGTGATGTCGAGCCGCTGCTCAGGGATGATGGGTGCGCCGCCGTCGATCGGGCGTCCCGTGCCGTTCAGGATACGGCCGAGCAGCTCGGGCGCCACGTCGATCTTCGCGACCTCCTCGAGGAAGCGGACACGGGTGACATCGACGTCGATGCCCTGCGTGCCCTCGAAGACCTGGATGACCGCGGTCGAGCCCGCGACCTCGAGAACCTGGCCGCTGCGCTCGTTGCCGTCAGGCATGATGACGGCGACCATCTCGTTGTATGCGACGTCGTGCACGTTCTCCACGAAGACCAGCGGACCGGTTACATACGTCAGCGTCCGATACTCGGTGGAAAGCAGTGAGCGGTCGAGTGTCGCCTCCGTGGTCATCTACAGCACCTCGATTCCGGAGATCTGCTCACCGATCTCGTGAACGAGCTGAGGCATGCGTTCGAGCGCCTCGTCGTGAGCGGTGGTCTTCAGTGTGGCGATCTCGTCCCGCAGGGGCAGTTGGAGCACCTGCCGGAGCGAGACGCCGCGGGAGAGGGCCTGCGTCGCGCCATCGTTGAACGCAAGGATCGTCCTCAATATCCAGTAGGCCTTCTGCGGCGGACAGTACGCGTCGATCGCATCGAACGCGAACTGCTGGAGGAAGTCCTCGCGGATCATGCGCGCGACCTCGAGGATGATCTTCTCCGTCTCGGGCAGTGCATCCGGGCCGACGAGCTGCACGATCTCCTGCAGCTCGGTCTCCTTCTGCAGGATGAACATCGCCCGCTCGCGCACCTGACGCCAGTCATCGGCGACCTCGGCCTCGAACCAGCTCTGCACCTGGCCGAGATAGAGCGTGTACGACTTCGTCCAGGAGATGGCCGGGAAGTGCCGGCGATGCGCAAGCGACGTATCGAGCGCCCAGAACGCGCCGGTGACGCGCAGCGAGTTCTGCGTCATCGGTTCGGACATGTCGCCGCCCGGAGGTGAGACCGCGCCGACCATCGTGACCGAACCGACGCGCGGCTCGTCGCCCAGCGCCTCGACGCGACCGGAGCGCTCGTAGAAGCTTGCGAGACGCGTGGCGAGATAGGCCGGGTAGCCCTCCTCGCCGGGCATCTCCTCGAGACGGCCGGAGACCTCGCGCAGCGCCTCTCCCCAGCGAGAGGTGGAGTCGGCCATCATCGCGACGTTGTAGCCCATGTCGCGGTAGTACTCGGCCAGCGTGACGCCCGTGTAGATCGAGGCCTCGCGGGCTGCCACAGGCATGTTCGAGGTGTTGGCCACGAGGACGGTGCGGTCCATCAGCTTCTCACCTGTGCGCGGGTCCTCGAGTTCGGGGAACTCGGCAAGCACCTCGGTCATCTCGTTGCCGCGCTCGCCGCAACCGACGTAGACGATGATGTCGACGTCAGCCCACTTCGCGAGCGACTGCTGCGTGACCGTCTTGCCGGTCCCGAAACCGCCCGGGATGATGGCGTTTCCGCCGAGGGCGACCGGGAAGAACGTGTCGAGGATGCGCATACCCGTCATGAACGGGGTGTCGGGGTCCAGCTTGCGCTTGTAGGGCCGCCCGTAACGCACCGGCCACTGCTGGCTCATCTTGATCTCGGTGCCGTCCTCGAGGACCGCGACGACCTCGTCGACCGTGTACGAGCCGGCGGCCGCGACCTTGGCGATGACGCCCTTCACGTTCGGTGGGACCATCACTCGATGGAGGACCGTCGCCCCCTCGGGTGTCGTGCCCAGCACGTCGCCGCCCTCGACAGACTGCCCGACCTCGGCGACCGGGGTGAACTCCCACAGCCGCTTCCGGTCGAGCGCACTTGCCACCGTGCCGCGTGCGATGAAGTCGCTGCCTGAGTCATCGGCGATGACCGGCAGCGGGCGCTGGATGCCGTCGTAGATCGACGACAGCAGCCCGGGGCCGAGCTCGAGCATCAACGGCCCCGCGGTCGACTCGACGGGCTCGCCGATCTTCAGGCCCGAGGTGTCCTCGTATACCTGGATCGTGGCGAGTGCGCCTTCGAGCCTGATGACCTCGCCCATGAGGCCGGCTTCGCCGACCCGGACGACGTCGTACATCTTGGTCCCCGTCATGCCGTCAGCGACGACGACAGGACCGGTGATCTTTGAGAGTGTTCCGACAATCATCAGCCTCGCCTCAGCGTAATGTCGAATCCGATTGCCCGTCTGATCAGGCGCGATAGATACGCCCGGTGGTCCTCTTCTGTGGCCAGCTTCTCGCGTATGGGCAGCGAGATCACGATAGGCCGGTAGGTCTGGTTGATCTTCTGTTGCGTGCGCTCATCGATGTCTGCCATGAACGCCTCGTTCACCGCCACGATGCCGCTCTCGTCGTCGTCGATCAGTGAGCTCAGCTTGCGTCGCGCGTCATCCGGCGACTCAGCCACGACCACATCGACTCCGGCGAGCCCGAAACCGTCTGCCGTGTCCGGGTCGGTGAGGACGATGAGCTTATACAATGATGAGCTCCTCCCTCATCCGCTCGACCGGCATGCCGACCGAGATGCCCTTGACGACGATTCGGAGGTTCGTGACCTCGTTGGCCTTGGCCCACAGGTAGCTGATCGAGATGCCGATGCCCAGGGGATCGCCCTTGCTCGTCGCGAACGCACGCCGGAACAGGTAGTCCTCCAGGGCACGCTCGAACACAGACACGGACCCCTTCTCGATGTACGCGATGGCCACTTCCTCGAGCGGAGCACCGAACGGGGTCCGCTTGAGTCGCTGGAACACCTCATCGACATCAGACATGCCGGCGAGCTCGATGAACAACCCCTCCGTCACCCTGACACCGCCCGGCAGGAAGAACCTGAGAGCGTCTTCCGCGGGAAGGTCGGAGTTCAACAGCCGAAGGCACGTCAACAGGTTGATGGTGTCCACCTGCGTGCCGAGGAACGCCCGCGCGAGCCTGACGTTCTCCCGGCGGCCCTTCAGCTTCTTGGCGGCCCAGTCGTAGTAGTACCGATCGAGCGCCAACTCGAGGATCGAGAGGTCCTCGGACTCAAGGTACTCGGGAAGCGCCTCCCTGAGCGGCACCGCGAACGGAAGCCGCCACGTTGCGAGCGTGTCCACCACGCCCTGGACCGTGCTCTGCCGCGCAAGCTCATCGGCATCCACCTGGCTCAGCTGGCCGACAGTGATGAGACTGTCAGTGATGACCGCATGGTCCAGATGCATGTGGATGCCACGGATGATGGTCTTCACGTTGAACAGGTCCCACCGCCCGAGCAGCGTCGTCAACAGCCGACGCCCCTCGTCGTTGGACACGCTCATCACCTTCCGGAAGGTGCCGACCATGTTGTCTTTGAGCGCCTCATCCACCTGCGTCGCCGTACGCCCGTGCAGGATCCGGTCCTCAAGCTCAGGACCGTACTCCGTCTGCAGGACCTTCTGGATCACGGCGCCGATATCCGCGGAACTCATGAGGTCATCGAAGAACGCCTGCTTGAGCAGGCGTGACCGCATGCCGCGGACACGCGCGTTCGTGTATCCGTAATCCCTGCCCGTGGGGGCATAGCGTGCTGTGCGGGTGGCGGTCTCGGCGCTCATCGACTCAGGACCCCTGCAACCTTCGCCTGCGCGAGCCCGCGCACCTTATCGAGCCGGCTTTCGAACGTGTTCCGCCGTACGATGCGGCCGTCTTCGTATGCGACGACGACACCGCCGATGGTTTCGAGCGTCGGCGACACCGAGCCTTCAAGACCCATAGTGGCGACGATCTTCTGCGCGAGATCAGCATCATCCGGAGCAACCTGGACCTCGCAGGAGCCCTCGGCACCCGCCGTCGCTTCCGAAAGCAGCTTCGCGAAGACCGGCTCGTACTCATCGGTCCCTCGCAGCGCTGCAAGCTTCCCCGCGGCCTCGGCGAAGACACGGTCGACGGCTTCGTCGCGCACGGCGGCGAGGTCGCGTCGGACCTGCAGGCGCGCAGCGTTGACGGCCTTGGCCGATTTGATGCGCACAGACTCCTCGGCCGCAGCGACACGCGCCTCGGTGATACGCGCAGCCTCGTCAGTGGCCTCCTGCACCATCGCATCGGCCTGAACCTGCGCCACGCGAAGTATCTCGCTCACCTCGGCATCTGCCTGCTCTTCGAGCGCTCTGAAGATATCCTCGATCGCCATGCGTCAGTCGTCCTCCCTTGCGTGCGGTCCTCAACCGGTCCGACTGCTAGGCAGTACCGATCATGAACGCGATGACGAAGCCGAGCAGGACGATGATCTCCGGCAGGGCCTGGAGAACGATCAGGTTCGTACCGGCCTCAGGACGCTCGGCCAGCGTGCCAGCACCAGCAGCACCGATCTTGGCCTGCGCGTAGCCGGCGCTGATCGCCGCGACACACATGGACAGACCTGCGGCCGAGTAGCGGGCGACTTCGGCACGCCAGTCGGGCGCGGCCCCGCTGCTTTCAGCGGCGAGCGCTATCGCCGGGACCGCCACGGTGGCAAGGAAGGTACTCCCGAACGCCACCTTTGCGAGCTTGTTCTTGATCATGCGCGCTTTTCACCTCCGGTTTTGTGGAACGGCTCGTACTCAGACGTGCTCGCCTCGTAGTACTTCCCGCCGAACTCCAGGAAGTTGAGACGTAGTGCATGGATGGTGGGCGTGAAGATCGCGATCACCAGGTGGAGTGCGTGGAAGACCAAGAGCAGCACGACGGCGACGGGGAACGGGATCATGTCGTTCGCCGCCATCCTGTTGATGGCAGTGGCGAAGATGGCGTCGGAAAGGCCGACGGCCATGATTCGGATGTAGCTTGCGATGTGGGACACGGACTCCAGGGTCTCGATGAAGCCCATGATCCCGCCCCACCGCAGCACCGCGAGGATGCCGACAGTCATCACCACGGCTCCGATGATCTGCACCACCGGGGCCACCGTCTCGCTGAGCAGCATCATCGCGGCGAGCAGGATGAGAGCGCCCAGGATGAAGCCAGCGAGGCCCGTCTTGATGAAGGCGTGCTTCATGTGCTTCGTCTTGACCGCGTTGATCACACCCAGGATCAATCCGAAGAGGATCTGGATCACGCCGAGGCCGAGGGCCATGATCATCAGCGGCTGGACCACATGCTCCCGGTTGTATGGCAACTCGAACCCGAGGATGTTCAGCGTCGGGAAGATGAAGTGATGGCTGGCGTCGTACAGGGTCCCACCGAAGAACTCTCCGTAGAAGAACCCGAACATGATCGCCGCGGTCGCCGCAGGCCCGAGGAGGCCGGTGGCAACCTGCACTGCAGGCGTTTCCTTGTACTTGAAGCGCAGCCACAGGATGATCGCGAGCATCACGACGCCGTAGCCGATGTCGCCGACGATCATTCCGAAGATGAGCGGGTAGCTGATCGCCCAGATGATCGACGGGTCGATCGTGCCGTACTTCGGCTTGCCGCCCATGAGGTAGCTCATGGCGAACGATGCCGGCTCGGCCCACTTCGGGTTCTTCATGGCGACCGGCGTCTCGTCGTACTCGTGCTCGTCGATCTCGAGCTGGTTCACGATGACGTCGGTGCTGAAGTTCTCGATGATCGTGCGCCGGAAGCCCTTGACCGCCTCGACCGGGAGCCAACCGGTGATCACGAACGCATACTCGGTCTGGCCGAACTTCGGGATGGCACTGATCTCGTCGATCTTGTCCACCAGGACGTCGCGGATGGTGGTGAGTTTCGTGTACCAGAGCGTCGACATCTCGGAGAGCTCGGCCTTGACCTGCTCGAGCTGTGTCGGAAGGTCGACCCTGCGCTGCCGGAGCTCGTCATAGGCGACATCGAACGGCATGTCCTGGAATTCCGAGGGGAGTCGGATCTGGTTGACGTTCTCCATTGCGAGGAACTTGTGGACCGACTCGGAGTACTTCTTCGCGAACACCACGATGACCGCTGTGGTGTCTTCGTCCACGTCGGTCGAGACGATCTCACACTGGTTCTTGGTGATCTCGTCGAGCTCCTTCTTGAGCATCTCAAGAGCACCCTTGTATCGGCGCTCCACGAGAAGGGCCACGGAATCATAGGCGCCCGTCGTGACGATCTGCTTGGCGAGAGGCTGGATCTTCTGCAGGATCGGCTCGTACCTCGCCAGAAGAGCGAGTTCGGCCTCCATCGACGACTGTGCTTGCGCCAGACTCGAGGTCTTGTCCTCGACCTGCTCGATGGTGTCGGTGACCTGCGCAGCGAGCTCCTTGCTGTCCAGCTGCCACAGGTCCAGGTACTGCTTCTGCCGCTGGGCCTCGTCGACCTCCTCGGCCGGCAGGTGCAGTGCCTTGATGATCGACCGCAGGCGGATCAGGAGGTCCTCCATCCGCTCCTTCTCCGCGAGCTGGTTCTCCACAAGATCCATCTGCTCAAGCGGGACCTCACCAGCTTCGATCTTCTTCGTGAGGTCCTCGATGTGCAGCGTACCGATCTCATGGAGGAGACTGACCACGTCGAAGAAGCGATTCTTCGGCCCGATCAACTCGACCTTGGCCATTGGGACCAACATGCGCGAAACCTCCCCCCGTTACTCCGGGCTGCAGAACCGGTGTGAGACCTAGACAGCGGTCACGAGCTTCACCACGAACTCGGCAGCGTCGCCTTGCCGTTCAACGAGCGTCTTCTTGAGCGCCTCGACCTCCACGGCGCCATCTTGCCCGATCGACTCGATCGTGGCAGCGGTCTCCGCCTCGATGGTCGAGATGCGCTCCTTGGCAAGACGCTCGGCATCACTGCCCGCACCGGCGATGATCGAAGCGGCCTTGGTCCGGGCGTCGCTCACGACCTTGTCGGCCTGCTGCCGGGCGGCAAGCACCCGCCCCGAGATCTCCATCTCCTTCTCGCGGATCTGGAACAGCGGCGAGTTGGCGTCTTTGGTCACGACGTCCTGATGGAACCGGATCTCCTCCAGCACCTTGTCGTCCATGGACACTCTCCCTCAGACGATGCGTACGTGCTCGGCGTGTGGTGGAAAGGCGCGTCGTACCGGGTAAGCGCCCTGCGGAGTACCCCGCTACACACAGGCGGGAGCGCGCAGCGTTCCCGTCAGAGAGGTTGTTCGCCAGAACGGATGTGAACTCCTGCTAGATTCCCCCAAGAATCTCCGCGGGGGCTCAGCTGCGCCGGCGAAGACGCAGCGCGAAAGCGCAGGCGAGCTCGTAGTTGATGGTCTCAGCGTGCGACGCCAGTTCGTCCATCTCGATACGCTCGGCACCCTGGGCGCCGACAAGAACGACCTCATCGCCCTGCTGTACCGTCAGACCAGGCGGCACCTCGACCATGAACTGATCCATGCATATCCGCCCGACCTGTCGGCATCGTCGTCCGCCGATCAGCACCTCGATCCGGCCTGACAGTAGCCGGTGGAGTCCATCGCCGTAGCCGAGCGGCACCGTCGCGATGGTCGTCGGGCCCGCAGCATGCCACACGAAGCCGTAGCTCACTCCCTCGCCAAGCCCGATCCGCTTCACGTACGACACGCGCGCCTTCACACTCATCGCGGGCCGTAGCTCCACGAGACCATACGTCGACGATGCAGGGTGCAGGCCGTACATCGCGATCCCGCAGCGCACCATGTCCCGATGCGTCTCGGCGTGCAGGATGGTGGCGGCGCTGTTCGCGGCATGCACGATCGCGGGCCGGGTCCCGTCGTCACGCAGGTCCTCGAGCGCGCGCTCGAACCGCTGCACCTGCCGATCGAACTCCCAGTCCCCCGGCATGTCCGCCGTGGCAAAGTGCGTGAACACTCCCTCCAGACGCAGCCCGGCCATCGCCCGGACCTCGCGTGTCGCCTCGACGACCTCCTCGGCGCGGAAGCCGATGCGGTTCATGCCGGAGTCGATCTTCAGGTGGTACGGCACCGCGGTCCCGGCACTCGCCACAGCCCCGGCGAGGGCCCGGGCGAAGGTCATCGTGGTGACAGCAGGGATGATGCCGTGCTCGACGACCGCCGAGGCGGTGTCGGCCGGTGGCTCGGCAAGCAGGTGGATGGGGCTGGTGACCCCCGCTTCGCGCAGGGCGATCGCCTCATCGACCGTGGCGACGCCGAGACGGTCCGCGCCCGCCGCGAGTGCGGTGCGGGCCGCAAGCTCCGCTCCGTGGCCGTAGCCGTCGGCCTTGACGACCGCCATGAAGCGCGTTCCGGCGGCTGTAAGCGACTTGAGCGTGCGCACGTTGTGCGCGATCGCCCTCTCGTCGATCTCGACCCAGGCGTTACGGAGGCGCACCCCGCTACCCTTCGAGGATGAGCGAGCGCACGATGTCCGACTTGCTGACGATCCCGACGAGGGCGTCGCCCTCGAGGACGGGGACGCGACTCACATCCCGATCGACCATGAGCGTGGCCACGTCGGCCACGGGGGTGTCGGCCTGTACGGTCACCGGGTCAGCGGACATGACGTCGGCCACCGTGGCGCCGACGGCCTTCTTGAGCTCGCTCTCGAACCGCGCAGTGGCGGGCGGGTACATGATGAAGCCGTCAAGCAGGTGAAGGTAGGTAGGGAACTCGACCTTGACGTCCCGCATGATAAGGTCGCCCTCGGTGACGATGCCGACAAGCGCGCCCTCCTCGAGCACCGGAAGGGCACCGATCCTGCGATCGACCATCAGGCGTGCGGCCTCCGTGACCGACAGCCCGCGCTCCACCGTCACCGGGTCGGGCGTCATGATATCGCGTGCAGTGAACTCGGCCATGGTGCCTCCGTGTGGTCTCGGGTCGGCGGCCCGTGCGACCGCCGGTGTCTTCGATTCTACCCTCTCAAGGCGCACATCGCCGCACCCTGGCGCTCACTCGTTCCCGCCGAGAAGAGATCTGATCGCGTCCGGCAGATGCTCGGGGATGTCCGACGACGTGACGCACGTGGACGTGAGCCGCGTGGCAGCATGCTCGCCAGCCATGCCGTGCACGAAGGCGCCGAGTAGGCCGGCGTCGAACGGTCCCAGGCCCTGAGCGAGCAGGGTGCCGCAGATGCCCGAGAGGACGTCGCCGGTGCCGGCGCGCGCGAGCTCGGGACCTCCGGTGGTCACGAGCGCACGCCTGTCGGCATCCGCCACGACGGTGCGCGGCCCCTTGAGCAGACATGTGACGCCGTGGGTGGCCGCCCGGTGCGACGCCCCGAGCCGGTCCGCATGCACCTCGTCGATATCGACGCCGAGGAGACGCGCCATCTCGCCCGGATGTGGCGTGAGCAGCGTGGGGCCCGGACGGCCGTCCAGCATCGCACGATCGCCCGAGAGGGCGTTCAGCGCATCGGCGTCGAGCAGGAGCGGGGCGCTCAATCCCGCCACGAGCGCGCGCACGGTGGCCCCCACGGCAGGCGTGCGACCGAGTCCGGGGCCCGCGACCACCGCGTCAGCGTCCGCTACCGCCGCGAGCACGGCATCGGCGGACCCCAGGCAGCCGTCGGGCCCCGAGGGCACGGCGCGCACGATGGCGCTCGGCAGCGCGGAACGAGCGATATCGGCGATCGCGTCGGGAACGACGAGGAAGACGTAGCCCGCGCCCATGCGCAAGGCGCCGCGCGCCGCCAGGACCGCGGCGCCCGGATACTCCGCCGACCCGGCCACGATCGCGACCCGCCCGCGCGAACCCTTATGGTCCTCAGGCAGCGGACGCGGAAGCAGACCGGCCAGGTCCGCCGACTCAGGGACCATCACCGCATCGGGGCGCTGAAGCAGCGTCGCGTCGATCCCGAGATCGGCTACCACCACCTCACCGGCGTGACCCTCGCCGGGGAAGACCAAGAGGCCCGGCTTCAGGGCGTTGAACGTCACGGTCAGATCGGCATGCACCGCCGGAGCTGTCACCGCACCGGTGTCCGAGTCGACACCGGACGGGACGTCGGCCGACAGGACCGGCGCCTCGCACGCATCGATCGCCTTGAGAACGCGCGCGCACGTGTCGCGCGCCGGGCCACGGAATCCGAACCCGAACACCGCGTCAACGACGACCACGGCCTTCGCCAGCGTCGTCTCGACGACGGCGGGCACAGATGAGACGCCGTGCCACCGGACGCCGGCGGCGATTGCGGAGGCGGCGGCCCGTGCGGCCTCCGCGCGAAGCTCGTCAGGCTCGCGGATCGCGAGCACCTCGACCTGTCGGCCCGCCTCCTCAAGCAGACGGGCGGCGACCCAGCCGTCGCCGCCGTTGTTGCCCGGGCCACACACGACGACGATCGTGCCTGTCGGCCAGCGCTGTCCGATCTCGGATGCGAGCGCGGCCCCCGCGCGCTCCATCAGCTCGGTGATTGTCGTGGCGCCGTTTGCGACCGCCGCATCCTCGGCGGCGCGCATCGCTTCGGCGGTGAGCGCGTACCGCATCGCGTCCCCTTTCACCACGAGGTCCCCCGGCACGGCGCGCGAGATGCGACGGCACGAAGCAGCCGGTGTCACCCCTCTTCGTTCCCCACCTCGTCGAGCAGCGCACGCGCGCTCTTGAACGAAGCGGCGAGCTGCTGTTGCGGCGTCTCGGGCTCGGGCTCGCTGCGCGGCCGCATCCCCTCGGTGACCGCGACCGCCGAGGCGACCGCCGTCGTGTGCGTGAAGGAGAGTGACAGGTGCATCTCCACAACGCCCGCCGCCTCGGCGACCTCGGCAGCGCGACCCGACAGGCGCGGCGTGGGTCTGCCGCTCTGGTCGCGGACGACCTCAACGTCACGGAAGCGCATACCGGAGAAGCCGGTGCCGAGCGCCTTGAGCACCGCCTCTTTGGCAGCGAAGCGCATCGCATAGTGGATGTCGGGCTTGTTGCGCGCTTCGCAGTACGCGCGCTCTTCTTCCGAGAACAGACGCTCCTTCAGGCGCGGGCGGCGCGCGAGCACGTCACGCATGCGCGCGATCTCCACGATGTCGACGCCGAGTCCGGCGACGTGAGGGTGTTCAGCCGACATGATCGACTCCGGTGTGAGCGGCCGTACGGACACGGGCACAACCTTACACGGCAGCGTCAGCTGGCGGAAGATGCACGGTGCCCCTATCGGTGCGAACGTGCGCTTGACAGCACGCACACGCTGCGCGACTCTTGCGCGACCCCGAGGCGCGTCGGTACCGTGTCGTCATGCGGGTACCACAGACGCACCCGCCCGTGAGGAGGTACCGGTGGATCTCAAGCCGCGCGGATACGACAAGGTGGTGCGGCTCCTGGACAAGGGAGTAGCCATACCGAACCCCCTGAGCCTGGACATCGCTGACGACGTGGACGTGGATCGCATCTCCGGTGACGGGGTGACGGTGCATCCGGGCTGCCGCATCCATGGCTCGCGAACGGCCATCTCGGCGGGATGCACGCTCGGCGCCGAGGGACCGGTCGTCCTCGACGACTGCCGGTTGGGGCCGGGCGTGGATCTCAAAGGCGGCTACTTCAAGCGCTCGGTCTTCCTCGAGAAAGCGAACATGGGCCTCGGCGCGCAGGTGCGCGAGGGATGCCTGCTCGAGGAGGAGGCCAACGGGGCGCACTGCGTGGGGCTCAAGCAGACCATCCTGTTCCCGTTCGTGACCCTCGGTAGCCTGATCAACTTCTGCGACTGCCTTATGGCCGGCGGCACGAGCCGCAAGGACCACAGCGAGGTGGGCAGCTCCTACATCCACTTCAACTACACTCCGGACGGCGACAAGACAACCGCCTCGCTGTTCGGCGACGTCCCGCGCGGCGTGATGCTCGACCGGCCGCCGATCTTCCTCGGAGGCCAGGGCGGCGCGGTGGGACCGGTGCGCACCGGCTTCGGAGTCGTGATCGCGGCAGGCTCCGTGCTCCGCGCCGACGTGCTCGCCGACGAGCGCCTGGTGGCGGCGCCGATGCCCGAGTTCGAGCGGGCTCGCTCCCCTCACGCCTACCGCAACCTCGTGCGCGTGGTCCGCAACAACGTCGTCTACCTCGCCAACCTCGTGGCGCTCCAGCGCTGGTACGAGACGATCAGGGCGCCATTCTTCGCCGAGCAGGACCTGGGCTCTCTCGTCTACGAGGGAGCCCTCGACGTTCTCGCATCGGCGCGGTCGGAGCGGACTAAGCGACTCATGGCCATGGCGGCCAAGGTCTCACCCGCGACAGCGCCTGCACGTGCGTTCTGCGAGCACGTCGGCGAGATCTGCGGGCTGTTCTCGGACGGGACGGCCGTCCCCGATGACGATGCGTTCATCACCGCGGTCCACTCGGCACGTGCGGCGGGCCCCGGCAACTACACGGAAACGATACAAGGGCTCCCACCTCAGGTGCGGGAGCAGGGAGTACAGTGGCTCCAGCGCATCGTCGACTCGCTGTGCCGGGAGGCGGACGGACTGCTGGGCACCATGGATCTGTTCGACTGACACGGACGGTCCACATCGAGAAGGAGCAGACATGGGCACCTTGTTCGGCACCGACGGGATCAGAGGCGAGGCCAACCGCTACCCGATGGACGCGACGACCGCGTTCGCCGTGGGGCAGGCCGTCACGCGCGTACTGAAGCGCTCGCATCACACCACACGGGTGATCATCGGCAAGGACACCCGCCTCTCGGGATACATGCTGGAAGGCGCACTCGAGTCGGGCGTGACATCGATGGGCGGTGTGCCGTACCTCGTGGGCGTGCTCCCCACACCGGGCATCGCCTATATCACCGAGAGCATGCGCGCGGATGCGGGCATCGTGATCTCAGCGTCGCACAACCCGTTCCAGGACAACGGCATCAAGGTCTTCTCCGGCGCTGGCCTGAAGCTCTCTGACGAGCAGGAGGCGGCCATCGAGGACCTGATCCTCGGCGGTTCGCTTCCCGAGATGGTCCCGCCGCCGCATGAGATGGGCAGGGCGTTCCGGCTCGACGACGCGACCGGCCGGTACATCGTGTTCCTGAAGAACACGTTCCCGCGCAAGCTCTCGCTTGAGGGCATGAAGATCGTGCTCGACACCGCCAACGGTGCCACGTATCGGGTCGCCCCGGAGGCCTTCACCGAACTGGGTGCCGACGTGACTGTGATCCACAACGAGCCCGACGGGCTCAACATCAACGAGAACTGCGGGTCGCAGCATACCGAGGACCTCCGAAAGGCGGTCGTCGAGACCGGTGCTGCCGTGGGACTCGCCTTCGACGGCGATGGTGACCGGCTCATCGCGGTAGACGAGAATGGCGTCGAGATCACCGGTGACCAGATCCTGGTGATCTGCGCCAAGATGCTCAAGGACGAGGGCGCGTTGACCAACGACCTGCTGGTCTCGACGGTCATGAGCAATATGGGGCTCTCGGTGGCGGCGCGCAGGTACGGCTTCAAGAACCACGCCGCCAAGGTGGGTGACCGCTACGTCCGCGAGGACATGCAGCGCCTCGGCGCGGTGCTCGGCGGCGAGGAGTCCGGTCATGTGATCTTCCTCGACCATCACACCACCGGAGACGGGATCCTTACCGCGCTGCAGCTTCTCTCGGCCATGCTGAAGGCCGGAAAGCCACTCTCCGAGCTCGCACGGCTCATGGACGTCTTCCCGCAGAAGCTCATCAACGTGGACGTCGCCAGCAAGCCGCCCATCGACTCCGTGCCGGCGATCACCGAGGCGATCGCGCAGGTGGAATCCGAACTCGGCGACGAAGGACGAGTGCTGGTCAGGTACTCGGGGACACAGAACATGTGCCGCGTGATGGTCGAGGGACCGACGGTCGAGGCGACCGAGATGTACGCCACACGGCTGGCCGACGTCGTCAAAGACGCGATCGGCTAAGGAGCGCGCATGACCTTCAAGATCATCGTCACGCGGGACTTCGAGCAGATGAGCCGCATCGCGGCCGACATCGTGATCGCCGACATCGCCGCGCGGCAGGCCGGGAGTGACGAATACGTGCTCGGCCTGGCCACCGGCAACTCGCCCACCGGGCTGTACAAACACCTTGCAGCCGCGTTCAACGGCGGCATGATCGACCCGTCGCGCGTTCGTAGCTTCAACCTCGACGAGTACGTAGGGCTCCCGGGCGAGAACGCCCAGCAGCGCGCTCTTCATCCGGAGTCGTACAGCTACTTCATGGTCCGCGAGCTCTTCGGTCTGCTCGACCGACCGCTTGCCGAGACCAGCGTGCCGTGGGGGACGCTCATCGAGCAGGACGACCTCGTCGAGGCACTCGAGCGCGACACGACCGCCTACGAGATGCAGGGGACGGACCAGGGCAAGGCGATCGTCATCCGTGATAATGCGAACGGTACTCTCGGACGGATCAAGCGTGACGTGCTGGACGCCTACGAGGCGAAGATCGCCCGCTCGGGAGGCATCGCCCTGCATATCGTCGGCGTCGGAGGACGCGGTCACGTCGCGTTCCACGAGAGTGGCATCCCCTTCAAGGACAATCGCATGCTCCTCGTGAAGCTCGATGACAGCACGGTGGGCAACGCCGTGGCAGACGGACACTTCGACTCGGTGGAGGACAGTCCGCGTTATGCGATCTCCATGGGCGCCGAGCTCGTCTACCAGGCACGCTCAGTCGTGCTCGTCGCCAACGGCAGCAGGAAGACGGGACCGGTCGCCGAGTCCGTGCTCGGCGATGTCACCCCCGACGTGCCGATCAGCTACGGACAGGACTACGTGGCGCGAGGCGGCGATCTCGTCTACGTTCTTGACGAGGCCGCGGCGGCCGGGCTTCTCGCGCGCAGAGACGAAGTCGAGGCCCGAGGCTATGAGATCGTGGACAAGCGCCAGGCCGAGTGACCTGGGCGTCGCGCCCGTGCTATCGACGCATGGGCTCAGCGCCCTTGACCGACCCCCGGGACAGGAACGGATGACATCATGTGCGGGATCATAGGATACGTCGGCGGAAAGCAGGCCGCCCCCATCCTGCTGGACGGCCTCCGCCGGCTGGAGTACCGCGGTTACGACAGCGCGGGCGTGGCGGTGCTCGACCGCGCCGAACTCGGCGTGCGTAAGAAGACCGGCAAGATCGACGAAGGCATCGCACGAGAGCTCGCCGCCGATCCCGTGCAGGGGACGATGGGGATCGCCCACACCCGCTGGGCCACACACGGCGCACCATCGGACGAGAACTCACACCCGCATCTGGACGCGTCCGGTCGGATCGCCGTGGTCCACAACGGGGTGATCGAGAACTACGAGCAGATGCGCGAACGGCTCCTGGCTGCCGGACACACGTTCCAGTCGAGCACGGACACCGAAGTGCTCGCCCATCTCATCGGCGAGCATTACGAGAAGTACCAGGACGAACCGGACCGCGCTGGCGCGCTCACGCGCGCGGTCTCCGGCGCGCTGCGCGAGGTGATCGGCACGTACGGGCTGGCGGTCGTGAGCACCGAGGCGCCGGGCGTGATGGTGGGCGCGCGGCGTGGTTCGCCCCTCATCGTCGGCATCGGCCACGACGAGAACTTCCTCACGAGCGATGCCAACGCGATCGTGGCCCACACCCGCGAGGTGGTGTTCCTGAACGACTACGACGTCGTCACGATGACCGCCGAGCGATTCGACGTGGTCAACCTCGGCACTGACACGGCCACGGTGCAGATCAGCAAACTCGAGTTCGACGCCGAGGACTCCCAGCGCGGCGAGTTCGAACACTTCATGCTGAAGGAGATCCACGAGCAGCCCCGCACCGTGGAGAACGCCCTGCGCGGGAGGATCGACCAGGAGGGCGCCACCGCGCGCTTCGGGGGCCTCAACATGACGCCCGCCGAGCTCCGTGGGGTCCAGCGCATCATCATCGCCGCCAGCGGGACCAGCTGGCACGCGGCTCTGATCGGCGAGTACCTGATCGAGGGGCTCGCGCACGTGCCGGTCGAGGTGGAGTTCGCTCACGAGTTCTGCTACCGCATGACGCCGGTCCGACGCGACACGCTCGTGCTCGTGATATCCCAGTCGGGCGAGACTGCCGATACCCTCATGGCGCTCAGAGAGGCACAGCGCCGCGGCCACAAGGCGCTCGCCATCGTCAACGTGGTCGGCAGCACGATCGCACGTGAAGCGGACGGCGGCATCTACATGCACGCCGGTCCTGAGATCGGCGTGGCATCGACCAAGGCGTTCACCGCGACACTCGTGGCGCTCACCTTGCTCGCGATCCACCTCGGCAGGATGCGAATGCTGTCGGCGGGCCGAGCGCTCGAGGTCCTTCGGGCCCTGGAGGCGCTGCCGGCCCAGATCGAGTCGCTCCTCGGACAGAGTGACGCGATCAGAGAGCTTGCGCTCAAGTACGCGTCGGCCGACGACTTCTTCTTCCTCGGCCGCGGCTACAGCTACCCCACGGCGCTCGAAGGCGCGCTGAAGCTCAAGGAGATCTCATACATCCATGCCGAGGGCTATTCGGCGGCAGAGATGAAGCACGGCCCGATCGCCCTGATCGAGGAGACGACCCCGTGCGTCTTCGTCATCCCGCAGGACTCGATGTACGACAAGACGATGGCGAACCTGGAGATGATCCGCGCGCGCAAGGGTCCGGTCATCGCGCTGGCCACCGAAGGCGACGACCTGATCGGAAAGGTCGCCGACGACGTGATCTTCCTGCCACGCTCGCAAGAGGAGCTCTACCCGATCCTCGCGAGCGTGCCAGCGCAGCTGTTCGCGTATCACCTCGCGGTGGCCCGTGGTTGTGACGTGGACAAGCCCCGGAACCTGGCCAAGAGCGTGACCGTGCTCTGACAGGACCGCGTGTGAGATAACGAACGCCCCCTCGGCTGCTCCGTAGAGACCGCCGAGGGGGCGTTCGTGTTGTCTGTGCAGTGCGAGAAGACCGCAGTGGCCGTGTGCGCCTAGCGCTTGGAGAACTGCGGGCGCTTGCGGGCCTTCTTGAGGCCGTACTTCTTGCGCTCGACCATACGGGGGTCGCGGCGCAGCAGACCGGCGCGCTTGAGCTCACCACGGTAGTCGTCGCCGGCCTCGAGCAGCGCACGGGCGATGGCGTGGCGCAGCGCGCCCGCCTGGCCCGAGATGCCGCCGCCCTTGATGTTGGCGAAGACGTCGAAGTGACCGACGGTCTCGGTCACCTTGAAGGGCTGCTCGACGAAGCCCTTGAGCACGTCGCGGCCGAAGTAGTCATCGAACGCACGTCCGTTGACCACCATCTGCCCCGAACCGGGGATGAGGCGCACGCGCGCGACCGAGGTCTTGCGGCGGCCGGTGCCCCAGTAGACTGCCTTGTTCTCAGCCATTCGCTAGACCTCCAGCGTGATCTGACGGGGGTTCTGGGCCTGATGCGGATGCTCAGAGCCGCCGTACACCTTGAGCTTCTTGCCCATGGCGCGCCCAAGGGTGTTCTTGGGCAGCATGCCCTTCACAGCCATCTCGATGACCCGCTCCGGACGCTTGGCGAGCATCTCGGAGATCGGAGTCTCCTTCAGGCCACCGGGATAGCCCGAGTGGCGGTACTTCATCTTCGTGGCGAGCTTGTTGCCGGTCAGCTTGACCTTCGAGGCGTTGACGACGATGACGAAGTCACCGGTGTCGACGTTCGGGGTGTACTGCGGCTTGCGCTTCCCTTTGAGAATGGAAGCGACCTCGCTCGCCAGACGGCCGAGGGGGATATCGGTGGCATCGACGACGAGCCACTCGCGTTCCACCTCGCCGGGCTTGGCGTAGTAGGTCTTCAACGGTTCCTCCATACCAGTGCTGGACGTAGTCGTTTGTCGAGTTCACGGGGCTCTCGAAACGAACCCTTACACTTTAGCGGCGCCCCCACTGGGTGTCAACAAACGGCCCCGGGCGTATCCATACCCGGACAGATGGCGACACCGGGACCGGACCCCGTCCTAGAGCCAGCACTCATCAGGGTACGTGACATGCCATAGAACGAGACCGTGCGGCGGCGCTGTCTGGCCCGCCGCCGCACGGTCTCGTGACCTGAGCGACTCGGCCATCCAGCCAGGCGGGCGCTTGCCGCGCCCGACCTCGATCAGGCTGCCGACGATGACACGGACCATGGAGTGCAGGAACGCATTGCCCACGACACGGACCACGAGCGTGTGCTCCCCCATGATGACCTCGGGCGTGATGTCGATCCGCTCGATGCGGCGCACGGTCCGTTGCCCCTCAGCGGACGCGGTGACGCAAAACGTGCGGAAGTCGTGCTCCCCTATCAGGTGCTTGGCCGCTTCGCGCATCGCCCCGACATCGAGCGTGGCCTTCACCCACCAGGCGTGGCGCGCGCTGAACAGCGGTGGCACGGGTCCCGGCACGAGATGGTAGCGGTATTCCCGGGCGACCGCCGAGTGGCGTGCGCTGAACCCCGCGGCCGCAAGGCGGACGCCGGTCACCACGATGCCGCCACCCACGAGCGCGTTCAGCGAACGCAGCAGTGCGGACGGCTCCGGCTCGTTCCCGTTCGCGGAGAAACTCATCACCTGGCCGAGCGCGTGCACACCGGCATCCGTGCGCCCCGCACCTGTGGTCTCCACCGGTCGACGGAACACGGTCTCCAGAGCGGACTCCACGCGGCCCTGGACGGTCTGGAGGCCTGGCTGGCGGGCGAAACCGGCGAACCCGCTGCCGTCGTAAGAAAGCGTGAGAACGATGGTGCCGGACATCCGACCTCCCCTCAGAGCGCCAGGCCGATACCGACCAGGACGAGCGTGCCAATGGCGAGCACGGACCAGTCGGTCACGGTCATGGCCGAGACGTTCAAGCGCGTCCTGCCCGCCCCACCACGATAGCACCGCGACTCCATGGCAAGCGCCAGTTCCTCGGCGCGGCGGAAGAGGTTCACGAACAGCGGTACGAGCACCGGCACGAACGCACGGGCGCGGCGGATCGGTCCGCCCTCGTCGAAACGCGCACCACGGGCCGTCTGGGCGATGATGATCTTCTCTGCTTCCTGCGCCGTGGTCGGGATGAACCGAAGCGCGATGGTGAGCATCATCGCCACTTCGCCGGCCGGAAAACGCACGATCTCAAGCGGTCGCATGACCCGCTCGAGCCCGTCGGTGAGCTGCACCGGGGTGGTGGTGAGCGTCAGGAGCGATGTCCCGACCACCAGGAGCACGATGCGAACCGCGAAGAAGAGCCCCTCGGCAAGGCCCGGACCGTCGATGGCGAGCGGGCCGAGCCGGACGAGCGCGACGGTGGCCGGGTTCCAGCGCAGCGCGTGCGCGAGCAGGGTGAACGTCAGGATGAACGAGAGCGCGCGAACACCACGGACCGCGATCCGGGGCGGCACGCGCGAAAGCGCGACGGCGAGCACGACGACGAGTCCCATGACGCCCATCCCGGGAAACCCGTCCACCAGGAAGATCCCCGCAGTGAACGACGCGACGAGCCCCATCTTCGTCTTGGCGTCGAGTGTGTGGACCGCGGATGCGACCGGGACGTACTGGCCGAATGAGACCGGGACCCTCATCGTGGCGCCCCCAGTGACTCGGCAAGCAGCACCCCCGCCGCGCGCGGGTCGAACTCGACCCCCGTGAGAGCGGCTCCGCGCTGGCGTGCAAGGATCTGCGCTCGGACGACCTCGGGCAACCGCAACCCGGAGGACTCGTACTGCGCGTGACGATGTGTCAGTTCGGACGGCGGGACCGAGATGACCACTGAGCCTGCCGAGAGAGCAACGACACGGTCCGCATGGCACAGGAAGTCCTCGGGGTCGTGCGTCACCACGACCACGCCTGCGCGGTCCCGCTCGGCAACGACCGCGTCGACGACATCGCGACAGCCCCGCGCGTCGAGACCGGCCGTCGGCTCGTCGAGCAGCAGGTAGCCTGCCTTCATGGCCAGCGCGCCGGCTATGGCCACACGCCGCGCCTCACCACCCGAGAGCGTGAACGGCGACCGGGGGCCGAACACGTCTGGATCGAGCCCGACGGCAGTGAGCGCCTCCCTCGCCGCGGCGTGCGGGTCTGCCGATCCCAGGTTGCGTGGACCGAACGCGACATCAGCCAGCACGGTCTCCGCGAAGAACTGCGTCTCGGGATTCTGGAAGACGAGCGCGACACTCCCCCGCGCCGCCCGCAGTGTAGGTGCGATGCCGTCCACGCTGACCAGTCCTTCTGTCGGCTCGAGAAGACCGGCAAGCAGCCGCAGCAGCGTGGACTTGCCCGAGCCGGTCGTGCCGGCCACGACCACGAGCTCGCCCGGAACGACCTCGAAGTCGACCTCGCGCAACGCGTCGACCCGGAACCGGGTGTCCGCCGCGTAGGCGTAGCCGGCTCCCTGCGCTACGAGGGCCATAGCGACTCCACCAGGGACTCCGCTTCGACTGTGGTAGCCGGGACCGCGTGTCCACGCTCACGGAGAACGGACACGAGCGTGGTCATGGGCGGCAGGCCGATCCCGAGACGTCGAACGCGCCCGGGGTCGGCGAAGAGGTCGGCCGGAGTGCCCTCGAACACGATCGCGCCCGAATCGAGGACGGCAGCCCGGTCCGCGCTTGCGATATCGGCGAGATGATGCGTGATGTGAAGGATCCCCACCCCGGAGGCGCGGAGAGAACGCACGATGGCGAGGACGTCCGCCCGGCCGGTACCGTCGAGCATCGCCGTAGGCTCGTCCAGGACGAGGTATGCCGGCCGCATGGCAAGCGCCCCGGCGATCGCAAGGCGCTGCTTCTGGCCCTCGGAGAGCAGATGGGGCTCACGACGCTGGAACCCATCCAGACCGACGGCAGAGAGCGCTGCATCGACGCGGGTCCGCAACTCGGCGGTCGGTATGCCGAGGTTCTCAGGCCCGAACGCGACGTCCTCCTCCGCGATGGTCCCGACGATCTGGTTCTCGGGACTCTGCTGGACCAAGCCCACCCGGCTGCGGACATCCCACACCACGCTTTCGTCACGGGTGTCCATGCCATCGACGTGCACCGCACCGGTCGTGGGCAGGATGAGCGCGTTCGCCAGCCGGGCGAGCGTCGACTTGCCGGATCCGTTGGCGCCCAGAAGCGCAACCCACTGGCCCGGGGCGACTGACAGCGAGACGCCTGTCAGCGCGGGGCTGTCACTTCCCGCGTATACCACCCCGACATCCTGGAACTCGATCACGCAGCCTCCCTTGAAGCGACGGAGGGCCCCGCTTGGCGAGGCCCTCCGCTGCAACAGCCCTCGCGGGCCGATACTAGTCCACGAGCTCCATGATGACCATCGGAGCCGCATCGCCCTTTCGCGGACCAAGCTTGAGGATGCGGGTGTACCCGCCCTCACGCTCGGCGTACCGCGGCGCGATGTCATCGAACACCTTCTTGACCAGCGCCTGGTCGCCGAGCTCGGCGAGCGCCAGCCTGCGAGCATGCACGTCACCGCGCTTGCCCCACCCGATGATGCGGTCCACGAGGGAGCGCACCTCCTTGGCGCGCGTCTCGGTGGTCTTGATGCGCTCGTTGGCGATAAGAGCTGCCGCCAGGCTACGGAGCATCGCCGTGGTGTGGCTGGCGTCCGTGCCGAGCTTGCGCCCCTTCTTCGCGTGTCTCATCTCCTGCGACTCCTAGCCTGCGAGACCCAGGCCCAGGGCCTGGAGCTTGTCTTTGACTTCCTCGATCGACTTCGCGCCGAAGTTGCGGATGTTGAGCAGGTCCGCCTCGGTGCACTCGGCGAGCTGGCCGATGCTGTTCACGCCCTGGCGCTTCAGGCAGTTGTACGAACGGACCGACAGGTCCAGCTCCTCGATGGGAGTGTCAAGCATACGGTCATGCTCGTCGGCCACCGTCTCGAAGATGCCGTCCTCGGGCAGGTCGCTCTCGGCCTGCTCCAGGAAGAGCAGCATGTGCTCATCGACGATACGAGCCGCGCGCGCCACTGCGTCCGCCGGCGCCATCGCGCCGTTGGTCTCCACCTCGAGCACAAGCTTGTCGTAGTCGGTGCGCTGGCCAACACGCGTGTTCTCGACGACGTACGTGCACCGGGTCACCGGGCTGAACAGCGAGTCGATCGTGATCACGCCGAGCGGGTCTTCAGGCCGCTTGTTGCGGTCCGCCGACACGTAGCCTCGCGAGACACCGATGCGGATGCTCATCTCAAGCCGCGCCCCCTTCTCGAGGGTCGCGATCACGTGCTCGGGGTTGATGAGATCGAACTCCGCGGGGACCTTGAGGTCGGCGCCGGTGACGACGCCGGGCCCGCTCGCATCGAGGGTGGCGACGCCGTCGCCCTCGCCGATGCCGGTCTCGGAGAAGACCAGTCCCTTGACGTTCAGAACGACGTCGGTGACATCCTCACGGACGCCCTCGACGGTGGAGAACTCATGCTGCACACCCTCGATACGGATCGAGGTGGCCGCCGCACCCTGCAGTGAGGACAGCAGCACCCGGCGCATCGTGTTGCCGAGGGTGTAGCCGTAGCCGCGCTCGAGCGGCTCAACGGTATAGCGCGCCGTACGGGCGTCGATCTCGTCGACGGTCACCTGCGGCCTCATGAACTCGGTCATGCGTCATGCCTCCTGACTGGCAAGGCGGGATTACTTGGAGTAGAACTCGACGATGAGCTGCTCGCGCAGCGGAGCGTCGATCTGCTCGCGGGCGGGCAGCGACAGGACCTTGCCCTGCAGCTTCTCAACGTCGATCTCGAGCCAGCCGGGGACCTCGATCTTCGACGACGAGATCAGCGCCGCCTTGATCGTGGTCAGGTCGCGGGACTTCTCGGCCACAGCGACCAGCGCGCCCGGACGGACGCGGAACGACGGGATGTCCACCCGGCGACCGTCCACGGTGAAGTGACCGTGGCGCACCAGCTGACGGGCCTCATCGCGAGACGCCGCCAAGCCGAGGCGGTAGACCACGTTGTCCAGGCGGCTCTCGAGCAGCCTGAGCAGGTTCTCACCGGTGATGCCCGGCTGACGCGTCGCGATCTGGTAGTACGTCCGGAACTGCTTCTCCAAGACACCGTAGATGCGCTTGGCCTTCTGCTTCTCACGCAGCTGGACGCGGTACTCCGAGTCGCGCGGGCGCTTCTTGCCCGCCTGGCCCGGGGGATACGGGCGCTTCTCGATGCCACACTTGTCGGTGTAGCAGCGATCGCCCTTCAGAAAGAGCTTCTCACCTTCACGGCGGCACTGCCTGCAGTCCGCCCCTGTGTAACGTGCCATAGAGGTCGTCCTCTCGAAACTACACGCGGCGGCGCTTGCGCTGCCGGCAGCCGTTGTGCGGGACAGGGGTGCGATCCTGGATGCTCGCGATCTCCAGGCCGGCGGCCTGAAGCGAGCGGATCGCGGTCTCACGGCCGGAGCCGGGACCCTTGACGAACACGGACACCTTGCGGACCCCGTGCTCCTGCGCAAGCTTCGCGCACTGCTCGGCCGCAAGCTGAGCGGCGAACGGCGTTGACTTGCGCGAACCCTTGAAGCCAACCTGGCCGGCGGACTTCCATGCGATCACGTTGCCCGTGGGGTCGGTGATCGAGATGATCGTGTTGTTGAACGTGCTCTTGATGTAGGCCTGGCCGACAGCGATGTTCTTGCGCTCGCTGCGACGTACCCTCGTCTTGACGTTCTTCTTCTTGGCAGCCATGTGCTACTTGCCCTTCTTCTTCGCGCCGATCTGGCGACGCGGGCCCTTGCGGGTACGCGCGTTCGTGTGCGTCCGCTGCCCGCGAACCGGCAAACCCCTGCGGTGACGGAGGCCGCGGTAGCAGCCGATCTCCATCAGGCGCTTGATGTTCTGGCTGACCTCACGACGCAGGTCACCCTCGACCTTGAGATTCCGGTCGATGAACTCGCGGAGACGCACGACCTCTTCCTCGGTGAGGTTCCGGACGCGCGTGTCCGGGTTGATGCCCGTCTCACGACAGATGCGCTGGGCGGTGGTAAGACCGATCCCGAAGATATACGTCAAGCCGATCTCAACGCGCTTCTCGCGCGGAAGGTCGACACCTTCGATGCGTGCCAAAGCCCGCTCCCTCCTGGTTCCTAGCCCTGCCGCTGCTTGTGACGCGGGTTCTCGCAGATCACGAGGACCCGGCCGTGGCGGCGGATGACCTTGCACTTCTCACACATCTTCTTGACCGATGGTCTGACTTTCATCCGTGGTCCTCTTTCGGATCACTTGCAGTACCGTCTATCTCATCGCCCAGCCGCAGGCGTGTCATTTCGTGCGTGCGCGCTCACACGGCACCGGGTGTCTCCATGACCCCGGCGTGGCGAGCGGATCACTTGAACCGGTACGTGATGCGCCCTCGGCTCAGGTCGTACGGCGACAACTCGACGACCACCTTGTCGCCGGGAAGGATCCTGATGTAGTGCATCCGCATCTTGCCCGAGATGTGGGCGAGCATCTTGTGCCCGTTATCGAGCTCCACCCTGAACATGGCGTTGGGCAGGGCCTCGAGAACGGTGCCCTCCATCTCTATAGCATCATCGCGCTTGGCCAATGAGGCTGTATCCTTCCGCAGAGCCGTCAAGTCGCAAAACGGCAGTATATCTATTCGTGGCGGTCACGTCCAGCCTTACTCGAGCGTCAGGATCATCGGCCCGTCATCGGTGACCGCCACCGTGTGCTCGAAGTGCGCCGACAGTCCGCCGTCTTCGGTGACGACTGTCCATCCGTCATCGAGCGAGCGCACCGCCGCTCCGCCCGCATTGATCATGGGTTCGATCGCGAAGACCATGCCCGCTTTGAGCGTGGGACCGGTGCCGGCACGCCCGTAGTTGGGCACCTGGGGGTCCTCGTGCATGGAGCGCCCGATGCCGTGGCCTACGTACTCGCGCACAACCGCGAAGCCGGCCGCCTCGGCGACCGACTGGACCGCCGCGGAGATGTCGTGGAGCCGCATCCCGGGGATGCACTTGGCGATGCCGGCGTGCAGCGAGTCACGCGTCACATCCATCAGCCGGCGCGCATCAGCGGCAACCGCACCGACCGGGAACGTCATGGCCGAGTCACCGTAGTAGCCTTCGACGATCGCGCCGCAGTCGACCGAGAGGATCTGACCTTCGAGCAGCCGTCGCGCCCCGGGGATCCCGTGAACGACCTCGCCGTCCACCGATGTACACAGCGTGCCGGGAAACCCGTGGTACCCCTTGAACGCGGGGACCGCCCCCTCCCCACGGATGAACGTCTCGGCCAGTTCGTCGAGTTCACCGGTCGTGACGCCGGGGCGGACTGCCTCGCCGACGCGTCGGAGCGTGGCCGCGGTGATGCGGCCCGCCTCGCGCATGACGGAAAGTTCCTCGGCTGACTTGAGGACGATCACGCTGGGCTATCCCCCGATGGCCGCAACGACCTGGGAGAAGACGTGGTCGGCCGACGCGTTGCCGTCGACTGTCTTGAGCAGGCCCGCCTTGCGATAGTAGTCGACGAGGGGGGCCGTCGAGCGGTCGTAGACATCAAGACGATTGGTGACCGTCTCGACGGTGTCGTCGTCGCGCTGGTAGAGCGCGCCGCCGCATGTGGGACAGACACCGCTGGCCGCGGCCGGCTGAGTGGCAACGTTGAAGATACCGCCGCACTCCTTGCACGTGCGCCGGGCAGTGAGACGGTTGACGAGCGAGGCACGGTTCACCTCGATGGAGACCACCGCATCGAGCTTCAGTCCGAGCTCCTTGAGTACGTCACCGAGCGACTGCGCCTGTGCGACCGTGCGCGGAAAGCCGTCGAGGATGAAACCGCCCTTGATGTCCGGGCGCTGCAGGCGCTCCTTGACCAGCCCGATCACGACGAAGTCGGGGACGAGCTCGCCCTTGTCCATGAAGCTCTTGGCGGCGACTCCCATCGGAGTGCCCCTGGTGACCGCGTCTCGAAGGATGTCACCGGTGGAGATGTGAGCGAGTCCGTACCGCTCGATGAGCTTCGCGGCCTGGGTGCCCTTTCCGGCGCCCGGTGCGCCGAGGAGCATGACGTTCATCGTGCCTCCCGTCTGCCGCGAAGCCGCGGAGCGGCGATCAGCCACCCCACGGCACTCGTCGGCCATGCTTCATCGGGCGCAGGCGCCCGCTTCCTACTTGAAGAACCCGTCGTAGTGCCGCATCTGCAGCTGGCTCTCGAGCTGTCGCATCGTCTCGAGCGCGACTCCGACCATGATCAGGATCGAGGTCCCGCCGAACGCCTGCACCAACGGATCGCCGGTCTGCTGGAAGAGGATCTGCGGCATCACCGCGATAGCCGCCAGGAACAGCGCTCCGGGCAACGTGATGCGGTTGAGCACGTTCTCGATGTACTGCGCGGTGCCCTTGCCCGGGCGCACGCCCGGGATGAAGCCGCCGTTCTTGCGCAGGTTGTCAGCAGTGTCGATCGGGTTGAAGACGAGCGCAGTGTAGAAGTACGTGAAGAACACGATCAGCGTGCCGTAGAGCAGTATGTGAAGCCACCCACTCGAGAGTGCCGCCGAGAACTGCTGAAGCCACGCCACGTTGGTGAAGAACCGCGCAACCGTCGTGGGGAACAGCAGGATCGACGACGCGAAGATGATCGGGATCACGTTGGCGCCGTTGACCTTCAGCGGGATGTACGTTCCCACGCCACCGTAGACCCGGCGACCGACGACGCGCTTGGCATACTGCACGGGGATACGGCGCTGCCCGCGCTCCATGAACACGACCGCAGCGACGACAGCCAGGGAGATCAGCAGCATGAGTACCATCAGCAGCGTGTTCACCTGGAACGAGGCGACGATGGTCTGCGGGAAGCGCGAGACGATGCTCGCGAAGATCATGAGCGACATCCCGTTGCCGATGCCACGCTGCGTGATCAGCTCGCCCATCCACATGATGGCCGCGGTGCCTGCCACCAGGCTGATGATGATAAGGATCTCGTTGGTGAACGAGAAGTCGATGCCGAGACCTCCGCTGGACTGCGGCGCCTGGAAGACGGTGAGGAGGCCGAGCGACTCGAGAAGCGCGATGCCCAGCGTCAGATACCGCGAGGTCTGCGTGATCTTGCGCTGACCGGCCTCCCCTTCTTTCGACCACCGCTCGAGAGTGGGGATGACCGCCTGGAGGAGCTGCATGATGATCGTCGCCGTGATGTACGGCATGATGCCGAGCGCGAAGATCGCGAAGTTCTCAAGCGCCCCGCCCGCGAAGAGGTTCAGAAGCCCGAGGGCGCTTCCCGCACCCTGGACGAGGTCCTTCACGTCGTTCGGGTTGACTCCCGGGACGGGGATGTGAGCACCCACCCGATACAGGGCGATAATGGCCAGCGTGAAGAGGATCTTCTTCCGCAGGTCCGGGATGCGCAACGCGTTACGGATGGCCTCGATCACGTGAGATCGACCGTCCCTCCCGCAGCCTCGATCTTCGCCCGTGCGGGTGCGGACGCCTTGTCCACGCGCACCGTGAGGGCCTTCGTCAGCTCTCCATCGCCCAGCACCTTGACCGGCGCGGTCTTGTCCTTGATGACGCCGCGCTCGAACAGCGTATCGCCGTCCACCACGTCACCTGCACCGTAGATCTC
This sequence comes from Aeromicrobium sp., assembly GCA_015351705.1. Classification (GTDB taxonomy): domain Bacteria; phylum Actinomycetota; class Coriobacteriia; order Anaerosomatales; family Anaerosomataceae; genus JADIIM01. The sequence goes on along the minus strand of JADIIM010000025.1, from coordinate 4,987 downwards.
CTCGAGGCGCCCCACGTTCACGACCGCGTACTCCACGCGGTTCCGGTTCTTGAACCCGCCGAGCTTCGGCATGCGCATGTGCAGAGGGTTCTGGCCACCCTCGAAGCCGGGGCCCTTGCCACCGCCGGAGCGGGAGAGCTGGCCCTTGTTGCCGCGGCCGCTTCGGCCACCGTAGCCGCTACCGTGACCGCGCCCAACGCGCTTGCGTTCCTTGCGCGACCCCGGTGCGGGGAAAAGGTCGTTCAACTGCATGGCGACTCCTTCATCGCTCGGTCCCGCGCACTCCGCGCGGGCTGTCGGCCGCTCGCCGCCGACTGACTGACATCGCGGACACGCGAACGTGCCGCCTAGACCTCTTCCACCCGGAGGAGGTGCTTGACCTTGAAGACCATGCCGCGGATGACCGGCGTATCGGCCTGCTCCACGGTGTCGTTCATCCGCTTGAGCCCGAGTGCGCGCACGGTCGCCTTCTGGTCCTTCGGGCAACCGATCGCACTCTTGACCTGCGTGATCTTGAGCGTCTTGTCTGCTGTGGCCATGGCCGACTACCCTTTCTTACCGTAGATCTCGCCGACCGACTTGCCACGGCTGCGGGCGACATCGGACGGGCTCTTGAGCTGCTGCAGGCCTTCGGCAGCGGCCTTGACGATGTTGAGCGCGTTGCTCGTGCCGAGCGACTTGGAAAGTACGTCACCGACGCCGCCGAGCTCGAGCAAGGCGCGCACGGGGCCGCCCGCGATGACACCGGTGCCCGGCGCCGCCGGCTTCAGCAGCACCCGGCCCGCGCCATACCGTCCGGTGACCTCGTGCGGGATGGTCGTCCCGGCAAGCGGGAACGTGAACATGTTCTTCTTGGCGTCTTCGACGCCCTTCTTGATCGCGACCGGGACCTCGGCGGCCTTGCCCATGCCGACGCCCACGCGACCATTGCCATCGCCAACGACCACGAGGGCCGTCAGCGAGAACCGCCGGCCGCCTTTGACGACCTTGGCGACACGATTGATGTAGACGACGCGCTCCTGGATCTCGGAGACCGGAGCACCGCTTTCATACGCCATAGTGAAGTCTCCCGTCTCTTAGAACTTCAGGCCCGCCGAGCGGGCTCCGTCGGCGAGCGCGGCCACACGGCCGTGGTACAGTCGCCCGCCACGATCGAACACGACCTCGGTGATACCGGCCTCGACGGCTCGCCGTCCGAGCGCCTCGCCGACGACCTTCGCGGCGTCGATGTTCGCGCCGGACTTCAGCGCCGAACGCAGCTCGGGGTCGACCGACGAAGCCGACACCAGCGTACGGCCAGCGACGTCATCGATGACCTGCGCGTAGATATGAAGATTGCTGCGGCTGACCCGCAGCCGCGGGCGCTCGGCCGTCCCGCTCACCTTGCCGCGCACGCGGCGCTGGCGACGGGCGAGACCGGCTGCCTTTGCTTTCGTCTTGTCCATGCTCTCGTCCTAGCTCCTTGATCCCGCGCCCGGATGGGGCGCATCGTGGCCTCAGTCTACTTGGCCGCCTTGCCGACCTTGCGACGGACGTGCTCGCCGGCGTAGCGGATGCCCTTGCCCTTGTAAGGCTCCGGCGGCCGGATCTTGCGGATCTCGGCGGCCACCTGGCCGACACGCTGCTTGTCGATCCCGGAGACCGAGATGCGGTTGGGGGCGGGCACCTCGAACGTGATGCCCTCCTCGGCCGTCACGACCATGGGATGGCTCAAGCCGAGCGACAGATCGAGGTCGCTACCCTTGAGCACGGCACGATACCCGACGCCGACGATCTCGAGGTCCTTGCGGAAGCCCTCGGACACGCCGGTGACCATGTTGGCGACGAGCGTGCGGGTCAGGCCGTGGAGGCTGCGGTTGCGGCGCTCATCGTTCGGGCGCGTGACAGTGATGATGCTGTCTTCGAGGGTGATCTGCATCGCGGGGTCGAACGACTGGGTGAGGGTGCCCTTCGGACCCTTCACCGTGACAGTCGACCCGTCGATGGTCACCTCGACCCCGGCCGGGACCGGGATGGGCTGCTTGCCGATACGAGACACGGCTTCGCTCCTTTCTCTCCGGTCCGGTTACCAGATGTAGGCGATGACCTCGCCGCCGACACCGGCGGCGCGGGCCTGCTTCTCGGTCATGACACCCTGCGAGGTGGAGATCACGGCGATGCCGAGACCACCGAGCACGCGGGGCAGCTCGTCCTTCTTCGCGTACACACGCAGGCCGGGCTTGCTGATGCGGCGGATACCGGTTATGGTCCGCTGCTTCTTGGGGCCGTACTTGAGGGTGATCGCGAGGGTGGCCTGCGGCTCTCCCGGAATCACCTCGAAGTCGGTCACGTAGCCTTCGTCCTTCATGATCCTCGCGATGGCGACGAGCTTGTTGGACGCCGGCATCGTGACGCGATCCTGGAACGCGGAGTTCGCATTGCGAACGCGCGTCAACATATCGGCGATGGGATCTGTCATGCTCATGTCTGTGTTCCTCCTATGGTCCTGGACCGTCCGGCCCGTCGGTTCGCGCCAGCCCGTGGCCGACGCGCCTGACGGGTCGGGCGCCCGCGCTCCGCGCTCCGGCCTACCAGCTGGCCTTGCGGACGCCGGGCAGCTCGCCTCGGCTCGCAAGCTCGCGCACGCACACGCGACACAGCCCGAACTGCCGGTAGTACGCGCGGGGCCGACCGCAGCGGTTGCAGCGGTTGACCGTGCGGACGCCGAACTTCGGCTTACGCTTGGCCTTGGCGATCATCGACTTCTTAGCCACGTACCTGACCTCCTCGGTAGACGCGCATGGCTCTTCGGCATGCGCGCCGATGTCCTTCTATCGCTTGAACGGGAATCCGAACGACTCAAGAAACGCCCGGCACTCCTCGTCCGTTTTCGCACTCGTGACGAACGTGATGTCCATGCCCCGGATCTTGTCCACCTTGTCGTAGTCGACCTCCGGGAAGATCAGCTGCTCGTTGACGCCGAGAGAGTAGTTGCCGCGGCCGTCGAACGACTTGGCGCTCACACCGCGGAAGTCGCGGATGCGCGGGAGCGCTGTCGACAGCAGGCGGTCCATGAACTCCCACATCCGGTCGCCGCGGAGGGTGACCTTGCAGCCGACCGCCATGCCCTCACGCAGCTTGAAGCCAGCGATGGACTTCTTGGCGCGGGTGATGGCGGGCTTCTGGCCCGAGATGATCGTCATGTCGCTGACGGCGTTCTCCAGGAGCTTGGCATCCTGGGTCGCGGCGCCCACGCCCATGTTCAAGACGATCTTCTCCAGGCGGGGAACCTGGTGCACGTTGGTGTAGCCGAACCGCTCCATGAGCGCCGGCACGACCTCCGTGCGATACGTGTCTTTGAACCGTGGTGTCACTCGCCCTACCTCCATGATGTGTGCCCGACGGATTTCCGACCCGGCGGGACTTCCAGCCGCGACCGGAAGCCGGTCGCGGACGTGCTACTTGTCGATGTCCTTGCCGCACTTCTTGCAGGTGCGGATCCGTACGCCGTCATCACGGCGACGGCCGACCCTCGTCGGCTGGCTGCAGCCCGGACAGATCAGCATCACGTTCGAGACATGGATGGTGCCTTCCATCTCGATGATGCCGCCCTGGGGGTTCTTCTGACTCGGACGCGTGTGCTTCTTGATCATGTGGACGTTCTCGACGACCACACGCTCCTTCTCGGGGATCGACCGCAAGACTTTGCCTTCCTTGCCGGCATCCTTGCCGGTGAGGACTCGGACCCGATCGCCCTTACGGATAGTCAGTGACTTGGACATGCTGCTCTCATGCCTCCCTAAAGGACTTCAGGGGCGAGCGACACGATCTTCATGTACTTGCGGTCGCGCAGCTCGCGCGCCACAGGCCCGAAGATACGGGTGCCGCGGGGGTTGCCCTGGTTGTCGATGATGACAGCAGCGTTCTCATCGAACTTGATGTAGCTGCCGTCGGGACGACGCACCTCTTTCTTGGTGCGCACGACCACGGCGCGGACGACGTCGCCCTTCTTGACCGTCCCGTTGGGGATGGCCTCCTTCACAGAACAGACGATGGTGTCACCGACATACGCATAGCGACGCCGGCTTCCGCCGAGTACCTTGATGCAGGCCACCTTGCGGGCCCCGGAGTTGTCGGCCACCTTGAGCCGCGTCTCCTGCTGGATCATCGTTTCCTCCGTTGCTTCGTCCGGTCGTCAGGCGCACGCACCCTGAGAGGACCGACGCTGGACAGTGGCCGTGTTACTTCGCCTTCTCGACGATCTCGACCAGGCGCCAGCGCTTGAGCTTCGACACGGGCCGGGTCTCCATGATGCGGACCACATCGCCCACGCCGCACTCGTTGTTCTCATCGTGCGCGTGGAACTTGGTGGACCGGGTGATCATCTTGCCGTAGAGCGGGTGGCGCTTGCGCGACTGGACCTTGACGACACACGTCTTGTCGCCTGCGGCCGACACGACCACACCCTGGCGCTCTTTGCGGCTGTTGCGCTCGGTGCTCATCTACCGTCCTCCTACGTTACGCCTGGGTCTTCGCGGCCGCGATCTCGCGGGCACGCAGCTCGGTGTGCAGGCGCGCGATGTCCTTCTTGACCACGTTGATACGGTGCGGGTTGTCGAGCTGGCCGGTGGCAAGCTGGAAGCGGAGGTTGAACAGTTCCGTCCTGCGCTCCTTGAGCTTGTCGGCGATCTCGGTCTCCGCCAGTCCTCTGATCTCTGTAGCTTTCATCTATCCTTCACCGCCACTGTCGGCACGGGTCACGAACTTGCACTTGATCGGCAGCTTCTGGGCCGCAAGGCGCATGGCCTCTTTCGCGACCTCTTCGCTCACGCCGGCGACCTCGAACATGATGCGGCCGGGCTTGACGACGGCCACCCACTTCTCGGGGTTGCCCTTACCTGAACCCATACGGGTCTCGGCGGGCTTCTGCGTCACGGGCTTGTCCGGGAAGATGTTGATCCAGACCTTACCGCCACGCTTCATGTAGCGCGTCATCGCGACACGGGCC
>JADIIM010000024.1 GCA_015351705.1 Aeromicrobium sp. | reverse complement strand
ACTCACCGATCGACACGACACACCCCTCCCTCGATCGAGGCGAGGGGTGCCTGCACGCCGAGTGTCGCGCCGAGTGTCGCGCCGAATGCTGAACCGCGTGTGACCCTCGGCTGAACCGATCATGACCGGGCATCGGGCAGCGCCAGTGGTCGCAGTCTACCGGCCGCTCGAGCAGCAGCTGTCAGCCGTCGCCAGCTGAGGTCAGCCGACGACCACGTTCACCAGCTTGCCGGGGACCACGACCATCTTGCGCACCGTACGGCCCTCGGTGTGCTCACGCACGTGAGGCTCGGCGAGCGCAGCCTCGCGAAGGACATCCTCAGAGGCGTCGGCGGGAACGACCACCCTGCCGCGCACCTTGCCGTTGACCTGTACGACGACCTCCACCTCGTCGGCGGCGGCCTGCGCCGGGTCCCATGTGGGCCACGGCTCGCGATGGACCGATGTCGCATGCCCGAGCACGTTACGCCACAGCTCCTCGGCCATGTGCGGAGCGTACGGAGCGATGAGCAGCGTGAGCACCTCAGCCACCTCGCGCTCAAGGGCCAGGTCGCGCAGCTCCGGCGATGCGGCGCGCCGGTACTCGCCCGCAGCGTTCAGCAGTTCCATCATCGCCGAAAGCGCCGTGTTGAAGCCGAAGTGCTCCACATCGTCGGTGACCTTCCCGACGACCCGGTGCCGTTCGCGCACGAGAGCCTTGGCGGCTTCATCGGGCAGGGCCGAGGCCCCGTCAGAAGCGGCATTCGCACCGTCAGGGCCCTCGGCCAGCTCGGCCACGTACCGCCACAGCCTGCCGAGGAAACGGAACATGCCCTCAAGGCCGTCCTGGTTCCAATCGAGGTCCTTGTCGGGGGGCGCCATGAACAGGATGAACGCGCGCAGTGCATCCGCGCCGTAGCGGGCGATCATGTCCTCGGGCGCCACCACGTTGCCCTTGGACTTGCTCATCGTCTCGCCGTCCTTCTTCACCATGCCCTGCGTGAGCAGGTTGGTGAACGGCTCGCGTGCCGAGGTGAGCCCCATGTCGGCGAAGACCTTGGTGAAGAACCGCGAGTAGAGCAGGTGAAGGATGGCGTGCTCGATGCCGCCGATGTACTGGTCCACCGGCATCCAGTAGTCCGCAGCGTCGCGACCGAACAGCGCGTCGCTGTTGCGCGCGTCACAGTACCGGAAGTAGTACCAGCTCGAGCACGTGAAGGTGTCCATCGTGTCGGTCTCGCGGCGTGCCGCTCCCCCGCACTTCGGGCACGTGGTCTCGTAGAACTCGGGGTGGTCGGCGAGCGTCTCGCCTTTGGTGATGTCCACGTCCATCGGCAGCACCACCGGAAGCTGGTCTTCCGGGACCGGCAGAAGCCCGCACGCAGGGCAGTGGACGGCAGGGATGGGGTTGCCCCAGTACCGCTGACGGCTGATGAGCCAGTCCCGCAGGCGGAAGTTGATCGAGAAGCGGCCCTGCCCGCGGGCCTCGAGCCACTCGGTCACCGCGCGCATGCCCGTCGACGCCTTGCCGCCGGGCATCCCGGTGAACTCTCCGGACTGCACCATCACGCCCGGCCCGTCGTAGGCCTCGGCCCACGGCACGTCGGCCAGCACGCGCTCGCGCGCCTCACGCACCTGCTCGAGCAGAGGGTCGTCCTCGGCCACGACGACCGGTGGGATCGGCAGGCCGTACATCCGGGCGAACTCGAAGTCGCGCTGGTCACCACAGGGCACGGCCATGACGGCGCCGGTGCCGTACTCCATGAGCACGTAGTTGCTGACCCACACCGGCACCTTCTCGCCGTTGACGGGGTTGACCACGTATCGGCCCGTGAACGCGCCGAGCTTCTCCGCCTCGCCGCTCGCACGCTCCACCGCGGTCTCCCGCGCGGCGGCGGCCACGACCTTCTGCACGTCGGCGGCGTACACGGTGCCATGCGTGAGCTCGTGGACCAGCGGATGCTCCGGCGCGAGCAGGAAGAACGTGCAGCCGAACAGCGTGTCGGGCCGCGTCGTGAAGACGGTGATCGTCGTGTCGGTGGGCTCCCCGGCCTCGTCGCACAGCGCGAAGTCCACTTCGGCGCCTTCCGAGCGCCCGATCCAGTTGGCCTGCATCGTCTTGACGCGCTCGGGCCAGCCCGGAAGCGCGTCGAGGTCGTCGAGCAGCTCCTGGGCGTACTCGGTGATCTTGAAGTACCACTGCTCGAGCTCGCGCTTGGTCACCACGCTCTTGCAGCGCCAGCACACGCCCTCACCGATGACCTGCTCGTTGGCGAGCACCGTCGCACAGCTGGGGCACCAGTTGACCGGCGAGCTCTTGCGCTCCACCAGCCCGCGCTCCCAGAACTTGAGGAATATCCACTGGCCCCAACGGTAGTAGTCCACGTCGCACGACTTGACGGTACGGTCCCAGTCGTAGCTGAAACCCATGCGCTTGAACGACGCGGCCTGCTTGTCGATGTTGGCGTACGTCCACGTCGCCGGATGCGTGTTGCTCTTGATGGCGGCGTTCTCGGCGGGGAGTCCGAACGCGTCCCAGCCGATGGGGTGCAGGACGTTCATGCCACGCATCGTCGAGAACCTCGCGATGACGTCTCCGATGGAGTAGTTGCGCACATGCCCCATGTGGATGTCGCCCGATGGATACGGGAACATCTCAAGGACGTACTTCTTCGGACGAGACGCGTCTTCGCTGACCGAGTACAGACCCTCGGACTCCCAGACCGCCTGCCACTTCTCCTCGATCGAATGGGGATCGTACGCGCGGGTCACACGAACCTCCGCTCACCTCCGGGAAACGTGCGCCCATTGTAGCGGAAGGCCGCCCGTGCCGAGCCCCGGCGAGCCGACCGAGACGGCCTCCCCGCGCGCTACCGTCCTACTTCGCGGTGATCTCGACCTCGTAGACGTCTGTGGGCGGCGCATCCTCCCATGGACGCAGGTACTCGAGCCGCAGCGTCCCGGTACCCGCCCCGCTGACCGTGAAGCGGAAGATCTCGCTCCCGCCCGCACCTACGACGTCAGGTCCGGCATCGGAGATGAACGCCGCCGGACCTTCCAGCGTCAGGAAGTCCGGCGTCTCGGCGACCTGCCAGGAGTAGCCGGTCGTGGGATTGGACTCGAGGGTCACCTCGAGCACCTGGCCCACGCCCACCCGGGCGCTCCCGCCGTCGGCGTCCTCTCCGATCATCGTACGCGACTCGGAACATCCGGCCGCGACAGCGGTGACCCCGGCGACCATCACCGCGCAGATCACCGATACCCACACCCGCGCCCTCATGATCTCGCCCCCTCCACATCGCCGGCGCATCGGCCGAGCGGTGCGCCTCCTGACCACTAGACGACACGACGCCCGCCGCGGTTCACGCGTCGGGCGTCGTCGTATCCTTTGGTGGAGCCAAGGGGGATCGAACCCCTGACCTCATGGCTGCCAGCCATGCGCTCTCCCAGCTGAGCTATGGCCCCATCGTGGGCGCGCCTTCCGGCGCGAGCGTCAGTATAGCATCCTCTCCGCGTCGGTCAACGCCCGGAGATCTCGCCGTCTGCAGCCGTCTCGTCGGCGATCTGGACCGGCGGCCCCTCGAGCGACGGCTCGAACCCGGCGCCCACGCCTTCGACCGGCCGGACGACCTCGGCCAGCACCATCCCCGCGAGGATGAGCGCCGCGCCCGCGAAGCCGCCGATCCCGAGCCGCTCGCCCGCGATCCAGCCGAACAGACCTCCGAACGCAGGCTCCGAGATCAGTATCAGCGCGGTCCGCGACGGAGACAGGAACCGCTGCGCGTAGGTCTGCACCGCAAAGGCAACCGCCGAGCCGAGAACGCCGGTGATCACCAGCGCCCACCACACGCTGGCGTGCTGCGGGAGTGCCACCGGTTCGCTCGCAAACGCAACGCCCGCACACGCGACGGCCACGGTGACGAGCTGCACGAGCGTCAGCGGACGGACGTCATGTGCCCTGCCGAGACTGCCGAGTACGATCATGTGCGCCGAGTACGCGACCGCGCACAACAGGACCCGCGTATCGCCGACGTTCCATCCCCCGCCGTCGGCGCCGGACAGCAGCCACAGCCCGGTCACCGCCAGGCCCACGCCGGCGACGGTCACGACGTGCGGCGGCCGGCGCAGCACCAGCGCCTGCAGCGCGGGCGTGATCACCACGAACAGTCCGGTGATGAACGCAGCTTTCGAGGCCGAGGTGTCCTGCAGCCCCCAGGTCTGGAGGACGTACCCCGCGGTGAGCAGCGCCCCTGCAAGCAGCCCGACCCCGAATGCGTCACGCGAGAGCAGCTTCACTGAAGACGGCACCACCGCGACGAATGCGACGATCGCGATGGCGAAGCGCAGCGCGATGAAGGAGTACATCGGGTAGAGCGCAACAGCGTCCTTCACCACCACGAACGTGGCGCCCCAGACCACCGCGACACCGATCAGTGCGAGCTGCATCCCGTAGCGGCGTACGGCTCCGGTCACTCGGCGGCGCCTTCAGCAGGGGCCGCCTCGACCGGACCGGTCACACTGGCGGGAAGCGCGATGCGGGGCGCATCGGCCCACAGCTTCTCCAGACGGTAGAACTCGCGCTCATCGGGCTGGAACACATGCACCACGAGCTCGCCGAAGTCGAGCAGCACCCAGCGGCCCTCGCGTTGGCCTTCACGGCCGATAGGCTTGACCCCACCGCGCTCGCGCAGCACGTCTTCGACCTCGTCGGCGATCGTCCGGACCTGCCGGTCGTTGCGTCCGGTCGCGATCACGAAGTACGCCGTGATCACCAGCGTCTCGGCAACGTCGAGAACGACGATATCCTCCGCCTTCTTCTCGGCGGCCGCCTCTGCGGCCAGTACGGCCAGCTCGCGCGTATCCAGGGTTCGCACTCCTTCCATCACGACTCGCCGCCCTCAGGCGGGAGATAGTCCGCTCCGATGATCACGATGACGTCCGCGACGTCTTGCTCGGACGGCTGATCGATGACCTCCCCCACGCCGAGCACCGACGCCACCTGCTCGCCTTGGGCGAGATCGCCGTCCTGTACGACGATGAGCGTGCTCTCGTAGTCGAAGCGATCGGCGTTCTTGGTGTCCACGACACGCATGCCCGACCCGATGAGTTGCTGCGCGGCCACCCCCGCGATGCCGGGGCTGCCGACACCGTTGTAGATGATCACCCGCACGGCCCCGTCCTCGGCACCCACGCGGACGTCCCACCACTTCAGGAGCAGGTCGGCGATCTGATCGCGTTGCGGCTCGAAGAACGTCTGCCCGCCGAGGTCGATCGGCTTGACCGGCAACGGCACAAGCGCCGTCCGCTCGCCGGACACCGTGCTGATGAACTCGGCGATGCGTGTCCGCTCATCCTCCGGAAGGTCGGTTTCGATCACGTTGCCCATGACGTCGCGCAGGCTCTGGTTGGTCAGCGCATCCTGATACACGGCGACGTCGACCACCACGTAGTGTTTGAACGGCACCGACAGGTAGTTGGAGATCGCGGCCATCGAGACCGTCGGCCCGGCACTGAAGCTCTCGCCGACACGCTCATAGCCCTGCCCCGGCACCTCCATGAACGCGCCGCTGGGCACGGCCACGCCGAGGATCTGCCCGTCTTCCGCATCGAGCCTCACGGCGAGGAACTCCGCACCACCGTTGCCGTTCGCACCGATGATCAGCAGGTTCTCGCGCGCCTTGGCTGCAAGGACCTCGGGGCTCTGCGCTCGCTCGGCGTCACGCTTGGCCATCCACCGCGCCCCGGCGTTGATGCCGGTTGCGAGGAGCACCAGCACGAGTGCGGCGGCGATCAGACCGCCGACGGTCATTCCGATGACCTGGAGCACGCCGAGCGCCCCGGAGCGCGCCGACCGCACTCCCAACTCAAGACGCTGCTTGCGCACCGCCGAGCGCGCCTCCTTGCGACGCTGCTTGCCGAGCTTCGAGGCCCGCTTGGACCCCCGCCAACCGCTCGGCGGCTCCGGCTCGGCCGCATGGGGCACGCGGCGGCGTGGATAGTCCGCACCGTCGCGCGTTGGGAACGGCGCCTCCTCTGGAGAGCCGGGCCCGCGGCGGCGTCGGGCGCTCATCGCGGCCTCCGTGCGACATAGCGATTGTAGACCGCCACCGTCACCGGGTGCAGGGGTCGGCGAGCGCGGATGAGGTGGGCCACAGACGCGGTGTACGCGCGAGCGAACAGCTCGTCGAGGTCCACCGGGCCCGCCGCCTGGCGCAGCGCGTCGGCATGGTCGTGATGACGCGCGGGCTCGATCATGTCCGCGATATAGACGATCTTGGCAAGGTCCGACATCGCCGGCGCGCCGTAGGTGTGAGCCGCCACTGCGTCACGGACCGCGGGGTCCACACCGGGGACGACATCGTCGATCTCCTCGGCAGCTACGGGGCCGTGGAGCAGGTACGGCACCAGCTCGTCGACCTCGGTGATCTCGAGCCCGAGCCTGCGCGCCCGCTTCAGCAGCTCCTCACCGGGCGTCTCACGATGCCAGTCGTGCAGCAGGCCCGCCAGACGTGCAGACTGCGTATCGGCTCCGTATGACTCGGCAAGTCCGGCAGCGGTGGCGCTGACCCGCTCGCAGTGCGACACCGCCGAAGGCGAGAGGCGTTCGCGCAGTGCCCTGAGAACAGTGTCGGTGTGGTCGGCCACGCTACAGGCCCCCGCGGTACAGCGCGTTCTTCTCGGCGTACGTAGCGACCGCCTCGGGCAGCAGATAGCGCACCGGACGCCGGGACGCCATGCGCTCGCGGATGTCGGTGGATGAGATCGCCAGTGCGGGGACCTCCATGACCTCCACGGCCAGACCCGCCTCCGCTGCGTGACGCGAGAACTCGGCGAGGTCGTGGCCCGGGCGCGTCGCAGCGATCAGCGTGCACACATCGGCGAGTCGATGCGAGTCCTTCCATGTAAGGATGTCCAGCACCGCATCGGCCCCCGTGATGAAGAACAGCTCCGCGTCAGGACCGTGGATGCTCCTGAGCTCGAGCATCGTGTCGACGGTGTAGGTGACGCCCGGGCGGTCGACCTCCAGGCGGCTCACCGCGAAGTCGGGATGGCTCGCCGTAGCGATCACCGTCATCAGGTACCGATGCTCGGCGGACGTCACCTGGCGGTGCGTCTTGCGCGCCGGTTCCCCGGTGGGCATGAACAACACCCGGTCCAGATTGAACTGGACGAGCGCCTCATCGGCGGTGACGAGGTGACCGTAGTGGATCGGGTCGAACGTCCCGCCCATGATGCCGAGTCTGAGTCGTTTCCTCACTCGCGTATCTGACCGTTCCCCATCGCGACGTACTTGGTGGTCGTGAGCGCGGCAAGCCCCATCGGGCCACGCGCGTGCAACTTCTGTGTGGAGATGCCGATCTCGGCGCCGAGGCCGAACTCACCGCCGTCAGTGAAGCGCGTGGACGCGTTGACGTACACGGCCGCGGCGTCCACCTCGTTCAAGAAGCGCACCGCCGCCGAGTAGTCCTCGGTGACGATCGCCTCGCTGTGCTTCGTACCGTAGGTGTTGATGTGCCTGATCGCCTCGTCCAGTCCGGACACGACCTTGCAGGCGATCTTCAGATCGAGGTACTCGGTCGCCCAGTCCTCGTCGGTCGCGGGCTGGACCCGCATGATGGCGCCGAGCGCCCGGGTGCGATCGTCCGCGTACACGGTCACGCCCGCGTTCTCCAGCTCCCGCAGGATCGGCGGGAGGACGACCTCGTGGATGGACTCGTCGATGAGCAGCGTCTCGGCCGCATTGCACACGCCGGGGCGCTGGCACTTCGCGTTGACCACGATGCGGCGGGCCATCGCCGGATCGGCCTTCTCGTGCACGTAGACGTGGCAGTTGCCCACCCCGGTCTCGATCACCGGGACCTTGGCGTTCTCCACGACGCTGCGGATCAGCCCCGCACCGCCACGCGGGATCAGGACGTCGATCATGCCGTGGAGCCCCATGATCTCCTCGGCCGCATCGCGGTCCGTCGACGCGACCGACTGGATCGCACCCTCGGGAAGCCCCGCACCCACCGCCGCGCTCGCGAGCGCGCGGGTGATCGCAAGGTTGGACTCCACCGCGAGCGAGCCCCCGCGCAGGATGACGGCATTGCCCGTCTTGATGCACAGACCGGCCGCGTCAGCGGTGACGTTGGGCCGCGCCTCATAGATCATCGCGACCACGCCCATCGGCACACGCACCTGCTGGAGCCATATCCCGTTGCCGAGGCGGGTGCCGCTCACGACCTCGCCGATCGGGTCGGGCAGGATCGACAGGCTCTTGAGCGATTCGGAGATCGCCTTGATGCGCATCTGGTTGAGTTCGAGCCGGTCGAGGAGCGACGCGGGGGTGTTCTTGGCACGGGCCGCTTCCAGGTCGCTGGCGTTGGCCGCGAGGATCTCGTCCTGGCGCGCGACAAGCGCGTGGGCCATGGCGAGCAGTGCCCGATTGCGCTGGTCGGTGGATGTGGCCGCCAACGACATCGCTGCCTGGCGCGCCCTCCCGGCGAGTTCGCGGACCTCCGACATTCGCTCACGTCCCTTCGCTTGACAGCGGATCCTCAGAAGATGACGAGGCGGTCACGATGGACGACCTCGGACCCGTTCCATCCGGGCAACATGTCGGCGACCTCGGCAGAACGCATCCCTCGCACCCGCTTCAGGTCCGCCGCCGAGATACCCGCCAGCCCGCGTCCCAGCTCGCGTCCCTCGGCGTCCACCAGCGCGACGGGGTCACCGACGACAAAGCTCCCGGTCACGTCGATCACACCGGCCGGGAGCAGGCTCTTGCCACGCAAACATAGGGCATCCCTCGCGCCAGCGTCAATGACGATCGACCCCCGCGGATGGCCCGCGTAGGCAAGCCAGAGTTTGCGGCCCTTGACCGCGGCGGCACCACCCGCGAAGAGCGTTCCCACCGGCTGTCCAGCGGCGGCGTCGACCACCACGTCCGGGCGTCGGCCGTCGGCTATCACCAGCGGTATCCCCGCCTTCATGAGCGCACGCGCGGCCTCGAGCTTGGTAGCCATCCCTCCGCTGCCCACGGCAGATCCCGGGCCACCTGCGCTCGCGAAGTGGTCCTCGGTGAGGTCGTCCACCCGTTCCACGAGCCGTGCGTCGGCGTTGCACCGTGGGTCGGCCGAGTACAGTCCCGCGATGTCGGTGAGCAGAACCACGAGGTCAGCATGCACCATCATCGCCACGAGTGCTGCGAGGTTGTCGTTGTCCCCGAACCGGATCTCCTCGACCGCGGTGGTGTCGTTCTCGTTGACGATCGGGACGATGCCGAGATCGAGCAGGCGCTCGAGGGTGTGGCATGCGTTCACATACTGCTGCCGGTGGGCGACGTCGTGCTTGGTCACGAGGACCTGTCCGACCATCGCACCACGCGCGTTCAGGAGCTGCCGGTATGCGTCGACCAGGCGCACCTGCCCCACAGCGGCGGTCGCCTGCAGTGTGGGGATGTCGACAGGTCGCCGGGGCATCGCAAGTGCCTCGAGCCCTGCGGCGATGGCGCCGCTCGAGACCACCACGACACGGTCGTCCAGCTCACGGACACGGACCACCTGGTCGGCGAGCGCCTCGAGGTAGTCGCGGTCGATCCGGCCGTCAGGCCCGGTCACCGTCGAGCTTCCAACCTTGATCACGATCGTTCGTCGTGCCACGTCACACCCCGTCGTCGTGCGCCTCGAACTCGAATGATACCGGTCCGATGTGCACGGCGTCCCCATCGACGGCGCCGGCCGCCTTCAGTCGCTCCTCCACGCCGAGTCGGGCCAGGCGTCGCTGCAGGTACGCCACGGCCTCCTCGTTGTTCATGTCGGTGATCACGACGAGACGCTCGACCTGCCGTCCGGTCACGTCCCATCCTCCGTCCATCGCACGCTGGACGGTGATCTCACGGTCGTCAGATGCGACGTGGACATACTCGGCCTCGAAGGCCGGCGCTGCTGACGCCGCAGCCTCGCGGGACGCGCGGACCTGCGCTGCCACGGCGCGCAACATCGGCCCGATGCCCTCACCGGTCACCGCCGAGACGGCGAAGTACGGCCGCTCCTGCTCTTCGCACCAGGCAGCGACGCGCTCGGAGCGCGCGGCAGCCCCCTCGGCATCCACCTTGTTCCCGACGACGATCTGCGGCCGGTCGGCAAGCTCCTCGGCGTGTGCGGAGAGCTCACCGTTGATGACGGCGATGTCCTTGAGCGGGTCACGGTCCTCGAAACCGCCCGAGAGGTCGACCACGTGGAGGATCAGCGCCGTGCGCTCTATGTGCCGCAGGAACGCATGGCCGAGCCCCGCACCCTCACTCGCTCCCTCGATCAGGCCGGGGACATCGGCCACCACGAAGGAGTACTCGCCACTCGTGGCCACGCCGAGGTTGGGAACCAGCGTGGTGAACGGATAGTCTCCGATCTTCGGGCGCGCGGCGCTGATCCGCGCGATGAGCGACGACTTGCCCACGCTCGGCAGGCCCACGAGCGCCGCGTCAGCGAGCAGCTTGAGCTCAAGCTCGACCCAGCGCTCCTCGCCCGGCTCGCCGAGCTCGGCGAAGGTAGGCGCGCGCCTCGTCGACGTCACGAAATGGCGGTTGCCTCGGCCGCCGCCACCGCCGCGCGCCACGACAAGGCGCTGGCCGTCGGTGGTCAGGTCGCCGATGGCCTCCCCCGACTCGGCGTCACGGACCAGGGTGCCCGCCGGAACCTTCAGGACGAGGTCCTCGCCGGTGGCGCCGTCCCGCTGCCCGCCCTTGCCATGCGTGCCCCTCGGCGCCTTGAAGTGGCGCTTGTAGTGGAAGTCGAGCAACGTCGAAAGCGCCGTGTCCGCCTCAAGCACGACATCACCGCCACCGCCGCCGTCCCCGCCATCGGGGCCGCCTTTCGGAACGTGCGCCTCACGCCGGAACGACGCGCAGCCCGCGCCGCCGGCGCCGGCCTTCACATGGATCTTCACCTCATCGACGAACATAGCATCTCCCCGGCATCATCGCGGACTCCCATCATAGTGCACGCGCCGTGCTACGGCCGCATGACGCACGAAGGCCCCCCGCTTGCAGCGGGAGGCCTCACGGGTGTGTACCGCTCAGCCGACCCTAGACGGGCGGCAGCACGTGCACGCGACGGTCCTTGCCGCGGGTGAACTCGACGACGCCGTCGATCTTGGCGAACAGCGTGTCGTCACGGCCGAGGCCGACGTTCTGGCCCGGCTTGAGCCGCGTGCCCCGCTGGCGCACCAGGATGGAGCCGGCGGTCACGTGCTGACCGGCAAAACGCTTCACGCCGAGTCGTTTGGCCTTGGAGTCCCGACCGTTCTTGGTCGACCCCATACCCTTCTTATGAGCCATCCTCGATCACCTTCTAGTCGGTTCCGCGCGCCGTGGCGCTAGGCTTCGTACTTCTTCGCGTGGACGCCACAGTATTTCGACCCGTCCTTGGCCTTGTTGGTGCAGGGGCTGCCGTCCGACTTGGTCGCGGCGCACATCGCGGACTCGGCGACCTCAGCCGCGGGCTTCTCGGCCTTCGGGGCCTTCGCGCGCGAATCCGCGGGCTTCTCGGCCTTCGGGGCCTTCGCGGGCGCATCCGCGGGCTTCTCCGCCTTGGCGACCTTCTTGGCGGCAGGAGCGCCAAGAGTGATGTCGGTCACGCGAACGCTGGTGAGCACCTGCCGGTGACCCTTGGTGCGCTTGTAGCCCTTGCGCTTCTTGAACTTGAAGACGACCTGCTTCTCGCCCTTGAAGTGCTCGAGCACCTCGGCGGACACCGAGACACCGGCCGCCTCGGCCGGTGTGGCATAGATGGTCTCACCGTCAGATGCGAACAGCACCGGCAGCGCCACCGTAGTGCCGACCTCGGCGTCAAGGCGCTCGACCGCGAGAATCGTGCCCTGCTCGACTTTGGCCTGCTTGCCACCACTATCTATCACTGCATACATGGATCGTCGCTCCACTCATGAAGGAATACACGCGAGGAAGAAGACTACCAGAGTGCGAGCATGAGCGTCAACGGCCACGCCGCGCCCGCTGAGCCGTCAGCTGGACGCGTCACCGAAGGCCCGGGACTCACACGTCGACGACCTCTGACTGCCCGGCACGACCTTCGATCAACACCCGCACCTCGGTGAGCGCGGCATCCGGATCGGGGATCACATTGACCTGCTTGCCGGTCTCGGCGCGCAGGTGCGCGATGGCGTTGCGGCCCGGTGCGGAGATGAGAGCGTACGTGTCCGGGTGCATCCCGATCAGGTACGCCGGCGAGCGCCCCGCCACCAGGACCTCACGCAGCCGGCGCTCGACCGTGATGCGTCGCGTGACCTCGGAGAGCACACGACCCTCGCCGTGACAGCATGGGCACGGCTCGGTCAGCACTCCGTACAGACCGTCCGTGACGTTCTTCCGGGTCAACTCCACCAGTCCGAGACGCGACATGTCCGAGACACGCGTCTTCGTGCGGTCCCGCTCGAGCGCCTCTGTCAGGCGCTTCATCACCCGGGTCCGGTTGGCCGCGTCTTCCATATCGATGAAGTCAATCACGATGATCCCACCGATGTCCCTCAGTCTCAGCTGGCGTACGACCTCGACGGCCGCCTCCAGATTCGTCCGGACTACGGTGTCCTCGAGGTTCTTGCGCCCGACGTAGCTTCCCGTATTGACGTCGATAGCGGTCAGCGCCTCAGTGCGGTCGATCGTGAGGTGACCTCCTGACGCAAGCGGCACGATGCGGAGGACCGCCGCATCGATCTCGTCCTGTAGGGTGTAGGACTCGAACAGGGCACGCCGTTCCTTGTGCAGGTGCACGCGCTTGACGAGCTTGGGGGCGGTCTTCTTGAGGAAGGACACCACCTTGTCGTGCAGGCGCTTGTCGTCGATCACCAGTCGGCGGAAGTCCTCGCTGAAGACGTCACGCACGAGCCGCATCGCGACATCCATCTCGGTGTAGACGATCTCCGGCGCCAGTCCCTCCCGGCCCTGATGCTGGACGCGGCGCCACAGCCGCAGCAGGAACTCCAGGTCGCCCTCGAGCTCCTTGGGGCTTGCACCGGACGCCGCGGTGCGGACGATCACGCCGAGTCCCTCGGGGACGCGGGGTTCGATGACCGCGCTGAGTCGCTCGCGCTCGGCCTCATCGAGCTTCCGGGACACGCCGACGAACGACGAGAACGGCATGAGCACAAGGAAACGGCCCGGCAAGGTGATCTCGGTCGTGACCCGGGCTCCCTTCGTGCCCATCGGGTCTTTGAGGACCTGGACCATCAACTGCTGGCCGGGCTTGAGCAGTGACTGGATGTCCCGGCGCGGAGCGTCAGCTACGCCCTCGGGCGAAACAATCTCATCGATGTAGAGGAATGCGTTCTTCTCCAGCCCGACGTCGACGAACGCCGCCTGCATGCCGGGCAGGACGTCTTTCACCTTGCCGAGGTAGACGTTGCCGACGACACTGCGCTTCGGTCGTTCGACGTAGAGCTCAACAAGACGCCGGTCCTCGAGGACGGCGACGCGCGTCTCGTGTGCGTCATGCGAGATAAGCATCTCGCGCGTGATATCGGTCACGGCATTCCCCGCTAGAGGGGGCGGCGCCAGTCTCCGTCGTCGACCAGAAGATCCGTACGGGTCACGGTCAGCCGGACATCGGTGTCGAGCGCGGCGCGAACGAGCGCCTCGGGCCGTATCGACCCCCGCTCCCCCATCCGCACCCAGAGGCGGACCAGCGGGTGTCCATCGTCTGACGTCACCTCGGGCTCCTTCGGGAGCGCCTCGGTAAGGTCATAAACCTTGTGCTTGCCCTTGTGATCGACAGAGAACGTCCCGGCAGCGACGAACCGGGAAAGTGAGCGCGTCATCTCCTCGTGCGGGATCCCTCCCTCCACCTTCACGTCGTACACCGCGATCTCAAGCGCTGCGGCGAGCGACTTGTCCTGCATGCCGACGAACCCGCACGCCACCGGGGCAAGATCATCGGCGCACGACCCCGTCAGCGCAGCGAGCACGTCCCCGGGTGGGACGAAACGCGTGAGCAACAGGTCGTAGTACTCACGTTCTCCGGCCGTGCCGACCGGGAGAGCCGGCCCGAAGGAGATGCGCATCCTCGGCGTGAAGCCCTGCGACACAGCATACGGCAATCCGGCTCTGCGCGCAGCGCGTTCGCACGCACGAGCGGTCTCAAGATGTGAGAGGTGGCGCAGCCGGCCGGTCTTCCGGAAGCAGACACGCAGGCGATAGAGGCTAGCCACGGCGCTCACCTGCCAGCACGTTGTCCACACCGAGACCAGGGCATACGCCACATCCCGTGCAGCCCGAGAACGTGCAGTCCTCCGTGGTAAGCGCCGCAAGGGCGCGCTCACGCTCACGGGCGAGGAACGCCTCGTCCAGACCGCTGTCGATGTGTGACCACGGGAGCGTCGCACCCACTTCATAGGGTTCGGACGCCACGGCCGAGGCGTCGATCCCCACGGCCTCGAAAGCACGCTCCCACAGCCCGGGCGAGAAGCGCTCGCTCCAGGCGTCGAACACCGCGCCTGAACGCCAGGCGGCCTCGATCGCGTCGGCAAGCCGACGCCCGCCGCGAGCAAGCACCGCCTCAAGGAACGACACGTCAGCGTCGTGCCACGAGAGGTCCACACCCTTACGCGGCATCGCGTCACGCAGAAGCGTCTGACGTCGACGCACCTCGGCGAGCGGGATCTGCCCGTGCCACTGGAACGGCGTGTGCGCCTTTGGGACGAACGTCGATACCGAGACCGCCACACGGACACCGCCCCGCTCACCGGGCGGGGTGACCTCGCGCGCGGCCGCCAGGACCTCGCTCACGAGAGCAGCAATCGCGACGACGTCATCGTCGGTCTCCGTCGGCAGCCCGATCATGAAGTACAGCTTGACCCGGCGCCATCCGGCGCCGAACGCCGAGCGGACCGTGGCGAGGAGGTCCTCGGCGGTCACGTTCTTGTTGATGACGTCCCGCAGGCGTTGCGAGCCGGCCTCGGGCGCGAACGTCAGCCCGGACTTGCGTCCGTCGCCGAGAAGCCGCGCGAGCGTGAGCGTGAAGGAGTCGACCCTGAGCGACGGCACCGAGACCGCCACGGCGGTCCCCTCGAGCCGACGCGACAAGCGCCGAAGGATGTCGGCGAGCTGAGAGTGATCGGCGGTCGACAGAGACGTGAGCGAGACCTCCTCGTAGCCGGTGCACCGCAGCGCCTCGAGCGCGTCGTGCACCACCTCGTCGGCGCTGCGCTCCCGCACGGGCCGGTAGACCATCCCCGCCTGGCAGAAGCGGCAGCCCCGCGCGCATCCACGAAGCACCTCGACCGAGACCCGGTCGTGGACCACGTCGGCGTACGGGACGACCGGGCACGTGGGCGCGGGGACACGCGCGAGATCGTCCACCACACGACGCCGCACCCGTGCAGGCGCCGAGCCCACCGGCCGCATGGCTCCCGTGTCGTCGGCCTGGTACAGCAACGGCACGTACACCCCGTCGATCGCCGCAAGCGCGGCGAGCACCTCGGTCCGGGAGCCGCCCCGCCCGGTCACCGACCGGTGCGCACGCACGATCTCGCCGACGGCATCCTCGCCGTCGCCGACAAGGATGGCGTCGAAGAACGGCGCGACCGGCTCGGGGTTGTGCGCCGAGGGCCCGCCGCCCACGACGAGCGGGTGGTCCTCCGTGCGCTCGGCGGCGCGCAGCGGCAGTCCAGCGAGGTCGAGAACCTCACAGATGTTGGCGTACGTGAGCTCGTACGGCAGGGTGATGCCGAGCAGGTCGCACGATGCGACCGGCACGCACGACTCCAGCGTGAAGAGCGGCACGCCCTCGGCGCGCATCAGCGCGGTCATGTCCACCCACGGGACGAACACGCGCTCGACGGCGACGTCCGGTTCCTCAGCAAGACATGCCGAGAGCACCTGCAACGCCTGGTTGGCCATACCCACTTCGTACGCATCAGGGTATGCGAGCACCACCCGGTACCCCGCGTCGGGCAGGCGGCGAACCCCCCACTCGCGGTCCACGTAGCGTGACGGGCGCTCGACGCGCTCGAGCAGCGGCTCGACCCGCTGCCACAGGTCAGGCGTCACTCGGCGTGTCTCCAGATCCAGGGGCCGGGCTCAACGCAGCGGTGGGCCTGCGGAGCGGAACGCGCTCGACCGCCTTCTTCCCCGCCTCCTTGAACCGGGCGGTCACCTGTCCGAGGTCTGCACCCTCCTCGAAGTACTTCACCGCGGCCTTACCCATCGCGACGGTGCCCGTGTACCCGATACCGCCCTTGATCGCCCATCCCAACACAGGGACGGTCACGAGCGCCTGGCGGGCGACGGCACGCAGCGCGAAGCCCCCGCCCACCACGGCGGCGAGCTCCTTGATGCGGTCCACGCCGAGCGGCTGCCCGTAGGCCGCCGCGATCTGCAGGAGCATCTTCGCCTGATTCGCGGTCATGATCGGCATGTCGGCGCCGGGGATGAGCGACACAGCGCCGATCAGACCGTTCTGCCACGCCGTGGTCTTGATAGCGTCTTCGGCAACGGCACGTCGCATGAACGTGAAGTTGTGCGCCAGCGCAAGCCGCTTGCTGGAGAGCGCATCGGCAAGCCACAGGCCGAGACGCTCGATGACCTCTGACGCGTCATCGGCGCCGACGATGTCCGCAGTGGGCTGGCCGAGCGCGTCGGCGATGGCCGACTCGACACTCGCGTCACCGCGCACAAGCACCACGGTCGGGACGAATCCGCGCCGCGCGGCCTCCAGTGCGCTTCGCAGCTCAGCGTTGCCCGAGCCCGTGACAGCGACCACCACGTCGGTCGCAGGGCGGTGTACCGGCACGGCCCCCGCTCCGGCCACGTCTACCTGCAATGTCGCCAGAGCGGTGCGCGGCCGCAGCGCGGCCTGGACCGACGAGATGACGTCATCATCGGCGTCGACCTCGACGAACACCGCTATGTGCACCGGGCGCTCGCGCTCTTCAGTGAAGCGCGTGCCCGACCGCATCAGATCACGTACGTCGACCGGGAGTGCCATCGGTCGCCTCCCTCCGGGACGGGGATCAGGTACCGTACCGTCGCGCCCATACGGACAGCAGCAGCCCCACGGCACCGAGGTTGGTGACCATCGACGAGCTGCCGAAGCTCATGAACGGGAGCGGGATGCCTGTAATAGGCATCATACCCACCGTCATTCCCATGTTCTCCAGTATCTGGAACAACCACATGCCGATGACCCCGGTCACGACCAGGGCACCGTAGAGGTCGCGCGATGATGTCGAGATCGCCAGCGCACTCACCAGGAGTGCGAGGAACAGCCCGAGAAGCAGCACCGCGCCGAGGAAGCCGAGCTCCTCACCCAGGACCGAGAAGATGAAGTCGGTGTGCCGAGCCGGGATGAAGTGCAGGTTCGACTGTGTGCCTGCCCCGAGGCCCTTCCCGGTCAGACCGCCTGAGCCGATGGCGATCTTGGACTGGGCGAGGTTGTAGCCTGCGCCAGTGGGGTCTCGCTCGGGTTCGATGAAGACGAGCAGCCGGTCCTCCTGGTACTGAGCAAGCAGGCCAAGCTGCAGCACGGCCACCGTAGCGACCGCAACGGCTATCGCCGCATAGGCGAAGTAGCGACCCTTCATGCCCCCCACGATCAGCATCGTGAACGTGATGGCGATGAACACCAACCCGGTGCCGAGGTCCGGCTGGAGCATGATCAGCACCACTGCCCCCGCCAGGTACGCCATGACCTTCGCAACCTGCGCAGGCTGGTCGATACGGCCCTTGAACTGCGCGATGATGGCAGCGGCGACAACGATGAAGATGAGCTTTGCGGGCTCGGACGGTTGGAACAGCCTGACGTCCCCGATCGCGAGCCACGATGTGGCGCCGCCTGCCGTGTACCCCAGGCCAGGGATGCGTGGACTGATAAGGAGGAACGCGCCGAGTGCGATGAGCGGTCCCTGCCAGCCACGCAGTCGCGTGTAGTCGATCGCCCATGCCAGCCCGAGCGGCACCAGTCCCAGCGCGACGCCCACCAGATGCCTGAGGATCATCCCGCCGCCCCCGGGCATACCGGTGGTCGCCGATGCGACCATCACCGTCCCGTATACGACAAGGGCCGTGGTCCACACGACGAGGGGGACGTTGACAGCGTTCAGCACCTTCCTGCTGCGTGACCTATCCATCACCCATCACCTCGATGGGTCCGTCGTGCGGATGGTCGTGAGCGGCTGGTCGAACAGGTGAGCGAGGATGTTGCGGACAGCAGGACCGGTGACCGAGCCGCCATGGCCGCCCTGCTCCACGACCATCGCGACCGCATAGCGCGGTTCGACGGCCGGAGCATAGGCGGTGAACCACGCGTAGTCGTCCTTGCCTTTGACCTCGGCGGTGCCCGTCTTTCCGGCAACGGTGACCCTGAATCCGGAGAACGCGCCCTTGGCCGTCCCATCGCGCGTCACATCGATGAGCGAGCGCTCGATCACCCCGAGGGCGGCCTCGGAGGCACCGCTCTCTGCGAACACCTCCGGCTCGACCGTGCGTGCCGGCTGCCCCTCACTGTCAAGCACCGCCTTGAGCACGTGAGGACGCATGACCACGCCGTTGTTGCCGAGCCCGGCGTACAGTGCAGCCATCTGCAGCGGCGACGTCAGCACATCGCCCTGGCCGATCGACATGTTCACGGTGTCGCCCGGCAGCCACATCTGATACTCGGGATAGTTGCGGTTGAACTCCTTCTTCCACGCAGCGTCCGGGATACGACCGGCTACCTCGCCCGGCAGGTCGATGCCCGTGCGCGTGCCCAGACCGAATGCGCGCGCCTCGGCCTCGAGCTCCTCGTTCTTGCGCTTGTACAGTTCGTAGCCGATCTCGTAGAAGACCGTGTCACAGGAGTGCTTCATGCCCTGCCTGAGCGTGAGGGTCCCGTGCCCGCTCCGCAGCCAGCACCGCTTCGGCCACTGCTTGCCCATCTCGGTCCAGGTCCCCGTGCAGCGGTACGTGCTGTTCTCCGAGGCGATGCCGTTCTCCAGTCCCGCGAGTGCGGTGATGACCTTGAACGTGGACGCCGGCGGATACGCCGCCATGATGGCGCGATTGTTGAGCGGGTACTCGCTCGCCTTGTCGTTCAAGCGCTGCCACTCAGCGGTCGATATGCCGCCGAGGAACGCGGCGGGGTCGTAGGTCGGAGCGCTCGCCATCGCGATGACCTCACCGGTGGCGACGTCGAGCACGACCACGGCTCCGGCCTTCGTGTTGTCGTACCCCTGGCGCCGCGCCTCTGCGATGGCCGCCGCGAGCTGCTCCTCGGCGACGCGCTGCGCCTCGATGTCGATGGTCAGCATGATGTCATTGCCCGGACGAGGCGGTTGCTCGTCGACGACGCCCTGCGGCGCACCCGACGCATTGACCTCGATCCGCCGCCAGCCCTTGTCACCCTGCAGGACACCTTCGAACTGCCGCTCGGCACCGGTCTTGCCCACGGTGTCACCGAGCTCATATCCGGCGTACACGTCCGAGCTCTTGAACTGCTCCTCAGAGATCGCGCCGGTGTAGCCGATGATGTGCGAGCCGAGGACCCCCTGCGGGTACTCGCGAACCGCGATCTCCTCGACACGCACCCACGGAAAGTCCGTCTGGCGCTCAAGAAGCTGGCCGACCACCTCCATCGGCGCGTCGACCGCCACGACCCGGGGACGCAGGGCCTCCTGCCGAACGTCCGAAACGCGCTCGAAGACGTCCGCTGACGTCATGTCGAGCAGGTCCGCCAGCTCGCCGAACAGTTCATCGAGCTCGCGCCGTGTCGGGTCGTCGGCCGAGTCCTCGTTGCGCACGCGTGAGATCATCCGCCTCACGTCATCGTGCGATGGATCGATGCTCACCGCCAGTGCCGAGCGGTTCGTCACCAGCTCCACACCGTTGCGGTCGTAGATGCGTCCGCGTGGCGCCTCGAGCGAGATCTCACGTACGCGGTTGCTCTCGGCCATGGAGGCGAACGCGCCGCTGTTGAGCACCTGCATCGTCCACAGGCGGACGAGCAGCGCTGCGAGCACGACGACGATCAGCACGCCGAGGACGGCGAACCGAGACTTGAGTTCCTGCCGATACGTGGACATTGCGGAGGCGACTCCTGGAAGGCCGCGTCAGGTCGCTGTCAGGCGACGCGGCGGAACGACTTGATGGTCCGATCAGTGCGCAAGAAGCGCGCCAACCACGGATAGGCCAGCAGAACCAGGGCGGTATTATACACCGCGCGAGGGAGCACCACGGACCAGAGGGACTGCCAGAACGCCGGCCCCACACCCACGATCGCGAGCACGATCAGGTACGACGTGTCCGCCACCAGTCCCGCGATGATGGCCACGGTGACAGGCGCCAGCCACCCCTCGGCGAAGAGGTTCTCCTGCAGCATCCCGGTCGTGTAGCCCGTGATGGAGAGCACGAGCGCCCACGCGCCGACCGGATCGTTGCCGAGCAGATCGAGCAGGAGCCCTGCGCCGAAGCCGGCGACGGCGCCCGCTGATGGGCCCTCGACGAACGCCAGCGTGATCACGACGAGGAGGAGGAGGTTGGGCACCACACCGAAGACCGCGAGGTGCGGCGCCAGCATCACCTGCAGCACGAACGCCCCCACCAGAGCGCCGACCGTGGTCCATGTCCGCCTCATTCGACCTCACCTGCGTCGACCTCGGCCATCGCGCCCACTAGCACGAAGACCTCTTCCAGTCGATCGACCGGCACCCGGGAGGTGATGGCGATGCGCGGATACAACTCTCCGCGGCGGTCGTCGACGGTCACCACGTCGCCCACGACGATGCCTTTGGGGTAGACGCCGCCCAGGCCACTCGTGATGACCACGTCGCCCGGCTGTGGCAGGAACTCCCGGTCAAGGAAGTCGAGTGTCAGACCGCCGTCGATCGACCCGCGCACGATGCCGAGCGCCCTGCTCGACTGCACCATCGCCGCCACGCCGCTCTGGCGGTCGGTGATCAGCCGCACGGTCGCCGAGTGCGCGCTCACCTCGGCCACCTGGCCCACGAGCCCCTGTGCCGAGATGACGGGCATGCCGGGCTCGACTCCGTCCTCAGCGCCCCGGTCGACCATGATCACGCCTTCCCAGCTGCTCGGCGGGCGCTGGATGACCCGGGCGCCGAGCTTGGAGAAGCGGCGCTCCTCGGCGAACTCGACGAGAGCCCTCAGCCGTTCGTTCTCCTGCCGCGCTTCCTCGAGTTCCGCGAGGCGCGCGCGCAGTTCGGCGTTCTGCTCCTCAAGCGCCTCGAGCCGCGTACGAGACACGCCGAGACCCTCGAAGAACGACCCCACTGCGCGAACGGGCGATGTGATCGCGGTTCCCAGCCGGGCGATCGGGGCGCTCGCGCCCAGCGTGATACGGCGCGCCTCATGCAACAGGCCGTCATCGCCCTCGCGGAAGTAGACGGTGAGCAGCACCAGCGACGCCACGATCAGTATGACGAGGAGGCGAGTGTTACCTCTCTTGGGCTCAGGCTGCCCGATGCGCATGCGGACCGGCCTCCGTCATCAGCGCGAGACCGTCAGAACCTTCTTCAGGACGTCGATCTCCTCGAGCGCCTGTGCCGAGCCAAGCACCACGTTGATGAGCGCGTTCTCCGAGACGTGGACCGGCATGCCGGTCTCGTAACGCAGACGTTCGTCGAGCGCTCGCAGGAGCGCACCGCCGCCGGTCAGGACGATCCCGTACTCCATGACGTCGCTCGCGAGCTCCGGCGGTGTCTTCTCCAGCGTCCCCTTGATGGCCGAGATGATGGCCATCGTCGGCTCCTCGATAGCGATGCGGATCTCCTCCGAGGAGACCTGGAACGTGCGCGGTAGACCGGTCAGGAGGTCGCGGCCACGCACCTCCACGTCGAGTTCCTCGGTCAGCGGATGCGCCGAGCCGATCTCGAACTTGATCTCCTCGGCGGTGCGCTCGCCGATGAGCACGTTGTATTCCTTCTTGATGTGGGCGATGATCGCCTCGTCGAACTCGTCGCCGCCGATGCGGATCGACTGAGCGACGACGATCCCCCCGAGGGAGATCACGGCGACCTCTGTGGTCCCGCCGCCGATGTCGACGACCATGTTGCCGGTGGGCTCCTGGATGGGCAGACCGGCACCGATGGCAGCGGCCATCGGCTCCTCGATCAGATACGCGCTCCGGGCACCCGCCTGCATCGTCGCCTCGAAAACGGCGCGCTTCTCCACCTCGGTCACGCCCGAGGGAACGCACACGACCACACGGGGTTTCGGTTGCCACGGGAAGCGCTTGATGCGCGTCTTGTTGATGAAGTAGCGCAGCATGGCTTCCGTCACCTCGAAGTCGGCGATGACGCCGTCTTTGAGGGGCCGGATCGCAACGATGGATCCGGGTGTGCGGCCCAGCATGCGTTTGGCGTCGATCCCGACCGCCAGGACACGCTTCGTATCACGCTCGACCGCGACGACCGAGGGCTCGATGAGCACGATGCCACGACCACGGACCGAGACGAGCGTGTTCGCCGTCCCGAGATCCACGGCCATGTCGCCGCCCCATGAGTCGAAGAACATATCGATAAGCGACAAGAGCGCTTCTCTCCTTCCACACGCGCCAGCACCGGCGCGAGCGCCACCAACGCGATGACATGCGCGAACACGCGGCGGGCATGCTTCTCGCATGCACCTGCCCGCGCATCCTGTGAAGTGTAGCAGATGAACCGGCACCAGCGCCGCTGGGACCGGGCATCAGTATAGCAACAGTGCAGGTCGGAGGTGGTGCGCGCGGAGGTGAGGCGTCACATGAGCCCCAACTCTCGCAGACTGGCGTGGTCGCCTCCATCACCGATGACGACGTGGTCAAGCACCTCGATGCCGAGCACGTCCCCTGCCTTGACGAGTCGTCTCGTCAGCTGCACATCAGCGCCCGAAGGCGTCGGGTCTCCGCTCGGATGGTTGTGCACGACCACCACGGAGGCTGCAGAGACCTTGACCGCCTCTTTGAAGAGTTCCCGGGGATGCACGATCGAGGCGTTCAGGCTACCCACCGACACCTCGATCACCCTGATGAGCTGGTTCTTCGTGTTGAGCGCGAGCGCCCAGAAGTGCTCCCGATCGCATCCCCGCAGCTGTGGGGCACAGAGCCGCACGACGTCCTCGGCGCGAGACACCGTGGGCCTGCCAGACACCGTGCGCAGGGCTGCGCGTCGGCTGAGTTCGAGCGACCCCAACAGGCGTGCCGCGGCCGCTGGCCCCACCCGTTCCATGCACACGAGGTCCTCGGCGCTCACGCGCCACAGGCCGTCGGGGATCGGGTGTCGCGCAACGACCCGCGCACCGAGAGCTCCCTCACCGTCACCGAGCAGCAGCGAGATGAGCGCGGCGTCCGACAGCGTCTCGGCATGTCCCGAGAGCACGAGGTCCCGCGCGCACGTCCGGTCTCCAAGAACCCGCGGCGCCATCGCGCCACTCCCCCTCCGTGCCGTCTACCGCCAGGGCATGCGGGAGACGACGGCCTGAGCGATCAGGCCGATGACCGCGCCCAACGCGAGCGCGGCGAGCACCGAGGGAGGTGCGAGGACCAGGAGCGACGGTGTATCGACCAGCACGGAGGCGACCACGAACTGGGCGAGGACATGCGCGGCCGATCCTGCGGCCGAGACCCCCACGGGCGTGATGCCGCGGAGCGTCGCACTGAGTGCGGCCATCACGACAAGCGAGGCGACCGCGCCTCCGACCGACATGGCGAACACCGGGGACCACAGCGTCCCGGTCGCCACAGCGACGATGACGACACGGCCGAGACTCACGAGTCCGGCCGCCCTGACGCCGAAACAGACGAGCGCGATCACCACAGCGAGATTGGCCAGTCCGATGCGCAGCCAGGGGACCAGTGCCACGGACGGCAGAGTGGACTCGACCAGGCCGAGGACGACAGCGGACGCGAGAAGAGCGGCGATGAGCGCGACACGGCGCGACGGCGTCACGGCCGCAGCGGACGCCGAAGACGTCCTAGCGCACGCGAGCGTCGAGTCCATCGTCACCCCCCTCGCCCACACGCACCACCACGCCGTTCGGCACGCACGCGATCAGCGAACCCGGCGCCGATATGGCACCTGAGCGCATACACACATGATCAGGGCAGCACGAGTCGCTCACGCGGACCCGGCCATCGGACACGACGACCGTGACCGGTCCACCAAGTCCCTCGATCATGAACGTCCCGTCGACGTGCAGGGGTACGACGGTCGTACCGGCCGGACCAGCGATCACCACGTCATCCGAACCCCCGCCCGCCGCGGCCACAAGCGGCCACGCCGCTACTGCGACGAGCGCGATGATCGCGATGACGATACGGTCCGCACGGGACACCGGATCAGGCTCCCTCCGAGACGGATGCGACCTCAGGCGTGTCCGGGCCGCGACCGTCAGCAGCCACGGCGTCCACGCCCGGACGATGGCCGTAGAAGTCGATGCACTTCTGCGGGCATACCTCGACACAGGTCCCGCAGCCGGTGCACTTCTCATAGTCGACGACCGCAAGCATGTCCACGACGTGGATCGCGTCGTGTGGACACTCTCGTTCGCACTTCTTGCAGGCGATGCACGCCATGGAGCAGTTCCCCCGACGGTCCTTGACCTTGTCATGAGCATTGCAGCGAACCACGATCGGAGCCGCCTCGGGCACCAGTGTCAGCAGTTGGATCTGCCCACGCGGACACTCACGTACGCAGATGCCGCATCCGGTGCACTTCGCCGGATCGATGACCGGCAAGCCCCGCTCATCCATCGCGATCGCATCGAACGGACAAGCCCGCTCGCAGTCCCCGAAGCCGATGCACCCGTACGCGCACCCGATCGGGCCGCCCGCCAGCCGGTTGGCCGCTGCGCACGACGGGACCCCCGCGTACTCGTACACGCGTGTGGCGTTTGCGCCGCCACCGCAGTTCCGGGCACAGATGACCGACGCCATCTCACACGTCGCCGCGCCGAGGATCGCCGCGATCTCGTCCGCGACCGACTGACCTCCGGCGACACACGCATTGGGCTCGATCTCGCCGGCGACCATCCCTTCGGCGACAGCGAAACACGACGGGCGCCCGCACGCACCACAGTTCGACCCCGGAAGCGCAGCAGCGACCTCCGAGACACGCACGTCCACCTCGACATGGAAACGCTTGGCCGCGGTCGAGAGGATCGACGACGTGATCAGACCGATGAGGCTGAGAGCGCCGATCGCTTTGGCTATGAGCACGAGATCCACGCCATCACCTCACAGTCCGAACCAGCCGGAGAACCCGACGTACGCGAGCGAAAGCAGTCCCGCAGTGATGAACGCTATCGGCGTCCCCTTGAACAACCGCGGGACTCCGGCAAGCTCGAGCCGTTCGCGCAGCGCGGCGAACGTGATCAGCGCGAACCCGAAGCCGACCGAGACGCCGAGGGTGTAGATGAGCGCCTGCCCGAGGCTCAGCGATGCACCGACAGCGATGTTCAGCTTGAAGAAGCCGGGCTTCGCCGACTCGGTGGCGGTCGCCAGAACCGCACAGTTGGTGGTGATCAGAGGCAGGAAGATCCCCATCGCCCGGTACAGGACCGGGCTCGCCTTTCTCAGATACATCTCCACGAACTGGACGAGTGACGCGATGATCAAGATGAATGCTGGGATATAGAGGAACTCGCCGACACCGAGCGGGGCCAGAACGAACTCCCAGACGACCCACGTGGCCGTCGAGGCCATCATCATGACGAACACGACCGCGAAGCTCATCCCCATCGACGTCTCCATGTTGCCCGAGACGCCGAAGAACGGACACAGCCCGATGAACCTGGTGAGCAAGATGTTGTTGATGAGCGCGCCACCGATGAACAGCAGCGCGAACTGGCTTACCGTCGACATGCGCGCGCCTCCGCCCTCGCCTGTGACCGCTCGTTCAGCCACCGTGAGCCCGCGATCATGAAACCGAACACCAGGAACGCCCCCGGGAAGAGCAGCAGAAGGCTCGGTGGTTCATAACCGGACGGGAGCGCGATGAGCGTGCTGCCGAACCACACGATCTTGCCGGTGCCGAACAACTCCCGGATCGCAGCGAGGATGACCATCACCAGCCAGAAGCCGGTGCCCATCCCCATACCGTCGGCGATCGACAGCAACGGACGGTTGTTGTACGCGAACGCCTCGGCACGGCCCAGGATCATGCAGTTCACCACGATGAGCGGGATCCAGATGCCGAGGACCTGGTAGACCGAGGGCACGAACGCCTTCATCACCAGGTCGACGATCGTCACGAACGACGCGATGACCACGATGAAGATCGGGATGCGCACCTCGCTCGGGATGTGCTTGCGGAAGACCGAGACGAGCACGTTGCTCATCGTGATGACGAACACCACAGCAAGACCCATGAACACGGCGTTCTTGAGCTGTGTGGACACCGCAAGCGTCGCGCACAGGCCGATCATGAGGACCGTGAGCGGGTTCTCGATGGCGATGCCCTGCCTGAACGTCCTGAACCACTCGGCCATCACGAACCCCCTTCCATCACCGACAGGACCTCTGCGAAGATCCGCCCCGCAGCTGCCACTCCGTTGCGAACACCGTGGGCGGAACGCGTGGAGCCGCTGATCGAGTCCAGGGCCCTGACATCGGTGTCGGTGAACCCTGGGGGCAGGTCCATGAACTGGGCCATGAACCACTCCTCGGTCTCCACCTTCGTTCCGAGCCCCGGTGTCTCGTTCATAGCAAGGATGCTCACACCGGTCACCGAACCAGATGTGTCCAGACCAATAACCAACTGCATCGGGCCGCCGTAGCCCCTGGACGCCACCTTGACCGCCCATCCCTCGTCGACCCCTCCGCGCGTGGCACGGTAGACGCCCTGCAAGTCCGTGGGTTCGGCGGCGGCCGTGGCGGCCTCGATGACGGCAGGGTCGTCGATCTGCGTGAAGTCGTCGGCTTCAGGCAGCACTGCCTGAAGCGAGCGTTCCTCGGCCAACCGGTCCTGCTCGGCGATCCGTGGCGCGGTCCAGGCGTAGGTGAGCGACAGCCCGGTCGCGGCCGCGACACATGCGACGAGGACCGCGATCACCAGTCGTAGCGACTTAAGCATCTCGCTTCACCCACCCGAAGGTCCGAGGACGGGACATGCGGTCGATGAGCGGCGCAAGGCCGTTCATGAACAGGATCGCGAAGGTCGTAGACTCCGGCATAGCCCCGACGAAACGCCCGACCGCGTTGAACAGCCCGCAACCGATGCCGTAGGCGAGCCTCCCGCTCTTCGACATGGGCGAGGAGACGTAGTCGGTGGCCATGTAGAACGCACCGAGCATCACGCCGCCGGCAAGGACATGGAAGACGGGGTCGGCGCCGAACAGGAGCGAGACGATGGCCATGGTGCCGATGTACCCGGCAGGGATCCGCCAGTCGATGATGCCCTTGACGATGAGCAGCAGGCCGCCTGCGATGAGCAGAGCAGCCGAGATCTCGCCGAGCGAGCCTTCGAGGTTCTTCCAGAGCAGCGGCTGATACTCCGCGGCAAGATCGAACCCGTACGCTCCCGAAGCGGCGCGGTCTGCGGCGGCGACCGCCAGACGAGTGGCTCCGGAGATCGTGTCGAGACCCTCGGCGGTCACGTCCGGCAGGGTCTGGAACCACCCGCGGTTGGGTGCCGCGGCGAGCACTCCCGCCCACGACACCGCCACGAACGCGCGTCCGACGAGCGCTGGGTTGAACAGGTTGTGGCCGAGTCCTCCGAAGAGCTGCTTCGCAAGGCCGATAGCGATGATCGCCGCCGCCGCAGCGACCCACCACGGCGTGCGCGGCGGGAGGCTCATCGCGAGCAGAAGGCCGGTCACCAGAGCACTGCCGTCGGTGAGCGTCTGCGGGCGCCGGGCGAGGAGGTTCGCTCCATACTCGGTGGCGAGGGACACGACGATGCACACGATCAGGAGCTGCGCGGCGACCCAGCCCATCGTGACGACGGCCCACAGCGCCGACGGGGCGAGGGCGGCGACCACCCACAGCATGATGCTGGTGCAGGTCGTGCCCTCCTTGATGTGCGGAGAGGGGCCGACGACGCGGCGCCCGGTAAGCCCGGCCATCAGTTCCCTCCTTTGCTCATCGCCGCAGCCTTGGCCAGCCTGATGAGCTGGACGAGCGGCCGTCCGGTCGGGCACACATATGAGCAGACGCCGCACTCGATGCAGTCCGTGGCGTGGCGCTCCGCGGCGGCGTCCCACTGCCGACGGTACGCGTGGTTGGCGATCGCATACGGCTCCAGCCCCATCGGGCATCCTTCGGGGCATCGGCCGCATCGTATGCACGGCTGGTCGTCGCTGACCGCGGGCGCTGCGACCCCGGCCGCAAGCGCGACGATCCCTGATGTACCCTTCGTGACCGGCACATCGAGAGAGCCGAGCGCCTGCCCGGTCATGGGTCCGCCGGCGATCACCCGCTCGACGTCACCCACCAGGCCACCGGCATGCTCGATCAGGTCGGCGACCGAAGTGCCGATCAGCACCCGGTAGTTGCCGGGACGCGCAACAGCGCCCGTCACGGTGACCACACGCTCGGTGAGCGGCTTACCGTGCTCCAGTGCGTCCGCGATCGCGACAGCGGTGGCGACGTTGTGTACGAGCGCCCCGGTGGCCGCGGGCAGCTTCCCGTGCGGCACCTCCTTGCTGAGCAGCGCGTAGATCAGCTGCTTCTCCGCGCCCTGCGGATAGCGTGTCGGCAGGACGACGACCTCGGCCGTGTCACCCGCCGCCTGCCGGAGCGCCTCCGCGGCATCCGGCTTGTTGGACTCGACGGCGATCACCACGCGTGCCGCCCCGACGATCCGCTTGATATGTGCGGCACCGGCGACCACACGTTCGGGCTGCTCGAGCATCACGCGATGATCGCACGTGAGGAAGGGCTCGCACTCGCACCCGTTCACGATGACCGTGTCGACGGCCATGCCTTTCGGTGGCGTGAGCTTCACGACGCTCGGGAACGTGGCTCCCCCCATGCCCACGATGCCCGCGGCGCGGACACGGTCACGGTCCTCAGCCTCGGGCACCGTCACGAACGACTCACGGTCCTGCGTCTCGTCGGGCTCGATCACCACGGCGACCGATGAGGTCCCGCCGGGTGTCAGCGTCTTGGCCACGGCGGTCACGGTACCCGAGACGGGACTGTGCACCGGCGCACTCACCATCGCGTCCACCGAGCCGATCACCTGCCCGCGCTCGACGCGATCACCCTTCTCGACGAGCGGCTGGCATGGAGCTCCCAGGTGCTGGCTCATCGGAACCACGAGCTGCGAGGGCACCGGTGCCCACTGGATCGCGGAACCGGCGGTCGCATCTTTGTGCTCAGGTGGATGCACCCCACCCCTGAACACCCGTCTTGCCAAGAGTACCCCTCCCCGTCTCCCGGTCGGCGCACCTGAGATGCGCACACACCGGGCTCGAAGCGGTCGCCCACCCCCGCGGGCTGACCCGCAGGAAGTGGGCGCGCGCCGGCCTATCCGAAGAAGATCGCGATCTCGCGCTCGGCGCTCTCCGGCGAATCAGAGCCGTGCACGATGTTCGCATCCAACGTCAGTCCGAAGTCACCGCGGATGGTGCCCGGCGCGGCCTCTTTGGGGTTGGTCACGCCCATGAGTTTGCGTACGACGGCGACGGCCTCAGGTCCGGACAGGACCATCTTCACCACTGGGCCGGAGGTGATGTAGGAGACCAGCCCGTCGTAGAACGGCTTGCCCTCATGCTCCGCGTAGTTCGCGGCGGCCTGCTCGGCACTGACCATGCCGAGCTCAAGGCGCTCGATCTCAAGGCCGACCTCTTCGAACCGGGTCACGATGCGGCCGACGAGTCCCCTCGCGACGGCATCGGGCTTGATCATGCAGTACGTCCGCTGAGTCACACGCACTCCTTCATCCGCTGTCGGCACCGTTTCGGTTTCGTGCCATATAGCAGCACCAGGCCGGGAAACGCAACCCGGCCGGATCCTGACGAGCCGCTCGTCTTCTCGGCTAGAGCCCACCTTCGAGTGAGTTGAAGGAGTTCGTGATGCCGTTGACCTTCCAGCCCACACCCTCACGCGCGAGCGACACCTCGTAGGCGACCGTCCCCCCTTGCTCCAACACGATCGTGACATCGGCCTTCGAAGTGCGGGCCGAGCGAACGACGCGCACGACGTCGTACGACTCCCACGCCGGGGGCAGACTCGACATCGCTTTTGCAACGTCACGCGTGGGGACGGCGACCCAGTACGACTCCACCGTTTGGCCGGCCCGATACGCCTCGAGCATCCCCTGTACGGTCATGTGTTGCGTCGGATACCCGAGACCGAACAGGTACGCTCCGACCAGCGCCCCCGCGACGAGCACTACCGCTGCAGCCCACGTCAGCACGGTCACCCACACCGGCTTGCGTTGCCTGCTGTCGAGCCGCTCTCGACGTCTCGCTTCGCGGTCGGCCGCCTTCATCTCGGCGTCTGTCATGGCGAAGAACCGCGACACTTCGTCAGCGCCATCGCACGCCAGGTCGGCCTCGGCCGAGCCCATTGGGATCTCCCCGGTGCTCCAGCCTTCGACCTGTGAGCCCCCCGGCGCAGGCGCGATGTCGCCACCGATCGCTGCCGAAGAAGTGCGGTACGCCGACTCCATCGCACCGCCGAGGGTGAAGCCGAACTCGTCGCGAGCGCGTTCGAACGCCACGACCGCGGCATCATGCTCGCCCAGCGCCGCATACGCCATGCCGAGATTGGCGGCCGCCCTGCCTTTGCCACGATACTCGGGCCGCTCGAGCGCAGCACGGTACGCGGCGACCGCGTCCGCGGGGCGACCAAGCTTCAGGAAGCAGAGGCCGAGGTTGTTGAGCGCCTTGCCGGGGTCGGGGTTGCCCTCGTCGAGCGCGGCCTCACGGTACGCCTCGGCCGACTCCTCGATCCGTCCCATCTCGTAGAGCGCCCCTCCGAGCCCTTGCAGGCCCTTGTAGCGCCCCGCGTAGGCGGGGTCGGCGGCCGCGCGCCGGAACGACTGCGCGGCCCGGTCGTGCTCGCCGAGCGCCGCCAGTGCGGTGCCGAGGTTGCAGGCGACCGCGCCGGTGTCCTCGTACTCCTCATCTTGCAGAGCACGCTCGTAGACCGCGGCCGCGTCATCCAGGCGCTTGAGCCGCATGAGCGCGTTTCCCGCGCGATGGAACGCGTAGCCCGCGCCAGCCGCCTCGCCACCGGTGGCGGCGAGGAACTCCCGCGCGGCCACGGTCCAGTCACCCGCCTGGTAGGCCTCCTCGGCCGTCGAGAGTCGTGCGTCGTCCACAGTGGTCACCCGCCTACCGCTCGATGGCTATCGACTGGATCACGTCTCCGATGGTGATGGTGTCGACGACCTCCATGCCCGAGACCACCTGGCCGAAGGCCGTGTACTGCCCGTCGAGATGCGGGTGGGCGTCGAAACAGATGAAGAACTGGGATCCCGCCGAGTCGGGCGCCTGCGACCGCGCCATCGACAGCGCGCCCCGTACATGCTTCCGGCTGTTGAACTCGGCCTTCTGCTTCCAGCCCGGGTCTCCGGTCCCCACTCCCGGCGCCCCCGCGATCACCTGCTCGGGCGTGAGGTCGCGGGTGAGGGGATCGCCTCCCTGGGCCATGAAGCCCGGGATGACACGATGGAACTTGAGACCGTCGTAGAAGCCGGATTCGGCGAGCTCGATGAAGTTCGCCACCGTGTTGGGGGCGTCATCGGCGAAGAACTCCAGGACGATGACTCCTTTCGACGTCGTCATGACCGCCTTCTCGGCGCCGGTGATCTCAACCTCGGACGTGTGGAGCATGGGGGCCTCCTCGGGAGCTGGTGTCGGTAGCACGGACTGCGCTGGAGCACCGGGTGCGCTCGCGTGCATCTGGTCGGGTGCCGAGACATCCCGTGCCGAACAACCGGCGGGGATGAGCAGCGCGAAGAGCACTGCGACGATGATGCGGCCACGCAGGACGGATGCGGGCATGGTGTCCCTTCTGTACAGGCGACTCGCGCAAAGCGACGGGTGACGGACCCGTTCATTCTAGCAGTGCCACACACCCTCGTCAGTCGCCTCCGGGCGTCCCACCGAGGACGTATGAGGCTCCGTGGCCGACGTTGACCTTGTGCTATCGTGTGCATCACGCCGCCGCCCGTCCGGGCGCCCGGCGCAGCGCGTGAACCGGGTCGTCGAAGCCGGACCGCAGCAGAGCCACGCAGTGCGCCGGCATGAGCGACCCGCCAACGGTCGTCCGGTGGTTCGCGAGGAGGCGATGCTCATGGGAGCACCCAGCACCGACAAGGTCCGTAACGTCGTCCTGCTCGGCCATGGAGATGCGGGAAAGACGTCGCTCGCCGAGGCGATGCTCTTCATGGCCGGTCAGACCAAGCGCCTCGGCAGCGTGGCCGACGGACACTCCAACCTCGACTATGACTCGGAAGAGGTCCGTCGCAAGATCACGCTCAACCTCGCCATCGCGCCTGTCATGCACAAGGGCGTGAAGATCAACGTCATCGACACCCCGGGCTACGCCGACTTCATCGGCGACGCGGTCGCCGGCATGGAGGCCGCCGAGATGGCGCTGTTCGTCGTGGACGCCGTCGCCGGCCCCCAGGTCCAGACCCGCAAGCTCTGGCGGCTCGCCACCGACTGCGGCATCGCCAAGTCGGTGTTCGTCAACCGCATGGACAAGGAGCACGCCGACTTCGATGCCGCGATGGCCGCCCTTGAAGCGGCCTTCGGCCATCGCGTCGGCGCCGTCCAGATCCCGATCGGCCAAGAGGCCGACTTCCGTGGGGTCATCGATGTCATCCGCATGAAGGCGTACCTCCACAAGGGCGAGAGCGAGGAGATCGTCGACATCCCCGCCGAGATGTCCGATGCCGCCGAGGCCGCCCGCGACAAACTGTGCGAACTCGTCGCGGAGGCCGATGACGATCTCATGGAGAAGTACCTCGAGGGCGAGCGGCTGACACAGTCCGAACTCGAGACCCTGCTCGACAAGGCCATCGCCAAGTCCATCTTCATCCCCGTCTTCGTCGGCTCGGCGCTCACCCTCCAGGGCGTCGAAGACCTCATGGACGACATCGTGAGTTTCTTCCCCGAGCCTACCGCACACGGTGCTCTCGCCACGACCGACGGCGGCGAGATCAGCATCTCCACCGAAGGCCCGGTGGCCTGTCACGTGTTCAAGACGCTGTCCGACCCCTACGTCGGACGCATCAACTTCGTGAAGGTCGTCTCCGGCACGCTGACACCGGGCGCCGAACTCGTCAACTCACGGACCGGCAAGAAGGAGCGTGCCGCGCACGTCTTCAAGATCACCGGGAAGGAGACCGTCGATATCGACGGCGCCCCCGCTGGAGACATCGCCGTCCTCACCAAGCTCTCCGACACGCTCACGAACGACACACTGTCGGCCGACGGCGACATCGCCTTCGCGCCACTCCCGGTCCCCGAGCCGCTGTACCCCGTCGCCCTCGTGGCCAAGACCAAGGCCGACGAAGACAAGCTCGGCACTGCACTCAAGACCATCGTGGAGGAGGATCCGGCCCTGCTCATGAACCGCGACGAGGAGACACGTCAGACGGTCGTGAGCGCGATCGGTGACGCGGCGATCGACGTCCTCCTCGCCCACCTGCGCGAGCGGTTCCACGTCGAGGCCGAGACCGAGGATCTGCGCATACCCTACCGCGAGACCATCCGCAAGTCGGCGCAGGCCCAGGGTCGCCACAAGAAGCAGACCGGCGGCTCCGGACAGTTCGCGGACTGCTGGCTTCGCGTCGAGCCCAACCCGGGCGCCGGCTACGAGTTCATCGACGAGATCGTGGGCGGCAGGATCTCCAAGCCGTTCATCGTGGCCATCGACAAGGGCGTGCAGGACACGATGGCGACCGGCGCCATCGCAGGCTACCCGGTGCAGGACGTGAAGGTGGCCGTGTACGACGGCTCGATGCACTCGGTGGACAGCAACGAGATGGCGTTCAAGACCGCCGCGCGCATCGGCTTCCGCGCTGCGGTCGAGAAGGCCGACCCCGTGATCCTCGAGCCGATCGCGACGCTCACGATCGAGGTCCCGGACGAGCACGCAGGGGCGGTCATGGGTGACATCTCCTCGCTCCGGGGCCGCATCCTCGGCATGGACGCCCCCGAGGCCGGCATCCAGGTCATCAAGGCGCAGGCGCCGTACGCCGAGGTGGTCCACTACTCGCCTCATCTGCGCTCGATCACGAGCGGGACCGGGACGTTCACCATCTCCATCGAAAGCTACGAGCAGGTGCCGGGAGACGTTCAGAAGCGGCTCGTCGAGGAGTACCAGAAGGAGAAGGCCGAGGGGCATTAGCGCTGAACGACTGACCGCGTCGCCGACACACGCGAACGGCCGGCTCCGAGTGGGGCCGGCCGTTCGATGTCATCGGGTGGCGCCCTCTGCAGGATTCGAACCTGCGACCTTCTGCTCCGGAGGCAGACGCTCTATCCTCTGAGCTAAGAGGGCGGGCGCGAGAACAGTAGCACAGGCGCGCCCTGTTTCCAACACGCTACGCTGCCGCTATCCTTGCTCCTATGCCCCCGGCGACAGGCGCCCCAGATGTCCCCGCGAAGACTGCTACTGATCGTCAACCCTCAGGCCCGGCACGGTGAGACCGGCAAGCTCGTCCCGGTGATCGAGAAGCTCCTCGCCCGCGCCGAGCACGACACCGCGCTCACGACACATGTCGGGCACGCCACGGAGATCGCCGCTGCGGCTGAAGGCTACGATGTCGTGGTGGCCGTCGGTGGCGACGGGACCGTGCATGAGGTCCTGAACGGCCTCATGCGCCGCCCCCCCGACGACCGCCCTGCGCTCGGGGTCATCCCCACCGGCAGCGGCAACGACACCCGCCGGACGCTCGGGATCCCCGATGACGTCACCGATGCGTCACTGGCGCTCATCTCCGGGGTCACCCGTCGCTTCGACATCGGCGTCTGCAACGGCATCTACTTCAACAACTCGTTCGCCGCTGGCCTCGACGCCCGTGTGACCGCCAAGGCGGTCGAGTACAAGGCCACCACACGTCGCTCGGGACTGTGGCTCTACCTCACCGCGCTGCTTCACGTGCTGTTCAACGAGCTGTACCCGCATCACGTGCGCGTGAGCTGGGACGGCGCCGAGCCGGTGGCCCATGACCTGCTGATCATCGCAGCGACCATCGGCCCCACGTACGGTGGTGGATTCAAGATCGCACCAGACGCTGTTCCTGACGACGGGCTGCTGGAAGTCTGCCGGATCGATCCGCTCTCGCTACCCCAGGCGCTCATGAGACTGCCTTTCGCCATCGCCGGCGCGCACACTGGCATGCGCCCGGTCCACATGGCGCGCCACCGGTCGCTCACGATCGATTCCGACGAGCCCATGCCCGCGCAGATCGACGGCGAGGTCCTCATCGATCGCCGGTTCGAGGTAGAGATCCTCCCCGCTGGTGTCGAATGCGTGGTGCCGCGATGACGGTCTTGGTCGTCCTCGGCGTGCTGTGTGCCGCATACCTCATCGGCTCGATCCCGTGGGCCTATACGATCGTACGAGCGGTCACGGGCGAGGACGTCACCACCCACGGGACCGGCAACGTCGGCGCGATGAACGTGCGACGTACCACAGGGTCGTGGGGATGGTTCACCGTGGCGATGGTGGCAGACGTGCTCAAGGGCGCACTTCCCGTAGCCGCGGCGAAGCATGTCGCGTTCGGGGTGCTCGTCACGCCGGTGGGCGTCCTGCTCGAACGCGCCGAGTACAGCGGCACCGGGGCCGGCGCCATCGCGATGGCTGCAGTGGCAGGCGCTGTGGCAGGTCACAACTACTCGCTGTGGCTCGCGCTGCTCAAGCGACGGTTCGGCCGCACCGGCAAGGGACTGGCCACCGGGGCCGGAGCGCTTCTCTCGTACGACTGGCGGTACTTCGCCGCCGTCGTGGTGGTCGGGCTGCTCACGATCGCGCTCACCCGGTACATGATGGCCGGCCAGGTGACCGCTGCCGCGACCCTGCCGGTCACGGCGCTGCTGCTCCGCTCCCCTGACTGGCCCTTCGCCCTGGCGATGGGGGTCCTTGTGTATGCGGCGCACCATCGCCGGTTCGTCGGACTTCTGCGAGGCGACGAACCACGTCTGTACATCCACGACGGCGGTGGGCCGCGCGGCTAGGTCCCGGGCACACGCGGGACCGGCCCATCCGGACCGGTCCCGTGACTACCACTGTTCCAGGTGCTACTTGAGCTCGATGGCCTCGCTCGGGCAGACATCCGCGCAGATACCGCACTCGGTGCAGTCATCCGGACGCGCGAGAACGGCGACGTCCTCAAGGTCCAGAGCGCTGGTGGGGCACTCGTCCACGCAGATGCCGCAGGCGGTGCACAGATCGGGGTCGACGACCGGCTTGCCCATGTTCTCAGTTCCTTTCCTCGTGACGACCGTCCCCACTCGGCGGGCCGAGGGGTGCCGTCCATGATACTCACCTGACGCAGCGCGTGCTACCGGACCTTGTCGGCGACCTCCCGCGGGTCCCACAGACAGAACGGATACGTCCGGTCGGTGAGTATGGCTGACGCGTCACGGGCCTCGCGGGCACGGCCGAGGGCCGCGCGCGTCTCGTCGATCACCGGAGCCATCAGCCGCCCCAGAGCGCCGTTCACCTCTCGGATCTCAAGCCCGAGCGCTTTGCGGTCTGCTCCCTGCTCCGAGATGCGCTCGACGAGGTCCGCCTTGCGTCTCGCGAGCCGCTCAGCCGCCTCCCGCTCGGTCACAGCGTCGAACTCCACCTCATCGAGCATCTGGTCCGGGTTGTGTTCGAGCCGGTGCAACCGCTCCTCGAGTGACGCAACGTCGGCATCCGTCACAAGGCGGCACCCCACCGGCAGCACCATCGTCATCGACGCCACGGCGTACGCAGGCGGGGCGATGCCGAAGAAGGCCTCGATCACCTCGTCGGTCACGCGATCGTAGCGCGCTCCGCCGGTCCCGTGGATGAACAGGTCCGCAACGAACAGACGCTGGAACAGGGTGAGCGCGAGCGCTTTGGGCGCGAGTGTGACATCTGCCCGCTCCAGCGCCGCCGCCGCCGATGACGCGCTCTCACCTATGTCCGCCAGCGGTCCGCCCCCTGCCCATAGCACGCCGGCACGGTCGACGTACACGCTGTGGCGGACGTTCCCGTCGAGGTGCCAGAACGGCGTCTCGACCCGGTCTTCGCCGGTCACCAGGTCCGGGAAGGGCTGGGCCGATGAGCGCGCCCCGGTCCGGCGCCGGTAGTCGCCGAGCGCCTCGTTGTACACCACCGCGAAACGCCGTGCCCCGGCAAGCAGCATGCCTGAGAAGGCCCGCGCCGATGGCGTCCGGGCCATGCGCGATACCGGCA
This sequence comes from Aeromicrobium sp., assembly GCA_015351705.1. Lineage (GTDB taxonomy): Bacteria > Actinomycetota > Coriobacteriia > Anaerosomatales > Anaerosomataceae > JADIIM01. The sequence continues at coordinate 95,365 of JADIIM010000024.1, read as the reverse complement.
ACGCCAGATAGCGGGTCTCCGCTGCCCGCTCGTAGTGCCTCCGGGCCGCCGTCACCAGGGTCGCAAGATCATCTGCTGCCGGGGCCACCTCGTCGAGCGCGTCACAGAACGCCGCGAAATGCCGCCGGGGCGCCTCGGCCGGGAGTGTGGCGAGGACGTCGGCGCCACGTGCGCGGAACGTCGCCAGCTCCCCGGGGCCGGGCACTCCGGCGGACACGAACGGCGTCCCGTATGGCAGCTCCGCAAGCGGCACCCTGCACACCTCGATCCGCTGAGCGCGACACGGCGCCACCAGCTCCACGGCTCGCGCCGTGTCGGTGTCGACCACCAGATCGAGAGCGAGGCCGCCGGTCTCCTGAGCGAAGCGGTCCGCGAGGAAGACCTTCACCCACACGCCCGGGTGGTACAAGACGGGCTGGTGCCCGGTCACCACCAGCGGCGCGTCGGGTACCGACCCCGGATCGACGACACCGATGGCCGCGGAGTAGTCGCGTGCGAGAGACACTGCGTCTTGGCGAGCACGCACGCGCAGCGCTTCGAGCGGCGCCGGCAGACTCCTGGCCCACGCGCGGTTGGCACGCACGAGCTCCGCCCACTCCTCGTACCGCGGGGCCGTGAGGACCTCCCCGTGACCCGCAGGCGGACGCTGTCGCTCGTGAACGCTCATCGTCGTCAGCGGAGGTCGAGGACGGAGCCGACGACCGGCGGCTCGAGCGCGAAGAAGGGCTCGGCCGCATGGACCCGGCCGATCTCCCCCCAGCTCAGCGCGGTCCGCCGCAGCGACTCAGGGAGCGTGACGTTGACCGGGTTGTCGGAAAACTGCGAACGATACGCGGCGACCGCCTGGATCTTGCGATCGAGAGTCGTGCTGATGTCCCCGAGGAACGTCGGCTCCCGTACGATCCTCAGGTGCACGGCCATGTAGCGATACGCCCGCCGCGGGAAGTGCGGCTCGCCTGCCATCGCGGTTTTGGAGAGTTTCGCGAAGAACCGTGCCCCTTCGGCGATGCGGGCCGCAGCGACATGGTCGGGGTGGGCGTCTTCCGGATAGGGCATGAACAGCACGTCTGGACGCTCCAGCCGAAGCACTTCCGCGCACGCACTCCGCGCCTCCGGCGTATCGGCGAGGACCCGGTTGGGTAGGCCGAGGGTGACCCGGCGACATCCCAGGACCGCGGCCGCCTCGGCGGCTTCGACCATCCGGCGTTCGTGCGTGCCGAACGGCGTCGGCTCTCCGTCGGTGAGATCCACGATGAGCACGTCGGCGCCGGAATCCACGAGCGCGGCGACCGTGCCGCCCATGCCGATCTCCACATCATCGGGGTGGGCCCCGATACATACGACATCAGCCATCGTCGCTCCTCGACAACGCCTGTTCCCACACGCGCAGATAGTACCCGAGACGGCGCTCGGGGTCGTCGAGCTCCTGACCGAACGAGCGGTCCCCCTCGAAGTAGATGCGCTCGACCGGCAGTTCACGGACCCGCAGTCCCGCGCGGTACGCCTCGGCCCACAGCTCGAGGGGCATCGCGTAGCCGGGCTCGGTGAGCGTCAGACGCCTGAGTGCGTCGGCGCGGTATGCCTTGAACCCGCAGAACGCGTCGGTCAGCGTCCACCCGGTCGCGGCGTTGATGACCGCGGTCACCCGCCGGTTGACATCGCGCCGCTGAGGCGGCGCGACCCCGACGACGGGGCTCTGCGGCAGGTATCGGGATCCGGACACGATGTCACACGATCCGAGCGCTCGCACGAACCCGGGGATGTGCGCGGGCTCGTGCTGGCCATCGCAGTCCATCGTGACCACGACCTCGGCTCCATCGGCCAGCGCCCGTGAGAACCCGTCGGTCAAAGAGCGTCCGTATCCGCGATTCTCGGCATGGGACACGACGGTCGCGTCGCCAAGCGTGGCAAGCACCTCTCCGGTGCCGTCGGTCGAGCCGTCATCGATGACGATCACAGGGCCCGTGTGGTACCCGTGGACAGCGCGGACCACCTCGGCGACCGTCGTCACCTCGTTGTAGACGGGCAGCACCACCGCCACGCGCTGCGGACCCGGCACCTTAGCGGTCAGCCTCTAGGACGCGGAACCGGGTCGACACCTCGACGTCCGGGCCGAGCATGCCGCGTACCGAGCAGTACTTCTCTTCGGACAGCTCGATCGCACGTGCGACGGCCTCGTCCTTGACCCCGATCCCGGTGACCACGTACTCGATCTCGATGCTCGTGTAGATCTTCGGATAGTCGTCGGTACGCTGGGTCCCGGTGATCACGAGATCGAAGTCAGTGACCTTCTGACGCTTCTTCTCCAGGATCGAGATCACGTCCATCCCGGTGCAGCCTGCCGTCGCGTAGAGCACCAGCTCAAGCGGCCTTACACCGCTGCCGTCACCGTTGTACTCCGCCCGGGCATCCATGACGACGCTGTGCCCCGCCTCGTCCCACGCAACGAACCGGCGCTTGCCGTTCCACTTCACGCGAACGGTATCCATGGGGCACTCCTTCCGGCGGGCCGGCCTGCCGGACCCGCGATGGTGCTACCGGGACCTGCCTACAGCTTGCGGCCGAGCATCTGCGCCAACTCGCGCGGCTCCTTAGCCTTCTGGATGGCTTCCTCGTACGTGACCTTCCCGGCCTGGAGCAGCGCCTTGAGATGCTGGTCCAGCGTCTGCATGCCCATCGACGCTCCACCTTGGATGATGGTAGCCATCTGGTGCGTCTTGCCCTCACGGATGAGGTTGCCGATGGCGGGTATCCCGAGCATGATCTCCATCGCCATCACGCGCGTGCGGCCGTCAGTAGACCGCAGCAGGGTCTGAGAGAGCACGCCTTCGAGCGTGGTCGACAGCTGCATGCGCACCTGCTGCTGCTGATGCGGCGGGAAGACGTCGATGATGCGGTCGACCGTCTCCGGGCCACCGGTCGTGTGCAGGGTCGCCAGCACGAGGTGTCCCGTCTCCGCTGCCGTCAGCGCCGCCGAGATGGTCTCAAGGTCACGCATCTCACCGACGAGGATGACATCGGGGTCCTGGCGCAACACGCGCTTGAGCGCCGCGGTGAACGAGTGGGTGTCCTCGCCCACCTCGCGCTGGTTCACGTACGCACGCTTGTTCTTGTGCATGAACTCGATCGGGTCCTCGAGGGTGATGATGTGGACCGGCCGAGTTGCGTTGATGTGATCGATCATCGCCGCCAGGGTGGTCGACTTACCCGATCCGGTCGGTCCGGTGACGAGCACCATTCCGCGTGGCCGCTCGGCCAGATACTTGCACACCCGCGGCAGTCCGAGGTCATCGAGCGTGGGGATCTTGAGCGGGATCACGCGGAAGACCGCGCCCATCGAGTTGCGCTGCTGGAAGATGTTCGTCCGGAACCGTGAGAGCCCGGGGATGCTGTACGCGAAGTCCAGCTCCAGCTCGGTCTCGAACCTGCGCCTCTGCTCCTCCGAGAGGAGCGACAGCAGCATCTCCTGGGTGTCCCGCGGGGTGAGCACCTTCGTGTTCTCCACCGCGGCGATCTCGCCACGGAGCCTGATCCCTGGCGGACTGCCCACCGTGATGTGCAGGTCCGACGCACCGCGATCGATCATGAGCCGGAGCAGGTCGTCCACGTGCGGGATGTCGCTATCTCCCGCTCCGCGCGGCCCGCCCATCGACGTGGCCACGGTCTGGGGCGGTCGTACGGGGCCTCCCGCCGACACGACGGGCGCCGGTGAGACAGCGGCCGGACCTGGCGCCTGTGGAACCTGCACCGGAGAGGCGCCCGGTGCACCAGGCGACGCGGGAGCGTCGGCCGGCGCCGGCTCGACGGGCGGCTCACCCATCACCGGGAGACCCGCGATGGCCGCAGGCACGGCCTGGGGAGCCGCGCCTCCATCTGCTTGCGGGAGCACCCCCACGATCTTCTGTGCAAGCGCGGCGCCATCGATCGTCGCAGGCAGATGCGCGGCAGCACCCACCTGGCGAGCCTTGAGCGCACTTGCCTCGGTCGGGTCATGGACGACGATCACGACCGGCGTGTCGGCCAAGTCACCGTCACCCTTCATCTCGGCGGTGAACGCGTAGCCGTCCATACCCACGAGGTCGCCATCGACGATGATCGCGTCGGGGCGCTGTTGCTTTGCGATGCCGAGGGCCCGGGGACCTGAGATCGCGCTCAGCACCTCGCATCCAGGGAGCGTTGCCGCGAGGCCGTCGCGTGCGCGATCGACGAACGCAGCATCGTCGTGGACGATCAGGACACGTGTCTCTGCCACCTGTGCACGACCTCTCTGCTGGCTCGTGACGAGCCGTCCGACACACCTGGGCGCGGGAGCAGCGGTGCGCGGGAGCGCTCCGACGCCTTCACACGCTCCGGCGTCACGCGTCGCGTCCGTGGCGGGTATGATAGCCGCGACCCGGCGAGAGGACCCGCATGGAACGCGCGCGCGTGACCATAGAAAGCCTAGCACACGGCGGCGACGGCGTGGCGCATCTGCCCGATGGACGCGCGGTGTTCGTCAGCATGTCATGCCCGGGTGATGAGGTGACCCTCGAGGTGACCGAGTCACACGAGCGCTGGGCACGCGGCCGCCTGGTCTCGCTCGACACGCCCGGCCCCGACCGGGTCACGCCTCCGTGTCCGTACTTCGGCGCCTGCGGGGGGTGCCAGTGGCAGCACGTCGCGTATCCCCGGCAGCTGCACGAGAAGCGAGACACTCTCGTGCAGAGCCTGCGCCGCATCGCGCGTCTTGAGGACCCGCTCGTCGGGCCTGTTGTCCCCTCTCCTGCCGAATACGGCTACCGCAACAAGATCGAGCTCTCCGTCAGCGGGGAGGGTCGGTCGCTCCAGCTCGGTTTCGCACGGGCCGGCTCCACGGACCTGGTGCCGGTCGACACATGCCTTCTGCTTCCCCGCGGCGCCACCGGTCTGCCGGGATCGCTTTCGGGTGCTCTCCGGTTCCTTGGCAGCCGAGGAGTACAGGACCTCGTACGCGCCACTCTGCGCATCTCCACCTCGGGTGAGAGATCGGTGGACATCTGGACCACCGCTGGACCGTTCCCGCGTGCACTCGCCGCAAAGGTGATCGCCGAGGCCACCGGCGCCCGAACCATCACCCGCGTGATCGTCCGCGGTCCCGGAGCGAAACGCGACGTCACCCGTGTGGAGGTGCTGGCCGGTCCGGGCGCATGGGCCGAGTCACTCGGCGACGACAGGTACCTCGTATCGGCCCCCTCGTTCTTCCAGGTCAACACCGCCGCCGCGACCGCCCTCCGGCAGACGGCGCTCGAGATGCTCGACTGCGACGGAAGCATGCGGGTGGCCGATCTCTACGCGGGCGTGGGCACGTTCACGCTGCCCATGGCACGAGCGGCCGGCGAGACGATCGCGGTGGAGGGCTCGAAACACGCGCTCCTGGACCTACGCCGGAACCTCGATCGGGCACGGCTGGACGCAGACGTTGCCCCCGGGGACGCGGCGCATGTGCTCGAGGGGCTCGGGCATCTCGACGCCGCGTTGATCGATCCGCCGCGTTCGGGGTTAGCGGACGCCGCGATCCGGGCACTCGTGGGCGCCCGGATCGCGCGGCTGGTCTATGTCTCCTGTGACCCCGCGACGCTCGCCCGGGACGTCAAGCGGCTTGCCGAGGAGGCCGGGTACGTGCCGCGGAGGTTCGTGCCCGTCGACCTGTTCCCGCAGACCTACCACCTGGAGACCGCAACTCTCCTCGAGTCAAGCTGATCGCTGGTCGCGAAGGACAGGCAGCGGGGCAGTCGTTCTACACGAGCGTGCCTACCTGCGGAAAGTCCACGATGTGCACATCGTGCGGAGCATCGTCGTGCTCAGCCGTCAGGTCGGCGCCGGCGTCGTGCATCCCCTCGTGGTCGCCACCGTCCCACATCGGACTGTCGGAGACGTCATACACGATACCGTCGTAGGCCACATAGGCGGGCCGACCGTCCCGACCATCGAACTGCTTGAGATCCTCGAGCGTGAACTCCTTCATGGGGGGCCTCCTCAGATCGGTTGCGTGTTCGAACGGTACTTACCCCGCCGACGAACGCGGAGTACAGAGACACGCACGATCACTCAGGGTGCTCCACCAGGTCGCGCAGCGAGAACAGGTCCACCACGATCCGGCGGCCCTTGGTCCCGACCACGCCATCACGCGACAGGTTGGAGATCACGCGACTCGCCGTCTCACGAGAGGTCCCCGCCAGCGTGGCGATCTCGTAGTGCGTGAGACCCTCGATCACGGGAACACCGCGCGTCTCGAACGAAGCCGTGGCGACATTCAGCAAGACGCGCTGGACTCGATGCGTTGCATCATGGAACGCCATGTCCTCAAGTCGGCCGATCAAGTCGCGCACACGCCGGGACAGCGAGGCGATGAGGGTGATCGCCAGTTGGGGTTGCGAGGCGATGGCCTTCGCAAGGTCCTTGCCCTCAAGCGCGAGGACTTCGGTCTCGGTCATGGCGATGACGTCCACCGCCTGGGGCTGACCGTCGGTCGCGCTCATCTCGCCGAAGTGCTCCGGAGCCTCCAGGTAACTGATCGCAAGCTCGCGCCCCTCGGGAGAGGCGACGGAGAGCTTCACGCGACCGGAGATCAACAGGTACATGACCGACGTGCGGTCGTTCTGCGTCAGTATGAACGTGCCCTTCGGGAACACGCGGTGGTTGAGCATACCCGCGATCGTTGCGAGGTCATCCTCGGCGACGTCAGCGAACATGCTGAACGTCCGCAGCTGCTCGATGACGCGCTCACGTGTGATCGGTGGCATGTGCTTCCGTCCTGGCCGGGGACACCACGCTTCAAGTGAAGCATGACGGGCCGGGAGCGTCCATGCCGCGGCCCGTCAACTTCGTTATCGGCGGTTACAGCTCGTTCTTGACGTATTCGAGCATCTTGGGTGTGAAATCGTCGATGATGAGCGGGAGCATGTTCGGCAGGAGCGCGTCCATCGTCTTGGGGAGCAGGTCGGGCATGAGCTCCTCCATGTCCTCCGGCAGCGGTCCTACCCTGCGAGAGACCTCGGCCAGCATCGCCGGCATGACCTTGGGCATCATCGCGGGCATCATCTTCGGCATCATCGCGGGCATCATCGTGCCCATCAGCGCAAGACCGCCCGGCACCGCCCGCGCCGCCTTCATCATCGGCAGCATGCCCGCGGGCATCGCCTTCATCATGTCCGGGAGCAGCGCGACCATGATGTCCGTGATCGACTCGGGCTTCATGAGCCAGATGAACTTCTCGAAGTAGCCCCACATCTCCTTGGCATACGGGCTCGGGTCCTCGTGCGCGATGCCGAGACCGTCCATGGCCACGTGCGCCAGGTCGATGACCTCCATCGGGATGTCCTTCTTGTCCGCCGAGTCACGCAGCTGCACCTGGCAACAGGGGCAGAGCGCCACCATCGCATCGGCACCCACGTCGACGGCCTCATCAAGGCGCATCTTCCCGAGCTCGGGCGCGACCGGAGTCTCGCCGATCAGCGTGAGCACCGAGCCGCAGCACAGCCCGGTCTCGCGGTTGTGCTCCATCTCCACGAGCTCCACGCCCGGGATGGCCTTGAGCATCTCGCGTGGCGGCTCGTAGTTGCCCTGTGCGCGACCCATATGGCACGAGTCGTGGAACGTGAGCTTCTTGTTGACCTCGTGCGTGAACTCGAGCGCGCCCTCGGCGATCGCATCGGCGACCATCTCCGAGTAATGCTTGACCTCGAACTCATACTCTTCTCCCCGCTCGGCGGCGATCTGGGCGTACAGCTCCTTCCACACCAGGCCACATGCGGGGCACGAGGTCACGATCGTCTTCGCGCCGCGCTTCCGCGCTTCGGCGGTGTTGTGCTCGTAGATCTCCTCGAAGACGTCCCACTTGCCCGACACCTTCATCGGGATGCCACAGCACGCCTCGTCGACACCCATGTAGTTGAACTTGACGCCGGCGGCGTCAAGGAGCTCGACGCTGGACTGCGCCACATCGGTGTTGACGAGACTCGCGGTACAGCCGGCGAAGTACAGGACGTCCGAGGTCGGATCGATCTTCTCGGCGATATGCTCGGGAATCCAGTCGGCTCGCTTCTCCTGCTTCGCCGCCCAGATGTTCCGCTCGCCGCGCAGCGAGGCCGCCATCATCTCGAACGGCGGGAACGTCATGCGCTTCTCTTCGTGGATGAGCTTGCCGCGCATCGCCATCCAGGAGTGCTCCACCGGCAGCTGCAGCTGGCAGCGCGTGTTGCAGACCTCGCAGGTGGTGCACACAAGGAAGGTATCGACCATCTTCTGATCGAACGTCTCGCGCCCCTCCATGACCTCTTTCAGGTACGCGTACTTGCCTCGCGGGGAGTGGCTCATCCACCCGCGGCCGGCATACTCCTCGCAGGTGGGCACGCAGTAGCCGCACTGGGCGCACGCATAGGAGTAGTACGCAACATCACCCGGGATGCCACGCCGCTCCTTGAGCGCCGGGACGCCCGCAGGCGCCTTGGCGGCGTTGGCGATCGGACGCACGACCGGCTCCATGGCACCGGCGACACCCATGAGCGCGTTGATGGCACCGGTCCCGAGGATCTTCTTCGGGTTCATGAGGCCACGTGGGTCATGGTTGCTCTTGAAGTCCGCAAGGGCCGCGTACTTGTTCGCGCCGAGCACGTTCTTGGCCTCCTGGCGGAAGTACAGGCCGGTGGAGTACGCACCGCCGCCGTGCCGCTTGGCGATGGCGATCACCACGAGCGAGAGGGCGAACGCGAGGTTGAACGCGAGCGTGCGCTCGTCGTGCGGGATGAAGCCGAGCAGCACCACCTGATCGCCCTTGCCGAGCATGCCCTCGAGCACGAACGGCTGCTTGAGCTTCACGTCGATCTCGTCGAGCACCGCCTCGAGTCCGGTCAGCGGGACCACGACCTCCGTGGGGACGATCGACGGCCCCACGCGCTTCAGACGCATCGGCGCGAACCGCTGCTCCCATTCGTGCTCGGCGGCATCGGCGTCAAGCTCGACGCCGTTGTGCATGTCCCGGATCGCTGCGAGGGCATCGTCGATCGCCTGTCGCCGTGTCTCCGGATACGCGATCACGGCCAGGTAGGCTTCCGGAAGCTCGGGCTCGTAGTGCTGGTGCTCCATCTCGTAGGGGTGACCATGACGGTGCGGGATGGTCTTCTTGAGGCGGACGGACTCGGGATTCAGGAACGTGAGCGACCATATCGGCAGCCGCTGGAGCGACATGGCACGCAGCGCCCCGGTCAACGCACTCGCGGAAGGGAATGCGATCAGCCGATGGACCTCGCCCTCCAGTCGACGAAGGCCGATGGTGACCTCGGTGATCACGCCGGTGATCCCCTCGGCGTCTGCCACGTAGCGCTCAAGGTCCGCGCCCTCGAACTCACGCACCTCACCATCGGGCAGCACGACCCGTGCAGCAAGGACGTTCTCCTTGAAGAAGCCGTGCTCGTAGCTGCCGAAGCCAGCGCCTCCCTGGGCAAGCCAGCCGCCAACGGTCGACGATGGCAGCGAGGACGGGTACAGGCGCAGGTCCAGACCGTCCGCGTTCAGGCGCTTCTGCAGCGGCTCCCACAGCGTCCCCGCCTCTACGCGAGCGGTCATCGACGCCGCGTCGATCTCGATGATTCGGCCCATGCCGGACATGTCCATGACGACCGCCCCTGGAACCGGCAGGACGCCGCCATAGCCCGAGGTGGACATCCCCCGTGGCACGAGCCTCAGGCCCTCACGGTCGGCGAGACGCACCAACTCGAGCACGTCGGCCTCATGGCGAGGCCTGACCACCGCGCCTGCCACACCTGTGGGCATGAGCGGCTTGACCAGCTTGGGCAGCGCACCAATGTCTGAGGAGTAGAGCTTCCGCTCGACGCGGTCGGTGCGGACCCGTTCGCTACCGACGATAGACCGTAGGGCTTCCTCCACGTGCGAACTGACCGCTGACATCGAAACTCCGCTCGATCGGCCCCGGGCCGGCATCCCAGTACCCCCGGGGGTATCAACACTGACGACAGCACAATACCCACCTGGGTATAGTGCGGTCAAGTGACATGCCGCACGAGCGTCGACGCTGCCCTGGAGCGGCCGCAGGGACTCCCGCACGCACGTGCTATCATGCGCGAGCTGGACACTCGGATAGGGAGCAGGCCGTGCAGGCAGTCCTTTTCGACCTCGATGGAACGCTGCTCGATCTCGATCTGGATGCGTTCCTCGCCCGCTACTTCACCGCACTCGTGCACGCGCTCGCACCGCTCGGTGACGCCTCCGGCAAGCCGGACGGCATGCTCGAGGCCCTTCACCGGTCTACACGCGCGATGATGGGCGAGCACCCCGGCCTCACCAACCGCGAGGTCTTCCATGCCGAGTTCGCCACACTCACGGGGATCGATCTCGATCGTCAGTGGAACGTCTTCGACCGGTTCTACGGCGAGGTCTTCCCGACCCTTGCCGACACAGCAGGCCCGATGGCCGGGGGCCGCGAAGTGGTCGAGACCGCACTTCACCTCGGCTATCGGGTGGCGATCGCGACGAACCCGATCTTCCCCCGCGCGGCGGTCGAACATCGGCTCGCGTGGGCGGGCCTGGCAGGTGTCGAGGTCGCGTTGGTGACCACCTACGAAGACATGACGGCCTGCAAGCCGCATCCCGACTACTACCGTCAGGTGTCTCGCATGCTCGGTGTCGCCCCGTCGGCCTGCCTGATGGTCGGCGACGACCACATCCTGGACATGGCCGCGGCCGATGTGGGGATGAGCACATACTACGTCGGGTCGCGAGCGGGCGTTCCCGCCCATATGAGCGGCGATCTGATCGAGCTCGCCGACCTTCTCCCCCGCCTCAGCGACCAGGGCGCTCTCGGCTAGACGATCCGGCGGCGGATGAGGGCGACCCAGCTCCCATCGAGCCGCTGATCGCAGTCGAACTCGAACCTGCCCCTCGTTTCCCTGCGCAGGTCGAGCTGATAGCCCAGTCCCGACGGATCGTGCTCGCAGATCACGACCACGCTGTCGGAGGCGTCGATCTCGAGCATCCTGTCGATGACCGCGAACACGAGCGGGCGCCGGATCGCGGGCGTCACGCCGCGCACGTCGATGACCAGTCCCTGTGCCGACACCGCACCCCCACCTCCCCCTGGATGAACGTCAGGACCGCCGGAAGTCCTGTACGTGGGTGTTAGCCGCCGGGTCCGTGATTCCTGCACGAAGCAGCAATGATACGGGCAGTCGCCGCCCTGCCGCACGGTTGTCCGGCACCCTCGGCAGGACATCGTCGTTCGTGGACGTATACAAGTCGTTACAGTAGACTATGCACCAGGTTCGGCTGCCGTCTGCCGAGGGGACGATGAGAAGCAGCTCACCACGACGCGTGCGTGATCTTCCGATACGCGATCGATATCACCATGCATGCCCAAGCCGGCGCACATCCGGCGCGCTCACTCCGCGCTGCCTCCCGTGTCGCCCACTCCTTTCTGTCAGCCTCGCGAGCGGCGCCCGCCGGCACGGCCACCTCTCGCGCGTCGAGGCTCCAAGTGTCCATGCGCGAAGGAGGGAAAGGAGGCGGTAACGCGCATGACCGGGAATCGCTCCGGTCATCCCACGTCTTGCAAGGCACTGTAAGCCCCGTTCCAACACCAAGGAGGTGTATGGCATGGCGCAAGAGGCGCACGGTGCGATCTACGACCTGCTTGCGGTCCGCGGTGTGAGCCGTCGCGACTTCCTGAAGTACTGCAGCTACGTCGCTGCAATGCTCGGGCTGTCCGAGGCTGCCGCACCCCAGATCGCCGCAGCCGTCGAGAAGGGCGCGAAGCTCAAGCCCGCGCTCTGGATCAACGGAGGTTCGTGCACCGGCTGCACCGAGTCGATGGCTCAGGTGGACTCCCCTGACGTCGCCACAGTCGTTCTCGAGATCCTCTCGATCAACGCGTTCGAGACGATCATGGCGGCAGCCGGGCATGACGCCGAGAAGAACATCGCGGACACAGTCGCAGCCGGCGGGTACCTGCTCATCTACGAGGGCTCGGTCATGACGGGCGAGGACGGCAACACCCTTCTCGTCAACGGCCACAAGGGCACCGACATCCTCGAGGAGGTCGCCGCTGGAGCGGACGCCATCCTCGCGGTCGGCGCATGCGCGGTCGACGGTGGATGGGTCTACGCCCACCCCAATCCCGCGAAGGCGATCGGCGTGCAGTCGTTCCTCGACACGGTCAACATCAAGACCCCCGTCGTGAACCTGCCCTGCTGCCCGACGAGCCCCGAGTGGATCGTCGCGATGGTCGTCCAGTGGCTGCTCGTGGCCGAGGATGATCCGGCGACGTTCCTCGCGAAGACCAAGCTGCGCACGCGCACGTATCGCGATACGGTCACCGGCCGAGACGTCACGCTCAACTACCCCGAGTACGTCATCGGCTCGACCATCCACGACAACTGCCCGCGGCGTGGACACTTCGAGAACGGCCACTTCGTGACCGAGTTCGGCAGCGAAGAAGAGGCCAAGGGCTACTGCCTGTACAAGGTGGGCTGCAAGGGTCCGCAGACCTTCACGCAGTGCCCCATCACCCGCTGGAACCGTTCGGTCAGCTGGTGTGTCCAGTCCGGCGCTCCGTGCATCGGCTGCGGCGGCCTGAACTGGGTGGACAACAACACCCCGTTCTTCAAGCGGCTCTCCAGCATGCAGATGGGCGACACCCTCGGCAACGTTCAGCCGGGCAGCGTCGCCGCCGTCGTCGGCGGTGTGGCAGCGGCCGCGCTCGTCGCACACGGCCTCGGCATGAAGGCCGCCGGCCGCATCGGCCCCGATGGCCCGCCGGTCGAGACGGCAAAGGCCTATGACCGCAAGCGGATGGCAAAGAAGGGAGGCGATAAGTAGTGGCTCGAGTAGTCGTTGACCCGCTCACCAGGATCGAAGGTCACCTGCGCGTCGAGTGCGAAGTGCAGGACAACAAGATCGTCGATGCCTGGGTCGCGGGCACTCTGTACCGTGGTATGGAGACCATCCTTCTGGACCGTAGTCCTGAAGACGCGTTCTACGTCTCCCAGCGCATCTGCGGTGTGTGCCCGATCTCTCACAGCCACGCCTCGGCGCAGGCCACCGAAGACGCACTCGGGATCACCATCCCCGAGGGCGGCCGACTGGTGCGCAACCTGCTCGAAGCGGCACAGTACCTCCACAGCCACATCCTGTGGTTCTACCACCTGACGGCGCTCGACTACGTCAGCCCGATCAATGCGCTGTCGGCCAACATCGCCGACACCTACGCGCTGGCCGAGGCCGCCGGCACCCGTGTGAACGACTTCGGTGCCGTGGCCGCACGCCTCACCGCATTCGCCGAGAACGGGCAGTTGTCGATCCTCACTGGTCACTACTGGGACCACCCGGGCTACGCGCTTCCGCCGGAGCTCGACCTGATCGCCACCTCGCACTACCTCGAGGCGCTCGAGATGCAGGCCGTGGCCAACGAGATCGTCGCCATCATCGCGGGCAAGTTCTCGCACCCGATGACGTCGGTCCCGGGCGGCACCGCTTTCGTCCCGACCGTCGAGAAGCTCGACGACATCCTGTTCCGGTTCATCCGGGTCAAGGAGTTCATCGACACGGCGCTCATCCCCGACACCCTCGCGATCGCGCCGTTCATCCTCGACGCCACGACGTACGGCGCCGGCACCGGCAACTTCCTCAGCTGGGGCGTGTTCGAGAAGTCGTCCCGCGTCGCCGAGGAGCGGTATCTGCCCCGTGGCTTCGCCCAGGGCCTGGCCGCTGAGACGGTCTCGCCGGACGATGTCACGGAAGACGTCGCGCACGCGTGGTACTCGTCCGGAACCGGCCTCAACCCCGCCCAGGGGGAGACGGTCGCGAAGTTCACCGAGTACAACATGGATGACTTCCCGGGCGAGAGCGACAAGTACTCCTGGGGCAAGGCCGTCCGCTGCAAGGGCCTGTCGACCGAGTCCGGTCCTCTCGCCCGTATGGTGGTCGCCTACCTCGCCGAGAAGGGCGGACAGGACCTCACCGGCGGTGCCACCGGCGTTCGCACGCCTGCCGCACTCATCGACTCGACCCTCGAGGCGCTCGGCGTTGCCGGCAAGCCAGAGGTGCTCGTGTCGCTGCTCGGCCGCGTGGCTGCCCGCAACCTTGAGGCAGCGTACGTGGCCGATCTTGCGCTCGTGTGGATCAACGAGCTCATCGAGGCCCTCAGGGGCGGCGACGTGAAGTTCTGGGAGGCCGCTGAGACCAACAACGGCTCCGGCGTGGGCGCCTGGGAGGCGCCGCGCGGGTCGGTCGCGCACTGGATCGGTGTCAAGGGCGGCAAGATCGATCACTATCAGATCGTCGCCCCTACCACGTGGAACACCGCTCCGCGTGACGACAACGGCGTCCGCGGTCCGCTCGAGGAAGCACTCATCGGCGCACCGGTGGCCGACCCCGAGCGCCCGCTCGAGGTCCTGCGCATCGGCCACAGCTTCGATCCTTGAATCGGCTGTGCGGTTCACGTGTTTGAACCGAAGACCGGCAAGGAAGCCACCGTCATGACCACCCGCATGGGGGTGATGTAGATGGCAGGCAGCGCACACTATCGTGAGGCCCACCCGTTGGTGTTCGTGATCACGCACTGGATCAACCTGATCTGCATGATCATGCTCGCCTTCTCGGGCTTCTACATCCACTACCCGTTCTTCGACGGGTTCATGGGTGTGGCGCGCGGCATGCACTTCGTGGCGATGTACGTGATCCTCATCAACCTGACGTTCCGGATCATCGCGGCCTTCTTCGTGAAGACCGCCGTCGATCTTGGAAGCCGCGAGGTGGACACGGACATCAAGAACTGGCTGCCGCAGGAGAAGAACCGTCACCAGTTCTTCGAGACGGTCAAGTACTACCTGTTCCTGCGCAAGGAGGCCGTGATCTCGGCCAAGTACGGGTCGCTCCAGAAGATCGCGTACCTGGCGACGGTCCCGCTGACGTACCTCATGGCCTACACCGGCTTCGCGATCTACGGGCCCACCATGAACTGGGGCTTCTTCGCGGGCGGCGTTGACATGGTCGGCGGTCCGATGAACATGCGGATCATCCACTACTTCATGATGTGGGTGTTCATCGTGTTCACGATGATCCACGCCTACCTGGCCAACGTGTACAACTTCTCTCCGAGCAAGATCATCTTTGCCTGGAAGGAGACGGAGCACTAGTCGTCGCTCCCGCTGCGACAGCACTCGTCGCAGCATGCACGGCCCGGGCCCTGGAGCTCACTGCTCCGGGGCCCGGGCCTTCGGGGGGACGCCCCCGAACATCCCGCCTGTCCACCCCGCAGCCACTGCGCCGTTACCCGACGCAGCGATCAGAAAGAGGTGTGTCCTGTGCTCGAGGGAGAGCCGCGCGTCCTGGTACTCGGCATCGGCAATGTGCTCATGCGCGACGAAGGCGTCGGCAACACCGTGGCCGAGGCGCTGCAGCGCAACTACGAGTTCCCGGACGACGTCGCGGTCATGGACGGCGGCACGATGGGGCTCGGGATGATCCACCTCTTCCGGGGCGTGGAGTTCCTCCTCCTGGTCGACGCGGCCGACGGCACCGGGCACCCCGCAGGGACCGTGGTCCGGGTGGCGCCCGAGGACTTCGCGCCCAACCAGGTGCTGCACTCACTCCACGATGTCCGCTTCTCAGACGTCCTCGAGGCCGCCAAGCTGATCGGACTGATGCCCGAGGCCGACTGCATCGGCGTGCAGGTGCAGGACATGACGCCCGCCGAGATCACCATCGGGCTCACTGAACCGGTCGCTGCGGCCGTTCCGCGCGCGATCGCCGCGACGCTTTACGTGCTTGAGGAGCGTGGGGTATTCGTCACACCGCGGACCGATGGAGACGCCGAACTGCAGGCACGTGTCGCCGCCGAGAAGACCGACATCGCAGCCAAGCAGGCTGGAGCTTAGGCGGTACGGGAGGCGCTCGGGCGATCAGACGCACAGGCACGATCGCACGGTCCGGGCAGGTCGAACCCGACCGTGCTGCCCTCCCCCTGCCTGCTCTCGGCGAAGACACGCCCTCCGTGGGCCTCGACGATGCGCCGGGTTATGGCGAGACCCACACCGGTGCCCCCCGTGCCGCTCGCACGTGACGCGTCCGCGCGGTAGAAGCGCTCCCAGATGAGCGGGAGGTCCGCCTCGGCGATCCCCTCACCGGTATCGGTCACGGCGACGCGCACCCCGCTGCCCTCGCAGGTCACGCGGGCTTCGATCCGGCCGTGGGCGGTGTGCCTCACCGCGTTGGAGAGCAGATTCCTCACCGCCTGGGCGATCCGGAACTCATCGGCCTCCAGCGACACCGGCCCGTCCGGACAGGCGATCTCGATGTCGACCTCCGCCGCGACCTGCGCCGCCGCTCTCTCGGCCTCGGTGGCCACCGTGACGCAGATGTCGAACCGTGTGGGCTCGTAGTGCAGCCGTCCGGCCTCGGCGATTGAGAGCTCCTGCAGATCGTCGACGAGGCGCGAGAGCGTCGCGACGTCCTCCACGAGCGACGCAATCCTGGCCTGGTCGGCCGGGATGACGCCCTCGGCGATCCCCTCGATCTGTGCACGGAGTGCCCCGATGGGATTGCGCAGTTCATGGGCGACATCGGTCACGAGCCGACGTCTGAGCGCCTCGGCGTTCTCAAGCGCGGCGGCCATGTCGTTGAAGGCGTCGGCGAGCTCGGCCACCTCGGCGGGACCGTCACGCTGCACCCGGTGTGTGAGATCGCCTGACGCGAGTGTCTGCGATGCGGCGGTCAGCCGACGGATCGGCCGGACAAGGCGGCGCGCCACGAGCCACGCCCCCACGGCTGCGAGCAGCACGGCGATGAGCACCGAGATGACGATGCCACGGTCCACGCCTGTAAGGAACGCGCCCTCTGCGGTGCCGACCACGAACCGCCGGGCCATGCCCGAGCCAGGGCCCATGTGCCTGCCGAGTGTGGTGAGATACTCGGCGAAAGCGGCCTCGAGCGCGCGGCGTGCGATGAGCCCGGTGGCGAGGACTGCGGCGAGCGCAACGGCGAGGCTTGCGATGAAGACCTGGCGGATGAGTCCTGCGCGCTTCATCGGGGGGCCTCCACCTTGTAGCCGACGCCGAACACCGTCCTGACGTACGCCGGTGACCGCGGGTCGTCGCCGATCTTCTTGCGGATGTTCTTGATGTGGGCATCGATGGTCCGCTCGTACCCGTCGAACGCATCCCCGGTCGCGGCCTCGAGCAGCTGCAGCCTGCTGTACACCCTGCCGGGATGCGACGCCATCGTGGACAGGATGTCGAACTCGGTACGGGTAAGATCGCACGCTCGGCCATCAAGACGCACCTCGCGGCGCTCGGTATCGACCTCGAGAGCGCCCACGCGCAGGACACCCCCGTCCCCGCGTGCGCCGTCGGCGCGCCTCAGGACGGCCTTGACCCGGGCGACGACCTCGCGCGGGCTGAACGGTTTGGAGATGTAGTCGTCAGCACCGATCTCGAGGCCTACCAGCCGGTCCACCTCGTCCGAGCGGGCGGTCACGAGGATGACCGGCAGCCCGTGGTCGCGCTGGAAGCGCCTGGTGAGCTCGAGCCCGTCGGTCCCGGGTAGCATGATGTCGAGCAGAGCGATGTCGGGCACCGAGCGGGCCACCTCGGCAAGCGCCGTGGGCCCGTCGGCCGCGGTGCGCACGCTGAAGCCGTCCTGCTCCAGGTAGGCCCGCAGGACGTCCACGATCTTCTCGTTGTCATCGACGACAAGCACCTCGCGCGGCATGCGCACATCGCCTCCTTACGCCGCGAGCGTACCGTCGCCGCGTGAAGACCGTGTGAAGAAGCGGGCCGACCAGTCCCCTTCGTCACGCCTCCGCGGCGAGCTCGCGCATCGCATCGGCCAGCCCGCGTACGTCGAGTCCCGCGCGAGCCAGCAGGTCCTGGGCGGCGCCCGAGCTCTGGTAGCCGTCGACGCCGCGGGAGACCACCCGTGCGGCAATGCCACGCGCGGTGAGCCACTCGGCGACCGAGGCCCACAGACCCGTTCGCGCGCCGTGGTCCTCGGCCACCAGGACCCATGGCGCCTGCATCGCACGTTCCATCAGCTCGTCGTCGAGGTCGAGAGGAGCGGACACGATGCCGACACCGATCGAGAGGTCCTCCTCGGCGAGCACGTCCGCGGCATCGACCGCCGCACCCGCGACGGTCCCCATGGCCAGGACCACGCCGTCGGACCCCTCCCGGGCCCACGCGGCGCGACCATACTCGAAGGCGCGGTCGCCGCCGAAGAGCGGCGCACCGTCCGTGTCGAGGATGACCGGGATCTTCGACCGGCCCATCGCGATCGCCACGCATCCGGGCATCCCGACCATCGCGCGCACGGCACGGTCGGTCTGGTTCGGGTCGGCCGGCACGATCACCTTCCAGCCGAACATCGTGCGCAACGCTCCTACGTAGTCGAGACACTGGTGCGTCTTGCCGTCCTCGCCGACATCGAGACCGCAGTGGGTGACAGCGAGCTTGACCTGGGCCTCGTTGATATCGTTCAACCGCTGCTGGTTGTAGACCTCATCGATGCCGAACACACCGAAATCCGAGAAGAACGTCAGCACATCCGAGACCGAGAGTGCGCCGGCCGCCGTCGCCGCGTTATGCTCCCCCACCCCACACTGGATGAACCCGTCGGGCCGCACTCCGGCGAAGCCGTCGGTCTTGACCGAGGCCGCCAGGTCGCAGTCCAGGACGGCGATCGGCACGTCTGAAGCGTTCTCGGCGATGTCGGCAAGCGCCATACCCCATGCCGAGCGGTTGTCCGTGTGCTTCTCGCGTGTGTAGGTGCGTGGTTCGCCGGTCGGCACCACCCAACGGTTGGGCACGGTGTGAAGCGCGGGGGTGAGCGTCACGCCGCCGCGTCGCTCACGCGCGGCCTCGAGCGCAGGCTCGAGCCCGAGCTCGGCCATGGCGCGGAGGTACTCCTCGCCTGTCAGTCCGCGTCCGTGGAACTCGGCCTTGCCCTCCATGAACGACACGCCCTTGCCGATCACGGTCCGCGCGATGATCGCGACCGGGCGCTCCGTGTCGGCGAGTGCCGCCGAGACCGCCGCGTACAACGCGGTGACGTCGTGGCCGTCCGCCTCGATGACGCCCCAGCCGTCGGCGGCGTACCCGCGCGCGATGTCCACCGGCATCACATCGGCGGTCTCACCCGATATCTGGATGCCGTTGCAGTCGACGACGACCGTGAGGTCCACGAGCCCCTCCTTGACCGCGAGCCGGCGCGCCTCAGCCACCTGGCCCTTATGCTGCTCGCCGTCACTCATGGCCACGAACGTGCGGTATCCGCGGCCGGTCATCCGCGATGCGAGCGCGAACCCGACGCCCGCCGACAGTCCCTGCCCGAGGTTGCCGGTGCCCCACTCGACGCCCGGCACCGAGCGCTCCACGTGCCCCTCGAACACGCTGCCTGCCTGGCGGAAGTGCGCCACCGCATCGTCGAGCGAGAAGAACCCCGCGTCGGCGAGCGCGCAGTAGACTCCGGGCGAGGTGTGTCCGTGACTCACGACGATGCGGTCACGGTCCTCCCATCGCGGCCGCGCCGGATCGAGCGCCGCGAAGTGGTACAGCACGAGGTAGGCCTCGAGGGACGACATGGAGCCGCCAGGATGCCCCGACGCCGCAAGCGTGGTCATCGTGAGGATCGCACCCCGGAGCCGCCGGGCGCGCTCGGCGATCTCCTCGGCGCTCGCCGCATCAAGCTCGGGCACATGGAAACCTCGTTCGAGCATCGCTCCTCCTCGGCTCCGGAGACGCCGGAGGGTCCGGCGAACCTGTACACTTGAGCATACCCGAACCCCGTCTCCCGGGAGACCCATGACCGCATCGCTTCGCGACATCGCCGAGTATGCCGCCCGTGCCGGAGCCGAGGTACTGCGGGCCCATGCGCCGCGTGTCACCGGCGTCCGCGCCAAGTCCGGCGGCGCCGATCTCGTGAGTGCGGCGGACGTGGCCGCAGGCGTCGCGGTCGTCCGGTCGATCGCCGAGGCCGTGAAGAGCGCACGGTTCGTGGTGGAGGAGCCCGAGGTGTTCGACCTCACCGGCATCGTACCGGGGACGCTTCGCGACGACGAGGTGTGGGTGGTCGACCCGCTCGACGGCACCACCTCGTTCGTGCACGGCTATCCGTGCTACTCGGTGAGTGTCGCGTGTCTGCGCGACGGCGCGCCGGTCGCCGGGGCCGTCTACAACGTTCCTGCCGACGAGATGGTGTCGGCCGCCGCGGGCCATGGCGCCTGGCGCGACGGCACACGGCTCACGTGCCGGGGCGCGCACGCGCTCGCCGAGGCGCTGCTGGCGACCGGCTTCCCCTACGACCGGGGCGCCGGCCTCGACCGCCAACTCCGACTACTCGAGCGCTTGCTCCGGCCGGCGCACGACATCCGCCGCGACGGCTCGGCGGCCATCGACCTGTGCCACGTGGCCACCGGGCGGGTGGACGGCTTCTGGGAGACCTCGCTCCAGCCCTGGGACATGGCCGCAGGCGTGCTGATCGTCACCGAGGCAGGCGGTGCGGTCACGGACTTCAACGGCGATCCGTGGAGCGTGACCACCCGCGACGTGATCGCCGCGAACCCGACGCTCCATGCGGCCCTGCTGGCCGCCATCGCCGAGGTCGAAGGATCCTGAGCGCGGCGGCCCGGCCTTCCCGACGCTCTCCCGGTGAGACCCGCTACAGTCCTGGCGGACGCTTCGGCGACGTGTCCTCGTCGTAGCCGATGCCGACGTCAGCCAGCACCTTGGTGACCGCCCGCTCCCCGCTCTCGATGCAGTTGGGGATCCCCACGCCGCGGTACGCGCCGCCGGCGAGCGCAAAGCCGGAGACCTCGGCGCTCAACCGCTCGATCTCGTCCACGCGGTCGAGATGCCCGAGCGTGTACTGGGGCATGCCGCCGTTCCAGCGGTAGACGCTCGCGAAGACGGGCTGCGCATCGGCCTTCATGCCGAGCAGGTCCACGATCTGCGCGCGAATGGTCTCGATGATCTCGGCGTCATCCGCCTCGAGCAGGTGCTGGTTGCGCGGCCCGCCGATGAAGCCACGGAGGAGCACGCGGCCCTCCGGTGACCGGTCCGGCCACTTCGAGGAGGAGAGCGTGACGGCGAGCAGCGGGCGGTTCTCCACGATCGGCGAGAGGATGCCGAACCACTGCCGGTCTGAGGGGAAGTCCTCGGACCGGAAGGCCATCGGCACGGTGGCTGAGGAGGAACACGGGATCGTCGCGAGCAGATCGGCGATCGCAGGCTCGACGTGCCGGGCCAGCGGCTCGGCCGCCCACGCCTCGGTGGCCACGATCACCGCGTCACCCTCCAGCACGCGGCCGTCATCGAGCGTCACGCGCCAGCCAGCGCCGTCGCGGTCGACCACGGTCACCGCGGCGCCGGTGATGATGCGCTCGCGGCCCACCGCATCGGCCATGCCGTCGGTGAGCTGCTGCATGCCACGGTAGAAGGTGTTGAAGAACGCCCATGGCTTGGCGCCCGGCTTGGGCGGATACTTCTTGCGCATCGCCTCGCGCTTCTTGCGCTCGGCCAGGAACCCGCGGATGAGCGAGCCGAACTCCTGCTCCATCTCGAGGAAGTTGGGAAACGTCGCGGCAAGCGACATCTCGCGCGGGTCTGAGGCGTGGACTCCGCCCACGAGCGGCTCGGCGAGACGGTCGAGCGACTCGCGGCCCATGCGGCGCACGACGAAGCTCTCAAGCGTCTCGTCATGGTCCTGCGCCGTCTCGCCCTCGGCCCAGCGCACTTTGGGCGGCAAGAACCAGTCGAGCGCCATGCGGAATTTCGCGGGCCAGGAGTAGAGGGACGTGGTGGCCAGCGGCACGAGCTTGGTGGGCGCGAACATCATGATGCCGTCGGGGAGCTCCACGAGGCGCTTGCCCTTCACGATCAGCGTCTTCTTGTTCTCCTCGCGTGCGGGCACCATCGAGTCGCCGAGACCCAGCATCCGCGCAATGCGCGCGACAGCCGGCTTGGTGGAGACGAAGGCGTCGCTCCCACCGTCGACGACGTACTCGCCGCCTTCGGGGTCAGCGACGATGTCCGTGGCGAGCTTGCCGCCGAGCCGGGCGTCCTTCTCAACGAGCACGCAGTCGACATCGTGACCCGCCTCGGCCGCGCGCCGCACCTTGTACGCCGCCCCGAGCCCGGCCACACCGCCTCCGATGATGATGATCTTCTTCACGCTAGTAGACCCGCCTCTCTTCGACGCTGTCCTCGGCAAGGGTGATGCCGACCTCGGCAAGCACCTTGGAGACCGCCTGCTCCCCGCTTTCGAGCGCGTTGGGCACGCCCACGCCGCGGTACGCATTGCCCGCCAGCCCGAACCCACGCAGCCCGGCTGTCAGGCGCTCGATCTCGTCGACACGGTCCAGATGGCCGAGCGTGTACTGCGGCATCCCCTTCTCCCAGCGGAAGAGCTTCGCGTAGCGCGGACGCGCATCCGGCCTGATGCCGATGAGCTCGGCAAGCTGCGTGCGCGCGAGCTCCAGCAGCGCCTCGTCGCTCTGCTCGAGGACCTCCGGGTCGCGCGGTCCGCCGAGGAACCCGCGGAAGAGCACCCGGCCTTCCGGCGCACGGTCCGGCCACTTGGAGCTCATGAGCGACACGCCGGTGAGCGGTCGGCGCTCCACCGACGGCGTGAGCACACCGTGCCAGCGGGTGTCATGCGGATAGTCTGCCGCATCGAACGCAAGGATCGCAGTCGCGCACGACGAGGACGGGATCGTGTCCAGAAGCGACGCAAGCGCCCCGTCAACGCCACGGGCGAGACCGGCGGCGGCCCACACCTCGGTGGCCACGATGACCGCGTCGGCCTCAAGCACCTCTCCGGTCGTGAGGGTCACGCGCCACCCGTCGCCCGCACGCTCGATGGCGGTCGCGCCCACGCCCGTGCGGATGTGCTCGCGCCCCGCCGCGTCGGCCATGCGGTCGCAGATGAACTGCAGGCCCTCGTTGAACGATGAGAAGAAGGTGCGCCGCTTGGCGCCTGGCTTGGGCGGGTACCTGCGCTTGATCTCCTCGACCTTCTTGCGCTGCGCGAGGAAGCCGCGCACGAGCGAGCCGTGCTGCTGCTCCATGTCGAGCAGCATCGGGTAGCGCGCGGCCACCGACATCTCGGAGGCCAGATCGCCGTTCACGCCTGCCGCGAGCGGCTCGGCGAGGCGATCGAGCGCCTCTCGGCCCAGCCGCCGGACCACCAGGCTCTCAAGCGTCTCGTCGTGGTCGGCCGCGGTCTCTCCCTCGGCCCAGCGGACCTTCCGCGGTATCACGAAATCGAGCGCCATGCGGAACTTGGCTGGCCACGAGTACAGCCGCGAGGTGGCGAGCGGTACGAGCTTGGTTGGCGCGAACATCATCATGCCGTCGGGCATCTCAACGAGCTTCCCGCGCTTGACGATGAACGTCTTCTTGTTCTCCTCGAGCGTCCCGCACTCCTCGTCGAACACGCCGAGGAGCTTCGCCACGCGGTGGACGGCGGTCTTGTCGGTGAGAAACGAGTCGCTGCCGCCGTCGGCGATGTATCGTCCGCCGTCGGGGTCCTCGGCGATGTCGGTCCAGATCTTCCCGCCGAGGCGGTCATCGCGCTCTACGAGCGTGAACGTGACGTCGTACCCGGCCTCGGCAGCTCGACGGACCTTGTAGGCGGCACCCAGGCCGGCGATGCCGCCTCCGATGATGATGACTTCCACGTGCGCGCTCCTCTACTCGCGATCTCTCGTTGCGAGCGGGCGCTTGCCGGAGCGTCCGCGATCAGGGCACTGCCCCGTCCCACCCTACCCGAGCATCCCTGTGACCGCGTCGGCGACCGCGTCGGTCAGCACCCGGTGCGCATCCGGTGCCGATGAGCGGGCGAACGCGATCCCGGCATCACGGGCCACCTGTACGGCCACGATATCCAGGTCGTACAGCGTCTCCATGTGCTCGGTCGCGAAGCCCAGTGGAACGACCACCATGCCGGCCGCGCCTTCCCGAGCCACGGCAGCGATGACATCGTCGGTATCGGGACCGAGCCACTCGCCTCCTCGAGCACCTTTCGACTGGTACGCCACAAGCCATCGACGCGGACCGGACGCACATCCGTAGGCGGTCACGCCGGGATAGACCTCGGCGTTCACGGACCCGGCCCCGAGCCCAAGCGCGGACGCGACCTGCTCGGCGCACGCCTCAAGACCGCCCGTGTAGCTGTCGTCGCCGGTCACGTCGGCGATCGGCAGACTGTGCGCCGAGAAGACGATGGGGGCGTCGGGCACCCCGAGCGTCTCGAGCGCGGCGCGCGCCGCCTGCGCGTGCAGCTCCGCGTAGACCGGAAGGGCCGAGAGCAGAGGCGCCTCGGCTACCGTCACACCGGGATGGCCGGCGACCGCCGCCTCTACCGCGGCACGGTATTCGCCGTGCGTCACGTGCGTCTCGAACGGAGACAGCGCCACGGTGACGATGCGCTCTGCACCGCCCTTCACGAGGGCGTCCACCGCAGGGCCGATGTACGGCTCCCAGTACCGCATGCCCACGCGGGCGTCCGCGCCCACCCCGCGAGCGCCGAGGGCGGCCTGCACCCGCTCGGCGAACAGGCGCGCCGTCGCACCGAGCGGCGAGCAACCGCCGATGGCCTCGTAACGCGCCCGCACGCGGCTCACCAGCTCCGGCGCGGGCTCACGACCCATGAGATTGCGCATGAAGGGGCCGACCGCCTCCGGACAGTCGGGGCCTCCGAAGCCGGTGATCAGGACGCCGACGCGCGGCACTTACGCTCCCGAGCGGATGCGGCGCGAGTGCTCGTGCACGAATCGGATCATCGCACGCGCCTTGTCCGGGTCGCTCGTCTTGTGGATGCCATGGCCGAGGTTGAAGATGTGTCCCGGCCGCGTGCCGACCGCCTCCAGGATCTCCACGACCATCCGCTCGAGCTCGGCTTCCGGCGCGAACAGGGCGACCGGATCGATGTTGCCCTGGATCGCGAAGCGCTCGTCGATCTGCTCCACGGCACGCTTCATATCCAGCCGCCAGTCGATGCCGATCACGTCGCCGCCGGCCTGCTGTGCGAGATCGAGCATGGACGTAGCGCCGTTCGGGAAGTGGATGATCGGCACGCCTTCCGGCACGACCTTCTTGCCATGCTCGGTGAGCGTGTCGATGACCCGCTTGGTGTACGGCAGCACGGAGCGCTCGTAGTCGCGCGGGGCCACGTAGCCGACCCAGCTGTCGAAGACCTGGATGGCCTGTGCGCCGGCGTCGATCTGTGCCGAGAGGTATGCGATCACCGTGTCGGTGATCTTGGTCATGAGCTCGTCCCACACGGCAGGCTCGCCCCACATGAGCGCCTTGGTGTACTCGTAGTCGCGGGTGCCATGGCCTTCGATCATGTAGCTTGCCAGCGTGAACGGCGCACCACCGAAGCCGATCAACGGCACCTTGTGCTCGAGCTCGCCGCGCAGGATCTTGATGGACTCCATGACGTACCCGGTGTCGGCAAGTGGGTCGCTGATGCGCAGGTTCCGTACATCGCCGGCGGTGCGCACGGGGTTGTGGATCACCGGACCCTCGCCCTTGGCGAACTCGAGGTCCAGTCCCATGCCCGGGAACACCACGAGGATGTCGCTGAACAGGATCGCCGCATCCACGCCGACCAGGTCCACCGGCTGCATGGTGACCTCGACCGCCAGCTCGGGCGTGCGGCACATCTCAAGGAAGCCGTACTTCGCGCGGATCTCACGGTACTCGGCCATGTAGCGACCGGCCTGACGCATCATCCAAACGGGCGTGCTCTCGGTGGCCTCACGGCGGGCGGCACGCAAGAAGAGATCGTTGTACGCCATCGGGGACAGTCCTCCGCTTCGGGGTGTGGGAATCGTCGGAGTGCATACTACCATGCCTGCGACGGCGACGGGCCCCACATCGACGGTGCAGGGCCCGCGCGCAACGCCACTTCCAGAGTGGTCGCCTAGTCCACCTTCGGTGCGGTGTCCACGATGACCTGGACGATGGAGGGATCGGCAAGCGTGGAGATGTCGCCGAAGGTCTCCATGTCCCGTTCACCCGCGGCGATCTTGCGCAGGATGCGCCGCATGATCTTGCCCGAGCGGGTCTTGGGAAGCTCGGGGACGATGTGCACGAAGTCCGGGCTGGCGATCGGGCCGATCTCCTCGCGCACGTGACCCCGAAGGATCTTCTCGATCCCCTCGGGGATGTCCACACCCGTCTTGAGGATCGCGTAGGCGTAGATGCCCTCACCCTTCACGTCGTGCGGATACCCGACGACAGCGGCCTCGGCCACGGCCGGATGGCTCACCAGCGCGCTTTCCACCTCGGCGGTGCCCATGCGGTGTCCGGAGACGTTGATGACGTCGTCCACTCGGCCGAGCAGCCAGTAGAAACCATCGTCGTCCTTGCGCGCACCGTCACCGGTGAAGTAGCGGCCCGGGAACGCCGTGAAGTACACGTTCTTCATGAGCTCGTTCTCAGCGTCGCCCCAGGTGCCGCGCATCATGCCCGGCCACGGCTTGTTGATGCACAGGCGGCCGCCGCTTCCCTGCGGGGTGGGCGTGCCGTCCTCGTTCAGGATCTCCGGTTCGATGCCGAAGAACGGGCGGGTGGCCGAGCCCGGCTTCATCGGCGTGGCGCCCGGCAGGTTGGTGATGATGTGCCCGCCGGTCTCGGTCTGCCAGTACGTGTCCACGATCGGTGCGTTCTCGCGGGCGATGTTCTTGTAGTACCACATCCACGCCTCGGGATTGATGGGCTCGCCCACCGTGCCGAGGACGCGCAGCGTCGAAAGGTCGTACTTGGCCGGCCACTCCTCGCCCGACTTCATCAGGGCGCGGATGGCGGTCGGCGCGGTGTAGAACTGGTTCACGCCGTGCTTGGCGATGATCTCCCAGAAGCGCCCGGCGTCCGGATACGTGGGAACGCCCTCGAACATCAGCGTGGTGGCGCCCACGGCGAGCGGGCCGTAAACGATGTAGCTGTGGCCGGTGACCCAGCCGATGTCGGCGGTGCACCAGAACACGTCCTCATCACGGTAGTCGAACACGTACCGGAACGTGGTGGCCGCGTACAGCAGGTAGCCACCGGTGGTGTGGAGCACGCCCTTGGGCTTGCCCGTCGAGCCGGACGTGTACAGGATGAACAGCGGGTCCTCGGCATCCACCCACTCGACGTCGCAGTGCTGGCTGATGTCGGCGGCGCGGACCTCCTCGTGGTACCAGTAGTCGCGACCGGGTTCCATGTCCACGCGTGTGCGAGCACGCGAGACGACGATCACGGTCTCGATCGTGGGGCACTCGTGGAGCGCGGCGTCCGCCTCGGCCTTCAGCGGCACGACACGCCCGCCGCGGATACCCTCGTCAGCGGTGACGAGCAGCTTGGCCCCGCAGTCCTGGATGCGGTCGCGAAGCGCCGCCGAGCTGAAGCCACCGAAGACGACCGAGTGGATCGCGCCGATGCGCGCACAGGCGAGCATGGCGATGGCGAGCTCGGGGATCATCGGCATATACAGGGCGACGCGGTCGCCCTTCTTGACGCCGCGCTTCTTGAGCACGTTGGCGAACTTGCACACCTTGTAGTACAGCGACTGGTAGGTGTACATCTTCGTCCGGCCCTCGTCGGACTCCCAGATAAGCGCGGCCTTGTTTCGACGCCATCCTTTGAGGTGCCGGTCGACGCAGTTGTAGGTGACGTTGAGCTTGCCGCCAGCGAACCACTTGATGTACGGCTTCTCGAAGTCGTAGTCGAGGACGGTGTCCCACTTCTTCTCCCAGTGGAGCATCTCCTCGGCCATGTCGGCCCAGAACTCCTCAGGCTGCTCGATCGAGCGCTTGTAGAGGTCCTCGTACTCCTCCATCGACTGGATGTGTGCGCGTTCGGTCACCCATGCCGGCGGCTTGACGACACGGTACTCCTGCGACAACGACTCGATCGCGTGAGACTCGGTCATGCGCTGTACTCCTCTCCAACGGGGTGCAGTGAACCTGCCTGACTGCGACCTGCCGGCCGCGAGAATACGCAGTCCTTGCGTGCGGACGCATGGCAGCATGGTAGCGGCTGATACCGCGGGTTCCCGACCGCGAACAGGTCAACGGCGCGTAGCGCTCGGTCAACGGTGGACGCGGCCCGTCTCACAAGGCCAGGAAGGTCTGACCGCGTCTGCGTGCTTGCAATCCGCGCACCGAGAGAGTAGGTTGTCGGTACGTTGACAGTTTCCCTTCCCTAACATGCGATGACGCGGGGAATCCGCCCCATCGCAGTTGCGGCTCCGCCGGTGACCGGCATCCCGGTGGACATGGCCCCGGTGCCATGGAACAGCCGCCTGAGACTCAGGGGTAGCGAGGGAAGGAATCCGAACGGCTCCGACTCGAAGGTCGGAGCCGTTCCATTTGACGCGCGGATCACGGCCCGCGCACACCGCAGCGCCACACTCCAGCAAGCGCGCCGAGGTGTCTCAGCCCGTCTGGACCGCGGTCACGCCCCAGCCGGTCCCTGTGTGGCTCGAGATCACGCATCCCGCCTCGATCACCCTCATCTCGCCCACCGTGAACCGCTCGCGGATGGCCGCCTCGAGCCACGCGGCCTTGTCCGGCGACTCGGCGTGCTGTACCGCGAAGGCCGCCTCACGTGTGGCATCGATGCGCTCGGCCACCCAATCGATCGTCGCCTGCAGCGCGTTCTTGGCGCCACGACCCTTGTAGACCGGCTCGAACGCGCCGTCGGACCCGACCGTCAGGAGCACCTTCAGGTTCAGCATGCCACCGAGCATCGCGGAGACCTTGCCGATCCGACCACCCTTGGCGAGGTTATCGAGCGAGTCGAGGCCTACGACCATGTGCACACGGGAGCGGAGATCCTCGAGCGTGTGCTTGATCTCGCCAAGACTCGCGCCTGCCGCAGCCGCCCGCGCGGCCGCCACCGCCTGGTAACCCTCGCCCCAGGACAGGTTGAGGCTGTCGAAGACGTGCACCCGGTCACCGAAGCGCTTCGCCGCCTCGGTGGCCGATTCGTACGTACCGGAGAGCTTGTGCGAGATGGTCACGCACAGCACCTCGGCGCACGACTCGAGAGCCGACTCGAACGCGGAGGCGAACGCACCCACCGACGGTTGCGAGGTCTTGGGGAAGTCACGCGCCGCCTTCATGCGCGCGAAGAAATCGGCGAGGCTGATGCTGCCGTCGACGAACGTCTCCCCGTTGAGGCTCACGCTCAACGGCACGACTGCGATGCCCAGATCCTCGGCGACCTCCTTCGGGATGTCCGAGGTGGAGTCGGTGACCACACACACACCGCCGATCGCGTTCATCAGGGCCGCCCTTCATCGAAGTGGACCATCCCGTGGGCCATCGCACGTCCGCCGAACACGTGGACGTGCAGGTGATGGACCGTCTGCATCGCGTCCCGCCCGTTGTTGACGACCACCCGGTAGCCGCTCTCCTCCACGCCCTTGGCGGCGGCGACCTTCGGCACCGCGGCGAACAGAGCGCTCAGCACCTCGGCCGGCACTCCTGACCCCAGGTGCTCGTAGTGATCGCGCGGGATGATCAGCGTATGCACCGGCGCCTGTGGTGCAATGTCATCGAACGCGATGATGGTGTCGTCCTCGTAGACCACTCGTGCCGGGATGTCCCCGGCGGCAACCATGCAGAAGATGCACTCACTCATCCCCGGTCCCCCCTGTCCCCGCCTGCGCCGCAGGCCCGTCCTCGTCCGACTCGATCTCTCCGATGAGCATCGTCACACGCTGCTCCGCACCGGCGAGACGCTCCCTGCATGCCCGCAACAGCGCGACCCCACGCTCGTAGCGCTCGAGACTCTCCTCCAATTCGAGCTCGCCTGACTCGAGGGCCCTGACGATGCCCTCGAGTTCACCGAGCGCCTCGCCGAACGTCAGCTCGGCCAGGGGTGTGACCTCTGGTGTCATCTACTCCTCCGTTCCGACGGACTCGACCACACAGCCGAGCGTGCCGCGTGCCACACGCACGGTCAGGTGATCACCGGGGGCGACTTCGCCGGCATCGCGCACGACGGCACCCTCTTCTCCATAACATACCGCGTACCCGCGGCCGAGTATCCCGAGCGGTGACAGGTCCTCGAGCCGCGCGGCCGCGACGGCGAAGCGTCGCCCGGGCGCCGCGAGGACCAGCGGCCCTGCCGCAAGCAGCCGCCGCGCGCCATGCGAGACAGCCTGTCGCTCACGCCGCCCGAAGCGGCCCGCCCACCCAGAGATTGCCGCGCCAGCACGCTTCACCGCGTCGGCCTGCCGCTCAAGTCGATCGGGCAGAGCCCGCCCGAGCGATGCCGCGAGCGCATCGAGCGACTGCATCCACGTGCCGAGGACGACCGAAGGGTCGCGCAAGACCGGCCGCTCGGCCACGAGGCGCAGACGGTGCGCGCGAGCGGTCACCGATGCCGAGAGCGCCCGGCCGAGCCGCCCACCCACGACGGACAGCCGTGCTGACACGTCGGCCCGGTCGGGCGAGACCGCCTCGGCGGCAGCGGTGGGAGTAGACGCTCGCACATCGGCGACCATGTCGGCGATGGACATGTCAGGCTCGTGCCCGATCCCGGTGACCACGGGTACCGGGCTGGCGACGATGGCTCGGGCGACCTCCTCGGCGTTGAACGGCATGAGGTCCTCGTAACTGCCACCACCCCGGCAGAGGACGATCACATCGACCCCGGGCTCGGACGCCACGGTGCGCAGGCCCCGGACGATCTCCTCGGCGGCCCGCCCTCCCTCGACCGTCACCCCCGCGACCACCAACTCCGCCACCGGATAGCGGCGCGCGAGCGTACGGACGACATCGTGGACCGCCTTGCCGCGTGGAGACGTCACCACGCCGATGCGGGACGGGAACGGCGGCAGCGGACGCTTGCGCGCAGGATCCATGAGGCCTTCGGCATCCAGCCGCCGGGCGAGCTCGGCCACCTGCAGGCGTAGCATGCCCTCACCGGCGATGGTGAGTGTGCGGACCTGGAACTGCAGCCTGCCCTTGGGGGCGTACGCCGTGAACCCGCCGGTGGCCTCGACGAGCTGCCCGTCGCTCAGCCGGACCCCCGAGGCATCGTACGCGTCACGCCACATCAAGCACGGCATGACCGCCTGGTCGTCCTTCAAGGAGAAGTAGACCGCCTTGTAGCCCGGCTTCGACGCGAGACCGGAGACCTCGCCCACCACCCGGACGCGTACGGTCTCGAGCGAGGACTTGGCGAGCGCCATCGCGTCCGAGACGCTGATGGCGCGATCAGCCGTCATTGCCATCGGGTCCCTCCGCGCCATCGACCGACTGCACGACGAGGCGGCCGTCACGCACCGTCACCGCCGTGCGGCCGTCCAGGAACGACTCGAGCTCCGCACCGACGATCGTCCGACGCCAGCCTTCGGCGAGCGGATGTCCGTCACGGTCACCGCCAGCAAAACGCTCGAGCTCGTCGCGTGTGGCCAGCAGCGTCACGGCCACCCCGTTCTCACGCGCACGCACACGACACAGTGCCTGGAGCACATCGGCGAGAGGGGCCGCATCGCCGGGGATCCGCGTACGCTTCGCCAGACGCGGCAGCTCGTCCTCCGGCACCGCCATGCCGGCAGCGATCGCCGCGGCGAGCGCGGGTGCGCACCGTGTCGCGGTGCGCTCGTTCACTCCACGGATGGCGCCGATCTCACCCACGTCCGCAGGACGCCGTCGCGCGATTTCGATCAGGCTCTCGTCCGATACGAGCCATCGCCGGGGGACGTCGCGCCGTTGCGCTTCTGTCTCCCGCCACGCAGCGAGCTCGCGCAACACCGCCAGCGACCGCCGATCCAGAGACGAGGCGCGCTTCACCTTTCGGAACTGCTCCCGGGGGTCGACGAGGTACGTGTCCGGGTCGGCAAGGCGCACGAAATCGTCGGCAAGCCAGTCCAGGCGCCCTTGCTCGTTGAGCTTCTCTCGGAGGATCTCGTACACGCGTGGCAGGTGTTCCACATCTGCGGCAGCGTAGGCGAGCTGCGCCTCGGCAAGCGGGCGCACCGACCAGTCGGTGAACGTGTCGGCCTTGTCGATACGGACGTCGAGCAGGTCTCCCACGAGCTGCGCGTAGCCCACCTGCGCCGGGAAGCCGGCGAGGGTCGCCGCCACTTGCGTGTCGAACACCGGCGCAGGCGTGGTGCCCGTGGCTCGCAGGAGGATCTCGATGTCTTGTACGCCTGCGTGGAAGACCTTCACGGTCCCGGGATCGCACAGGACCGGCGCGAGCAGGTCGAGACGGTCCTCGAGCGCTATCGCGTCGATGAGATAGACGGCCTCGGTGGTCGCGAGCTGAACGAGACACAGCCGAGCGTAGTACGTTCGCTCGCGCATGAACTCGGTGTCGATGGCCACGACCGGTGCGCCGGCAAGCTCCTCGCACGCACGGGAGAGCGCCTCAAGATCACGGATGTACAATAGGTCTCCAGCCATGGACGGGATGCGGCCGCACGCGATGGCCGCCCGGTGCCACCGAGTGTAGCCGATGCCGCCGACACGCACGAGGAGCTGCGGTGAACATCCTGATGATCAGCAACCTGCGCTCCGGATCCGGTGACCCCGGCCTGTTCGACTTCGTCCGCGAGCTCGGCGCGCACCGTGCAGAGGTCACGCTCAGGTTCCTGACCGAGGGTGCCGACCTCGGGCACCTACTGCGCGATGTCCACCAGTACGCCCGGGTCGTCGCGGCAGGCGGCGACGGTACCGTCTCCTCGGTCGCCTACGCGTTGCGCGACACGGGGATCCCCATCCTCGCCTACCCGGCAGGGACGGCGAACCTCCTGGCGCGCAACCTCAGGATGCCGCTCGATCCCGCCGAGCTTGCGCTCACCACGATCGCGGGACGCACCGTGTCGATCGACCTCGGGGAGCTCGTGGTGCCGCCGGTGGGCGGACGGGGCAGCAGGACGATCGGGTTCTGCATAGCGGCGGGCATCGGCTACGATGCGGCGGTGATGGAGGCCGCGGCCCCGCTCAAGCAGACACTCGGTGAGGGTGCGTACATCATCGGCGCGCTGCAGAACCTGGCGCCCACCGTCTCGCGGTTCACCATACAACTCGACGATCGCACACTGGAGACCGATGGGATCGCCGTCCTCCTGGTCAACCTCGCCCGCATCCAGTTCGACCTGGAGGTCGCCCACGGCAGCGACGCGCAGGACGGGCTGCTCGAGGTCGTGGTCCTCAAGAGCCGAACAGCCGCGGGGCTGCTTCCCGCAGTGTGGGCCGCGCTGCTCGACAGGCTGCAGAGCCATCCGGAGCGACCCGGGCTCGAGATCCATACTGCCTCGAAGGTGTCCATCGCTGCACACCCGGCGCTACCGCTGGAGTACGACGGCGAGATCGGCCCGGCGGTCAGCCCCATCGAGGCCCGCGTGCTGCCGCGCGCGGCGACCTTCCTCGTGTCCGAGGACAATGCCCTGCCCCGTGACGTCTACACGGTGCAGGAAGACGACTGACGACCGGCCGGGTGACCCCGACTACAGCCGTGTCTGCACGATCGTGCCGAGCGGGACCCGTGGGTACAGGTCGAGCACGTCATGGTTGTACATCCTGATGCAGCCCGCCGAAGCCTTCGTGCCGATCACCCACGGCTGGTTCGTGCCGTGGATGTTGTAGGCCGTATACACGTACGAGGACCCGACCTTCCGGTACATCCGCATCTTGCGGGGCCCGTAGATCCCGTTGGGATCGGTGTAGTACTTCGAGTCGATCCGCCAGATCGCCACCGGTGTCTCCGCGTTGGTCCGGCCGATTGCGACGGGGTAGCTCTTCACGAACACGTCGTCTTTGAAGAAGTAGAGGCGGAAGTCAGACTTGTCGATCACGATCGAGGTCCGGGCGGGATACTGGTGAAGCGGATAGGTCGCGGTCGTGTCGCTCTGCACGTCCTCAGGGCTGATCGCGACAACACGGTACGACGAGCCCGCCGGAGGCGTCTCGATCGTCCCCAGGTCGACGGTCACGTATCCGGAGCACGCCTTGCTCGCGATCAGGCGGCTCCCGATGTACACGCGGATCTCGCTCGTGTTGGCCCCGCTCGCAACGGCCACTCGCGCTCTCTTGGCCACCCGTGCCCCTGCCGAGGGAGCCACGACCAGCGGCCGCGTGGGCGCACCCCGCACCTCGGCGGCAAGTGCATCGGTCAGCACCGCGGTCCCGCCGTACAGGCGCGCCTTGGTCACGGCGCCTGCCTGCCCGTGCAGATAGACGCCCGTGGATCGGCCCATCGCCGAGCGCTGGACGTGCAGCAGCGGGCCACCCGAGCGCCCCACGTCGATCGATCCG
Source organism: Aeromicrobium sp. (assembly GCA_015351705.1). GTDB lineage: Bacteria > Actinomycetota > Coriobacteriia > Anaerosomatales > Anaerosomataceae > JADIIM01. Next base: position 61,080 of record JADIIM010000024.1, on the reverse strand, counting down.
GTCAGCGCGTCGGGGACCGTCGAGGCCAGCCCCACGGCGTCACCCGTGAGCCATCCGCGTGTGCGCGCAGCGCCTGCTGCGGTGACCGCGGTCCCGTAGCGGTCGACGCCCGCCCAGCGGACCGTGGCGCCGGTGGTGGCATAGACGGCATCGGAGACCACGGCAGATCCTCCGAGAACGATCACCTCGCCGGGACCGAGTGCGGCCAACGCTCCGGCCGTTGCCGACGGCACGCGGTCGCGCATGACCGGAAGGATCGGGATGCCCGTGCGCGCCGAGACCGCCGAGGCGGCAAGGGCGTCCACCAGACCGGCACTGTCCGTCCCGTTGACCACGAGAGCCTTGGCGGGCACGACACGTGCTGTGTCCGATGCGACCTCCGATGCCAGGCGCGCGATACCCGCGGCAGTGGTGTAGCGGTCACCGGTCGTCCACGGCTGACGCACGTTGCCCGAGCCGACGATGGCACCGAGTGCGGCGATGGTCTTGGCCGGGACCGCCGTCGGACCGCCCACAACGGTCACGGTGACCGTCCCGCTGACGGAGCGCATCTCAGCGAGTGCCGTTCGAACCGCGCCCGGCACACCCCTGGAGTCGACGAGCAGCAGTGGCGCGTCGTAGGCCCAGCACAGGCTTGCGGCAGCCAGCGGGTCCGCAAGTGCGCGATCCTCACCGGATGCCACGATCACGTGCGAGACGCCAGCCCACCCCGGGAAACTCGACCGCGCGATCGCCACCGATGTCTCGTAGCGGTCGGCGCCCGCCAGACGAGTGACGTCGAACGCGACCCGGTAGGTCCCTGGCGGCCACGTCGCTGCCTCGGCGGTCTGCGCCAGCGGCGCAACAGTGACAGCAAGGGCGATCACCAGGGCGGTCGCTGAGGCCAGGGCGCGGTGCGGGACACTCATCGGGATGCTCCTCTCGTCGGGCGCCACCAGTATACGTCGGCACCGACCCGGCGGGTGTGAGTGCTTGAGATTCGATGACGGCTGATCGCCACTATGGAGCGGACAGGCACCCCTCGCCAGTAGTGGGCAGCACATCAAGGAATCGGTAGACGGCGTACACGAACTCCTCCGTGCACTCCTCATGCGGTACGTGCCCGCAGCCCTCGATGCTCACCAGGGTCGCGCCTGCGATCTCCCTGGCAAGACGCTCGGACTCCTCGGCGGGTACGATGCGGTCTTCCACGCCGGTGATCACCAGCGTCGGTGCCATCACCTCGCCGGCGCGCTCGCCGAGACGCTGCGGCGAACGGGCCACCGTGAGTTCCCACAGCGCGCGGTCCCAGTCACGCACCTGCAGCGGCAGACGGTATCCCTCCCGTGTCTCCACCGTGATGCGCGATGGATCATGCCAGGCGGACTCCAGGAAGCGTTCCCCGGCCGTGCCACCGATCGACCGCGCGACCAGCGGACCGATCCGCCGCACCTGCGGAGTCTGGAGCAGCGGATAGATGAACGCCGGAGGGCCGCCTTCGGTATAGATGGCCGCATCCTCGAGCACCAGCGCCTCCACGCGATCGGCGTGGCGCAGCGCTGTGAGCAGCGCGACCGACCCACCCGCCGAGTGGCCGACGAGCACCGCCCGCTCGTGACCGAGCGCGTCAAGCAGGCCGACCACGAGGTCCGCCTGCGCCTCGGGCGCGTAGGGGCTGCCGCCAGCGTACGCACCGGGATCCCACTCGCCGGGCATCGGGCGACCGGTCAGGCCGAACGCCGGGCGATCGAAGGCGATGACCGTGCCGCGCTCGGCGAGCGGGCCGATCACGTCGCGCCAGGAGAACGTGCTCGCACCGAACCCGTGCATCAGCACGATCACCGGCGAGCCGGACCCCGCTGTCCGGTAGTGCACGTCGATGCCGTTCACGGTGATGAAGTGGGACGTGTCATCCGCAAGGGACCGTGCGTCCACCGCGCCCTCCAGGGGCGGGACCGGCACGAGGAACGGCCCCACGAGCACGAGCGTCGCGATGGCCAACACCACCCATCCGATGACGCGCGCCACTCGTCTCACCGCACCATCCTCCACTCGGCATACCGCGCGCTGGCGCGCGTGAGCGTGTACGGGCCACGGATCTCAGCAGCCGCCACGGGCCGCTGACATCAGCGTAACAAGAAAGGGCCCCGGCCGGTGCCGGGACCCTCGAGGTTGCATGGTGGGCGCTAGAGGATTTGAACCTCTGACCCCTTCCGCGTCAAGGAAGTGCTCTCCCCCTGAGCTAAGCGCCCATCTCCGCCGAAGCGGCGACGACCATTGTAGCAGTCTCTCGCCGATGCACCAGCCCCTTCGTGAGACTCGTTGGCGCCACGGTGCCGTGCCGGTAGCCGCTCACGCTCGAAGTACGCAGTGCCGGGCCGCACGACGCGTGAAACGTGTGTTGCGCCGCCGTCGGAGCCCGTGGTAGTCTACCGCTTGCGCGCGGACGTGGCTCAGCTGGTAGAGCACAACCTTGCCAAGGTTGGGGTCGCGGGTTCGAATCCCGTCGTCCGCTCCATCGACTCACCGAAGGTCGGCCCAAGGGGCAGCAGCGAGGCCCGCGCGGTCGACCTTCTTTGACAGGGGAGCTCGTTCTCCCGCACAGGCGGCGACGTCGCCAAGTGGTAAGGCAGGGGCCTGCAAAGCCCTTATCCCCGGTTCGAATCCGGGCGTCGCCTCCAGCCGAGTACCAGGGCCCTCCCGGCGCGCCGGGAGGGCCCTGCTCATACATAGATGTGGTATCGTGCTTCACCACCGACTCACCGTCCGAGCCCCGGGAGCCACGTGTCCCAGCAGACCGCCACAACGATCTCACGGCGCGAGCGAATCCGGCTGTTCGTGCTTCGCACTCTCGCGCTCGGCGCCATCTGGGTGCTCATCACCGAGGCCGACCCCGGTTCTCTGGCCGTGGGGGTGCCTCTGGCGATGATCGGCGCCGCCCTCTCGGTCGCCCTGCAACCCCGATCGCTCTCAGCGGTCCACCTCCCCGGTGCGGTCAGGTTCGCGGGCTTCTTCCTCGTGCAGTCCTTCCTCGGTGGCCTTGACGTCGCCCGACGCGCACTCTCCCCGGCCATGCCGCTCGATCCTGCCTGCGTGCGTTACCCGCTGCGCCTCGCAGGCGACGGACCACGCGTCGTTCTCGCCAACACCATCAGCCTGCTACCCGGCACGCTGAGCGCCCGCTTCCTCGGCGGGGACACGCTCGAGGTCCACGTGCTGGACAATCACGAGTCGGTGCTCGCCGATCTCGCACAGGTCGAGGAGCGTGTCGCCGGCCTGTTCGGTGCGAACCTGCCGCCGCTGCAGATGGGCGGTGACTCGTGACGCTCGCACTCGAGGTCCTCGCCGTCGTCATCATGGCGACCGTCTCGCTCGGCATCTATCGCATCGAGCGCGGCCCCACCGGCACCGACCGCATGCTCTCGGCCATGCTCTTCGGCACGTCGGGTGTGGCACTCACCCTCGTCCTCGCCGAGATCACGGGCATCGGAGCGCTGCGCGACATGGCGCTCGTCTTCGCGCTGCTCGGCGCGCTCACCTCGGTCTCCTTCGTCAAGCGCGCATGGGGGGCCGAGGACCGATGACGTGGGAGACGATCGCAGGTTGGGGCAGTACCGCTCTGTTCGCCGTCGGTGCGTTCTTCTTCTTCGCCGGCTCGGTGGGCCTGGTGCGGTTCCCCGACGTGTACACCCGGCTCCACGCCCTCACCAAAGCGGACAACCTGGGCCTCGGGTTCGTCGTGACGGGACTCGCCCTCCGGGCCGAGTCCTGGATCGTCGTGCTCAAGCTGTACCTGATATGGCTCATCGTCATCGTCACTGGTGCGACCGCGTGCTACCTCGTGGCCAACGCCGCGCGCGGCAGCGGACTCGAGCCGTGGACGCGTGAGCGCCGATGATGATCGTCTTCGACATACTCCTTGTCGCGACCATCATCTGGATCGCCGTCGGCTCGCTCTCCCAGCGCCAGATGTTCAAGTCCGTCGTCATGTTCGTCATCTTCGGGCTGTTCATGGCCATCGCCTGGATCCGGCTGTCGAGCCCCGATGTCGCCATGGCCGAGGCCGCGATCGGCGCAGGCGTGACCGGTGCGCTGATGCTTGATGCCATCGGTCACCTGAGGCGCAGCGAAACACCGTACGCATCGGCCGCCGAGCCGGAGGGCGGTGAGCCCGATGCCTGAGCGCCCCCGCATCCGCCTCGTCCCGCTCGCCGCGAGCCTCGCAGTGTTCGCACTCGTGCTGCGCGCGGTCCACGCGCTCCCGGACACGGCCACCGGGCTCTCGGCCGAGATGACCGCAGGCGCCAAGGCCAGCGGCATCAAGAACGTGGTCACCGCGGTGCTTCTCGACTTCCGCGGCTACGACACCCTGCTCGAGATCGCCGTCCTCATGCTCGCGACCATCGCGGTACTATCGCTGCGCACCGATCCCGACGCCCTGTCGCGTCGCATCAGCGGTGTGGCTGGGCCGGTCCTCGGCGCGCTGACCCGTGCCTACGTCCCGATCATGATCGTCGTGGCAGGTCACCTCGTCTGGATCGGCTCATCGGGCCCCGGTGGCGCGTTCCAGGGCGGCGCCGTGCTCGGTGCGGCAGGCATCCTCCTCGCACTCTCCGGCTTCGCGCGACCTCGCTGGAGCTCGGGCGCCCCGATGCGGTGGGTGCTCGCGGTGGGGCTCCTGACGTTCATCGCCGTGGCCCTCCTGCCGCTCGCTCTCGGCGGGACGCTGCTGCAGTACCCCGACGAGAGTCGCAAGAGCCTCGTGCTCCTCGTGGAAATCCTCTTGACGCTCTCGATCGGCGCGAGTCTGACGAGTCTCTTCCTCGCCTCCGCCTCAGACACATCAGAGGGTGAGCGCCGATGACGACCTACGACGTCTACGTCGCCGGCGGCGCGGTCCTCTTCGCGCTCGGCACCTACGGACTGCTCGAGCGGTCCCACCTCGTGCACAAGGTGATCGCCGCCAACTTCATGGGCAGCGGCATCTTCCTGGTGCTCATCGGTCTCGCCAACCGCACACCCACGCCCGAACCCGACCCGGTCCCACAAGCGATGGTGCTGACCGGCATCGTCGTGACCGTCGCAATGACCGCACTGGGCCTGGCGATCGTGAAGCGGTACTTCTCCGAGACCGGCCGCACCACCCTCGATGCGGACGAGAAGCCGGGTGAGCGCCGGTGAACGTGGTGCATCACCTCCCGGCGCTGCTCGTGATCACGCCGCTCGTCGGTGCGTGCGTGGCGTTCGTCGCCGGCCGACGTGTGGCTCCGCACGTGGCCCTGGCCACCGCCACCGCCGACGTCGTGCTCGCCGTGCTGTTCGCCGCACGGGTTCTCGCCGAGGGCCCGTTCCGCTACCGTATCGGCGGCTGGGGCGCCCCGATGGGCATCGACCTCGTCGCCGATGGCATGGCCGCGCTGTTCATCGTCCTCACCTCGATCGTGGGCCTTGTCGTGACCGTCTATGCGTCAGGGTACTTCCGGTCCACCGACCCCACCGCGTACGGCCACGGCCTCTTCTGGACGCTGTGGCTGTTCATGTGGACGTCACTCAACGGCCTGTTCCTGACCGGTGACGTCTTCAACGTCTACGTGTGCATCGAGCTCGTGGGCATCTCCGCCGTGGCGCTCGTCACGATCAGCGGTGGGCCCGACGCGCTGCGCGCCGGCATGCGCTACCTCTTCGCAAGTATGCTCGGCGCGATGACCTATCTCCTCGGCGTCGCCTTGCTGTACGCGTCGGCCGGAGCGGTCGACATGGCCACTCTCAGCGAGCGCCTCGTGCCCGACACCACCGCGGCGACGGGCCTCGCATTGATGGTCGCCGCACTCGTGCTCAAGACGGCGCTCGTTCCCGCCCACTTCTGGCTGCCCACCGCACACGCCTCGGCACCCACCCCGGTGAGCGCTGCGCTCTCGGCGCTCGTGGTCAAGGGCTCCTACTTCGTGGTGTTGCGACTCATGCTCGATGTCATGCCGGACGGCTACCTGCCCGGCGCCGCGACACTCCTCGGCGTGCTCGGCGCCGCGGCGATCGTCTGGGGTTCGGTGCAGGCGCTCGTGCAGACGCGCATCAAGCTCCTCGTCGCGTACTCCACCGTCGCCCAGATCGGCTACCTCTTCCTCGTGTTCCCACTCGCACGCAACGGAAGGGACGTGCTCGCACTCGCGCTGACGGGCGCACTCGTGCACGCCACGGCGCACGGTCTCGCCAAGGGCGGCCTCTTCCTCGCCGCCGGCGGCCTCATCACGCGCTTCGGCCACGACCGCCTCGCCGAGATGCGCGGCGCCGCACGCGCCGTCCCCGTCCTTACCTTCGCCGTCGCGTTGTCCGGCGTGACGATGATGGGGCTCCCGCCGAGCGGTGGGTTCGCCGCCAAGTGGCTGCTCATCTCTGCTGCGCTGACCTCCGGTGAGTGGTGGTGGGCGGTCGTGCTCGTCGTCGGTGGCCTTCTCGCGGCGGCATACATGTTCCGCCTCGTGGCGATCCTGATCGCCGACGCGCCGGCCGAGACCGCACCCGCACCCAAGCCCGTGCGCACCGAGTGGCTGCCGCTCGCGCTGACCGCGGCTGCTGTCCTTCTGCTGTTCGCTGTCCCGCTGATCAGCGATCTTGCGGCCGCCAGCACGACGCTGCAGAGCGCGGGGGTGACGCCGTGACCGTGTGGCTTCCCGTGCTCCTGCCCGCGCTCACCGGCGTGGTCACCTTCGCGCTCGGCGACCGCCGGGGCACTGCCCGTGCTGCAGTGAACCTCGTCGGTGCGATCGTCTCGTCTGTCGTGGTGGTCTCGCTCGTCATCAAGTCGTACGCAGGCGAGGTGCTCTCCCACGCCGTCCCGACCCTCCCGGGTCTCGACTTCGGCGTCCACGCTGACCTGCTCGGACTGTTGTTCTCGGCGGTCGCCACCGTCCTGTGGGGCGTGACACTTGTCTACGCGATCGGCTACATGGACCACGCCCGTGACCGCGCACGGTTCTTCGGCTTCTTCGCCTGGTGCATCGCGGCCGCCAACGGCGTCGCGCTCGCGGCCGATCCGATCACGCTCTTCATCTTCTACGAGATCCTGTCGCTCACGACCTACCCGCTCGTAGTGCACTCCGGGTCTTCCGAGGCGATCGCCGCCGGTCGCAAGTACCTGTTCTACGCACTCGGTGGTGGGGCGGCCCTGTTGGTGGGCGTGACGTGGCTCACGGTCCTCGCCGGCCCGGTCCCCTTCACTCCGGGAGGCGCCCTCGCATCTGTCAGCGGCCATACCACCGAGCTGCGGATCATCTTCGGGCTCCTGGCCGCAGGCTTCGGCGTCAAGGCGGCACTCGTCCCGCTCCACGGCTGGCTGCCCGGGGCGATGGTCGCCCCCGCTCCGGTCAGCTCGCTGCTCCACGCGGTCGCGGTGGTCAAAGCCGGCGTGTTCGGGATGATCAGGCTCGTCAACGAGCTCTACGGCCCCGAGCTGTCCTCGGCGCTCGGTGTCGCGCAGGCGCTCGCCGTGCTCGCCGCCTTCGGCATCATCTTCGGCAGTGTGGTCGCACTCAGGCAGGAAGATCTCAAGCGACGGCTCGCCTACTCCACCGTCGCGCAGCTCTCGTACATCACCCTCGGAACGGCGCTCTGCTCCCCGCTTGCCGCGGCCGGAGCACTGGCCCACCTCGCCCACCACGCCGTCATGAAGATCACGATGTTCTTCACCGCCGGGAGCCTGGCCGAGACGCTTCACGTCAAGAAGGTGAGCGCCCTCCCCGGAGTGGCGCGGCGCATGCCGGTCACGATGACGTCGTTCGCGGTGGCCGCGTTCGCACTCGCCGGCATCCCCCCGCTTGCCGGGTTCGCGAGCAAGTGGCTTCTCGGTGTTGGCGCGGCCGAGGGTGGCGCGCCGTGGGCGCTGCTCGTCTACGTTGCGAGCGGGGCGCTGGCGATCGGCTACATGGTGCCGATCCTGATCGCCTCGCTTCGGCCCGGTGACCACCCCGAGGCCGCAGGCACCGAAAGCGATCCACGCATGCTGTGGCCCATCGTGACCGTCGCCGCACTCTCCATCATCTTCGGTCTCACCGCCGGTCTGCCCGGGTCGCCCGCCCACTGGGCACTGACCGCCATCGCGCCGTCGTTCGGGGGGCTGATGCCGTGACACCTCTGCTCCCCACCGGTGGCGGATCGCTCTCGTTCGCCCTCGACAGCGTCTCCGTCCCGTACCTGTTCCTGTTCGGCGTGATCTGGACGGTATCGGGGCTGTATTCGTTCGTGACGACGCCACGCGGCGCGCGCCGGCGCATCTTCGCGTACTACCTCCCGTCCGCTATCGGCGGTGTCACCGTCGCCCTTGCCGCCGACGCGATCTCCTTCTACCTGTGCTTCGCGCTCATGGCGCTGCCGGCATGGGGCCTGATCACCGCAGGCGGCACGCCCGAGGGGCGTCGAGCCGGGGCGATCTACCTCACCCTCACGGTCATCGGAGAAGCGCTCCTGCTCGCGGCACTCGCTCTGATGGCGGTCGAGGCAGGGGGTCTGCGCCTCGACATGCTTGTGACCGCGATGGCCACCTCCCCGGTCCGCGATCTTGCGACCGGCCTTCTGCTCGCCTCGATCGCGCTCAAGATCGGAACGCTCCCGGCGAGCGGCATCCTCCCATTGAGCTACGCGTACGCGCCTGCGGGGCCTGCCTCCGCGCTTGCGGGTGCGTCTGCCAAGGTCGGTGCGCTCGCGATGCTCAGGCTCCTGCCCGCAGGCGTCATGCCCGAGAACTGGGCGGCCGTGGTGATGCTCGCGGGCCTGACGACCGCCTTCGGAGCCGCCGCACTCGGCATCCTTACCACGACGCCGCGCGCGGTGCTCGGCTATTCGAGTGCCAGCCAGATGGGACTGGTGCTCATCGCTGCTGGAGCCGGGCTCGCCGACCCGGCTGCCGTCCCGCTGTCTCACGCCGCGATCATCGCGTTCTCGCTCCATCACGGACTTGCCAAGAGCGCGCTGGTGCTCGGCGATGACATCGTCGCGCGCACGGCAGGACGCGCGCGGTCGCTCGCGCTCGCAGGACTGGCGCTACCGGCACTCGCGCTTGTGGGCGCCCCGCTGACGAGCGGCTTCGTCGCCAAGTACGCACTCAAAGACGCGGTGTATGCGCTGTCAGGGTCCGTCCCGCATGCCGTCTACTCGCTGCTTCCGTGGGCGGCCGTGGGCACCGCTGGGCTCATGATCCGCTTCTTCATCCTGACGGCCCGACACGCGCAGGTGGCACCCGATACGCGCCACCGAGCACCCGCAGCGCTCTGGGGAGGGATCCTCGTCCTGGTCGCCGTGACATGCTGGGCCTGGCCCGCGACATGGAACCACCACGCCATCGAGGCGGTACTCGACCCGCGCGCGCTGCTGACGGCAACGTGGCCGGCGCTCGTCGCTCTCGGGCTCACGGCCGTCGTACGGCAGACCCGCGGTGTCTTCGCGCGCCTCGATGGCGCGCTCGCGCCCGGGGACATCCTGGTGACCGGTGCCCGCCTCGTGCGCGCAGCGAACGCCGCGCTCCCCTCTCGGAAGCCGTCAGAACGCGTGACCGCCGAGACAGGGCCGCAGGCGGGCCGGCCGCTGCTGGGAGTCGAGGAGCGTCTCGTGACATGGGTGACCGCGAGCACGCTGTTCGTGCTTCTCGCGGTCGCGCTCGTCTTGCTTGCGACCCGGTAGGCTTAGACGCCGTACTTGATCTGGATCCTGCGCGCCTGGTCCAACCGGAACAGGCCGCGCTCAAGATCACGGGGATCGCTGATGTTGGCGACGGCCCACGCGAGGATGTCGCGTGGCACGAGGGGATAGCGCTTGCGCGCCTCGGTGACGGTCATGGCTGCGACTCCTTCTGCTGCGACGATGGCTGCGACAACTGCGATGACGACGGTTACCATGACGACCTGTCATCGCAGATTGTGCCCCGCCGCATGCACAACCGTCAAGTGCCGCTTGAGAGTGCGTCCGCTATGACCACACCCGCTCAGCCCCGCTTGCCGCCCTTGAGGAAGTACCCCATCGCCCCTACGACGGCAGCGATACCGGCTCCCTGGTACATCAGCGCCTGTGGTTCGATGCCCTTGATGACCGAGCCGAGGAACGACACGGCGAGCACGACTGCGATCACGCCGACGAGCTTGTCCTTCAGGTCGTCTAAGGAATGCACCTGCAACCACGCGGGCAGGGGTATCGAGTCGTCGATGAACAACTCGTACAGCCCGAGTGCCATGATGTACAGGACCGTTGCGAGCAAGAAGATGTCGGCCAGCTCGATGAACTCGAGGACCGCGTCCTTCTTCGCCAACTCCCCGCCCACCGCGTGGACGATGACCCGTGCGGTCTCCACTGCCGCCATGACCGTGAGCGTCACCGCTCCGGCGAACAGACCGAACACCGGGACCACGATCACGTAGCGCGTGTAGTTGGGCAGTGAGCGCGCGAGGCCCGTGCTCGCCTCAGGCGCGTCCCTGCTCACGTCGGGTTCCTCCGTACTCATCATCGCGACCCTCCTGCCAGGTCGTGGGCCACGCCCAGAACGTCCAGCACGACTCCAACGACATGGTTGACCATGTCGTCGACCGACGCGGGAGGCCTCGGCAGCGCCGGGCTTGCGGGAACCACCCGGACGCCGGCGTCCGCCAGCATGGTCAGTGCCCGAAGGTCGACGCCATCGATAGGCGTCTGGCGTGGCACGACGATCATCTGTCGTCCCATGCGCATCGCCGAACGCACCATTCGCGAAACAGGGCTTGTCGCACCACCCCACGCCAGTCCCTGCAGGAACTCGGCCGAGGCAGGCGCCACGATCGTGGCCGAGTGTGGTGCGGACACGTTCTCGGAGGCAGGCGCGGCCTCCCCGATGGCCACTGTCAGTGGAAGATCGGGACGCAGTTCGAGGAAGCGCGTCACCGACTCGCGCGCGGCGCCTGAAGGTAGGTCCAGCCCGAGCTCCCGGGACGCGACCCGCGCGCCGGAGGGCGTGAAGACCAGGTCGACCCCTCCTACGCCCAACAGCTGCTCGACCAGGCGCAGACCGTAGGCTGCTCCGGAGGTTCCTGTGACCACGACCGTGTGCTGTCTCATCATGCCCTTCCCGTACACGTCCCGTGGCTGCCTTCAGCCACGCGCCCGCAGATCAGAGGTCCAGTTCGGGTTCCAACTCGTCGAGCGACGCGATGGGACGCACACCATGGTCCGCCTCGACACCGTGCCGGTCTATGAGCACAGCGGTCATCCCGAGAGCACGGGCGCCGAGGTAGTCCGCATAGTGGTGATCGCCCACGTGCGCCGCCCGCGCCGGCTGCACGCCCACACGTTCGCAGGCCAGCTCGAAGATCCGCGGGTCAGGCTTGTGTAGCCCCACATCAGCCGAGCTCACCACATCATCGAGGACATCGCCGAGGCCGAGACCGCGCAGGATACCGCTCAGGCGCGTGTCCCAGTTGGAGATGATGCCGACCTTCATGCCCGCGCCCCGAAGACGCTCGAACGCCGGACGCACGTCGCCATACAGCGCCCATCGCTCCGGGCGTCCGAACTCCTCGTAGACGCGTCGGGCGATCATGACCGCCTCGTCTTCGATACCGAGCTTGCGGCACAAGAGCGAGTACATGCCGACCCACACGGAGTGCGTACGGCCCTCGTCCGTCCAGAAGGCGTCGTCCTCGGCGTAGCGCTCCTCGTAGTAGGCGTCCACGAGCGGCATGAACGAGTCGATCGCACCGACGTCGCGGACGTGTCCGGCCTCAGCGAGGATCTCTCGGCACACCTCGGACACACTCGGCCGGGGAAACAGCAGCGTATTGCCGACGTCGAAGAAGACGGCGTCGTGGCGCCTCACTCGAGGAACACGGCCACCTCGGCCTCACGTTCCTGGGGCCGAGGCGTCTCATCCGCGTACCCGAGCACGATAAGCGAGACGATCTCCCACTCCGGGTCGATCTCGAACACGTTCGTCAGCTGATCGGCGACCCAGTGCGGGACCGAGAGGACGCACGTGCCCAGGCCGTGATCGGCAGCCGCGAGCAGCAGGTTCTCGACGGAGGCTCCGACCGAGATGGCAAAGTCCCGCGTCTCGAACCGGTCCTCCGTCTTCGGCGTTGCGACGCCGATGACGACCGGCGCATGCCCCAACTCGGCGTAGAAACGCGCCGCCCGCTCCACGCCCTCAGGGCCGAGCACATCCATGTACTCATCAAGATACGAGGTCGTCATAGCCATGACCTCGGCGACACGCCTACGGGCATCGCCCGTCGCCACATGGAAGAACCACGGCTGCCGATTCATCCGCGACGGCGCCAGCGCAGCAACAGCGATGATCTCCTCCAGCACGGCGCGGTCGACCGGCGTGCCGTCGAAGACCCGTACCGACCGGCGCGAACGCAGTGTCTGCATGAGTTCCATGCGAACCCTTCCATCCGGTGATCCCCCGCTCATAGGATACCGCTACCGGCCGTGGTTATCACGCCGAGGCACCAGGCATCTCGTACCGCGCAACCACCGTCAGCGGTGCTTGACCAGGGTGACCGCTGTGCCGCCGCCGGCGAGCGGGGCGAAGTCCACGCGGTCCATGAGTGCCCGCATGAACATGACGCCCCGACCCGATGCCGCGTAGGGGTCCTGGTCCGGGACCGCGCTTCCATCGAAGCCGACGCCCTGGTCCCTGACCTCGACGACGACCCGGTCATCGAACGCGCTGACGCTCACCGAGACGGTGTCCGCACCGGTCTCCGATGACCCGTGTCGGATCGCGTTGGAGAGCGCCTCGCCGATGGCGACCCTGACGTCGAAGAGGGCCGACTCGGCCATGCCGAGTGGCTCGATCGCCTCGCACACGCGCGTGCGCCCCTCGGCGAGCGATTCCGGCATCGCCGGATAGCTGAACTCGCGCACCCACAACGCCGGACCGGCCTGTTCGACCGGCCCAAGACCGACGAGCGCCTCGGCGGCACTCGATGCGGAGCTCACCGTATGCGCAGCGCCGATGAGCCCTGATAGCTCGAGTATCCGAGCGACGTTGCGGTCGGCGCCCGCGAGGATGAGGCGGCCGCCCTTCGGCTCGAGCAGGCGATCCATCCATACGATCAGGCCGAGCGCCGTGCTGTCGGCGTACGTGACTCTGGCAAGATCGAGAACGACGTTCACGCATCCACGATTGACGGCGCTCTCCACAGCGAGCTGAACGTCGGGAGTGGTGACCATGTCGATATCACCGAGGACCTTGACGACGCACACGCTCGCGTCGTGTACATGCTCGGTGACGATCTTCATCCACGTCCTCCTGCGCGCCGGAAACTACGAGGCATGACATTCCACCAGCGCGTCCCGGCCAAACACCGGGCGCGCTCCCCGACCGAGCCGCTCAGCCGGACCTGACGACCGTCAGGATTGCTGCGTCGTCGCGCAGGTCGCCGGCTGCGAAGCGCTGGACCGAGGCCAGCAGGCGCTGCGTGATCTCGGCGGCCGACCCGCCCTGCCGAAGCGCCCTGCGGACACGGCCTTCGCCGAAGAAGCGGATGCCGCTGCGCGCCTCGGTCACGCCGTCCGTGTACAGGAGCAACGACGCGCCCGGGGCGAGAGTGACACGCGCCTCGTTCCATCGCGCGTCAGAGACCGCACCGAGCAATGCACCGGTGGTCGTCAACCGTTCGATGGCGCCGCTCGAAGCATCGAACACGAGCGGCGGCGGATGGCCGCCGTTGGCGTAGGTGAGTCCACCCGTCGCCGTGTCGAGATAACCCACCCACACCGTCACGATCCCGCTCGGGTCGCCTGACTCGATGATCATGGCGTTCAGCTGCTCTACGATCTCAGACGGCTGAAGCCCTGCCGCCGCCATGCCACGGATGGCGTACTTGATCATCGAGGTCTTCGTTGCGGCCTCGACGCCCTTGCCGCACACGTCGCCGATGGTGATAGCGACACGCCCGTCCCGGGCGATGAACAGGTCGTAGTAGTCGCCACCGATCTCCGCATCGCCGAACGCCGGCAGGTAGACGCTGTGGGTCTCGATGCCGGGCACGCGAGGGATCGTGCTCGGCAGGATGCTTTGCTGCAATACCGTCGCGACGTGGTGCTCGCGGCTGAACAGCTCGGCGGTGTCGATCGCGAGCGCGGCCTGCGAGGCGAAGGTCCTCAGAAGATCCAGGTCGTCTCCCGTGAAGGCGCCGGGGGCGGTCGCGAACGCGGCAAGCACGCCGATGCTGCGTCCGCGAGCGAGCAGCGGGACGGCGAGGAGCGACTGCAGGCCCTGCGCCGCCGCTGCGTTGAGCAGTCTGGTGTCAGCTCCGTCCAGGCGGTCGAAGCGTTCGGGCTCCCGGGTCTCGAACACCCGCCCGGGCACGTCCTCTCCAGGCCTGAACGTGGCCGCGAGCATGTCGTGATGCAGGATCCCGCGCGCCATCGGCACGGACATGATCTTGCGCTTCGCATCGTATGTGAGCAGCATGACCGCGTCCGCCGAGAGGATCTTCTGCACCACATCGAGCACTCGGTTCAAGACGATGCGGCTCTGCAGCGAGGAGCCCACCGCATAGCTGATCCGGAAGATGGTCTCCAGGTTGTCTGCACGTCGTGCGGCCTGCTCGTACAAGTCCGCGTTCTGCAGCGCCAGGGACGCCTGCTTGCCGACCGTGTCTGCAAGGGCGAGCCGATGTGCGTCCATGCGCACCTGCGCCCTGCTCGTGGTCATCACGAGCAGCCCGACATGCGCGTCCTCGATGACGAGGGGCACGAGCAGCGCCGAGCCCGCCCTCGCGGCATCAAGCGCTCTGCGCGCGGCCGGGACCGCGTCCGCCCGTTCGAACACCACCGGACCGTCCGATGCCTGCCGGCCCGTCTCCTGCCATGCGGCAAGCCAGTCCTGCGCGGCCACGTCAGGAGTGCCTGAGAAGCCGAACCGATCGGGCTCCTCAAGCACAACGACTGCGCGTTCAAGGCCGACAAGGTCGGCCGCCGCGATGCCCACCTCCGAAAGCGTGTCCTCCAACGTGAGCGGTGATGTGATCCGCTCGGCGATCGCACGGAGCGCTTCGGCCTCGGTGCGCGAACGGCGCTCGTCCTCGAAGAGTCGCGAGGTATGCAAAGCGACCGACGCCTGAGCGGCGAACGAACGCACCGTCTCTATCTCTCCTTCACGGAAGCCATGGTCCTGCTCGCGTACGACCACGACCGCACCGATGACATCGTCCCCGGCACGCAGCGGGACCGCGAGCACGGCGGCATGCGTGCGTCCGTGCAGTTCGACCAGCGGATCAGGGCCATCCGGCACCGTGGTCACCGGCTCGCCGGAGGCAAGCGCGTCGGCGACCCACTGGACCTCCGGGACGAGGACGCTCTCGTGACGTCCGTTCGCCAGCACGCCCTCCGCAGCGACCAGTTCGAGGTCGCCCTCCTCGGAGAGCAGCAGCACGTCCACATCCACAGGACCGAGCATGTGCGCGATCGACGATGTGACCCCCTCGAGCACGAGCGAGCGGTCCGACGCACGGGCAAGAAGCTCGGCGATGTCGCCGAGTCGGTCGAGGCGGCGAGCCACAGAGTTCGGTGCCTCAAGAAGTCTTCCCACCTCATCGTCCTGCTCCACCTCGGCGGGTTCGATGCGAGCACCGGAGGCGAGGGCTCTCGCGCGGATCTCAAGCTGACGTAACGGCCTGGTCACCCGCCCGACGACGGTCATCGAGGCCGCGAGCGCGGCGCCGAGCGCCACCGCCCAACCGAGGATGCCAGGACGTAGCGCAGACCACGTCTCGCGCCAAGCCTGCTCTGATTCCTCCAGCACGCCCACGCGCCAACCGGGGCCGGTGGGCGGCTCGAGCGTGGTGTAGTAGCCGACATGTGACGCCGTCCCGCCGGCACGCAGCCGGCCTTTCCCGACATCGCCGGCGTCGGCCGTGAACGTGTAGGTCGGCCGGTCCCCCAGCAGTGCGTCGGTGCTCACGAACAGCGGTGAACCGTCGGAGTCGAACACGACCACGCATGCGCTGCCCGAGACCTCAGCGACCTCATCGAGCAACGCCACCACCGGTGCAGTGCCGAGAAGCACCTTGAGCAGCCGTGGCGGGCCCTCGGCCAGCCGGACCGGCGCGACGACCCAGAGCCTTCCGGCGGACGGGTCCCCGCTCCCGGTCTGCCACACGAAGGAGAGGCCCTCGGTCTCACTGCGCACGATGCTCGGTGGATCGTCGATGACACCCTGGCCATCGCGAGCCCACCCGGTCATCCGGCCGTCCGACGGGTCGGTGAGGACCGCGCCGAGGACCCAGGGCTCCGCCTCGTTCACGGCGGTCGCCAGCGCGCCGGTCATCGCCTGGGTGTCTGTCGCGGTGAGCGACGAGAGCGTGGCCATCGAACGCGCAGCACGGCCCGCCGAGGCGAACCAGCCGCTCAGGTCTGCGGCGAACATCTCCCGATACGCGGTCTGACGCTCCTGCTCCTGGCGGACCGCCATCTCGTAAACGCCCGCTGATGACGTGACGAGCAGCAGCGCGGTGGTGATCAGGACGATGAGCGCCCCGAGCGCGAGCAACCTGTTGGTGAGCGAAAGGCGTGGTGGCTGCCGCCTGAGCATCGCGTCCCCTCGTCCACACGCGGCCTGCGGGTGATCAGTCACACCATCGTAGAGCAGGTGCGATGGTGCGGCAACGCGGTCTCGACGCGCGAAGGCGATTCCTCAGCCGCCGATCCTCGGCACGACATCGGACAGCTCCCCGACCACAGCGGCCAGCCATCCGGTGGCGATGAGTCCGCCGAGCGCGATGAGAACGGCGCCGGCCACACGGTTTATCACGAGCGCACGCCGGTTCAGCCAGTTCAGCACCGGCGTGATCCTCCCGAGTGCAAGCGCCACCGCGAGGAACGGGATCCCCAGGCCCGCCGAGTACACCGCGAGGAGCAGCGCCCCACGTCCAGCCTCGGCGCTATTGACGGCGAGCATGAGGATGGAGCCGAGGATAGGACCCACGCACGGCGACCAGCCGAAGGCGAACGCCATGCCCATGACCAGGCCGGCGAGCGGACCGAACCGCCGCGCCTTGTGCATCTCGAACCGGGCCTCACCGTACAGCCAGGGGGCCTTGATCACGCCCAGCATGAACAGGCCGAGAGCGACCAGGACGATGCCTGCCACGATCTCGAAGATCCGCTTGTTCGCCGTGAAGAACGGCCCGAGGAGCGAGGCCGACGCCCCGAGGACCACGAACACGATGGTGAACCCCGACACGAACAGCAGGGCTGGAAGCAGCACTGCGGGCACGCGGCGGCGTTCGTCGGACGTGTCGGTGGAGCTGACACCGCTCATGAACGCGATGTACCCGGGGATGAGCGGCAGAACGCACGGTGAAAGGAAGGTCAGCACACCGGCCCCCAACGCCGCCAACACGCTCACCTGACCGGTCACCTTCGGCACTCCCCTCGCGGGCGCATCCGTCCGTCATGTCTGGCGCAGTATACCCTACGGGGTATTTCGTGTCCAACCGGTGAGGCCCAGGAGGGCCGCCGCGCTAAGCGTCGATCGGCTCCGCGCTGTAGCCGGCCTTCACGATCGCCCCAACGATGTCGTCGATACCCACGACGTTCGGATCGTACGTCACCGAGGTCTCGGATGTCGCGTGGTCGGAGACGACCTCGGAAACGCCCGGGAGGTCGCCGACCTCCATCTGGATGAGCATCGAGCACGAGGGGCAGTGCATGCCGGTGTTGCGGAAACGTGTGGTCACTTGGGGCATCTGAGGCTCCTCCGTCAGCTGGACTGCTCAGGCGCCGTCTCAGCGGCGCGGGGGGAACGGTTGCGTCGGATCATCGCCCCACAGTACGGACACATGCGCCATTCGCCAAAGAGCTCGCGTCCGCACGCACTGCAGGGAACCACATCGCCCGAGGGCGCTCCATCACGCCCGGAGCGCCGCTGCCCGGCGAGCACGAAGGCCGCGCCGCCGAGGACCATGGCGGTGACCACGGGGGTCAGCCAGCCGAACTGCGCGGACGCGGCGCAGCCAACCGATCCGGTCTCACCGCACAGCAGGAGTCCGGTGCCTGCGAGCGCGACGGCTGTCACGACCGCGCCTGCGATCGTGATCCTTCTGCGTCGCGCCTCCGTCATCGGCAACACCCTCATCCGAGTCCGACATCGTTCAACGTGAATGCAAGCCATGTGCCAAGGAACGGAGTCACAAGCCGTATCTGTTCATGCGCGCTTCAAGGGTCTTGGTGGTAAGACCGAGCATCTTGGCCGCCTTGGGCACGCTCCCGCCCGCGCGCTCGAGCGCCTGCTTCACGAAGTCCAGCTCGACCTCCTCGAGATCCACTCCGCTCTCGGGTAGGACGAAGCATCGCGTACCGGCGTCGCAGACCACCGCCCCGGAGCGCACCTCGGCAGGAAGATCGTCCACGCCGATCTCGTCACCGTGCGACAGGATGACCACCCGCTCGATGGTGTTCTCAAGCTCACGTACGTTCCCCGGCCACTGGTAGTCCATCAACGCCTGCATCGCCGTGGGCGTCAGCGTCCTGCCCTCGGCTCCGTTCCGACGCAGGAAGTACGCGACGAGCGAGGGGATGTCCTCGGGCCGCTTGCGCAGGGGCGGGATCGTGATCGGCACCACGTTCAGCCGGTAGTAGAGGTCCTCACGGAACGTCCCGTCCGCGATGAGCTGCTGCAGGTCGCGGTTGGTGGCCGAGACCACACGCACGTCCACCTCGATGCTCTTCGTGCCTCCGAGACGCTCGAAGGTGCGCTCCTGCAAGACGCGCAGCAGCTTGACCTGGACGGCCAGGGAGATATCGCCGATCTCGTCGAGGAAGAGCGTGCCCCCGTTGGCCATCTCGAACCGCCCGGGCTTGGCCGTCATCGCACCGGTGAAGGCCCCCTTCTCGTAGCCGAAGAGCTCGCTTTCCAGGAGCGTCTCGGGCAGCGCTCCCGCGCTGACCGAGACGAACGGACGCGAGGCGCGCTCGGACAGCTGATGAAGCGCCCGGGCGACCAGCTCCTTGCCCGTCCCGGACTCTCCGTAGAGCATGACCGAGGCGTTGGTCGGCGCCACCTTCCTGACCGTCTCGAGCACGCCGAGCATCTTCGGATCGGCCGCGACGATGCCGTCCAGATCGAGTTCGTGCTCGAGCTCCCCGCGCAGCCGGTCGACTTCCGCAGCCAGTTCGCTCATCTTGAGCGCCTTCTCGATGCTCAGCTTCAGCTCTTCGAGATCGAATGGCTTGGTGAGGTACTCGTCCGCACCCGCCTTCATCGCCTCGACCGCCGTCTGTACGTTGCCGTGTGCGGTCAACATGATGATGGGGAATGTGAACCCTTTGCCGCGCAGTCGACGAAGGACCTCCATGCCATCAGGAGCGGGCATCTTGTGGTCGAGCACGAGCACGTCCGGCTCCTGGTCGGCGACGGCGGAGAGCGCCTCCTTGCCGTCCGCGGCCTCCGTCACCTCGTAGCCCTCGGCCTCAAGTGCTTCCCGCAGCACCCAACGCATGTTCTTCTCGTCGTCGGCAACAAGCACGCGACGCATCATGCGGTTCCCCCTCTCGTCGTGGCGGCCGGAAGCGCGATGGCGAAGCGGGTGCCCGAGCCAGGCTCGCTCTCAACATCGATGCGACCGCCGTGCTGATCGATGATCCGATGAACGATCGTCAGACCAAGGCCTGTGCCGTCGTCGCGCGTCGAGTAGAACGGGTCGAAGATCCTTGCCAGAAGGTCGCCCGCGATCCCGGGACCGGTGTCGGTCACCGACACGAACACGTACCCGTCGTCGTCCCATACGCGAACGGTGATCCTGCCGCCGGTATCCTCCATCGCCTGGACGGCGTTGGAGACGAGGTTCACCAGCACCTGCTTGAGCTGATCGGCGTCCGCGGAGACAAGCGGGACACCGGCCGCGAACTCGGTGTCGATCTCCACGCGCGCCTGGCCCGCGAAGCGCCGGGTGAACAGCACGACGTCGGTGACGACGCTCTCGACGTCTGTCGGCCGCAGTGTCGGCGCCGAGGGGCGCCCGAAGTCCAGCAGGGCCTTGATAACCTTGTCCAGCCGGTCGATCTCCTGCTTGATCACGCCCGTGGCGTCACGCGTGCGGGCCGCGTCACAGCCTGCGTCCTCGAGCAGCTGCACAGAAGCGCGGATGATGCCGAGTGGATTGCGGACCTCGTGCGCGACGCCGGCGGTCAGTTCCCCCATCGCCGCAAGACGGTCGGTGCGGATGAGCTGGTCGGTGAGCGCCTTGACCTCGGAGACGTCATCGAAGGTCACCACCGCGCCGAGCAGGCGCCCATCCACGTTACGCATCCGCGACATCGCCACCTGCGCGTGGATCGTCTTCCCCGCCCGCGTCACGGCCTGGGCGTCCATGAGCAGACGCGGGACCCTCCCCTCGAGCAGCCGTGTGAGTCCCTCGTCGATGCCGCCGTCCGACTCGAACAAGACGCCGAGTCGGCGTGGCACCATCTCCTCCTCAGGCATGCCGAGGATGCGCTCGGCAGCGGGATTCGCGGTAGCCACCGAGCCGTCAGGGCCCACCGTGAGGACCCCGGACGTTATCGAGCGCAAGACCGACTGGGTGTAGTCCTGGATGTTCACCAGCTGGATCGCGCGTTCCTCGAGCGTGCGGTACGCATCTTCGAGCTGGGTCTTGACCTGACGCAGGTCCGTCGTCTTGCGCTCCTCGAGATCCCGAAGCCACCCGAAGAGCAGGCCGACGGCGAAGAACATCACGATCTCGTACAGGTTGTCCGTTGCCGGCCCGACGAGCCCGCCCATCGCCACACGGGCATGCGGCGCGAAGAGTGCAGCAGACGCCGTCGCGGCGACCAACCCTCCACGCCAGCCGAACGCGAACCCGGCGTACATGACCGGCACGTAGTAGAGCTTCCGGTACAGCAGGTGCATCGCCATGGTGTCCTCGGTGGACATGGTCAGGTAGTGCAGAGCCGTGATCACGCCGATGAGGACGACCACCAACGCGACGTCGCGACCGGTCGCACCCGAAGTCGGACGGACCGCCGTGTCGCGGTTCTGCGACAGGGGGCCCTTCATCGGCGCTTCCGCGCCCAGGACGGCTCGATGCCGAGCTCCTCGCGATACTTGGCCACGGTGCGCCGGGCGACCTTGATGCCCTCGTCGGACAGCGCATCGGCGAGTCGCTGGTCCGAGAGCGGATGGAGCGGGTCCTCGCCCTCGAGCAGCGTCTTGATCCGTTGCTTCACCGTCGTGGAGGCGACGTCCATCCCTGTGGCGGTGCGGTACCCGCCCGAGAAGAAGTGCTTGAGTTCGTACAGGCCGTACGGGGTGGCCATGTACTTGCCGGTGACGCCACGGCTGACCGTCGACAGGTGGACGCCGATCTCCGAGGCCACGTCCTCCAAGCGCAGCGGACGCAGGTCGCCCTTGCCGTTCTCGAAGAAGTCGGCCTGCACCTCGAGGATGATCTCCGCGATGCGACTCACGGTGTCGCGCCTGCGGTCGACGTTGCGCATGAACACCTCGGCCTGGCGGATCTTGTCCTTGAGGTACCGTCGCGTCTCGTCGTCGGCACTCGAGCCGGAGCGCAGCATGGACCGGTAGCGCGGGCTGACGCGCAGCGTAGGGACGGCCTCGGAGTTCGGGATGATCAGCCACTCGTCGCCGAACCGCCGCAATGTGACATCGGGCACGATGTAGCCGGGCGCGGGGCCGGGCGAGAACGCCCCGGCCGGACGCGGGTTGAGCAGCTTCAGCGAGGTCACTTCCTCGCGGACCTCGTCCTCGGTCACGCCGAGCGCCCGGGCGATCTTCCGGAAGTGGTTCACGGCCACATCGTCGAGGTGCTCCTCGATGATGGCGCGCAGGATGTCATTGGTCACGCCGATGACCTCGGCCTGGATCAGCAGCGCCTCGGTGACCGAACGGGCCCCGACGCCGGGCGGGTCGAGCTGCTGGACCACCTCGAGGGCGCGCTCAACCGTCGCTTCAGCGACCCCGGCTATCCGGGCGATCTCGGCGCACTCCTCCACGAACAGGCCGTCATCGTCGAGCGAGCCGATGATGGCACGGGCAGCGCGAGCGACGTCATCGGCGAGGTCGAGCAGGGTCAGCTGCTCGAGGAGGTGGTCGGCGAAGCTCAGCAGCCCACCAACGAACTCATCGGCGTTGATGTCCTCAGCATTGGGGTCGCGTTGGGCGACGCCGTCCATGCGCTCGAGTTCCTCGTACTGGTCGAGCCACTCGTCCCAGGCGCGTTCCTCGTCAGCGGACGCCTCGCGCTCGTCCGTCTCATCGGAGGAGTCGTACTCGTCGTCTTCAAGCTCGAGGACCGGGTTCTCCAGCAACTCGGTCTCGATCAGCGACTGCAGCTCGACCACGGGCATGGCAAGGATGCTCAGACCCTGATACACCTGGGGTGAGAGCGTGATCTTCTGTCGCAACTCTGGGCGTTGTACGAGCTCCATCGTCCCACCACTGGGTCGGGTGCATAAGCAAAGAGCGTACCACGTTGATTATGCACTCGTTCGCTCGTCGTCTAACAGACCGTCAGGCGGCAGTGGCACCTCAGGCTGCACCGGCACCCGGACCTGCGACAACATCACCGCGCCCACCACCAGCAGCGCGCCCAGAAGCTGGAGCACCCCGAGCCGCTCGTCGAAGAGGAACCACGCAGCGAACCCGGCGATCACTGGCTCGGCGGTCGAGGTGATCGACGCCCGCGTCGCCTCGATCGACTGTAGCGCCTTGAGGAAGGCGCCGAAGGGTACCACGGTGCTCACCACCGAGAGCACCACGATCGCCGCGAACGCACGTGCATCCGACAGCAGCTCGATCAGGGGGCCCGGCCCGCCCAGCACGATCATCCAGAAGACGCTTGCCGAGGTCAGTCCGTACGCCATCAGGGTCCACGGCGAGTATCGCGTGGCGGCATACCGCCCCATGAGCGCATACCCGGCGAAGAACACCGCCGATGCGAGCCCCCAGGCGATCCCCTCCCCGGAGACGACCAGCCCGTCCCCTCCAAGAGCCCCGACCATAAGCGCACACCCCGTCACGCTCAGGGCCACCGCGCCGGGCAGCGCGAGCGTGAACCGCTCGCCAAGCAGCAGGACGGAGAAGACGAGCACGATCACCGGAGCCAGGTACTCCAGGAGGATGGCCGTCGCCACCCCGGTGAGCGAGATCGTCTTGAAGTACGCGAAGTGCATGAGCGCCAGGCCGAGCACACCGAAGACCACCAGGAACGGCATCTGACGGAGGGGCACCACGAGGCGCTGACGCCGCCGGAGAGCCAGGTACGCGATCACCAGCGCGCTCGAGACCACCGCGCGAGCGGCCGACAGCATCAGCGGGTCTATGGCGATGCCGAGCGGCCGTACGAGCCAGTTCGCGCTCGCCTCCCCTACAGGGGTGAAGAGCCACTTGGCCATCAGTCCGCCGGTCGCCCAACAGACGGCCGACAGCAGCACAAGGCCGTAGCCGGTAAGCGTCCCGGAGCGCGCGGGTCGATCGGCGCCCGTGCTCACAGCAGCCCGGCCCGTTCCTGCTCGCGCGTCTTCTCCTGCTGGTACTCGTCGAAGGGCTCGAGATGGGCGATCACGTCGGTCACCTCGTCGAACGCCGAGCACACCGCGCGTTCCACCGACTCGGCGATCTCGTGACCGACGCCCACGCTCACGCTGGGGTCGACCTGGACGTGGAGGTCAACGTGAACGTCTGAGCCCGCCGAGCGGCTCCGCACATCGTGACAGCCGAGCACGCCTTCCACCGCGCACGCCACCGCGCTTACCTCCTCCGGCTCGATGCGGACGGTGTCGGCCAGTGCGGCACCGGCCCCCCCGAGGACGCGCACCGCTGCGAGGACGATGAACGCGGCGACCAGCAGCGCCAGGAGCGGGTCTGCGATCGGGTAGCCGAGACGCACCGCGACGAGCCCGCCCATGACACCGAGGGTGACCGCCACATCGCTCGCAGTGTGACTCGCGTCCGCCGCCAGTATCGAGCTCCCGAGGCGACGTGCGGCGCGACGCTCGGCAACCGTCACCGCCAGGTTGACCGCGAGTGTCGCACCCATGATCGCGAAGCTCACGGCGTCGACCGCAGGGCCCGGTCCGGGGTCGATCAGTCGCCCGATCGCCGAGGACCCCACCCGCCACGCGGCGAACAGGAGAAGTGCGCCGATGGCCGCTGATGCGAACGTCTCGTAGCGGGCGTGCCCGTACGGATGCTCCCGGTCGGCCGGACGAGCGGCCAGGCCCAGACCCAGGAGGCCGATGACGTTGGACGTGCCATCGAAAAGAGAGTGGAAGCCGTCGGCGGTCACCGACACGGAGTCGATGAGCAGTCCGTAGGAGAGTTTTGCGGCGGCAACGAGCAGGTTGAGCGCGAGCACCCACCACAGCACGCGCCTGACCGCGCGACTCCGCTCAGATGACGTCTGTGCCACGCGCTTGCAGCCCACCGCTCGACCCCCACTTGCCTGTACATACCCCCAGGGGGTATATTCGCCTCCGGAAACCACGCACCTGCCGCTACCCACCGACACAAGGAGCGCGCGATGGACAGCTCATCCGCAACCAGCATGACGCCCACCCAGGAGGAGCGCCGGCGCATCATCAACCGCCTCAAGCGCCTTGAGGGGCAGATCCGTGGACTTCAGACGATGATCGAATCGGAGAAGGACTGTGAAGCGGTCCTTACGCAGATCATGGCCGCGAAGTCGGCGCTCAACCAGGTAGGTCTTCACATCATAGGGTACTCGATGAAGACCTGCCTTCTGGACGACGAAGACAAGTCACGTGACGAGCTGATCGACGAAGCGATCAAGGTCTTCCTCAAGTACTCGAGCTGCGTCCAGTGACCGCCTGACGCGGATCACCCCACGGCATCGTCCACAACGCCGACCATCGACGCCTCGGCGCTCTCCGGACTCAGGTCGCCGATCGGCCCCACGACACCCCACGCCACGGTCGGTCTGATCACCGTCACCCACACCGTATCGCCCTCGCGATACACGTGGAGCTTGCACGGGTGTGCCTCGCCCTCCGGTAATGCGATATCCAGGATCACGAGCGGCTGTATCACGAACCCCTTCGCCGCTAGACGCGCCTGCAGGTCATGCCGACGCACGACGGTGAAGCCGCGGAGGCGCACAGCGCTCTCCACGGCTTCCAGTGTTTCCTCAAAACTTCTCGAACCAGCACGCTTGTAGGTGAACTCCACGGGGGTGCTCATGCCGGCCGCCTCACGGGCGCCCGGTCACGCTCAAGAGAAACCGCCTCCTGGAGCGCACCCCGAACCAGAACGCGGCGGCGGTGCGAGGTACCCGCCGCCAACCCCTGTACTCACGCGCGTGGAGCCACACTTCGGGCATACCTTGTCGGCCTCCCTGATCAGCCGCATCAAGAACCGGTCGAACCGGTGCCCACATTCGCCACAGCGCAGGTCATACGTGGGCATCCGTGCTAGACCAGCCCGAACTCCCGCGCGAGCGCATCGGCGCCGCGCGCACCAACGACCTGCGACACAAGGGTACCACGCTCGAACTTCGCGATGGTCGGGATACTCATGATCCCATAGCGCATGGCGACCTCTCGGGCCTCATCCACGTTGACCTTGACGAACGAAACGCCGTCTCCGGTCTTGGCGGCAAGCTTCTCGAGCTCAGGCGCGACCATACGGCACGGACCGCACCACGGCGCCCAGAAGTCGACGATCACCGGCGTGGCGGCGTCGAGAACCTCGGACTGGAAGTCGCTTTCAGAAATCTCGCGGACAGCAGCGCTCACTGCACATCCCCTCCTTGTCGATACGAACGTCGTTGGGATGATATACCCCATGGGGTATTCATGTCAACCGCGCCTACCGCTGCTCGTCGTGACGGTTGGCGGAAGAACGTGGCATCGTCTATCGTCAGCACGGGAGGTGGCAGCGCAGACGTGGTCGACTGGATCGTACTGTTGTCAGGGAGCCTGGTCTGCGGCGCTGGGATCGTTGCGGCCATGTCTTCTCCGCGCGGGGTCTCCACGCTTTCCATCCTTCTCAGCGCAGGGGGTCTTACGGTCGCGCTCTCTACGATGGGCGCCATATACGCGCGCTATGCGTCGTTCCAGTCGATGCTCGCCGCGGGGTTCTTCCTACTCGCCGGTGTGGCGATCGGGTACCGCATCGCAGCGGCCGCCCTGCTTCATCTGGCGCGTGACACGGTCCCCACGTGGCCGCCCGAACCGGGTGCGGTCGACGCCCACCTGGTCGTGCTGCTCGCATGGTCCGAGCCCGAGCGGTATAGCGTCGGGTGGGTGGCCAGGCGGCATCGCCGTCTCACCGAAGGCGCGGGGGTCGAGATGCCCGTGGCCGCCGTCCCGCTCGTGTTCATGGCAGTCAAGACACGCTACCGCGTCTCGGGTGGTCGCTCCCCCGGAGTTTCGGCTGTGCGCGGCCTCGCTGAGCGCGTGTCAGACCGTCTCGCTGAGCGCGTCGATCGCCCGGCACCGGACCAATCGGGGTCGCATGAGCCTTCCAGAAGCACGCGCGCCCGCGTGATCGTCGCCGCCGCAGCCGACGCGGGCTCCCTCTCGGACGCCATCGCCCGGAACATGAGCGATGGCGCAGCACGGGTGACCGTGGTGCCGCTCGGCCACGAGGACAGCGACGAGGTGGACGGGGCGAAGCACACACTCCAGGCGACGCAGCCTGTCTGGGCTCAGGGACTCGTTCGGTTCGCGCCCGGGCTCTGGAACGACACGGCCCTTGCGGGGCGTCTGGCCGAGCGGATCCTTGCGAGCGCGCAGTGCGCCGAGCGCCATGACGTCGGTGTCGTGCTCGTGTCCCCGGGCACCCCGGCCGAATGGGAGCGCCAGCATCCGGACGCACGGGAGGAGGAGAACTACTTCAACCAGCGTGTACGGATGCATCTGTGCTCCGCCGGGATCGACGAACGGGCGGCGCGCATCGCCTGGCTGGACTGGCGAACGCCGGATGTGACCGAGGCGGTCAGGCACGTCGCCGCGCTGGGCCGCAGCCACATAGTCGTCGCACCGTCGACGATCGTGCTGCCCTCACTCGAGACCACGGTCGACCTGCGCCACGCGGTGGACGGTGCCCGGGTACCGGAGAGCGTCACTGTCGTGACGCTTCCGTGCTGGGCAGACGACGACGGACTGGTGGAAGCCATCGTGCGCACGGTCGAGGCCGCGCGATGCTAACACCGTCGCGTCAGGCCTTGACCTTGCAGCGCTCCCAGTTCCACGCCTGACGGCGCCTGATCTGAGGGATGCGGAACGCGTACCGTAGCGCGAGGGCCAGACCACCGCGGCCGGCCTCGGCACGCGTCTCGAGTTGCTCGATGCTCCGGCGCAGGTCTTCGGCCGTGGTGCCGCGGAACAGTGTGTATCCGGTGCCGATGCCCTCGAGGACGTGTGAGTCGGAGCCACCCACCGCGGCGATGCCCTGGCCTCCCGTGAACATCTTGGCGGCCACCCGGTTCGCCCAGCCCAGGTATGGCACGGAGTTGTAGACCTCCAGCGCGTGGAAGGCGAGCTCGCTCACCGCCGAGGTGAACGCGTTGCGCCCGAACGGGCCGAACACGCCCCTGCTTGAGAAGGGATGCGGGATGATGGCGATGCCGTCCTGCTCAGAGATCCGGCGGATCGTCTCGGCGGCAGACAGGCCAGGCGGGATCTCCTCGGACAGGAACAGGCCGATGACGTGGCCTTCCTTGGCCGAGACCTCCTCGCCGATGACGACCTCGACACCGTAGACGTCCTCAAGCTCCTTGGCGAAGAGCGCGCCTTCGATGGTGTTGTGATCGGTGATCGCGATGACCTTGAGATCGGTCTTCGTCGCGACGTACTCCATGATCTGCGGGATCTTCGCCACACCGTCACTGTGGTTGGAGTGGATATGCAGATCCGCCTTGCTCCAGACTTCGCTACTCAAGAAACACCCCCGTGCGATCGGGCGGAATACCAGCCGAGCACTCTAAGCAAGCATCGTACCGTTGCCGCATCACGCCTGGTGAGGCATATGGTAAGGCCTCTGTGCGTCGCCTGGCCCCCGCCTCTACATCGGCACATCGACGCTCACACTGAAGTACCTGCCCACGCGGCCAGACGTGCGACCCCCTCCTGCAATCGCTCCATCGATGTAGCATAACTGAACCGGAGGAACCCTTCTCCCCCCGGCCCGAAGTCCACTCCGGGTGCAGCGGCCACACCCGCTTCTTCGAGCAGACGCTCGGCGAGCATGATGGAGTCCGCGCCCCAAGCGCGAGCATCGGCGAACACGTAGAACGCACCGGCCGGCTCGACGGCGACCCCGAGCCCGACCTCGCGGAGCGCGGGGACCAGGTACCGGCGGCGCTCGCCGTAGACGGCACGCATGCGGGCCACGTCGGCCTGGGCGTGCAGGAGCGCTGCGGTACCCGCCACCTGCACGAAGTGGTTGGCGCACAGGAAGAAGTTCTGCTGGATCTTCTCGGCGGGACGCACGAACTGACGCGGCGCGATCAGGTATCCGAGCCGCCAGCCGGTCATCGCATAGGCCTTCGAGAAGCCGTTGAGCACGAAGGCGCGGTCGGTGAACTCGAGAACGGTGTGCGACCGTCCCTCGAACTGAAGCCCGTGGTAGATCTCATCGCTCGCAAGCCACAGCCCGTGGCGCTCGGCCATGGCGGCGAGACCGGTCAGGTCTTCAGCACCGAGAACACCGCCGGTGGGGTTCGAGGGCGAGTTGATCATGATCGCCTTGGTCCGGGCCGTCACAGCGCGCTCGACCTCGTCAAGGCGGAAGCGGAAGCCCTCCTCGGCGCGTACACGCACGGGCACCGGAACACCGCCCAGGAACGAGACGTAGTTGGGATACGCCGGATAGCACGGATCGGCCATGATGACCTCGTCGCCGGGGTCGAGAAGCGACCCGAACAACAGCAGCATCGCGGGCGATGTGCCCTGGGTGACCACGATGTCCGCGGGGTCGACATCGACCCCGTAGGAATCATGCATGTGCCCCGCGACCGCATCGCGAAGGCCAGGCAGTCCGAGAGACTGCGTGTAGCCTGTGTCGCCAGCATCCATGGCCGCCTCGGCAGCACGGACGATGACCTCAGGTGTCGCGAAGTCCGGATCGCCGATCTCGAGCCGCACGATGTCGCGACCGGCCGCCTCGAGCTCCTTGGCGCGCGCCACGACATCCATGACGACGAACGGGCGGATCGATTCTGCTCGATGGGAGACGGGCGGCACGTCAGACTCCTGTCAATCGGGCGGCGTAGACGCGGGCGAGGTGGATCGAGCGCGCCTCAAGGCGACGCAGGTCGGCGAAGCCGATGGTGGATGTGGCGACGATCTCATGCGGCGGCTCGGGATCGAACCGCAAGCCGAGCTCCTCGGCGCGCACGTAGAGCTCGGTACCAGGAAGCACGTGCAGTGTGGACGTCTGGATCTTGCCGGGGTCGAGCGAAAGGACGAACGCGACGCCCGCCAGGAAGTCGTCGGCCGTGTCACCGGGCAGGCCGGCGATCAGGTCGCACTCCACCGGGATCCCGCGACGTTTGAGCGCAGCGACGCCTGCGGCGAACCGGCCGGCGTCGAAGGGGCGGTGACACGCCTCGAGCGCCTCGGCACCGATAGTCTGCGGACCCGTCTCAACCGACTCCACCCCCGCGCGCACCAGAAGCGCGGCGGCCTCATCATCGATGCGCTGGATGTCCACCTCCACCGTGTGCAGCCGCGTGCCGCGCGCCGCGAACGGCGCAAGCGTGTCCGAGAGCCAGGCCAGGCGCTCATCGGTCAGATTGAAGACCGGGTCGATGAAGGAGAACGCGCGTATCCCGCGCTCTCCGGCGAGGTGGGCGATCTCCGCGGCGACACGCTCACGCCCGAACGACCGGATCCGACCGTACCCCTTGCCCTCGAAGCAGTACGCGCAGCGGTGAGGGCACCCGCGGTACGTTTCGATATAGGCGACGCCCTCCGCGGGCTCCATGACACCACTCAGGTACGGCGACGGGATGGTGTCAAGATCGGCGATGAGAGCGCGGTCCGGTGCGGCAACGGGCTCTCCTGACGCATCGCGCGCCGTCACACCGTCAGCCCGGGTGAAGGGCTTGCCCCTCCGCGCGAGATCGAGCACGTCGGCAAACGCCTCCTCGCCCTCCCCGCGCACGACCGCCTCGACCTCCGGGTGGGTATCGAGCACCTCCGCGGCGATGGGGCCGACCTCCGGCCCGCCGAGGACGATGCGCGTCTCCGGAAGCGCCGTCCGCACGATTCGGCAGATGTCGTAGACCTGCCGCGCGTTCCAACACATCACGGAGACTGCGAGCACATCGGGCTCGAGTCCGACCACCCGGTACGCGACCCACCACGCATCATCGGCGGAGGAAAGATCGAGCGTCTGGAACGCCACTCGGCCCTGCAGCCTGCGGTCCGACTCGGCGTATGCGCGCAGGTAGCCGAGCGCGAGGGACTGGTATCCTGGCGCGTTGAGTGCGAGCAAGACGACCTTCAACGGCTCAGCCATCACTCACCCCCGGGTCCAGGACGTGGAGCGCGTGGGAGGCCGGGAGCGGCAGCGCGGGCGACACTTCCACCCACACGCGGTTGACCATCCCCGTGTCACACGCAGCGGCGATGGCCGCAGCCGCCTGGCCTCCCGGGTCACGGCCCTCCACGAGGCGCACGGCGTCGACTCCCGCTCGCGCAAGCGCGGCGACTGTCAGGGGAAGCGCGTCGCGGACGTGGCGGCAGACAGGGACGACTCCTGTCACGACACACGGCACGTCGGCCTCCACGGCGGCGGCGCGGTAGGTGGCG
The DNA here is from genome assembly GCA_015351705.1 of Aeromicrobium sp. Lineage (GTDB taxonomy): Bacteria > Actinomycetota > Coriobacteriia > Anaerosomatales > Anaerosomataceae > JADIIM01. The sequence goes on along the minus strand of JADIIM010000024.1, from coordinate 30,339 downwards.
ATGCCGGCGAGCGCTCCCGAGAGCGCTCCCGGGCGCCCCACGAGCCCATCATGGGTTGCCGCGTCACCCGACAGCACCCGGACGAACAGGTGCCGTACCCCGGCAGCGAGCACGCCCGCCGCATTCCCGTGTACGGAAAGCGCCGTGCCGGCCGTCTCGATGCCGATACGCGGTACGCCGGTACTCACACAGGCTTCAACGACAGCCGGAAGCGCGGGGTGTGAGAACGGGTCCGGGCCGCTGAGCAGCAGGCCCTGAGCGACAGAACCGGAGGGCGTTCGAACGGCGTGCGCAATGTCCTCCGCGAGACGATCAAGGTCGTGGTACGTGGCCGGTACGGCCGGCGCGCAGCGGCTACAGCCGGGCGGTGACCCTTCGCCAACCTCCACCCTCACGAACTCAAGCACGCGCGCTCCCCATCGATGGCCGGGTCACCAGTATACCGCCGGCCAGCGTGCACGGTGAGCGTTACGACCGGCACGTCGATACGCGGCGCGTTACTCCTCGTACGGAGGCATGGGCCAGCGCTTGGCTATGCCCTCGTTGTAGATCGTCTCGAGCTGTGCGGCCGTGATGTCGTACTCGTCCATGATCTCGGCCTCGTACTCGGCGATGAGCGACATCCTGAGCTTCACGTGAGCGACCACGTCAGGGTTGTCGGCGCTCAACGGGAACGCCTTCTCCGCCTCGAGCACCGCACGGTCCCATGCGGCGATGAGGTCCCAGAAGACGGCCTTGCGCTGCTCCTCGCTCAGCCCCACCGGGACCGGCTGCGCGGGCTTGGCCGTGTCACCGGACCCACCGTCGCCGGACGAAGGGTCGGACGAGTCCGAGGAGCCGCCGCTGATCGCGGACCCCTCGGGCACGGGCACGACAGGACGCGCGGCCTCGCCGTCGGTCGTCTCGCGCTGGCCGCCCTCGGCGGTCGAGGCATCGGCAGTCGAGGTGTCGATAGAGGAGCCGCCCGACGCGGTCGGCTCGAGCGAGCCGAGGCCGGTACCGGGGTCCTGGACAACGGCGTCATCGGCCCCGCCCGACCTGAGGGCGAAGACGGCTACAGCGCCGATGAGAATCGTCGCTGCGATAACGAGAATGAGCACACGTCGGTTCATCAAGTCCTCCTGGGTCGGCGAACGCCATTGTACATCTTCCTTAAGTCAACCGACAGGGACACCAGCAGACGCGCGGCGGCACGGCGCCCTCCAGAGACCGTCGGCACGATCCAGGGCTGCCAGTGACAGACGACAAGGCCCGCGGACGACTCAGGGCCCCTACCCTCGTGGGGCAGGGGCCCTGCTCATGTGTGGTGTCCGAGGCGAGAGTTGAACTCGCACGTCCCTAAGGACACTAGGCCCTCAACCTAGCGCGTCTGCCATTCCGCCACTCGGACTCGCAGGTGCCCCGGAGGGCAGCGAACGAGAGTATAACAAGACCTCCGGTTCGTGCCTAGAGGTCGCCGACCGGCCTCAGAGTGCCTCATCTGCCGCGCCAGGCTGGGCGGCGACCGAACGGGTCTGGGCCTCGACCGGGATAGGGAACGCCTCGGCGAAGTGACACGCGGCGGCGTGGCCGGGCGCCACCTCGCGCAACTCGGGCTCCTCGGCGCTGCACTTCGGGAACTGAGCGATCGGGCAGCGTGTATGGAAGCGGCACCCGGTGGGCGGGTCGATCGGGCTCGGCACATCGCCCTTCAAGATGATGCGCTCCCGCTGTCGTTGCTTGTCTGGATCGGGCACCGGCACCGCGGAAAGGAGTGACTGTGTGTAGGGGTGGTGCGGCTGGTCGTACAGGCCCTTCCAGTCCCCCGTCTCGACGATCTTGCCGAGGTACATCACCGCCACGCGGTCCGAGATGTGCCGGACGACCGAAAGGTCATGGGCGATGAAGACGTACGTGAGCCCGAACGTGTCCTGCAGCTCGTCCAGCAGGTTGATCACCTGCGCCTGGATGGAGACGTCGAGCGCCGAGACCGGCTCGTCGCAGATGATCAGCCGCGGATTGAGCGCAAGCGCGCGGGCGATCCCGATGCGCTGGCGCTGGCCGCCTGAGAACTCGTGCGGATAGCGGTTGATGTGCTCGGGGTTCAAGCCGACGACGTCGAGCAGCTCCTTGGCGCGCGTGCGACGCTCGGCAGTGGTGCCGATGCCGTGGACCACCAACGGCTCCCACACGATCTCGCCGATGGTCATGCGCGGATTGAGCGATGCGTATGGGTCCTGGAAGATGAACTGGACGTCGCGCCGGAACGCCTGCAGCGCCTTGCCCTTGAGCGAACCGACGTCGGTCCCATCGAAGACGACAGACCCGGCGGTCGGCTCCAGCAGGCGGATGATGCAGCGGCCTGCGGTGGACTTCCCGCAACCCGACTCACCCACGAGGCCCAGGGTCTCCCCCGAGTTCACCTGGAACGACACTCCGTCCACGGCATGGACCTTCTTGCCGAGACGGGATGCGAGCACGCCCTGCTCCACGCCGAAGTACTTGACCAGACCATCGACCCTCAGTAGCTCGCTCACGCCGTCACCGCCTCACGGTCCGGTGTGGCCGCACCTCGGACGAAGCCCGGCTCACCGGCGAAGTGACACGCGGCCAGATGACCGTTCTCCACGTCGCGGAGCTCCGGTACCTTCGTTCGGCACACGCTCCTGGCATAGGGACACCGCGGATGGAATGCGCAGCCGGGCGGGACATCGATGAGGCTCGGCGGCTGACCTTCGATCGGCAGCAGCGTGCCCTTCTCGTCGATGTCATGACGCGGCAGGCTGTCGAGAAGCCCCCACGTGTAGGGGTGGAGCGGCTTGTAGAACACCTCGTGGGCGCTTCCGTACTCCACCTGCTTACCGGCGTACATCACCATGACGTCGTTGGCCATATCGGCAACGACGCCGAGGTCGTGGGTGATCATGATGATCGCGGCACCGGTGCGCTGCTGCATCTCGATCATGAGTTCGAGGATCTGCGCCTGGATGGTCACGTCGAGGGCCGTGGTGGGCTCATCGGCGATAAGGATGTCCGGATCGCACGCGAGCGCCATGGCGATCATGGCACGCTGCCTCATACCGCCGGAGAACTGGTGGGGATAGTCCCGTGCACGATGTGGCGCATTGGGGATGCCGACGAGTTCGAGCATGTCCACCGCGCGCGCCTCGGCCTCTCTGCGCGTCATCTTCTTGTGAAGTCGCAGAGCTTCCGCGATCTGGTGGCCCACGCGGAAGACCGGGTTGAGCGAGGTCATCGGGTCCTGGAAGATCATCGCGATGCGATCACCGCGCAGCGATCGGACCTGCTCCTCATTCATGGCGAGCACGCTGTCCCCGTTGAGCAGTACCTCGCCGGCTGCGATCTTCCCCGGGGGCTCCGGGATGAGCCGCATGAGCGACAGTGCTGTCACCGACTTGCCCGAGCCCGACTCACCAACGATGGCGAGCGTCTGACCCTTGTCCAGCGAGAAACTCACGCCGTCAACAGCGCGCACGACGCCGTCGCGGGTGGTGAAGTGTGTCGTGAGGTTCGTGACCTCGAGAAGAGCACCCATGTCAGTCCTTCATCTTCACGTCGAGCGCGTCCCGGAGCCCGTCCCCCATGAGCACGAACGCGAGCACGGTTGTCAGGATGGCGAAGCCCGGCCACACCGTCAGCCATGGCGCGGGGATCATGAGCGCCTTGGCCTCGGAGAGCATGTGCCCCCACGACGGCGTGGGAGGCTGTACCCCCATGCCGAGGTACGAGAGCGCGGCCTCGGTGATGATGGCGCCACCGATGCTCATCGTGCCGTAGACGATGATGGGTGCGATGGCGTTGGGCATGATGTGCCGGAGCATGATTCGCAGGTCAGACGCGCCCATGGCGCGGGCCGCATCGACGTACTCGTTCTCCTTGACCGACAGGATGGAGCTACGCAAGACGCGCGCGATCGACGGCCAGCCAAGGATGCCGATGGCGATGAACACGTTCTGATACCCCGGCCCGAGGAGCGCGAGGAGCGCGATCGCGAACAGCATGTAAGGGAAGGCGAAGAAGATGTCGGCCGTGCGCATGACGAGCGCGTCCAGGATCCCGCCGTAATAGCCGGAGAGCGAGCCCATGAGCAACCCGATGGCGATCGATATGCTCACCGCCAGGACGCCGACAGCGAGCGAGACCCGCGCGCCGTAGACGACGCGAGAGAACACGTCGCGACCGATACGGTCGGTGCCGAACGGATGCTCGAGCGACGGTGACTGGAGACTCCCGAACTGGGTTGACGTGGGCTCGGCGAAGTAGCGCGGAACCCACAGGTCGGCTGTCAGGGTCAGTGTGACGACGAAGACGATCCAGACCAGGCCGGCGATGGCGAGTTTGTTCTTGCGGAGGCGCATCCATGCGTCTCCCCACAGGGTGCGCGACGGGCGCTGGGCCATCTCACCCGCGCCGGGCACAACGGCCCGGACCTGCTCGTCGGCGACGGGATGGCCGCCCGCGTCCATCGGACCGGTCGGCGTGCCTGCGCCGGTGTGCCGCTTGTCGGCGCTCATTCGGCCTTACCTCCGTATCGGATTCGCGGGTCGAGGATCGCGTAGCTGATGTCGACCAGCAGGTTCACGACCATCACGATGAGGACGACGACGATGACCCCGCCCATCACGATGGGCCAGTCACGTGTCATGACGGCAAGGTATATCTCTCGGCCGATGCCGGGCCAGGAGAAGACCGTCTCGGTGAGGATCGCCCCGGCCATCAGCATGCCGAGATCGATGCCGATGAACGTGACGACGGGGATGAGCGCGTTCTTGAGCGCGTGCTTGAAGATGACGACGCGCTCCGACAGGCCCTTGGCCTTGGCGGTGCGTATGTAGTCCTGGCCCATGGCCTCGAGCATCTGGCTACGCATGATGCGAGCCACGTATGCCGTCGAGACCGACGCCAGGGTGATGGCCGGAAGGATGAGGTGCACGAGATCGGGCGGGTCCCCCATGCCGGACATCGGCAGAGAGAACGCGCCCCCGGTCCATTCCCGCATCTTGATGCCGAAGAGCATCTGCAAGAGCATGCCGAGCCAGAACACCGGCACGGCGACGAGGACCGACGTGGAGAGCGTCACGAGGACGTCCCAGAAGGAGTACTGCTTCACGGCGGAAATGATGCCGGCCAGCAGGCCGACGACGATCTCGACGAGGATCGCCGCGATCGCGAGTCGGGCGGTGTTGGGGAACTTGTCGAGAAGGATGTCGGTCACGTCCCGACCCTTCTGCAGCGATGACCCAAGGTCCCCTTGCAGGATGCCGCTCACGTAGTAGCCGTACTGGATGTGGAGCGGTTCGTTCAGGTGGTGCTTCGCCTCGATCTCCGCCCTGAGCGCCGGCGTGAGCGGGCGCTCGCCCACGATCAGCTGCACGGGGTCACCGGGCAGGAGGCCGGGGATGCGGAGTGCGAAGAGGATGAGCGTGACCCCGAGGAACACCGGGATCATCTGAAGGATGCGCCGGAGTACGTACTTGGCCATGAGACCTGTCTTCCTAGGTGTGCATGCGAGCGCTTCTGAATGTGTGTGCCGGGGCACCCGGGGGTGCCCCGGCACACATCGCACGATCCGTCAGAGGCGGACCGGCACTACTTCGACAGCCACACCGACTCGAACGTGAACAGACCGTTCGGGCTGTAGATGCCGTCGTTCACGCGCTCGGACGCGACACGCGTGTGCTTGTAGTAGAACATCGGGATGACCGGCGAGTCCTCACCGATGATCTCCTCGGCCTCACGGAACAGCGCCACGCGCTCATCGCCATCAGCGGTGCCACGGGCCTCGTCCATCAGCGCGTCGACCTCGGCGTTGGCATAGAACGAGTAGTTGTCGCCACTGCCGGTCTTGAACAGCGGATACAGGAAGTTGTCCATGACCGGGTAGTCGGCGATCCAGCCAAGACGGCCGATGGAGTAGTCGCCAGCACCCAGCTTGTCCAGGTACTGCGCCCACTCGCTGCCCACCATCTCACCCTCGATACCGATGGCCTTCAGGTTCTCCTGGACGAGCAGGAGGATGTCCTCGTGACCCGAGCCACTGTTGAACTCGATGGTGATCTTGGGGAAGCCCTCGCCATCCGGATAACCGGCCTCGGCGAGCTTGGCCTTGGCGGCCTCGACGTCGAACTTGGCGTACGGGAAGGCATCCGGGCGGTGGCCCACGATGCCCGGCGGGACGATGCCCGTCGCAGGCTCGCGCGTGCCCTCGAAGACCTTGTCGCAGATGTCCTGGCGGTCGATGGCCATCGACATCGCCTGGCGCACCAGCGGGTCGTCCAGCGGCTCCTGCTCGTTGTTCACGAGGAGGTAGTAGATCGCCTGCTCGCCACCGAGGCTGACCTGCTGGCCCGGATTGACGGTGTAGCCGTCAGGGCTCTCGCCGTACTGCTCCACCGCGGCCTGGATCTGGCCGGTCGGGATCGGCACGAAGTCGAGGTTGCCGGCCTGGAACTCGAGGAACGCGGTGTCCTGGTCGGCGAGGATCACGTAGTCGACACCGTCGATGTACGGCGCGTCGCCGTAGTAGTCATCGAAGCGGGTGACCTTGATGTACTGATCGTGCGCCCACGGCTCGGCCATCATGAACGGGCCGTTGCCGATCGGCTTGTCCGCGAAGGCGGCCGGATCGGCCTCGACTTCCTCCTGCGGCACCGGCGCGAGCGCCGGGTGACCGACGACGTACTCGAAGTCGGCGAACGGATACGCGAGCGTCACCTCGAGCGTGTAGTCATCGACGACCTTGACACCCTCGAGCTCGGTGGCCTCCTCGGCCTGCATCTCGTCATAGCCTACGACTGCCGAGAGGTGATACGAGATCTCGGACAGGTTTGCGGGGGTGCAGATGCGCTCCCACGCGTACTTGAAGTCCGCAGCGGTGACCTCACGGCCGTTGTGGAACTTCGCGCCCTCAACGAGCTTGAAGGTCCAGACCGTGGCGTCCTCGTTGGCCGACCAGGACTCGGCGGCCGCGGGCATGATCTCAGAAGTGATGGGATCGAACGCCACGAGGCTGTCGAAGACGGCCTGGCCTACCTGGGTGCCCTCGGACTCCTGCAGGTTGATCGGATCGATGAACGCCGGCTCGCTGATGTAGAACTTGAACGTGCCGCCAGCCTTCTCATCAGCGGCGGGCTCGTCGCCCGGCTCCTCGTCGGTCGTGCCCCCACAGCCGGTGACAGCCAGCATCGAAACGGCCAGCGCCAGTGCCAGCATCAGGGCGAGACCTTTGCGGAATCGCTCAGACAAGGTGAGCCTCCCTCCAGTTGCGTGTCAGATACAGGTACGTGTGATGCGATCGAACAGGGTGTCGCCTAGCCCATCCCTCCCTACGGCTGCCCGTGCGACCGCCGGACCAACGAGAACCGGCCCAACGGGCGCGCCTGCTCCGTATGACTAACAATGTAGTCTGTCCCTCTTTGCATCGAAGTGCAAGCACGCAGGAGACCTCGCAGATCGAAGAACGAAGGGGGCCCGCCTGCTCGGCGGGCCCCCTTCAGCAACTCGAGAGAACGTTCGCTCCGGTCAGGCCCCGGGGCGGTAGACAAGCATCAGCAACAGTGCGGTAAGCACATAACCTGCACCGAAGCCGAGTGTGATGCGATCGAGGTTCTTCTCGACGATGCCCGTTCCGGTGGCCGACGTCGGCATGCCCGCACCGAACAGCGACGAGACGCCCGTGCCTTTGCCTGAATGCAAGAGCACGAATAGAACCAGGCCGATAGCGCATATCACATGGAGCGCGATAACGATGTATGCGATGGCTTCCACAACACTCTCCTCACGCGCCGCCCGAAGGCGACCGTACGTCTCATGCGAACCGTGACAGTATACCCGCGGTGCGAGTGGCGCTCAACCGGCGCACCGTCTGCTCGGCATTGGCGGCGTGCCGCCCCCCCGTCGACTCACCCTCAGAAGAACCCCACCGCAGCAGCAACGTACTCCTCGAAGCGGGATGCCAGAGCATCAGAGAGCCCGGCGCCCTCACCGAGCTCGGCGGGCTCGATGCCGAGGATCGTGATCGGGGGAAGCGGCTGACCGAGCGCCGAGGCGAACTCCAGCACCTTGAGTAGGTCACCCTCGTGCGTGCTGATACCCGCGGCCAGCTTCTCGGTGACAACGTCGGCAGGTGCGAACAACGCGCGCTCCCCCGGCGCACGCCCCATGCGGGCGGCGTCGACCACGAGCACGTTTGTGGTCTCCTCGCCCAGGTAATGCACCAGATCGAGCAGGTTGCCACCAAGGTCGATGGCGGAGAAGCCCACATCCAGTCCGCGCTCGGCGATCGCCTCGGCCACGCGCAAGCCGATGGAGTCGTCGCGACCGTGGTAGGTGCCAATGCCGACGAGATACCGCACGCGCCCGCGCCGCCTACCGCACGAACGTGACGTCGAGATGGTGCGTGGAACATGAGATGCACGGGTCGTAGGCGCGCACGAGCATCTCGAACGCCAGGCGCATCTCGTCCTCGGACTTGTCCTGCGCGAGCAACTGGGGCAGCAGCGCCTCGAAGTCGAGCTGGATGTTGCCGTGGTTCTGACCGGTCGGGATGATGCAGTCCGCCTCGGTGCAGATGCCCTCGGCATCGAAGGTGTACTCGTGGAACAGGATGCCGCGCGGCACCTCCACCGCGGCGGCGCCCGTACCGCATGACGTCGGCTCCGCGAGCAGCTCGTCGCCGATGCCCGCGGCCAGCAGCTCGTCGATCAGCCGGAGGCCCTCATGGACCGAGTGGACGATCTCAACTACCTGCGCCACCGGGTTCATGTAGGGGTTCACGCACACCGGCGCCAGACCGAGGCGCTCGGCCACGCGCTTCGCCTCCGGGTGCAGCATGTCAGCGTTGACGTTGAACCGGGCGAGCGCACCGGCGGCGTAGCTGCCCAGCCGGTTGCGCGTGTACTTGGCGGTGGACAGTGGCGAGACGTACTCGTTGGTGCAGGACCGGTAGTCGGCTACCTCGTAGCTTGCGCGATCGCCGTCGGCGAGGATCGTCTGCACGAAGCCGCCGAAGAGGCCGTACTCATCGTGGCTGGAGACAGCCATGTACTCGGTGGGCCGTTCGAAGGCCGGGATCGCCGGAGCGAGCGCAGCGATCGTGTCGACGGTCGCTTCAAGATCCGGCACTGCGGCGAGGATCTTGTCGCGCAACGCCTCCAAGTCGCGCACCCGCGGGACCCGCGTGAAGCCGCCCGGCACGGCGGTGGTCGGATGCGTGCTACGCCCACCGATGGCCGAGCCCCACTCGTGGCCGAGCCGTTTCAGGCGCAGCGCACGCGCGACCACGTCCGGATGCGTCTGCACGAGCGGGAACACCGACGGCGCGCCGAGAAGGTCAGGCGCCACGAGCACGTAGACGTGGAGCACGTGCGAGTCGAAGTTCTCGGCGTGCTTGAGTAGCGTGCGGAGCCTCCTCGTCTGCGGCGTGGCCTCGATGCCGAGCGCGGCCTCGGTGGCGATCACCGAGGCGAGCGTGTGACCGATCGAGCAAATGCCGCAGATGCGGCTCGTGATGCGCGCCACTTCAGAGTAGTGGCGGCCACGCACCATCGCCTCGAAGAAGCGCGGCGCCTCGGGAATCTGCCACTCACAGCGCTCGATGACGCCGTCGGTCACGTTCACCACGATGTTGCCGTGACCCTCGACCCGGGTGAGATGGTTGACGTCGATGGTGATGCGTTGCGACATGGGTGACTAGCTCCTCGGATTCGCGGTGAACATGCGGGACTTGCCGACCGCCCGGCGCTGGCTCAATCCGCCGCGGTCCACGAGCACTCTCTCGAGCGCGTTCAGGTTGGCGTCTTCCACGAAGCCGCGGCACGCCTCACACGGCACACCGTCGGCGGGACACGGCGCCCCGCAGCCTGCGCGGGCCACCTGCCCCATGCAATGGTCGCCCTCGTCGTACCGGCAGATGGTCTCGCGGCGCTTGCACTCCACGCAGACCGGATAGGTCGGCACCCAATGCTCCGTGCCGTGGATGAGGTTCGAAAGCACCAACAGCAACTCGTCCTTGCTCATCGGGCAGCCACGGACCTCGTAATCGACCTTGATGGCCGCCGAGATGGGACGCGCTGTGCCGCTGCGCAGGTGCGGCATCCGTGCGGCGTCGCCGTACACGTACTCGGCGAAGTCGTCCTGGTGGTTCTTGAGTGCGTTGATGCCGCCGGTGCAGGCGCACGCCCCGTACGCGACGACGGTGCGGGCCCGAGCGCGGATCTCCTGCAGCCTGGCCCGGTCAGCCTCGCGGGTGAAACTGCCCTCCACGAACGCCACGTCGATGCGTCCGTCGGTGGTCTCGGTCATCGCCTCGCGGAACTCGACGATCTCCACGTGCTCGAGCAGTTGCAGGGTGGCGACGTCACCGTAGTTGGTGAATTCGATCTGGCATCCCTCACAACTGGCGAAGTCGAAGAACGCGATCCTCAGCTGTGCCATGGCTAGATCGCCTCCTCGAGCTCGTGGATCTCGGCGAAGGTGAACACCGGCCCATCGATGCAGCAGTACTTGTCGTTGATCTGGCAGTGGCCGCACTTGCCCACGCCGCACTTCATGCGGCGCTCGAGGTCCACGTAGATGTTCTCGCGCGCTACGCCGAGCACGTCGAGCTCACGCAGCACGAACTCGAACATGATCGGTGGTCCGCAGATAACCACGCGGGTATCCGGCGTGATGCTCGTGGTCTTGTGGAACAGCGTGGTGATCACGCCGACGTTGCCGCTCCAAGTGGCATCGGCACGGTCGACGGTCTCGAAGTAGTCCACGTCCGCCGACCCGCGCCACGCGACGCGGTCCTCGGTGAACAGCAGCTGCAGCGGGTCGCGCGCACCGTAGAAGAGCGTGAAGCGCCCGAACTCCTCGCGCCGGTCCAGGATGTACTCGACAAGGCTCCGCGTGGGACACAGGCCGATGCCACCGGCGACGATGAGCACGTCGTTACCTCGCAGCGCCTCGAGCTCGAACCCGTGGCCGAGCGGCCCGCGGATCCACAGCGAGTCGCCCACCTCCCGCTCGTTGATCGCGGTCGTGACCCTCCCCACCGTCCGCACCACGATGTCGAAGCTCGCCTCGCGCGTCGGCGAGCTCGCGATGCCGATCGGCACCTCACCGTAGCCCATCACGCCCACCTCGAGGATCTGGCCGGGCGTGAACTTGAGCGGCTCGCCGCTCGCGAGCTGCAGTGTGAAGTGCTTCTCCGATGCGGTGGGCCGCGATGTGTGGATGATCTTCGCCTCGCGCGGGACGAAGAGCCCGCGGTGTTCCCCGTCGGGCGAAGCGCTGTGCGTATCGCTCATGCGGTGGCCTCCATGATGGTCGTGATGACGCGGACCGGATCGGCGATGTCGGCCGTGCACGCCGCCGCACAGCGCCCACAGCCCGTGCAGGCGGGCCCGCCGAGCTTCTCGTTGAGGTACGCGGCCTTGCGCATGAACCGGTGCCGGAAGCGCGACTGGTGGTGCTCTCGGAAGTTCTCCTTCTCGCCGCCGGCCATCGTGACCGAGGCGAACTCGCGCGTGAGGCACGCGTCCCAATAGCGGGACCGCGTGCCGCTCGTCTGGTCGAGATTCCAGGTGTCGCGCACGTCGAAGCAGTAACAGGTGGGGCACACCGTGTTGCACGAGCCGCAGCTGAAGCAGTCGAGCGCGAGCGCGTCCCACATGGCCTCGTCACGGAAGGCGGCACGCACCCGCTCGGCGATCTCGGCGCTCGTGTACGGCAGCGCGCGCGAGCAGCGCTCGGCAGCCTCGGCGTTGGCGCGCTCGGCGGCCGCGATCTCCTCCGGCGTGGCCTCGCGGAAGGCGCCGTGCCGCGCGAGCGCCACTCCCTTGGGCGTGCGCGGCTCGAAGACGTACCCGCCGTCGATGGCGGTGAGGAACGCGTCGTGGCCCACCGGGGCGATCTCCGTGCCGATCGACGCCCAGAACGCGCGAGGCGCGACGCTCTGGACGCCGGAAGCGACAATGGTGGTGGCCTCACGCTGGCCGAGGTAGTTCCAGTCGGCGTGGCGCTCGCGGAAGAGGAGATCGGTCATGTCGATGCCCTTGACGTCGTACGGGTGCACGCCGAGGAGCACCGTAGGGACCGGGTCGATGCAGTCGCGCACCGACGCCGCGTCGAAGCACACGAGCGGCTGCACCGGCGGGAAGAAGACCTTCTTCGGCGGGAGGATCGTCACATCGTAGTCGAGGCGAAGATCGCCTGAGGACTCCAGTTCGGCGAACACGAACTTCTGCCGTTTGGCCACCGGGCCGATGACCCGGGTCGATCCGATCAGAAGATCCACGAACGGCGCGAATTCGCGCGCGCCTAAGAACAGCGTCCTCATGCAGTATGCCCTTCCCCAGACGACCCGGCGCACATAGCGGACCAGTATACTTCATGACGCACGCGCCGGCTCCTGCATCGTTGGCTGAGAAGGGCCACGGCGGGACGTTACCCCGCACCGCCGCCCGAGCCGCCACCCGTGATCTCGGCGACGCGGAACGCGACGATACGCCGGATGAGATCGGCGGGCAACGGCTCGCCGAGGGGGAACTGCACCGAACCCTTGCCCTTCTTGTACGGCTTGAGCTCGTTGGCGAAGGCTTCCATGCCGCTCGGGATCGGATAGAACCCGACGTGCTTACGGAACCCGCCGAAATGCACCAGGTGCGTGCCGTTCAGATCGAACGTGGGGATGGCGTAGCTGATCGTCTCGACCGCCTCCGGCACGGCGTCCCGGACCAGCGCGCGCAACTCCTCGAGCACGCGCCGGACGTCCTCCGGGAACCCGGCTATGTACTCGTCGATGGGACTCGCTTCAGAGCGCTTCGACATCTGACTCACCCCTAATCGTCTGTCGACAGGGACGTGCATTCCTCGGCACGCATGGATGCAGGACACGAATGCGCCGGGCGACGCGCGGCGCCGCCCGGCCAAGTGAGTCCTCTTACCTTACCCGTCGACCAGCGTCAGTCAGCGAGATCCCAGACGTTGTCACCGCGCAGCACCGCATCCGACCCGCCGTCGATGTAGATCGTCTGCCCGGTGACATGCGTGTTCTCGACGCTGGCAAGCCAGATGAGCAGGTGAGCGACGTTCTCGGGCTCCAGGTAGTAGTTGAGCGGCATCGGCACCTGGGAGTCGAGCGCCGCGCGGGCCTCCTCGGTGGCGATCATGTCGGCCACCATGGGTGTCCTGACGATACCGGGACCGATAGCGTTCAGCGGGATCCCCGCGCCGGCCCACTGCGGCTTGATGCACTCCCGGCGCACCCAACGGCTGATCGCGCGCTTGGTGGAGCCGTAGATGAGCTGCTCCATGCCACCGCCGATGTCCACGAGCTCCTGCGCGCGCGCCAACGCTTTCGTCTCGTCGTCGTCGGTGAACATCGCCTCGACGAGCGCCGGGTCGTTGGGCATGAGCGACGCCATGGAGGAGATCAGCACAGCGCGTGGCGCGTCGGACTTCGCGAGCGTGGGGGCGAGCGCGTCGAGGAACTCGGTCATGCCGAAGTAGTTGACCGAGACCGTCGTGGGTATCGGGTGCGCCAGGCCGGCACACGCGATGACCGCATCGATCTTCCCGCCGGAAAGCTCGATCGCCCTGTTCGCGGCTTCGAGGCGACCTTCTTTCGTGCTGAGATCGGCGACGATGTCGGCGTCATGGATGTCGACGCCGATGACCTTGTGTCCTGCCTCGGTGAGGAGCTTCGCCGTAGCGGCGGCGATGCCCGAGGCCGTTCCGGTGATGACGTAGGTGCGTGACATGGGAACCTCCGATCAGTGGCCCTACCCGTAGGGGGTATCTGCCCACTTCCATCGGACGTACATCGCGATATTGCAACGATTGTTACAACCACCCCGCGACGGCCTACCCGCCGAGTGAGAACTCCACCGCTGCGCGCGCGTGCAGCTCACCCGTATCGAACAGCGGCACCGTCGCGTCTTCCGCAGTCACGAGCAGCGGGATCTCGGTGCAGCCGAGCACGATGCCCTCGGCGCCGCGCCGCACAAGCCCCGCGATGATCGTGCGAAACCGCGCACGCGACTCCTCGGAGATCACCCCGCAGCACAGCTCGGTGTAGATCACCCGATCAAGGTACCGGCGCTCCTCGGCATCGGGCACGATGGCCGAGATGCCATGACGCTCGGCCAGCCGCGAGCGGTAGAAGTCCTGCTCCATCGTGAAGCGCGTGCCGAGCAGTCCCACCGTGCCGAGCCCCGCGGCCGCGATCGCCTGACCGGTGGCGTCAGCGATGTGCAGAAGCGGGATGGTCACGGCGGCCTCCACAGCGGGCGCCACCCGGTGCATCGTGTTCGTGGCGATGAGCACACAGTCGGCGCCGGCCGCCTCAAGCGAGCGGGCAGCATCGGCCATCACCCGCCCGCCCTCGTCCCAGTCACCGGCGGACTGCAGCGTCTCGACCTCGGCGAAGTCGACGCTCACGAGCACCAGCCGCGCCGAGTGCAGTCCGCCGAGACGGGCCTTCACCAGCTCGTTGATGCGCCGGTAGTACGGGACGGTGGACTCCCAGCTCATGCCGCCGATGATGCCGATGGTCTTCACAGCCGCCTCCCATCCAGTACAGCGGACCGACCTCAGCCCAGCAGCGAGCGCCCCGTCCACTCGGCGGGGGCGTCCAGGCCGAGCAGCGCACACACGGTGGGCGCGACGTCGGCAAGGATGCCGCCTGAGTGCAGCGACGAGGCGCCGTCCGCGACGCAGATGAGCGGGACCGAGCTGAGCGTGTGGGCAGTGAACGCTCCGCCGTCCGAGGGGTCGTGCATCTGCTCGGCGTTGCCGTGGTCGGCGGTGATGAGCACCGCGCCGCCCCGCGCCCGCACGGCGTCGACGACCGCCCCCACACCCGCATCCACCGCCTCCACGGCCGCGATGGCCGCCCCGAGCACGCCGGTATGGCCCACCATGTCGCAGTTGGCGTAGTTGACGATGTACAGGTCCGCCGAGTCCGCCTCGATGGCCCCCACCAGCCTCCGGGTGACCTCCGGTGCGCTCATCTCGGGCTGCAGGTCGTAGGTGGCCACCTTGGGGCTGGGAACGAGGATCCGCTCCTCCCCCGCCTTGGGCGGCTCCGCGCCGCCGTTGAAGAAGAAGGTCACGTGCGCGTACTTCTCCGTCTCGGCGATGTGGAGCTGCCGCAGCCCGGCCTCGGCCACCACGTCGGCCAGGACGCAACACGGCAGGTCCTTGGGAAACGCGACCGCTGCAGGAATCGTCGGGTCGTACTCGGTCAGGCAGACGAAGCGCACCGACGGCACGTGCGGACGCGCGAACCCGGTAAACGCCGGGTCCACGAACGCGCGCGTGATCTCGCGGGCGCGGTCGGGCCGGAAGTTGAAGAAGATGAGGGCATCGCCTTCCGAGACGGCGGCGATTGGCGCGCCGTCCGCACCGGTCACCACCACCGGCTCCACGAACTCGTCGGTCACGCCGGCCGCATACGAGGCGGCGACTGCGCCGGTGGCCGAGGACGCAGCGGACCCCTCACCCGTGACCATCGCGCGCCAGGCGCGCTCGACGCGCTCCCATCGGTTGTCGCGGTCCATCGCATAGTAGCGGCCGGCAACGGTGGCGATCGCCCCCACGCCGCTCTCGGCGAGCACGGCCTCGAGCCGCTCCAGGTAGCCCAGACCACTCGTGGGCGGCACGTCCCGGCCGTCGAGGAACGCATGGACGAACACACGGGTCGCGCCACGGGCAGCGGCCATGCGGACGAGCGCGTAAAGGTGCTCCTGGTGGCTGTGCACACCGCCGTCCGAGACGAGGCCCATGAGGTGAACGGCGCCGCCGTCGGCCACCGCGGCCTCCATCGCACCCCCGAGCGCTTCGTTGCGCACAAGGCTTCCGTCCTCGATCGCGAGATTGATCCGCGTGAGTTCCTGGTAGACGACCCGGCCCGCACCCATGTTGAGGTGCCCGACCTCCGAGTTGCCCATCTGCCCCTCGGGAAGTCCCACGGCCAGACCGCTCGCCTCAAGGGTCGTCCATGGGCAGGTGGCGAACAGACGGTCGAGGTTGGGGGTCCGCGCCTGGGAGATGGCGTTGCCCGGGCCGGGCTCGGCCATGCCGTACCCGTCCATGATCACCAGCGCGACGGGCGTGCGCGCCTCCACTACCGCGCGGCCTTCACGATGTCGGCGAACGACTCGGCCTTGAGCGCCGCTCCACCCACGAGCGCACCGTCGATGTCGGGCTCGGAGAAGAACATCCGCGCGTTCTCGGGCTTGACCGACCCGCCGTAGAGCACCCGGACGGCCATCGCCGCAGGCGGGCCGTACATGGCGCCGACGGTGGCGCGGATCGAACGGCACACGTCGTTGGCTGCCTCGGGCGTGGGCGTGCGACCGGTGCCGATGGCCCAGATCGGCTCGTAGGCGATCACGAGCCGTGCAGCCTCCTCGGCCGAGAGCCCGGCGGCGCCTTCCATCACCTGCGTGCGCACGAAGCTCTCGGTCTCAAGCGCCTCGCGCGTGGCGAGCGTCTCACCGCAGCACATGATGGGCACCATGCCCGCATCGAACGTCGCGCGGACCTTCTTGTTGACCGTCTCGTTCGTGTCGCCGAAGTACTCGCGGCGCTCCGAGTGACCGACGATCACGTAGTCGCAGCGCAGCTCGGCAAGCATACGCGGAGCGATCGCGCCGGTGAACGCGCCCTCGGCCTCCCAGTGAACGTCCTGCGCGCCGAGGGATAGGGCCAGCTTGTCGAGCTCGATGACGGTCGAGGCGGCCTTGAGCCCGGTGAACGGCGGACAGACGGCGACCTCCACCTCGTCCCAGTCGCCTTTCACGTGGCGCGCGAGGTCCTGGATGAGCAGAGCGCCCTCGCCGGAGGTGGTGTACATCTTCCAGTTGCCCGCAACGAGCATGCGGCGTGTCATCGGTCTCTCCTAACGGTCGAGGAGCGCGTCGACGCCGGGTAGCGCCGAGCCTTCGAGCAGCTTCATCGAGGCGCCGCCGCCTGTGGAGACGAACGTCACGCGGTCCTCGAGTCCGAACTTCTTGAGCGCGGCCACCGAGTCGCCACCGCCGATGATCGACACCGCGCGGTTGTTGCGGCCCACGGCGACCGCCACCTCACGGGTGCCCGCCTCGAACGGCGTCATCTCGAACACGCCCATCGGGCCGTTCCAGAAGATGGTCTTCGCACGTGCGATCTCGCCCTTGTAGAGCTCGGTCGAGCTCGGACCGATATCGAGGCCCTTCATCCCGATGGGGATCTCCTCGCGTCCGACGACGCGCGTCTCGGCGTCCTCGGTCATCTCGGCGGCGATGACGAAGTCGGTGGGCAGGACGAGGTCGACACCGGCTAAGCGCGCCTTCTCAAGCATCTGCTTGGCGGGCTCGATCCAATCGGCCTCCACGATGGAGTCGCCCACCTCAAGGCCCTTGGCCACGAGGAACGTGAACGCCATGCCACCGCCGATGAGCAGAGAGTCGCAGCACTCGATGAGCTTGTCGATCACGCCGAACTTGTCGCTCACCTTGCTGCCGCCGAGGATCGCGACGAACGGCCGGTCCGGCTCAGTGAGGATGCCGGTGAGGGTCTCCACCTCGCGAGCGAGCAGCAGGCCCGCGTAGGCCGGAAGGCACTCGGCCACACCGGCGGTGGACGCATGTGCCCGGTGCGCCGCGCCGAACGCGTCGTTCACGTAGATGTCGCCGAGTGACGCGAGCGCCTCGGCGAACGCGGAGTCGTTGCTCTTCTCGCCGGGATGGAACCGGACGTTCTCGAGCATGAGGATCTCGCCGTCGATCATGCGCCCGACGGCCTCGGCGGCCTCGGGACCGACCACCTCCGGCGAGAACGCGACGTTTCGTCCGATGAGCCGCTGCAGTGTGCGCCGGACCGGCTTGAGCGAGTACTGGGGATCCGGCTCCCCGCTCGGCCGGCCGAGGTGGCTCATCAGGACCACGCGTGCGCCGTGGTCGATCAGGTAGCGGATCGTCGGCAGCGCGGCACGGATGCGCGTGTCATCGGCCACCGCGCCCTCGGCGAGCGGCACGTTGAAGTCGACGCGGACGAGCACGCGCTTGCCGCTGACGTCGACGTCCTTGACGGTCTTCTTGGTGAACATGGCGACTCCGGTTCGTGACGGATGCTGACGGTCCACGACGGGTTGCGAGCGGGGCGCCCTCCGGCCGGAGGACGCCCCGCGTCCGGTGCGGTGTCAGCCAACGATCTTGACGAGGTCCTTCACACGGTTGGAGTAGCCCCACTCGTTGTCGTACCACGATACGCACTTGACGAACGTACCGGTGCCGCCCATGACCATGGTCTGCAGCGAGTCAAAGACCGAGGACGCCGGGTTGCCCACGACGTCGATCGAGACGATCGGGTCCACGCAGTACTCGAGGATGCCGGCCATCGGGCCCTCGGCTGCGGCCTTCATCGCAGCGTTGATGTCGTCTTTGGTGACCGCGGTCTCGAGCTCGGCCACGAGGTCGACCACCGAGCCGTCCGGCGTGGGGACACGCATCGACATGCCGTCGAGCTTGCCCTTCATGTCCGGCATCACGAGGCCGATGGCCTTGGCGGCCCCGGTGCTCGTGGGGATGATCGACGCGGCGGCCGTACGCGCACGGCGCAGGTCCTTGTGCGGCGCGTCGAGCGTGACCTGATCGTTCGTATAGCTGTGGATCGTGTTCATGAAGCCGCTCTTGATGCCGAAGCTGTCACGTAGGACCTTCGCGAACGGCGCCAGGCAGTTGGTGGTGCACGAGGCGTTGGAGATGATGTGGTGCTTGTCGCCGTCGTAGTCGGCGTCGTTCACGCCGAGGACCAGCGTGATGTCCTCGTTGGAGGCCGGAGCCGAGATGATGACCTTCTTCGCGCCAGCGTCACGGTGCGCCTGCGCCTTGGTGGCGTCGGTGAAGAAGCCCGTGGACTCGACGACCACGTCCACGCCGAGGTCGCTCCACGGCAACTGCGCCGGATCGCGCTGGGCGAGCACCTTGACCTCACGGCCGTCGACGGTGAACACCGCGTCACCCGCAACGACCTCGTGGCCGAACACGCCGTGCACGGAGTCGTACTTGAGCAGATGTGCGAGCGTCTTGGCATCCGTCAGGTCGTTCACCGCCACGACCTCGATCGCCGGATCGTTCTGGCACGCGCGGAAGACCAACCGGCCGATTCGGCCGAACCCGTTGATACCTACCCGGATCGTCACGTGGTACCCCTCCTCGAGATGCATGTGGACAGCTTGAGCGGGCGAAACGGCCCGCCCCTCATAGTACCCAAAGACGCGGGGGCGGGCATCTGTGGTGCGCACCACGGCGCCCCGTCCCTCCGCGTACTTCTCACCCGTCGGCGGCCAGTTCCTCGAGCCGCCTGATGCGATGGTAGACCGCCGACTTGGACAGCGGTGGATCGGCCAACTCACCGAGTTCGCGCAGACTCACGTCCGGATGCTCGAGCCGCAGGAACGCGATCTCGCGCAGCGCCGGCGGGAGCGAGTCAAGGCCGCGGGCGCGCTCGAGCGAACGGACCGCAGCCACCTGCTCGGCAGCGGCGGTCGCGGTCTTCTGCAGGTTGGCGGTCTCGGCGTTCACGAGACGGTTCACGTCGTTGCGCATCTCCTTCAAGATGCGTACGTCCTCGGTGCGCAGGAGCGCACGGTGCGCGCCCACGAGCGCAAGGAAGGTCACGATGGGCTCGGCGCCTTTGAGGTAGACGGCGTACGAGCCGCGCCGGGTGGTCACGCGCGCGTTGATGCCGAAGCGCGCCATGAGCGCCACGAGGTCGTCCGCCACCTGCTCGGACTCGGCGGTCAGCTCGAAGTGGAAGTCACCGTGCGGGTCGGCGACGAACCCGCCGCCGAGGAACGTGCCGCGCAGGTAGGAGATCGCGCAGCAGTCGGTCCGAACGAGCCACGACGGCACCGTGTACAACGGCACGCGCGACTCATCTACGATGCCGAGCTCCGTGAGCGCCGGTGAGAGCGCGGGCTGGCTCACCACCGTGATGAGGTAGTTGTTCGAGCGGTGCAGTACCGAGCGGCGCACCGTGAGCTCGGTGGTCAGGTCGAACACGCTCCGCAAGAGCTTGATCACCTTGCGGGCGACAGGCGCCGTCTCGGTGGCGAGTTCCAGCCGAACGCGCTCGTTCCCCGTGAAGTGCAGCGTGCCCTCAACACGCACCAGCGCCGAGAGCTCGGCCCGCGCACAACACGGGCGCTCCATGCCCACGCGTGCGAGTTCCTCCTTGACCTCGGCGGTGAAGGACATCACCACACCTCCGCGAGCGCCGCGGCGAGCCGGGCGCGGTCGTGACGCGTGGGCATGTGTGGATCGGCCAGCGGCGCCAGACGGACGGCGATACCGAGCGCCTCGATCCGCTGCCGGTCCGCAGCCCCGCCGTAGACAGGCCGGAGCTCCGGCACGCCGGGCACGACGAGCGGGGCCACCGTACCATCATCGACGAGCGCGGCATCGATGTCATCGGCCAGTCCGTGAGCCACGAGCGCGTCCACGTGGTCGGCGGCGCTCATCCCGGCCGTCTCACCGCGCATGTTCGCAACGTTGCAGACGTACACCACCCGCGCGTCACTCTCACGAACCGCCTCGGTCATGCCCGCCACCAGGAAGTTGGGGATGATCGACGTGAACAGGCTGCCGGGGCCGATCACGATGACGTCGGCTGCGCGGACGGCCTCGACCGCAGGACCGTAGGCGGGCGGCGACGCGGGCTCCACGCACACCCGCGTGACCGGTCCGTCGGTGACCGCGACGTTGGCCTGCCCGATCACCAGCCGCCCGGCGGCGTCGCGCCCGGTCAGCACGACGTCGGCGAGCGTGGACGGCAGGACGCGGCCCCGGACGCCCAGGAGCTGTCCGGCCGCCTCGACCCCGCGCGCGAAGTCGCCCTCGAGCTCGGCGAGCGCGGCGATGATGAGATTGCCGAGAGCGTGACCCGCAAGCCCCTCCCCTTTGCCGAAACGGTACTGGAAGACGCGCCCGAGCTCGCTGCCGGGCTCGGCAAGCGCGACCAGGCAGTTGCGGATATCGCCGGGGGGCAGGATGCCAAGCTCACGGCGCAGGCTGCCCGAGGACCCGCCATCGTCCGCCATGGTGACGACCGCCGTCACGTCGAAGCCGCCGTCGAGCAGGCAGCCTAAGACGAGCGGGAGGCCCGTCCCTCCACCGATGGCCACAGCGCGCCGCGCTGCCATCACTGGCCCCGGTCCTTGCCGATGTCGCGATGCGACACGGTCACGGAGAAGCCGAGCGAGCGGATGTGGTCGGCGGTGCGCTCGGCGAGTGCCACGCTGCGGTGCATGCCACCGGTGCAGCCGAGTGCGACGGTCAGATGCGTCTTGCCCTCGGACAGGTAGTTGGGCAGCAAAAACTCAACGAGCGGGAACCAGCGGTCGAGGAACGTGCCGGTCTCCGGCTTGTCGAGCACGAAGGAGCGTACGGGCCGGTCCAGGCCGGTCTTGGGGCGCAGCCGGTCGCTGTAGTGCGGGTTGGGCAGGAAGCGCACGTCCATGACGATGTCCGCGTCGATCGGCACGCCGTACTTGAAGCCGAACGACATGATGCTCACGTTGAGCTGGTCCTCGCGCCCCGCAGTCACGAACGACTCGCGGATATGCGCCCTGAGCTCGGGTGGCCGCAGTCCGCTCGTGTCGATGATCAGGTCCGCACGCTCTTTGATCGCCTCGACGGTCCGCCGCTCGGCCGCGATGCCCTCGGCGACCGAGCCGACCTCGGCGAGCGGGTGGCGTCGGCGCGTCTCCTTGAAGCGCCGCACGAGCGTGCGGTCGTCAGCGGTGAGGAACAGGATGCGGAACGAGTGGCCCGCGCGCTCGAGTTCGTCGAGCGCGCCGATGAGGTCGTCGAAGAACTCGCCACCGCGCACGTCACACGCCACCGCGATGCGGTGGACGTGGCTGCCCGGCAACGTGGTGAGCGCCACCATCTGGCCGATGAGCGCCGGGGGCAGGTTGTCGATGCAGAAGTAGCCGAGGTCCTCGAAGGTGTGAACAGCCTCGGTGCGTCCGGCGCCGGACATGCCGGTGATCAGCACCAGGTCGCGGGCGCCTCGATCGTGCTCCCCGGCATCGATGTCGGGGGCGTCGTGGGTCATCACGGCCCTCCCGTATCAGTCGCGGTCGACGAGCTTGGCGCCAGCGCCGCTGACCGCCGAGATGATGATCGCGGCGAGCACCGTCTGGAGGAAGCCGGTGGTCTCGAAGCCGGGCACTACCCATGCGACGAGGTAGAGCATCGCCGCGTTGACCACGAGGCCGAACAGGCCGAGAGTCAGGAACGTGATCGGGAACGCGAGCACGTGCACGATCGGTTTGACGATCGCGTTGGCGACACCGAGCACGAGCGCCGCGATGACCGCCGTGGGCCAGAACTCGTCGACGCTCACGAGCCACATGTTCGAGAGGTACGCCACGCCGAAGATGGTGGCAGCGGTGATAAGTACGCGTAGGACGAACTTCATGAGCCTCGCTCCCTCCGGGGAACCCCGTCGTACAAGGTCACCTCAGTATACCAGCGGGAACTGACACCACGCGACGCATGCCGCACTCAGAAGAGCGCTATGCCCAGCACCCCGCAGCCGAGGATCACGATGGCTGGCTGGACCTTACCCTCGGAGACCACGAGCAGGCAGAACGCGCCTGCGGCGAGCGCGAGTTCGACCCAGCCGGTGACCACCACTGTGCCGTACGACCACACCGCGAACAGAATGAGCGCGAGCACGCCCACCTGCAGGCCGCCGCGCGCCCGCTCGAGGTGCCCGTTACCCGAGATGCGGTCCATGACGCGGATGAGCGCCGCGAGGATCAGCAGTGACGGCAGGAGCACCGCAACGGTGGCGACCACCGATCCGGGCAGGCCGGCCACCCGGTAGCCCACGAACGTCGCGCCGTTGATGGCGATCGGGCCCGGCGTCATCTGCGCAACCGCGAGCAGCTGCGCCATCTCCTCGGCAGCGAGCCAGCCTCGCACCGCGACGACCTCATGCTGGATGAGCGGGACCGTCACCAGGCCGCCGCCATAAGCGCCCAGTCCGACCGTGATGAAGCTCACGAACAGCTGCAGCAGCGTCCCCATCACGCCTCCGTCGTGTTACAGACCATCAGTCCGGCGCCGTGTCGATGCGGGCCGGCCGGAAGCGGTCGCCCGCGAGCACATAGCCGAGTACGCCCGCGAGCGCCATCGCCACCACCGGGTGGACGCCGAAGACCGCAAGCACCGTGAGTGTGACCGCGCACACCGCAACGCTGGTGACGCTCCTCAGGTGCGTGCGCGCGAAGACGAACGCGGCGAACGCCAGCTGGCCAGCGACCGCGATGGCACACCCGCGCAGGAATGCGGCCACCACCGGATTCTCGAAGTACGGCAGCGCCAGGAGCGCGACCGCGAGGATGATCCCGAACGCCGGCAGGACCGTGCCGAGGATCGCCACCGCTGAGCCGG
The DNA here is from genome assembly GCA_015351705.1 of Aeromicrobium sp. Lineage (GTDB taxonomy): Bacteria > Actinomycetota > Coriobacteriia > Anaerosomatales > Anaerosomataceae > JADIIM01. The sequence continues at coordinate 6,904 of JADIIM010000024.1, read as the reverse complement.
CCGTGCCGCGCAACCGTCGGCCCTGCAGATGCGCGATGTTGACCGCGATCGCGCCGGGCACGAGCGTGGCGGTGGCCATCTCGCGCATGAACTCGGCATCGCTCACCCACCTGCGGCGCAGCACCAGTTCGTGCCGGATGACCGTGGCCATGGCCAGTCCACCGCCGATGGTGAGCATGCCCACTCGGAAGAACGCCCAGAAGATGCTCCGGAGACCGACGAGGGCGTCCGGAGCGCCAGAAGGTTGCGTGGTGCCGTCGACTGCGCTCACCCCGGTCCTGTCCGCGTGCTGCCTGTGGGTCCTATCGTACAACGCGGCATCTCGTGGCCGGTCCGGCATCTACCGTCCGGACGGTCGGAGCAGGCCGAGAAGAGGCGCGGCCACCAGCAGCGACACACCCGCGATGCCCGCGATCACGCCGAGCGGGGTCAAGCCGTTGTCGTATGTGACGATGATCCCCACGCACAGCACCGGGACGCCGATCACCACCATCGGCATCACTGCCCTGGCAGCCCCAGTCAGGCGCGGCGTACCGGGACTGCGGCTGTCGTGGAGCGCCACGTAGGCCTGTAGCGAGACCCACCCCAAGAACACCGCTCCCACGATGATCCACACATGCGCTGGCTCGATGTCGGGCCGGTTCCGATAGACCATGACTTCCCCCTGCCTCGATCAGGACAACCGCGTCCTGAGCGTGTCAGATGATCATCGGGTCACCCGTGACGCCGAATGACCCCAGGCTCATGCCAGGCCGGTACGTGGTCCCATCCGGCAGCGTCGCACCGCCGAGGTCTGCGTTGGTGCAGTCGGCTCCGGTCAGGTCCGCGCCCGTGAGGTTGACGCGGATCATGCTCGCCGTGTCGAGCCTGGCGCCGGAGAGGTCGGCTCCCGTGAGATCGGCCTCGAGCAGCGATGCACGCGTGAGGTCCGCCCCGGAAAGGTCCGCTCCGCGAAGATACGCCTTTCCCAGCGCCGTGTGACGCAGGTTCGCACCACGCAGGTCGCACTCGGTGAACGTGGCCATCGCCAGACCGAGACCGCTCAAGTCGACACCGGAGAGGTCGAAGTTGCCGAAGTTCCGATTGCCCTGCTCGTAGCGCGTGACCACGCCGTCGCGCGTCAGCGGGCCCATGTACGGGTCGCTCATGATCCCCCCTCGCCCCGGCGGACCCCCATCCGTCGGCACTCCGTCGACCGTCATCCTGAGAGTGTACGCCCAACCGGCCTGCGCCACCACGTCGCGTGCCCCTGGTTGCGCGTCTCGGCCCCGGACGGTACCTGACGTGCGATGAGCGCGATCATGATCAGGTCCGCCGAGGAGCCCAGCATGTTCAGGATGCTGATGCCGGCCATCCACGGGGCCGATGCGGGAACCGCCAGGGCAATGGGCACCGGCAGCACCGTGAGGACAAGCAGCGGCATGGCACCGCACAGCAGTTGTACGCGCTTGGGCAGTGCCCCGAGGTACGCGACGTACGGCGCCAGATAACGCGGCCAGAACCCGACGACCATGTGTTCGCCCGACCCGGCGATGAGGACAGGCACCGCGTGAAGTGATTCGTGCGCCACGATGAACGCCCCGATGGCCAGAAGCGCCATGGCCAGGGCCGGCAGCGTGATCGAGAGCGTGAAGCCATCGATGGGCGCCGCGAGGGGCACGATTCGGCTCCACCCGACGGCCAGGGCCCCGGCCATGAGCGTGCCGAGCGGGATCGCGACCGACATCATGAGCCCGGGGCGAGGCTCGCGCAGAAGGGTCCAGCCTTCTGCCTCGGGACGAAAATCGGGGTCTTCCGGTACGGGCCCGATCCGGAACCTCACGAGCGCTGCAGCTTCTCAAGCTGGATGTAGAGCAACGCGGCTCCCCTCTCGCGCGCCTATCGCGCGCTCGTCTGCGTGTGGCCCAGCCCGGCTGCGGTCTTGAGGAGACGCACCAGGGCTCCGCGCCGGGCCACGAGGTCGTCGACAGAACGCAGCTTCACGTGCCTGACCGACGCACCGGTGCCCTCGAGCAACCCGTCGGGATCCTCAAGGACGGCGCCTCGGAAGAACACGACAGACACCCAGTTCTTGTGCGGTACCAACGCGGCCATCCCCCAGCCGTCGTACCCGAACTGGTGGGCGCCATAGCCGACCCCGCCATCGACGAGGTCGATGGCGTGCCTCACACCCGGGACCGCGTCCAGCACCAGCCGATGCGTCTGCACGTACAGGTCGTGATGCGCGGGATGTATGCCGAGGATCACGTCGGCCAACTCGGCCTCCGACGGCATGACGACATGTGGATGCGTCTTGGACTCGGTCACTCCGTCACCTCCTCGGCCACGATCAGCGTCGGACGAGGGCCGCTGACCAGAACCGTCGGCCGTGGGCCTCCTCCCGTAGCGTACACCGTCACGGATCAGAAGGGCGGCGGCAGGTCCTCGAGTGCCCGGCACGCGTGTTCCGGGTAGATCGAGGTCTCACACGCACGGCAGCGCCACGCCGGGGAGACATCGTCGACCAGGCATCCGCCGGTCACGAACCGTTCACCGTAGCCAGGCGAGTCGAGCATCTCGGGCGATGGCATGCCGTAGACGATATCGGCGACCCGCGGAGAGCCGCAGACCGGGCATGTGCGTGGCTTCGATGCTGCGAAGGTGAAGTCGCTGACGTCCATGTCGCACCTCCGAACGTGACCCTACGCAGGCCGGATGCAGCTACTCGGTCCGTCGCCCGGCCGTCGCCGCGTCCACTTCCTGGAGCGCGCCGTCTGGTGATGCCGTGACTCTCACGCGCAGAGCGCCATCAGGCGGGAAGGCCTCGACGAACTCGGATCGGCACCCAACGTCGTTGCGCATCAGATGCCAGGCGCAGCGAACGCTCCCTGCCCGAGTCTACAGCACGCGACGCTACCCGCTCACCTCCGTAGGCGCCTCGGGCGGTCGTCCATGGAGGCGGATCAGGTCCCACATCGACCTGATGACCTGCTGTGCGAAGTCTTCGACTGCCGACTCCGACGCGGGCGCGCCCTCCGCCGAACTGGGCGGGAGGATCGGCTCACCGACGTAGTACGTGAGCTTGCACGGCAGCGGGAAGTTGACCGCCAGCCCGAACGTAAGCGGGATCGGGATGATGCCGATGGTGAGCGGGTCGCGATAGTCGGCGTAGTCGGGTCCAAGCCGCAGCAGCCCCTGGAAGAGGAACTTGCCCAGGAGCCGCCCGCTCGTGAGGAAGATGTGGCCGCTGTTGACCCCTACACCGACGATGGGCACGACGGGAACGCCCGCGTCGGCGGCGACCCGGGCGAACCCTCTGCGGCCCTCCCAGTCGATGTGCTCCCTGCGAAACGTGCTACCCACGATCTCGCGCACCCCACCAGGGTAGGTCAGCACTGGCTCGCCGTTTTCGAGCAGGCGCGTGGCGTTCTCCCGCGTCCCGTCGACGGCGCCGGTCGAGTGGAAGATTCGGCCGGCGAGGGGGATCGTGAACCACAGGTGATCGGCCATCATCCGTGTGGCCCGCCCCCGCTCCCGGAGGATCAGGCGCATCAGGATGAAGGAGTCGAAGTCCAACCGCCCGTGATTGCTGACGATCAGGCACCCGCCCGAGCGGGGGATCCGGTGCGCGCCCACGATCGAGGCGCGATGGTATGCCCTGCGGGGGTTGAGCAGCCACAGGGCCCGAGAGAGCGTCCTGTGCTCATCGGCGGACATGATCCCCCCGTTCAACGCGCGCCTAGTCCTCGATCACGTCCAGCCCCTGCTCGCGCAGCTTCTCCAGATGGTCGAGCATCCCTTTGAGTGCCTCGGGGCTGTGCCCCTCCCAGCCTTCCACCTCGCCGATGACCCGCAGCGGTGCTCGCGTGCGGTACGACTGGGTCGGGTTGCCGGGGAACCTCTTGTTGGTGACGTTGGGGTCGTCCTCGAACGGACCCAAGGGCTCGACGATGTAGATGTGTCCGCGCTCGTCGCTTCCTGCCAGCGCGGACGCCAGCTCCGCTCCCCACGCGGCGGTGTCCACCAGGGCGCTGAAGTAGATGTGGTTGGAGACCCTGCTGTCCTGGAAGTTGGAGCCGAACCCGGCGACGAGCTCATCGCCCGGCGTCACCACGGACTTGGGTCCGTGATAGAAGGGCCCCTTGACGTGATCACAGTGCTCGAAGGAGACCGGTGTCCAGTCTTGAGTCATCGGGCTCCGAGTGTCGCCCTCCGCCATCTGCGGTCCCCTCACGGTTGACGCGGCTTCCGCCTCTGACACTCGACGCTCCAGCAGGCATCCTCACACGGCGTTACCAGATTGACGCCCTGGTCAGACGCAGACACGGGACTCCGTCGCATGAACCGCGACCCGGCAACAACCGCCGCCGCCGCAAGGAGGTTGCCGATGAGCATGAACGGGAAGATCTCCGGCGCCAGGCCCAGGAACTCGCCAGTGAAGTTCATCATGGCGTGAAAGAGGAGCACGGCGAGGATGCTGCGGCCCGTGCCGTTGTACACCCACACGATGAGCAGGGTGTGCAGGACGATCGAGGGCAGCCACCACCACAACTGCGGGTTGAAGGAGGTGTTGGCGTAGTAACCCGGGAACCACACGAAAGGCGTGTGCCAGACAGCCCAGGCGGCTCCGTTGAGGAGGCCGGCGACCACCGGGCTAAAACGCTGCTGAAGTTCATCGAGCCAGTAGCCGCGAAGCCCGATCTCCTCGACGGCAGGAAACACGAACGAGAGGATCAGCATGAACGCGAGCGTCCGGGGCGTCGACACCACGTCCCAGGCGATGTCCAGCGGGCGATCCGTGATGCCGAAGACAAATGCTGCCCCTGCCATGAGCAGGTCGAAAGCCAGCCAGAAGAGAAAGATGACGGCAAACCAGCGCAGACTGATGCGGCGGATGTCGACGAGACGGTGACCCATGTCCCGGATGCGCTGGCGGCCACCCGTGAGACCCGCCAACACCACGCCAGCGACAAGCGGGCTTGCTCCCCCAGCAAGGAACAGCAGGATCTTAGGGAAGGACCACACCGACTCGCTGGACATGAAGATGGGAAGCCAGAACAGGTATGCCCAGCCGAGGTAGATGAGCGGAAAACCCAGCAACCCGACTCTGGTGGCCAGCGCCCTGGCCTGCCTCAGTGCGTCCGTCAAAGACCCATCCTCTCCACTGCAGCGCGGCCCTCCGCGCCTCACAAGCCGAGTCTGCCCTGTCACGCGGCGTATCGATCCACTCGTCAGCCAGACGAGACGGCCCGCTTCGCATTCTCGGTGGCAACGACGACTCCAACGAAGATGGTCGCCTCAAGTGCGAACAGCAGGACCCACCCCAGGCGCCTCAGGCCACGCGAAGTTGCCGCGCGGGATGCGAACACGCCGACTGCCGTACCAGCACCAGCGACTGACAGCGCATAAGCAACGGGGTGGGTGGCGAGGTATTCGCCTGGTCCGTCCGTGCACGACATCAGGTGCCCCGATCGTCCTTTCCAGCGTTGTTGGTCGTCAGCTGCAGCGCGCCTCGCCCGCCGTCCCTGCCGAGGATACCCCTTCAGGCGCTCTGTCTGCTGGTTGCCCTGGTCGGGTGTGTGTGGAGCACTCCTAGAATGGCGCGCGCATGAACGGAACGGCGAGGGACAGCGCCACAACGATGCCCACGATGTTGAGCCCGATTCCCAGCGTCACCGGCACACCGAGACGGCGCCTCATCGCCAGGACGCTCAGGTATATGCCCCAACCGTCCAGGAGCAGGTGCGTGATCCCGAGAAACACCTGATCGTGGAAACCGAGGGCGAACCACGTCCAGTCCCAGACAACGATCACGGCGCCAACCACCAACGCAGTCATGCCGGCAACATTGACCAGGAACCCGAGATCGCTTTCCCGACCCAGGGCGCGCAGGATCGCGTGTCCCGCCAGCGAGCCGAGGAGCATCTGAGCGAAGATGATCGTAGGGGCGGCGAAGACGAGGAGCCAGTAGTAGCCGTTCGCCGGGATCGGAATCACAGGCGGAGTAGGCGGGACCCGGCCCATGATCGCGACCGGGAGGTACTCGAGCAGGGAGTCCAGTGCCACGCGCACACCTTGGCCGCCGAATCCGAGCAGCCAACCACGCCTCGCGATGATGCCTTCGACGAATGCGCTCGGACGCGTGTAGCCGAACCACCAGAGGCGAAGGAACTCCACGTCGGCCCCCCGACCTAGATACGCCACATCATACCCAACGCTCTTGTGCTTCAGCCGCAGCGCCGCCCCCGAATCACCCGCAGCACGAGGATACCGCACACGGGCGGCGCTTCCTGCTCTTGACCGGGGCCTCTAGGCCAGGCACCTACCAGGTCGCGAAAGCGACCCCTCGAATGCCGGTGCGGGGGCCATAACAGCTGACGGTCAACCGGTCTGCGGTGACAGAAGCGCGGTGGGCCACTCCGCGGCCGGATCCGAGGCTACCCGACTCGTGTCAGGCATCCCACAGGGACAGAGTGACGTTAAGGAAACGCGGGTTAGGCATGCCTCGCCGGTCGTTCAGCGGCCCTCAGGCCACCGACGAACGTACCGATGAACCACGAAGCGGCGTACATGATGACGCTCCAGAGAACCCAGGCAACGATGGCCAGCGCGTAGGTGGTTGCCTCCCCGCCGGTCACATAACCGATCAGCATCGCGGGATACTGCAGGAAGATGAAGGCGAGCAGTCGCGTCAGCCCGGTGTCGACAGCACTCATCAGGAGAATCGAAGCCAGCACGAGCACCCCACTGATGCCACTAGCAATCGCAATTCGCCTCACGGCAATCCCCCCTCTGCTATGCCTAGTCACTATGAGATGGCCGGCCCGGTCCGCGTATAACGTGGATCATCCCCAGGGATGGGCCCCGGGGTGCCGACACACGGAGGGAACCGGCCATGCACCAGCTTACCCACATCGGACTCGAC
>JADIIM010000023.1 GCA_015351705.1 Aeromicrobium sp. | reverse complement strand
CCGAGGCGTCCGTGCACGGCCTCCCCGTCGACGAGGTGCACTTCCACGAGATCGGCGCTGCCGACACGCTCGCCGACATCCTCGGCGTGGCGCTCGCGCTCGACGACCTCGGGATCGAGGCGCTCGTCTGCTCGCCCGTCGCCGTCGGCAGCGGCACGGTGATGACCGAGCACGGCGAGCTTCCGGTGCCCGCACCCGCCACCGCGGCGCTCCTGGCAGGCGTGCCGATCACCGCGGGGCCAGCGGGAAGCGAGCTGACCACCCCCACCGGCGCTGCGCTTCTCTCCGCGTTCGCCTCCGGCTACGGTCCGGTGCCCCCGATGACCCTGCGCAGGACCGGCACCGGCTGCGGCACCCGCGACATCGGCACGCCCAACATCTGCCGGATCCTCGTCGGGGAGACGCTCCCGCCTGCCGAGGGCTACGACCACGTCGTGGTGCTGGAGTCCAACATCGACCACCTCACGCCCGAGGAGCTCGCCACCGCTGCCGAGGCTCTGCGGGCCGCAGGCGCGCTCGATGTGTGGCAGCACCCGATCGTCATGAAGAAGGGTCGCGCCGCCACGCTCCTCGGCGCACTCGCCCCCGACGACGCCGCACCCGCCCTGGCCGACCGCATGATCGTGCTCACCGGGACGCTCGGTGTGCGGATGCTGCCCGCCGAACGCCGCCTGGCCGAGCGCGACACCGCCGAGGTCGAGACCTCGCTCGGACGCGTGCGCTTCAAGACCGCGCGCCTGCCCGATAGCACGCTCGTGCTGCGTGCCGAGGCCGACGACGTGGCGCGGCTGGCCTCCGAAACGGGGCGCGCACCCGACGAGGTCGCGCGCATCGTCGAAGCCGATGCCGCGCGCGCCACGGGAGTTCAGCCGATGCGCCAGCGCCCGTCAACGCAGGAGACGAAGCCCTCGGCCTGAAGCGCCGCAAGCGCCTCGGTCACGCGCTCTGTGGGAAACGCGACCCGCTCGGTCAGCGCCTCGGCCGATAGCCCCGGCGGCTCCACGGGTGTCGCGCTGGCGATCCCGCCGAGTGCCACGCCGGACGCCGATCCCGCAGCCTCGGCGAGTGCGGCCAGCAGCCGCCCGCGCAGCTGTCGGCTGGACCCCTCGAAGCGCCCCTGCCGGGTGTGATGACGGCTCCGGCGCGACGGATTGGGCACAGTGGCCTTCAGGTGCGAGCCGTAGTCCATGAGCGCCCAGAACCACTCGCGCGGCCGGTCGTGATCGAGTGTCGCCGCAACGAGCGGCAGGAGCGCGGCGTCCGGGACGTCCTCGGCGTCGCGGAAGAACTCGTGGAGATAGACGCTGCGCACGTTCGTCTCGATGAACGGCACGCCCACGTTGTAGGCGAACGCGAGCACCTGCGCTGCGGTGGCGTGCCCGATGCCCGGCAGCGCCACGAGCCCCTCGAGCGTGTCCGGCACCCTGCCGTCGTGCTTGCCCACGATGGTCGCCGCCGCGCGTCTGAGCGAGAGCGCGCGGCGGTTGTAGCCGAGACCGCGCCAGGCGCGGATGACGTCGTCGAGCGGCGCAGCGGCAAGCGTGTGCACGTCCGGGAAGACGTCCAGGAACTCGGCGAACTTCGGCACCACGCGGGCCACCTGCGTCTGCTGCAGCATCACCTCGGAGACGAGGACGGCGTACGGGTCGGTGGTGTCGCGCCACGGCAGGTCGTCACGGCCGTGCTCGCGGTAGTGGCCCCATACGCGCTCGGTGAACTCCCTGAAATCCTCAGACATGCGCACTCTCCGGAACATCCGCCATCGGCGCCGATCGCCGCACGCCGTCACGTCGCCGCCTCACCAGACATACCCCTGGGGGTATCTATCCCACATCGCACCTGCTACAGTGGGTGCGCACATCCGCCCGCTCTGCGGGTAGTATGACTTCCAGACCCCATGTCCGATGGATCGAGGTGACCCATGACCTCCGAAAGCCCAGCGCCGCTGCTCGCGATCGAGGACCTGCACGTGAGCGTCGGCGACCGCGAGATCCTGCGCGGCATCGACCTCACGATAGCCGAGGGCGAGACGCACGTCTTGCTCGGCCCGAACGGCGGTGGCAAATCCACGCTCTTGAACACCATCGTCGGCCTCCCCGGCTACCGTGTCACAAGCGGCCGCATCATGTTCAAGGGCGTCGACCTCGTCGGCCTTGAGATCGACGAGCGTGCGCGGCTCGGCATCGGCATCGCCTTCCAGCGTCCGCCCGCGGTCCGCGGCGTGCGGCTGCGGCAGATGCTCGATGTCGCCGCCGGCGGCTCGCTCGAGCCCGAGCTGGCCGAGGCGCTCGACACCCAGCTCAACCTCGGCCACATGCTCGAGCGCGACGTGAACATGGGATTCTCCGGCGGTGAGGCCAAGCGCTCCGAGATGGCGCAGCTGCTGGCGCAGATGCCGGATCTCGCCCTGTTCGACGAGCCGGAGAGCGGCGTTGACCTCGACAACATCGCCGTGGTGGGCTCGGCCATCAACGCGCTGCTCAAGAGCGAGGAGCGCATCTCCGAGCGCAGGCGTGCCGGGCTCATCATCACCCACACCGGACACATCCTCGAGTTCGTGAACGCCGACGTGGGGCACGTGCTTTACAGTGGCCGCCTCGCGTGCAAGGGCAACCCGCTCGACCTGATCGAGGAGATCTCCAGCCACGGCTACGACAAATGTGTGGAGTGTGCGCTATGCCAGACGCTCGCCTAAGCCCCGAGGCGCTCGAGCGCCTCGCAGAGATCCGCACCGCCGCCGAGGCGGCCGTCGACAAGCCCGCGGCCCTCGGCCCGGACATCGACATCACGCGCTTCCGCACCGTCGCCGAGCACGACCGGATCGCCTCGCTGGAGTCCCTGCAGCGCCAGGTCAAGGAGACCGCGCTGCTCTCCGGCTTCGATGCCGATGAGAAGGAGCGCTCCGCAAGCTACTTCCAGATGGACCGCACCCCGATCTACGAGCGCGTGCAGAAGGCCTTCGACGACGCCATCGAGATCATGAGCACTGAAGAAGCGCTCAAGCTCTACGGCGAGGAGATGGTCGCCAACTGGTGGTGGCGCGCGGTGGACCCCGGCAAGGACAAGTACACGGCGCTTGTGGCGCTCCATCAGACCGAGGGCTACTTCATCCGCGTGAAGGCCGGCCGGAAGGTGGAGAAGCCCATCCAGGCGTGCCTGTTCGTGAGCGAGAGCGACGTCAGCCAGAACGTCCACAACATCATCATCGTGGAGGACGGCGCCGAGGCCAACGTGATCACCGGCTGCAACATCCACACCGACGTCAAAGAGGGGCTGCACGCGGGCATCTCGGAGTTCTACGTGGGCAAGGGAGCCAAGCTCACCTTCACGATGGTGCACAACTGGGCCGAGGACTTCAGCGTCCGTCCGCGCACCGGAATCGTGGTGGAGGAAGACGGCGTCTACATCAACAACTACGTGCTACTCAAGCCGGTGAAGTCCATCCAGGCGTTCCCCATCGCCAAGCTCGTGGGCGACCGCTCCACGGCCGTCTTCAACTCGATCGTCTACGGCCTCAAAGACTCCGTGATCGACCTCGGCAGTGAGACGCAGCTGATCGGCGAAGGCTCGCGCTCCGAGGCCGTTGCACGCACGGTCTCGATGGACCGCTCCACCGTCTACTCGCGAGGCCGCCTCATCGGCCGCACGAACACGTGCAAGGCGCATCTCGATTGCCGCGGCATCGTGCAGTCCGCCGAGTCCACGCAGTGGGCGATCCCGGACCTCGCGAGCGAGGGCGCGCCGGGCGCGGAGCTGTCTCACGAGGCGGCCATCTCACCGATCGCCGCCGAGGAGATCCACTACCTCATGACGCGCGGCCTGCCTAAGGATGAGGCCGTCTCGATGATCACCCGCGGGTTCGTCAACATCGAGATCCCGGGTCTGCCCGAGGTCCTGCGTCGGCAGATCGACAAGGCGATCGAGGAGACGAGCAAGGAAGCGATGTAGTTACCGCAGCAGGCCGGCGATCATCGTGGCGTGCACGCCGATCCACAGCGCGTTCAGTCCGAACACCGCCTTGTCGCGATTGAGCAGACCGTGCGCCGTCCACAGAAGCGCCATCATCAGGCCGGCCATGTAGGTGAGTTCGCTCAGGCCCGCGGTCCGATGGAGCACCCAGACGTTGTAGATCTGGGGCGCCATGGCGACCGGATACAGTAGCCCCAGTGTCAGCAGCGCCCTGCGCACGTGCGGCTTCATCGTCTTCTCGACATGCGCAACGTGCGGAGCGAGTGTCGCCTCCGCCTCCCGCAGCTTGCTGTCCACACGTGATGCCAACATCAGGACCGTCCGACCTTTCTTCCGCTCGTGGCCTGTGGTTGTTCCATCACCTGTATCGCACGCCCGGCCGGAGCGAAGGAGAGCTCGATACACACGCGGGACCGAGCCGTTACCCGGGCGTCATTCTCATCGGCCAAGTCCTTCTCTGGTTCCTCGTCGAATGATGCGCGTGGTATTGACTTCGCATGGCGCTGAACGATAGTGTTTCTTGGTATGAACATTGCTTAATGCCTCTTGTGAATCCTTTCAGGAGGTGCGCCATGGTTCGAAAAGAGACATGCCCCGTCTGCCGCGGCAACAGAGTCGTGAGCATCGACCGGCCGACCGGCCGAAGCGAGTGGCGCCCGTGTAACGGATGCAATGGCACCGGTTACCAGGTGAAAGTCGTTCACGGCGGCGGCCTCCCGAGCGGTTTCGCCGGGCGCTGCTGAGAAGCGGATCCGCCGACCCCCACGAAGAAGACCCGCGCAGGATACGGTCGGCTCCGAAGACGGCCCCCTTCACAGGGGGCCGTTGCTTGTCCACGCCCGGGCTCCCGCAGCCTACCCCGCGTTCAGCCGGTCTGGATGTAGTAGCGGCAGTGGCGGTGCAGCGGGCAGTTCGACGGAACGGTGTCCATGGTGTAGCGCCACATGTTCCCCTCGACGAAGCACGTGCACTCCACCCGCCAGTCTTCCTTCTTGACGCTGGGGTCGAAGCGGTCGTCGTCGAGAAGCTTCTCGCGCCAGTAGAAGCACTTACCGCGAATCGGGGTGAACCCGTCCAGCGCCGCTTCCGGTCGCGGAGGCATCGGTCACCTTCCGCGTGGCCGGACCGTCGGCAGATCGAAACGGTTGTGACGCTTGAGTTCAGCCAGACTGAATATCCCGTTCATGAACAGGATGCCTTGGATCATGCCGATCCACCGGTAGGCCTTGGCCATCCGACCCTGCTGAAGGAATGCGCGCGTCTGATGCACCATCCAGTGCGCGTGGGTCAGTGCGTCGTACTTCGGCGTGCTGAAGCGGTTCTCGCCGACCTTGGTGTCCAGATCGTCGAACGGCACGGGGTCGTACGAAAGCTCCTTGAGCGTCCGGCAGTAGAAGTCGAGCATGAGGTGCGCGTGCTCGGTGGAGATGTCATCGGTCAGGCCGAACGGCTCGCAGGCCTCGCAGTGCTCGCGCATCGTGCCACCACCTTTCGCGTCTGACCTGAATCATCACGAAAAGGGACGCCGCGCGCAATGGCAGAGGATGGAAGGGTGCATACTGCGCGATATCAGGAGAGCGTCGCGCCGATCGTCAGACACGCGAACGCCACGAGCATGTACGCCGAGGCCGCCTTGAAGAGCACCCAGTTCGCGCGTTCAGATGGCCTGGCCAGGACCCGGGCCGCGAGCACGACCATCCCTGCCCCGGCGAGCGCCAGGGCGCCTAGCGGGACCGGCGCGATCCCCTCAAGTACACCAGCGAGCGTCAAGACGCCGACCGCGCCCACGGTCGCGACCGCGATCAGGCGCCGCGTGCTCCGCTCACCGAACACGCCCGGCCACACCGGGACGCCGGCTTTCGCGTACTCGTCCGCGTACCGGGTGGCAAGTGTGAGGATGTGCGAAGGGATCCAGAGCACGACCCCGAGACCGAGCAGCAGCCCCACCGCATCCACGCCTCCCGTCGCAAGCGCGCGTCCGGCGATGGCTGGCATGCCACCCGAAACGCCGCCGACAAGGATCGAGTACGCCGTGCGGCGCTTGAGCCAGACGGTGTAGATCACCACATCGAAGAACAGTCCCGCGGCGACCGCGGCGCCAAAGACCGGCGAGAGCACGAGCGAGACGACAACGCCGCCGATGCCCGCGATCAGCCCGAACGCCGTCGCCTGACGCACGCCGAGTGCAGCGGCCGGAAGCGGCCGGGCAGACGTGCGCGACATGCGCGCATCGATATCGCGATCGATCACCATATTGAGCGCGGTCGAACCTGCCACGGCCGACGCAAGCGCGGCCATGCCGCCGGCCGCGGTGAGCCAGTGAACGCCCGGGGATGCCGCCATCGCATAGGCGCCGACGGCGGTGACCATCAGCAGTGCGGTCTGCTTCGGCTTGGTGAGGGCGACGTACCGGCCGAGCTGTACGCACACCGCTCCACCGATAGAGCTCCCGCGTGCTGTCTGCGTCCCTGTCTCCGCCATTCCTGATCCCGCCTAACTTGCGGCGAGGCACTCTTCGGCAGTGGCCGGACAGGGGACGATCTCGGCGTCCGAGAGCAGCACCTTCTCTTCCGGCGGGAGAAGCTCACGCTCATGGTCCCGATGGTCGTTGGAGGCGGCGAGCGTCTCGCGCATCATCACCAGCAGCAGGTATCTGCCGGTGGCCGTCAGCGTGATCTCCTCGGCGGTGTCGGTGGCTATGCCGCCCGCCATGCGCATGAACGCGAGCTCGGCCCACAGCCCCCGCTCGACGGGCACGCCGAAGTCCTCGAGAAAGCGCTTCTTGTCGAGCCGCAGGCCGAACAGGTCGGTCACGAAGCGGTAGCGCATGCGGGCCTTCCTGCCGTAGGGGCGGCCCATCTTCGCGACCGCCGGCCGGCCACTCAGTATGCGTGCCTGGTAGTCGCTCAGGCTGAACGTGTTGTTGAAGATGCGGCCGTCGACGAACGACAGCGCTCCCGAGCCGAGGCCCACGTACTCCTCGTAGTCGACGATGTACTCGTCGATCATGCCGCCCTTGTCCTGAGAGAACGTCCACGCCGAGGCGGGCTCGAACTCGGGCGCAAGCTGATCGCAGACGATGCGGTAGTACTCGGCCTCACGGGCGAAATCGATGGCGCCGATGGTCCTCGCGAGCTCGCGGCGGTTCTTGGGAGAGGCCATGAGCGGGTAGAACGTGGTCTGGTTGGCACCGGTCTGCTTCACGAGCTCGATGTCGCGCTCGAGCATCGCGCGGCTCTGGCTCGGGAAGTTGAAGATCATGTCCACATTCAGGGAGTGGAACCGTCCGGCCGCGCGCTGCACCTGCTCGAAGACCTGCTCGCCGCATCCGTACTTGTCGTAGCGGGCCATCTGCTGCAGCAGCGTGTCATCGAAGCTCTGCACTCCCACACTGAAGCGTTGCACGCGGTCCTTGAGCGCGTCGATCGACTCGTCGGTGATGTGGTTCGGTGACGTCTCGGCAGAGACCTCACCGATGCCGGGGAACAGCCGGCGAGCCATGTCGATCGTGTCACAGAGCTCGTCGAGAAGGATCGTGGGTGTACCGCCGCCGATGTAGAGGGTGGCGAAGTCGTAGCCCCACTCCGCCGCCGTCTCGAGTTCGCGGCGCAGCGCGGTGAAGTACGTGCGCGCGCGGTCCTCACCGTACAGGAACCGGTTGAACGAGCAGTACGGACAGAGCCGCTCGCAGAACGGCACGTGCATGTAGAGCGTGTAGCGCTTGCCACGCTCCGGACCCGGCAGGCCCCGTCCGTCGGCGGACTCCTGCCCGAGGTACCGCCGATTCAGGATCCGGAGCGCACCGGTGACGACGCGTTCGGACAACATGAAAGACACTTCCTTACCGTATAGCGGCCGCACACACGAGTCCCACCCCCACACTGGGGAGTACGACGCGCGGGGCGCGATACCTCTTGACGACTGTTCGGCGCGACCACGCCACACCGATCCACATGACCGGCTCACATCATGCATCCTGGTGCGTAGCAGCGCTGCGGCCCGCCCCCGCGGGGGCGGGCCGGTCAGTCATTCTAGCAGGACTGGGGCCACCACGGACCGCACGTACCACCCGCGCGACGGACGGCACGGATGAGGTGTCAGCTCAGCCAGCGGGCGACGTAGTACCCCGCGGTAGCGACCGCCGCAGTAAGCGCCGATCCCCAGACGATATCCACGGCAGCCACGATGACCGGCCAGTCGCGAAGCGTGGACAGGTTCGTGATGTCATACGTCCCATACGCCACGAAGCCGAGCAGGGCACCGTAACCGGCGGCCTTGAGCACCGATCCGGCCTCGACACCGGGCATCGTTGCCAGCACGAGAACGCCGACCACGTAGAAGAGGTAGAACAACAGCGCGATGCCGAGATTCGGCTGGTCCCGCATGAGATCGCCGAGCTGCGCTTTGTAGAAGCGTCCGCCCATCACGGTCAGCCACACCGCATCGATGGCGAGAAACACGCCGAAGGTGATGAGGTAGAGCCACAGCCATTTGATCCCGGTCATCGTCGGCACTCCTTCGACTGGACGGCGGGCGCCATGCGCCTTTGGGTGTCCATTCCCCTGGACACTCCTCCGTAGCCGTCCTGAAGCCTAGAGGCGCGACGAGACCATCTCGGCGAGTGTGCGCAGATGCTCCGTGCTCAGGACCGCACCGTTCCCGCCCGGGTCGTCGAACGTCTCGAGCAGGACCGAGACACCGTCTTGCCGGAACCCGAAGATGTACACGCCTTCGGACACGTCAGGATTGGGTCCGATGAACGACTCCTCGCCCACTGCCGGGGACACCGGCTCCCGGACGGTGAAGCCATCGGTGAGCCACTGGTCCCAGGCCTCGGGACCTTCGACGACCAGGACCAGGACGAGTGCGCCGTCGGCATCGACGACGTTGAGGTCGCCGTGCGCACCGGTGTCGGGGTCGTACGGCGCCACCGCAAGACCGCTGAGGCCCGAGACGGCCTCGATGTCGGTGATCGGAAGCAGCTCGGCGGCCTCCGGCGCAGGCGTAGCGGTCAGATCCGCCGTGGGCTCCTCGAACAGGACGGGTTCCGCGTCATCGCATGCGGCGAACGAGAGCGCCAGTGACAGCGCCAGGATCAGAAGTCCAACACGCCGGGTCATGTCGCTTCCTCCTCACTCGCGCCGATTGTGCAACGGAACGGCCTGACTGGCAATCGGCTGGCCGTCCGTCGAGGCCGGCCTGCGGTGCTGCGCAGACCGGGCGCTCGTGCTCGCGAGACCGGCGGCGCCCCGACGAGGACCGGGTCATCCGCCGAACGCAAAGCGGCGACCTCTGCCGCCTACGCGGGAAGCCGCCGCCGTGTGATCATGGTGCGGGTGAGAGGAGTTGAACCTCCACGGGGTTGCCCCCACATGGACCTGAACCATGCGCGTCTGCCATTCCGCCACACCCGCGTGACGTGCGACCGATAGGGTAGCACACGGCGCGAGCAGGTGGAATAGGCGGGCGGCCGACGGGCCGGGCGTCCTACGGACGCCTGCGGAACGCCCACTTGCACTTATGTCCTCATACCCCAGACCGGGCTCCTCAGGGCGCGTTCCTGGGGTACTCCGTACGTCTCACTCACGGCGTGATCCCCGCAGCGCTCTTGGCCGCCGCCATCGTCGGGTCCGAGACGACGGTCGTGCCGCCGACGACGTGAAGCGTGCGGATCTGCGCGGCGTTGGTCTGGAGGCGTCCGCGCGCGTAGGTGTCGAGCGCCGAGCCGG
>JADIIM010000022.1 GCA_015351705.1 Aeromicrobium sp. | reverse complement strand
GGCGCTTGGCGCGCTTGCCGAGTGCGGGCTGCTGGACCACCCGGGCGCGGCGGCCCTCCGCGAGCGGCTCATGGCCGGCGAGGAGTCCACCGTGCTCGCGATGATCGCGCACGGACTCAACACGCCGCGCACCAGCTCGATGGGCCGTCTGTTCGACGCGGTGGCCGCGCTTGCGGGAGTGCGCGACGACGCGCTCTACGAGGGCCAGGCGGCGATCGAGCTGGAGGCGCTCGCGGACGCTTCGGCGCACGGTGAGTACGGGTTCGGTATCTCCGAGGGTGACGACGGGGTGCTCGTGGTCGACAGCGCACCGGTACTCGAAGCGGTGCTCGACGACGTCGCGGCCGACGTAGGCGCACCGGTGATCTCCGCTCGGTTCCACCGCGCAGTGGTGCGGGCCGTCGTCAGCGTGTGCGCACAGCGCGCACCGGATCTCGGCGTGCGGCGTGTCGCCCTTGCTGGCGGCGTCTTCATGAACCGGCTCGTCGTGCGCGGGTGCGTCCTCGGCCTGCGCGAGGCCGACCTCGAACCACTCACCCATCTGCGGTTGCCCGCCAACGACGGTGGCGTCGCCTTCGGCCAGGCGGTCGTAGCGTGGGCGAGACGGCGCGAGGCGTAGAGCGGCTCAGCGCTGCTCCTCGCGGTCCATCACCGCCAACATGTCGCGCACTACCGGCAGCAGCATGGGCACACCTGCGCACGATGAGCCGCCTCACCCAGGATCATCAGCTGATGCAGTACAGCACCGCGTAGCGGCGCATCCTCATCCATGAGCTCAATGTCGCTGACGCCGCGCGAGAACGCGATGATTCGCTCACACGCACCGACCATGTCCTCAAGGTAGACGCCAGGGTCACGCATGCCAGACCCTTACCCGCTCCCGCTCCACGTACGGCTGCACACGGGGACGAAGCGTCTCAAAGCTCCCGGCGTCCGCCTTCCTGCCGAGAATCTCGGTCAGCCGCTCCTCCGACCCAAACACCGTCTCGAGCGTAGGCTCCTCCACCTCCACGATGAGGTCGACGTCGCTCTCAGGTGTCTGTTCGCCCCGCGCGAACGAGCCGAACACGTCGATGCGCGTGACGCCGAAGCGCTCGTGCAGCTCGGGAGCGTGGGCGCGGATGCGGGCGACCACCTCACCGAGGTCGCGCACGGGCGTGGCGAGGGCCGGACGTTCGAGAACACCGGGTCCGTACGTCGCCGTCGGCTCGGCCGCCATGAGCGGCTGAGCACCCACGCCGAGCGCATCGGCAACGCGCGAGACGCGACTGAGCGACACGCGACCGTATCGATCCTTCTCCCACCGGGCGATCTGCTGCTGATGCACGCCCAGACGCTCGGCGAGTTCGCGCTGCGAAAGCCCCTGCGCGATGCGCGCGGCCACGAGCTCCGCGCCGATGTCGGTGAGTGGTGTCATGTGCCGATACTACATCTCTTGTGTTGTATCAACAACACACTCGTTGTCACGCTCCCCCGCGGTGAGCCGACCACCCGCGACGGCACCGCGCTGCGGATTGTTGCCGGACGGCGCGCCCCCGACCTACCCGCGCGCGTGCGTCACGGCTATAGTAGGGGACGTCTGACCGTACACCAGGAGGTCTTCTATGTGTCTCGCCATCCCGGCGCAGCTTGTCAGTGAGCCCAACGAGATCCAGATGGCCGAGGTCGACATCCTCGGCGTGAAGCGTCACATCTGCACGATGATGGCACCGGCGGCCAAGAAGGGCGACCACGTGCTCGTGCACGCGGGCTTCGCGATCCAGATCATCGACGAGGAGTTCGCCGCCGAGTCCCTCGAGATGCTGCGCTCCATGGGGATCAAGACCGCCGAGGACATCGAGGCCGAGCTCGCCGAGGCTGAGGGGTCCGGCGCGTCCGAGGCCCCCGCGTCGTGAGCGGACTCCTCGACGGCTTCCGCGACCCGGAGATCGCGCGCGGCCTGGTAGACGCCATCCGCGAGACCGCTCACACCCCCTGCACGCTCATGGAGGTCTGCGGCACGCACACGATGGCGATCGCCAAGCACGGTCTGCGCGGCCTCATGCCCGAGACGATCACGCTGCTGTCGGGCCCTGGCTGCCCGGTCTGCGTCACTGCCAACGCCGACATCGACCTCGCGATCGAGATGGCGCGCCAGCCGGGCGTCACGCTGGCCACCTTCGGCGACATGATGAAGGTTCCCGGCTCCTACTCGTCACTCTCCGCCGAGAAGGCCGACGGCCGGGACGTCCGCGTGGTCTACTCGCCGCTCGACTCGCTCGCCGTCGCCGAGCGTGAACCGGACCGGCACGTCGTCTTCCTCGGCGTGGGCTTCGAGACCACCGCGCCCACCGTTGCACTCACCATCGCCGAGGCCGCCCGGCGCGGGCTGCCCAACTGGTCCGCGCTCTCGCTCCACAAGACGGTCCCCGACGCGCTCCGCGCGCTCGTGAACGACCCCGAGGTCCGCGTGACCGGCTTCATCCTGCCCGGCCACGTGTCCACCATCATCGGCCTGGAGCCGTACCGCTTCTTAGCCGAGGAGTACGGCGTCCCGAGCGTGATCACCGGCTTCGAGCCGGTCGACGTCCTCCAGGGCGTCTGGATGCTCGCCACGCAGGTCGCCGAGGGCCGCGCCGAGGTGGAGATCGCCTACGGGCGTGGCGTAAGCCCCGAGGGCAACCCCGCCGCACTCGCGGCCATCGAGCGGGCGTTCGAGCCGTGCGACTCGGAATGGCGGGGCATCGGCGTCATCCCCGGGACCGGGCTTGCGCTGCGGCCCGAGTTCGCTGACTTCGACGCCCGCGTGCGCATTCCGGTGACACCACCCGAGCCACGTGAGATCACGGGCTGCCAGTGTGGCGACGTGCTTCGAGGCGTGGTCCTCCCGTTCGAGTGCAGACTGTTCGGCAGGGGCTGCACCCCGGAGCACCCCGTCGGTCCGTGCATGGTCTCGAGCGAGGGCAGCTGCGCGGCGTACTATCGCTACACCGACTACGGCAAGGAGTAGAGGCGCATGCGCTCAGACCGCATCCTGCTCGCCCACGGCAGCGGCGGCACCATGATGAAGGAGCTCATCGAGGAGGTCTTCGTGGCCGG
Organism: Aeromicrobium sp.; assembly: GCA_015351705.1. Lineage (GTDB taxonomy): Bacteria > Actinomycetota > Coriobacteriia > Anaerosomatales > Anaerosomataceae > JADIIM01. The sequence goes on along the minus strand of JADIIM010000022.1, from coordinate 29,702 downwards.
CTTCGGTGACGAGGTGCTGCTCCGGATGGACGACGCCGCGGCGCTCGACTTCCCCGGTTCGCGGCTGGCCTTCTCGACCGACACCTACACGGTCTCGCCGCTGTTCTTCCCGGGCGGCGACATCGGTCGCCTCGCCGTGTGCGGCACGGTGAACGACGTCGCGACCTCAGGCGCCCGGCCGCTCTATCTCTCGGTGGGCTTCGTACTCGAAGAGGGCATGCCGGTCGACGACCTCAAGCGCATCCTCGTGTCGATGCACGATGCCGCCGCCGAGGCGGGCGTCCGCATCGTCACCGGCGACACCAAGGTGGTCGAGCGCGGTCACGGCGACGGCGTGTACATCAACACGGCCGGCGTGGGCGTACTCTCCGACGGCGTGGACCTCTCCGGCTCGCACTGCAGGCCCGGCGACGTCGTGGTGCTCTCGGGCACGCTCGGCGATCACGGCATCGCGGTCGTCTCTACCCGCGAGGGCCTCGAGTTCTCAACGAGCATCCAGACCGACGCCGCACCGCTCAACCACCTCGTCGCCGCGGTGCTCGACGCCGCCCACGACGTGCGCTGCTTCCGCGACCCCACGCGGGGCGGTCTGGCCAGCACGCTCAATGAGCTCGCCGACGCCTCGGGTGTGTCGATCACCGTCAACGAGACCGACGTGCCGGTGCGCGAGCAGGTCCGCGGCGCGTCCGAGATGCTCGGTTATGACGTCTTCCAGGTCGCCAACGAGGGCAAGATGGTCGCCGTCGTCCCCGCCGACCAGGCCGAGGCGGCGCTCTCGGCGATGCGCTCGGCACCCTACGGCGCCGACGCCGCGATCATCGGCGAGGTGGCCGCTGCACCTGCGGGCAAGGTGTATGTGAAGACGGCTTTCGGCGCCACCCGCATCATGGACATGCTTGTGGGAGAGCAACTGCCGAGGATCTGCTGACGCGGCGATGCGCCATCCACTCGCCACATCGTCGTACGGCGGCGGCCTGGCCCGCATCGCCGTAGCGGGCATCATCTGGGGCTCCATCGCCCTCTTCTCACGGCAGGTGGGAACGAGTCCGTTCGTGATCGTGTTCTGGCGGGTCACGTTCGCGGGCCTCACGATCGCGATATACCTGCTCGCGCGCGGACGCCTGGGAGAGCTCGTCCGCCTCCCCGGCCGCAAGAAGCTCGCGCTCGCCGGGATGGGCGGGATGCTCGCCTTGAACTGGGTGCTGTTCTTCGCCGCGCTGCAGCTGACCGATGTGGCCGTCGCGGTCCTGCTCGCCTACTGCGGCCCCATCTTCGTGACCGCGCTCGCCCCGGTCGTGACGCGCGACCCGTTCGATCGTCGGGTGCTCGTCCCGCTGGCCCTTGCGCTTGCCGGCACGGCCGTGATCGTGGGCCCGCGCGAACTCCAGCTCTCCGGAGGCACGCACCTGCTCGGCGCGGGACTGGCCTTCGCCTCGGCGTTCACGTACGCGATCCTCGTGCTCAACGCCAAGCGCCTCCTCCAGGGCATCCCGGCCACCGTCTACATGCTCGGCGAGGACCTCGCCGCTGCGCTCATCCTGCTGCCGGTCGTCCTCGTGGTGCCCGGCCCGGCCACCGCCATCGAGTGGGGGGCGCTCGCGGCGCTCGGTATCGTACACACGGCGTTCACCGGATTCCTGTTCCTCTCGGCGCTGCGCGTGGTCCGCGCCGACCACGCCGCAGTGCTCACGTACGCCGAGCCGGTGAGCGCGGTCTTCTTCGCGGCGATCTTCCTCGCCGAGCCGCTGACGGTGCTCACCGTGGTCGGTGGGGCGCTCGTGGTGGCCGCTGGCGCGCTGGTCGCTAGAATGGAGCCGGTACCGGGTATGGAAGCCCCGGGGCCGACGCTCGAGGTCGACCACGTCTAGGAGGTCCGACATGACGGCACTGGACAGGATCGTCGAGACCGATGCCGTCAGGCGGCTCCGTGAGCGAGACCCGAGCCTGTTCGCCGAGGGGCTCGACGCACGCATCCCGATCGTACAGCGCCTGGGCTGGACCGATCTCGCGGCCAAGGCCCCCGGTCGGCTCCCGCTCCTCGACAACCTGTCGGCCGCCATCGCCGCCGAGGGCGTCACCGACGTCCTGCTGCTCGGCATGGGCGGGTCGTCACTGGCGCCGCTGGTGATCAGCCGCATCATCGGTGGCGCCGAGGACCGTCCACGACTCCACGTGCTCGACACCACCTCGCCGATACAGGTGCGCGACACACTGGCCGGACTGAACCCGGCCGCCAGCTTCGTGCTGGTGGCGAGCAAGTCCGGAACGACCATCGAGCCGCTTTCGCTGTACGCGATCGTGCGCGCGTGGCTTGAGGCGGCGGGCATGACGCGCGCCGAGGCCGGCCGCCGTTGCGCCGTCATCACCGACCAGGGGACGCCGCTTGAGAAGCTGCGCCAGCGCGACCTCATGCGCACGACGCTCTCGGCACCGGTGACCGTCGGCGGACGCTACTCGGCGCTCTCCATGTTCGGGCTCGCGCCCTCGGCGATGATCGGCGTGCACCTGCCGTCGCTCATCGGGCGCGCCCAGGCGATGGAAGACGCCTGCACCGCTCCCGCGCCGGAGAATCCGGGCGCGCTGCTCGCGGCCTGGATCGCCGATGCGTGGGAAGCCGGCCGCGACAAGCTCACACTCGTGTTCTCCGCGCCGCTCGAACCGCTCGGGCTGTGGATCGAACAGCTGGTGGCCGAGTCGCTGGGCAAGGACGGGCGTGGCGTGGTGCCGGTGATCGAGTACGGGCTGCCCGGCACCGCAGCACTCGGCGCCGACCGCGCGATCGTGGTGACCCGGTTCACGGCAGACGAGGGCAGTGCCGGCTGGTCGCGCGACACGGCGCTCGCCCACCCCGTGATCGAGCTCACGGTGACCGACGTTTACGACATCGCAGCGGAGTTCGTCCGATGGGAGCATGCGATCGCGCTCGCCGGCCCGCTCCTCGGCGTCAATCCGTTCGACGAGCCGTCGGTCACCGAGGCCAAGCAGGCCACGAACGGTATCCTGGACGGCGGGGCGGCCGAGGTGCCGAAGGCGCAGGCGGACCTGGGCGGGACGTGGACGACCTTCGCGGGCGGGCTTGCGGCACCGGACATCGCACCGGCCGATCGGGCGAGCGCCGTGCGCCACACGCTTGCTGCCCTGGCCGAGACCGACTACCTCGTCGTGCTCGCGTATCTCCCGGAAGACGAGCGCGTGCTCGCTCCCCTGCGTGACGCGGCCTCACAGGTGGCGACGGCAACCGGCCGACCGGTCACGCTCGAGCTCGGCCCGAGGTACCTCCATTCCACCGGGCAGCTCCACAAGGGCGGACCGAACACCGGCGTGTTCATCCTGGTGACGGCGCGCGACCGAGTGGACCTGGAGATCCCCGGGCAGCGGTTCACCCTCGGCGCGCTGCATCGCGCTCAGGCCGAGGGCGATCTCGTCACGCTCGGCCGGCATTCCCGCAGGGTGCTCCGGCTCGATCTGCCATCGTCGGACCCCGCCGAGGTGACCGCACTTGCGGCCGATCTTGTCGCGGCGTGCAGCGAGGAGCCCTGAGGCGCCGCGTCAGCGAGCCACCAAGACAGCCGACGCCGGCCCCGCCTGATGGCGGGGCCGGCGCCTGTGCGCTCCGGAGTCCCCTGGGGGTGGGACACCGAAACCCGGAACTCAGTGCTTGCTGTTGCCGAACATCGTGCTCACCTTGTCCAGCCCGAGCTCCTTCTCGTGTCGCTCGCTCGCGGTACCGTGGATGCGCATCCAGATCTCGTCCACGTTCTTGGGCAGCTGCCCGTCGATCTTGCTCACGATGATGATGGTGAGCAGGGCAGCGGGGAACGTGAAGAGCGTCGGGAAGGTCAGGCTTCCGACAAAGGCGAGCACACCTTCGCTGGGCAGGTGGCCGAGCTGCTTCAGGATGTTCATGATGATGAAGAAGAACGAGCCGAGTCCGCCGACGAGCATGCCTGCCAGCGCACCACGCTCGGTGGTCTTCTTCCACCAGATGCCCGTGAGCAGCATCGGCACGAACGCTCCAGCGCCGACGGCGAACGCCCACGTCACCATCATCGCGATAAGCGCAGGGTAGGCCTTGTCCAGCCCGACCGCCGGGATCCCGAGACCGATCCCGAGTGCGACCACCGCGAAGAAGAGCACGGAGATCTTACCCACGAGCACCTTGCGAGCCTCGGGAGCGTCGGGGTTGATGTACTTCTCGTACACGTCATGCCCGATGGCCGACGCCGAAGCGATGAGCAGACCTCCGGTGGTGGAGAACATCGCCGCGAACGCTCCGGCAGCGACCGCGCCCATCAGCCACTCCCCGCCGAGGATCTGCGCAAGCGTGGGCATGATGGCGTCGGACTTGAGCAGCAGCCCGTCGACGTACGCCGCGTTGGCCGGCGCGAGCCCGGCCCGCCATGCGTCGTCGATGATGAGCTTGCCGGCGAGTCCCGCGATCGGGGCGAGGATGTAGAACGTCCCGATGAAGACGAGCACCCAGAACGTCGAGCGCCGCGCCGCCGAGCCCGAGGGGTTCGTGTAGTACCGGTTCAAGATGTGCGGGAGACCGGCGGTGCCCAGCACGAGCGCGAGAACCATCGAGAACTGGTCGAACGCGTTGTAGCGGTGTCCGGGCTCGTTGAAGAACATGTCACGCAGCGTGTGGAGCTTGTTCTTGGCCGGAATGAGAACGCCGACGGTGGCATCGGGATCGCCCGCGTCGACGACGGCCTGGACCTCGGCGAAGCCCTTCTCGCTCATCGCGGTCTCGACCGAGGCGAGCAGTGCCGCATCGTCGGCCGTCAGCTCGGCCACCGTGACCGTCTTCACGTCGCGGTGGTTCTCGGCGGTGACCTCCTCGAGGCCCTTGGCGTAGTTGAATTTGCCCGCGGTGAAAGCGAACACGACGACGAGGAACATCGCGGTCCACAGCCACCAGAACTGGAAGATCTGGTTGAGCGTGGTGCCCTTCATGCCGCCCACCATGACGTAGAACATGATGATGAGGCCGACGATGACGACGCCCGTCTGGTACGGCGACAGCCCGAACATGCCGGCGCCGACGAGAACGGTCCACGTGGTGCCCGCACCATACATCTGCGGCGCCATGTAGAAGAGGCTCGTCAGGAGCACCATGACCACCGTGAACAACCGGATGCGGCTGGAGCCGAAGCGGCCGAAAGCGAAGTCGGCCACGGTGTACTCACCGAAGCGCCTGAGCGCCGAGGCGATGAACAACACGACGACGATGAACCCGCCGGCAAAGCCCGCCGCATACCACACGCCGTCCAGACCCGAGGCGTAGACCGCCGCCGCAACGCCGAGGAAGGACGCCGCCGACAGGTAATCACCGGAGATCGCCGAGGCGTTCGCGATGGTGCCGACCTTGCGTCCCGCAAGGTAGAAGTCGGCGGTGGTGCGGGTGAAGCGGCGTACGAAGATGGCCAGACCGACGGTGAAGACCGTCAGGCCGATGACCATCACGATGGCGATGATGTTGAGGTTACCCATCACGACTCACCGCCCTCGGCCGCCGCGAGTGTGGCCGCGGCAATCTCGTCAGCCATGTGCGAGAGACGCTCGTCGAGGGCGTCGGCCTTCTTGATGTACGTCCAACTCAGGCCCCACAGGAACAGGTAGTAGAGCAGCGATACGAACAGGTAGTTGGCCGTGAAACCGCCCCAGATGGGAACGGCGTACCAACTCTTCCACCACACGGACATGGCGGGGATCGCAAGTGTGACCACGAAGAACACGGCGCCGTACGCGAAGCTCAGCTTGCGTTGCTCGCGGAAGACGGCATCGACACTCTCGATCGTGTCGATGTGGCTGCCGTGCTGGACGTGGGTCGCCCGTGCACTCGTCTCTCCCATGTTGCGCACCTCCTCCAAACGATGAAGCCGACAGCGTCGGCAGCCTACTCCGCCTTGACGACCATCACGGGGATGGGAGCGCCCTTGACCACGGTCTCGGCCACACTGCCGAGTGCGATCCGCTTGATGCCCGTACGACCCGTGTCGCCGAGGACGATCATGTCGGCCTTCCACTCCTCGGCGGTCGCCAGGATCCGCTTGGCGACACCGCCCTGGACGATCTCGACCTCGCAGTCGACGCCGTTTCGATCGCACAGCGTCTTGGCGATGACGAGGCCCTTGACCGACTGATGGACACCCTCGTAGACCTCCTCGGACATGATCTCCTCGGGGTACTCGAGCGATTCAAGGCCGGTATCCACATAGATCGCCTTGACCCGTGCCCCGAACGTGCGCGCCATGATCACCGCGTACTCCGTGGCTGCCACCGACGGCTCCGAGCCATCGGTGGGCAGAAGGATGCGGTCGATCTCATGGCACACCTCATCGATGTCACCGAGTTTGATGTCCTCGGCGGCGCCCTTGATGCAGACCTTCATGCGTGACACCTCCCCAGTACCGTTCGGGCGGCCGATATGCGCCCGCAGACACAGGCTACGACCGGATCGGAGCGGGCGCGATGAAGTCGCCGCGTGTGGTGGCGGCATGTCGGCGGAGGGGTGCGTATCGGCGGTGAGTGGCAGGCGAACAGACCACCGGGCGTAGCAGCCGCCGTTCATGCCTCGAAGCGCACCGCTCACCGCCACCCTGCTGCGGGTGAAGGGTGACTACAGCTCCACGATGCGAGCGGTCACCGGGCGAGCGGCACAATCGAGCAGGGCGACGGTCGGACCACGCCCATCGCGGGCTGCGGCACCGGCCGGGCCTGGGTTGACGTGCAGCACCCCGTCGCGGTGAGCGACGAGCGCGCGGTGTGTGTGACCGGTGACGACCACGTCCGCATCCAGGCCCTTCGGGACGTCCTGTGGCCGATGAGTCATGTGTACGCGCAGGCCACAGCAGGCGATGGTGGCCGCACCGGGCAGACGCCAGTCGAGAGGACCGACATCGGTGTTGCCGCTGACCGCCACCACCGGCGCGATCGCGGCAAGTTCGTCGAGCACGGTCTCGGAACCTACGTCCCCGGCGTGGAGGATGCGGTCGACGCCCCTGAAGGCGGCCGCGACCGAGGGCGGGAGCGTGCCGTGAGTATCCGAGATGACGCCGATCAGCACGCGATCACAGCCCGAGCGCCCGCTTCAGCGCAGGAGCACGCCGCCGCGATACGGGGACCTGCGTCGCCGCATCGTCTTTGAGCGTGAGCTCCATCGTGCCACCGTACATCGGCGCGACCTCTTTGACCTGCGCGAGGTTCACCAGGTACCGCCGATGGACGCGGAAGAAGCCCTGGGGTGACAGCCGTTGTTCGAGCTCAGCGAGCGAGAGCGTGGACAAGTATCGCTCCCCCTCGGTGAAGATGTAGCTGTAGTCGTCCTTGGCCATGATATGCAGGATGTCGGCCACCTGGAGCAGCAACTTGCGCCCGGCCTTCTCCACCGGGATGCGCTCGATGCGCGCCGGCGCCTCGGCCGCAGGGGTCACCCGCTCGATGGCCGTGCGCAGCCGCGCCGTCTCCACCGGCTTGACGAGGTAGTCTGCGGCGGCGACCTCGAACGCGTCGACCGCGTGCTCGCTGTGTGCGGTCACGAAGACGATCGCGGGCGGATGCTCAAGGCCTGAGAGCGTCTCGGCCAACTCGATGCCCGAAAGCCCAGGCATGTTGACATCGAGGAACACGACGTCGTAGGCGATGGCACGGATCAGCTGCAGCGCTTCGCTCGCGCTGCCCGCCTCGCCGACCACCTCGACGCCTCCCGCCTCCCCGAGCAGGTAGCGCAGCTCCGAGCGGGCGGGTACCTCATCATCGACAAGAAGTGCCTTGAGCATCGTCTCAGTCGCCTGTCGCCGGTGGGTCCTCGATGATCGTCATGGTGACCGTGGTGCCACGACCCGGCTCGCTGTCCACCGCCAGGCCGCTGCCGGGGCCGAAGTGTCCCCGGAGCCTATCGTCCACGTTCTTGAGCGCGATGCCTAGCCCCTTGCCGAAACCCGGCTCCAACACGCGCGGAAGGTCCGCGGGGTCGATCCCCGCGCCATCGTCGGCGATCAGGACGGTCACCGCCCGACCGTCGCGACGTCCGCCGAGCGTGACGGTGAGCGCGCCCTCGGCCGGCGTGGCGTGCTGGACGCAGTTCTCCACGAGCGGCTGCAGTATGAAGGCCGGGACCGGCACGCCCAGAACGCTCTCGTCGAAGTCGTGCTGCACGCGGAGCCGCTCGCCGAACCGAGCCTGCTCGAAGCGCAGATAGGTGAGCGCGTACTCGAGCTCCTGCCGGAGCGGGATGAGCCCCTCGTTGTCCTCGAGCATGCGACGGTAGAACGCGGCGAACTCGCGCAACAACTCGCGTGCCTTGGCGGGGTCGGTCCGGATCAGCATCGCGATGGTGTTGATGGTGTTGAACAAGAAGTGCGGGTTGATCTGCGCCTGAAGTGCCCGGAGCTCCATGCGGCAGGCGAGCTCGGTCTGGCGCTCCAGCTCAGACAGTTCGAGCTGGGTGGACAACAGACGTGCGAGGCCCTCGACCATCGTCACCTGCGTCTCGTTCAGGAGCCGCGGTGTGGTGTAGTAGAACTTCAGTGTGCCGACCGCCCTACCGCGCATCTCGAGGGGCACGACGATCGCCGCGCGCAGCAGGCAGTCCCGCTTAGGGCAGCCGATCTCGTCTTGGGAGGCGAGTATCCGGTGCTCGTTGGTCTCGATCGCCTCGCGCGTCGCCTTGGTGATGATCGGGCCGCCGGGAGCGTGGTGGTCTTCGCCGATGCCGGCGAACCCGAGCACGCACTCGGTGTCGGTGATCGCCACGGCGGCCGCCTCGCTCTCGTCGAGCGCCAGACGGCAGACCTCCTGCGCCGTTGCCGGTTCGAGACCCTGCCGGAGGTACACGAGCGAACGGTCGGCGATCTCGAGCACGTGCTGCGAATGCAGCGCTTTCAGATGGTCCGGGCGGGTGACCACGCGCGATGCGGCCATGCCGACCGCGATCAGCACGAGCCCGACGGTCGCGGCTATGAACACCGGCCGAGGGACCTCGGCGATGAGGCTCGCGGCGGCGACCACGGCGATGATCACGGTCGTGACCACCAGCACGGCGTCGACGACCCAGGACCGCACCGTCGACATGCCGACCCCCCGATCCCGTCTCAGTCCGACCGCAGGAACGCGAAGCGTACGTCCGACTCCTCGAAGCCGGCACTCCCGTACAGCGCCCGTGCGGCCGCATTGTCCACCTGCGTACACAAGGTCAACCTGACGGCGCCCCGAGTCCGGGCGGCCCGCATCGCATCGTCGAGCAGCGCCCGGCCAACGCCCTTGTTGCGCCATGCCGGCACGACGCCGAGCCTGCCGAGTTGCGCATGGCCACGGTCGACCGTGCTGAGAGTATAGCCTACGACGTCGTCTCCGGACTCGGCGACGGTCAGCCGCTGTGTGCCGACGAGTCGGTCGAGATGGCGCAGGTCGTACCGCCAGAACTGCTCGAAACAGGCCCCGTCGGCAGCCGCAACGGCCGGTATGTCGGCCGGCCCGCCCACGCGCACTGTCATGCCGGGAGGACCACCTGCCACCGGCACGGGCCGACGCACGAGCGGACGCCACCACGATGATGCGGTCTCGATGACGTGCATGCCTGCGGCCTCGTACGGAGCGATGTCGGCCTCAGACACGGGTGGGCTCAACAGGGCGTCGTAGCCACGCTCGTGTGCGAGGTCGATGAGCCCACGCACGTGTTCGGCCACCCGGGGCTCGGCGCACCACAGCGCCTCCACCGCGAGCAAGCCGAGATGGTCCCGCCATCGATCGCAGACAGCCACATCGCGTCCAGCCACCAGGACGCGCCACGGGTCGGCCACGTGTGCGGCGCGTACCTCGGCTTCGTCGGTGAACAGACGCGCGGCGATGAGCGGACGGACAAGACGGCCGAGCTCGTCGGCGGTCGCCGGACGGAACACCGCGCTCAGTCGGCGCGGATCACCGGGAAGCGACCGGTGATGGCGCCGCGGTCCACGTGCCGCTCGCCGGTGAAGAGCGACTTGAGTGCGATGTCCTCCCACAGCCGGTCCATGAGCATCGGCCAACGTCGCTGGAAGGCGAAGTAGCGCTCGCAGTTCTTGCGCGCGTACTCCTGGGCCTCCGGCACCGAGCGGCGCGCGACGGCAAGGTACTCACCGCGCTCGGGCCCGGCGACACCGCGCATCAGCGCGGTCAGGCGGGTGCGCCAGTTCACCGAGGAGTCCACCAGATGCCCCGGGTACGGCATGAGCGCGTCAGCGGTGACCTGTCGCAGGTCCACCTGCGACTTCGAGAACTCGAGCTTGCGGTGTGTGTAGATGAAGCGGTAAACGTCCTGCCTGAACAGCGCTGCGGCGCTCGCAGGCGCCGGCGGACGGTGCACCACCGACCACTCGGCATCGAGGAACACGTCGCCGCCATGCATGCGCGCGTTGATCACGTAGTCGATGTCCTCCCCGCGAACAGCCCACGGGTCGAACGGGACGTTGCAGTACATGTCGCGGTGCAGCGCCATGCAGCCGCCGAAGGCGAGCGGACTCGGCTTGAGGCGCGGGCTCGGGGCCACGAGCGCCGAGACGGCGCGATTGTAGAACTCGGTCTGTCGCCAGAACGTGTCGTGCCACGGGCGGGGATCGGGAATCTTGCAGGCGCCCTGGTCGTCGACGTAGTAGCCGCTCTTGGCAAGCACCGGCTGGCCCTTCGGGCCCACCTGCTCACCGAGGCCTTCGAGGCCCCGGACGAGGAACGCGGGATCGGTGATCACCTGGTCGTCGTCAAGGAAGACCACGGCGTCGCTGCCGAAGACAGCAGCCAGCATCAGGCCGACGTTACGCACGCCGCCGTACCCGGACAGCCCGGCCCCTCCCAGCAGGTCTGCGAACTCGAGCTGCTCCATCCGGCGGTGCAGCGAGCCGGCCTCGGCAGAGCCGAACACCCACGCATCAAGACCGGGGAACTCGTCCAGGATCTCGCGCACCTGGTCCTCGGCAGCGTGCGCTATCGAGTCGTCCGTGACCGCCACGATGACCACGACCCTGCCCAGGCCGGTGACACCGTCAAGCGACCTGAGGCAGTCAGGCAGCGTTCCCGGCTCGCCGAGCGGGGTCGGGTGGTCGTAGGAGAACCGCTCGCGACGGCCCCCGCGGCCCCCGCGTGTGCGGCGACGGGTCCAGAACGTAGGTATGACGACGGTCGGATACACGGGCGTCCCTTCACGGCCTGGCGGCCGGCATGTCACGTACTGCAGGAAGCACTGACCACTATAGCGTTTCGTCGCTCTCCCCGATGTTCTGCGGCGTGATGAGGCACCGCTTGACCGCCTCGCGCAAGACGCCGTACGGACGCGAGCCGATCAGCAGTTCGTTGCAGATCAGCGCACTCGGCGTGGTGTCGATGCCGAGATGTAACGCGAGATGGACGAACTCGTGCAGTCTCTCGTCATAGCGGCCGTCATCGAGCGCGGCACCGGCCTCGGCGGCGTCGAGTCCCTGCTCTGTCGCGACATCCAGGAGGACCTCGCGCCTCCCGATGTCGCGGCCCTCCCCGTAGTACGCGCCGAAGATCGCAGCATGCACCGCCCGGTGCGTCTCCTCGCCGAGGTCGCGCGCGAACTCCCCGAGCGTCATCGCCATGTGCGTGTTGGGCACGAGGTCGATGTCGAGCATCGGCGCACCGGCCTCGGCGGCCAGTTCGCGCAGCCGTGCCTCCACGCGCTCCGAATGTGTGAGCCCCTCGGCTTTGGCCGAGAGCCCCTCGGGCGGAGCGTCCGGCCTGAGCTCGAACGGCACCAGGACGAGCTCGGCGTCGAACTCCTCACGCAACCTGTCGAACCGGAACTGGTCGACGTAGCAGAAGGGTCACGTGTAGTCGAAGAAGACGAGGACCCGCGGCCGTACCGCCTCTCCGGCACCGCCACCGGTCCCCGACGCCGCTGTCTCGTGACCGCTTCCGCTCATGCAATCGCCTCCTCGATGATGCCGAGTGCCGCACCGCACGCTGTGCACGCACCCGCGATCGTCTCATGCCTGATGATACGGTACCCGGAGCGCCCGATGGCGACCGCGCCGCACGACGGGCACACCGTGTCCTCCCCGCCGGGCACCTGTGCGTTGCCGGCGTACACGAAGCAGAGTCCCTCCTCGGCACCGGTCTGGATGGCGCGCTCGAGCGTGGCGATCGGCGTGGGCGGCAGGTGGGCCATGTCCAGATACGGGAAGAAGCGGGTCACGTGCCACGGCGTCAGCGGGCCGAGTGATGCCGCGATCCACCGCGCGATCGAGCGCAGGGTGTCATCATCGTCGTTGACGGTGGGTACGATGTTCGTGACGACTTCGAGATGCATCCCCCAGCGCTTCTTGGCGCGCTCGGCCGCCTCGAGCACCGGATGCACGGACCGCGCACGACAGAACTCCCGGTATGTCGTGTCGTTGAAGCCCTTCACATCGACCCGCCAGACATCGATGTACGGCCCGATGAGGTCCAGCCCCGCCGTGGTGATGTAGCCGTTGGTCACCATGACCGTGTACAGGCCGGCCTCACGGCACGCGCGCGCGACGTCGAGTACGTACTCGATCCAGATCACGGGCTCGTTGTAGGTGAACGCCACACCGGCGCACCCACTCTCGCGCGCCAGTGGCACGACACGCTCCGGCGCGAGGCGCTCGAGACCGTCGTCGCTGCCGGGGCGCGCGCGACTGATACGCCAGTTCTGACAGTGCCCACAGCGCATCGAACAGCCCACACTGCCGAGTGAGAGCGCGAACGTCCCCGGCCGGTAGTGGAACACCGGCTTCTTCTCGATGGGATCTGCCGCGACCGACGACACCAGTCCGTACGTGAGCGCGTGCAGTCTGCCCGAGCGGTTCTCGCGTACGCCGCAGATCCCACGTGCCCCCTCGGCGATGCGGCAGTCATGCGGGCAGAGCAAACAGTGGATGCGCTCGCCCTCAGGCTCCCAGAGCAGCGCCTCGTGCATCAGGCCCTCCTAGCCGGGAGCCAGGCGCACCTGGTCACCTCCGGCGGCGATCGCCTGCAGAAGCGCGGTATCGGCGGCCTCGAGCATCTCTCCCGGGTCCGGCGCACCCGGACCCGCGGCTGCCACGCCCACCGACACCGTCACAGACACGTCATGTGTATACCCGTCGCTCTCGACGGGGATCGTCGCTCCGGAGACCGCCACACGCAGCTTCTCCGCGACCGCGAACGCGGCGGTCTTGGAGATGCCCGGCACGATTACCGAGAACCGGTCGCCACCCCAGCGCGCCACCAGGTCGGTCGAGCGCACCTCACGGGCCAGCCGCGAGGCGATCTCTCGCAGGACGCGGTCACCCGCCGCCTCGCCGAGCCGATCGTTGACCGCGCCGAGACCGTCCACATCGAGGGCGAGCACCGCGAGCGGTGTACCGTAGCGAGCGTGTCGCGCATGCTCAAGGCTGAGTCGGTCGGCGAAGGAGCGACGGTTCCAGGCCCCGGTCAGCGGATCGAGGGTCTCGCATGCCTCCAGACGGGACGAGCGGTCCTTCAGCAGGGAGCGCTGCAGCGGCAGGCAGAGGTCCCATGTGGAGTCTCCACGGTAGATGGCCACCGCGTGCTCGACACACGTGGCCCATCCACACGCCCCACAGTCCGGTGCCTGTTCCCGATCGATACCCCCCGCCGCGAGCACGGCATCGACCTCGGCATCCTCCGGCCGTACGAGCGCCACCGGGTCGGGATCGAACGAGCGACGAAGATCGACCGACGGCAGCACCTCGAGAAGGGCACGAGTGCTCACCCGGGTCGCACCGCGGTCCTCACGCGCACTCGCGTCGATCGTGCGCTTGGCATACAGCGACAGGCCGGGCGCCACCGCAGGGCCGTCGATGCAGCCCTCGCAGCTCAGCGCGTCGATGATCCGCGGCGCGACCTCTCCCGCCTCGACGGCGCACAGGAGCCGCTCAAGCTCGGCAAGACCGCGCACCGTCTCCACGCCGCAGCCGGAGAGCTGGCGCTCGGCAACGGTCTTGCGCGGGAACCCGTCGGTGAGGGAGACCTCCTTGAGGACCCGCGGGCGCTGGAGTGGCGGCGCGGTGAGCCGGGTGTGGGACGGCGATGCCGCATGGCGGTCGATCAAGCGCCTGAGCTCGGTGAAGTCGACCGCCACATCGATCACGCCGACAAGCTGAGGTTCGTACACCTCGTCCTTGCGCGCGTAACACGGTCCGGCGTAGACGATCGCGACGCCCTCCGGATACAGCGCGCGGATCAGGCGTGCCTGCGCCACGTACGGCGGGACGATCGGAGCGAGTGCTCCGGCCAGCGCCGGGTGATACGCACGCACGAACGAGGTCACCACCGGGCAGGTCGAGCGGATGCTCACCAGGGTGTCATCACGGCCATGCAGGTGCTCATAGCTCTCGGCCACCATCTCCTCGCCGAGGACGGTCGTCTCCACCGCGCAGAAGCCGAGCGCCTCGAGCGCCCGCTCGATCTGAACGACGGTCAGGGGCGCAAGGGCCGCGATGAACTCGGTCGAAAGGAGCGCGACGACCGGCGTCCTCGAGCGCAGGAGCGCCTCGACGGCCGGAATGTCGTCACGTACCGAGTGGCCGCCGCGCGAGCACTCTCGCACGCACAGGCCGCACGCCACACACTTCTCGGGGATGATCTCCACCCGGTCGCCGACGACCCGAAGCGCCCGCACGGGACAGATTCGTACGCAGGCACCGCATCCGTCGCACAAGTCGCCGGGCGAGCTCAGGAGCGGTTGACGCTCCGGATGGGACGTTGCGGCCTCAGTCACGGCCGCCCCCCCGTTGCGACTCGGCGAGCAGCCGGTCGATGCCGAGGCGACGCATGAGGTGCAGCAGGGGCATGCCGAGTCCGTAGACGACGACCGCCTGGCCAAGCCCGACGGCCACCACGCCGAACAGGTACATCGTGAGCCACGCCCCCGACGCATCGACGCCCAGCGCCGGCACACGGTAGAAGTCCACACCGGCAAGTCCGGCGAGCATGAGCGGCAGGTACGCCGGCACGATGAGCGCGTTGGCCACCACCGGACCGGCCAGGGCCAGCGCCGCCCGCTCCCGATGACGCCACGCCCACCACGCGCCGAGAAGGGACGCGGTCGAGCCGAGGACCACATCGAGCACCGCAAGGACACCGAACTGGGTGGCGAGGTAGGCGTTAGCCACCGCAGTCCCGAGCCACAGGCCGGGGATCGCAGCGGGTGTCAGGCACGCCACCACCGTGAGCGCCTCGGAGACCCTGAACTGCACGGGGCCGTACCCGAGCGGGCTCTGTATGACCACCAGCGTGAACGCGGCGTACACGGCCGCTATCATCCCCGCGTGGGCGATGGAGCGCGCACGTGACATCTCACGCACCCGCCTTGCGCCTGGGCAGTGAGACCTCGAACACGGTGCCTTCGCCGAGCGTGCTCTCTACGCTGACCTCGCCGGCACTGTGATCGATGATGTGCTTCGCGATCGCGAGACCGAGGCCGAAGCCGCCGGTCTCCTTGGAGCGCGAGATGTCGCTGCGATAGAACCGCTCAAAGATGTTGGGCAGGTCCTCGGCGGGAATGCCGACGCCGGTGTCGGCGACGCGGACGATCACCCGGTCGCGCCGTCGGCGGGTGGAGACGCTCACCTTCCCACCGTCCGGCGTGTACTTACAGGCGTTGTCCACCAGGATGCCGAGCGCCTCCTCGATCCGGTCCGGATCTCCATAGATCCACAGGGGCGCCTCGTCGGGACCGGAGAACTCGAGGCGCTTGCCAAGGTAGCGTGTGGCGGCGTGCGCGAGCACCTCGCGGCAGACGCCGTTGAGGTCGTAGCGGATGGAGCGGAACTCGACCATGCCTTCCGACCGGATCACCGAGAGCAGGTCGCTGCACAGCCGGGCCATGCGTCGCGACTCACGGTCGATGGCGCTCACCGCCTCCTCTCGCAGGCCCGGGTCTTCCGCACCCCACGCTCTGAGGATGTTCACGTACCCGCGGATCCCGGCCACCGGCGTCGCCAACTCGTGGGAGGCGTCCGCGATGAAGCGGGCTTGCACCTCGTTGCGCCGCTTCAGGTTGTCGATCAGCCGGTTGAGTGAGCGGGCGAGCTCGGCGATCTCGTTGTCGCCCGAGTCCGGCAGGTGTACGTCGAGCTGCCCAACGTCGATGGAGTCGGCAGCAGAGCGGATATCGCCGATGAGCGTGAGGATCCACCCGGTGATCGACGCCGTGAGCAGGAGCGCGACGGCGAGCGCGGCCAGGGTCACCGCGATCATCGGCAGGCGCATCGAGTCGAGGATCGCCTCTTCGCGCAGTGGCGTGTAGACGACATCGAGCACCGCCCCGTCGACCCCGGGAACGACGATCGGCACGTACGTGACGTACTCGCCAAGGTTCGCCGGCATCACCAGTCCTGCGAGCAGGAACTGTCCGCCCGGATGCGCGTGTTCGGGATCGCCCGTCTCGAGCGCCTGGGTGCGTCGCTCGGCATCGCCGGTGAACGGGTCGCCACCGATCCGCCAGAACTCCGCCAGCGGGTCGCTCGGCGCGTCTCGCAGGTACAAGGCGAACGTCCCCTCGTGCACGAGGCCCTGGGAGAGGATGTCGCTGAGTGAGAGCAGCAGCTCCTCTTTGATGAACGCGTCGCGCTCCGGCCCGGTCAGCCCCGCACGGTCGGCCGAGGCGACGGCATCGTTGCTCATCCTCGTCACCACGCGGGATGCCGACGATGCCAGCCGCTCGGAGGTGGCGTCAGCGAGTCCCAACATGCCCTGGTAGACGAAGACGTAGGCCGCGATGGTGACGCTGCCGACCAGGACGAGGGCGAACGCGGTGGACAGCAGAGCAACGCGCGATCGTATCGAGGAGAAGCGCACTTAGCCCCTCGCGAAGAAGTAGCCGACACCCCGTATCGTCTGGATGACCCGGTTCTCCCGGTCATCGATCTTGTTGCGCAGGTGGCAGACGAACACCTCGATGACGTTCGAGTCGGTGGAGTGCTTCGCTCCCCAGACAGAGCTCAGGATCTCGTCGCGTGAGATGACACGACCTGCGTTGCTCACGAGATAGGCGAGCAGGTCGAACTCCTTGGCCGTGAGGTCGAGCGGGGCGCCGCGGAGTGTCGCCAGACGACGCTCCATGTCGATCGAGACGCCAGAAGCTTCGAACGCGGCAGGCGTCTGCGCCGTGCCGGAGCGCTTCAGGAGCGCGCGAACGCGCGAGAGCAGCTCGGGGATCTCGAACGGCTTCCGGAGGTAGTCGTCGGCGCCCGCCTCGAATCCCGACACCACATCATGGGTCTCGGCCCGGGCCGTCAGCATCAGGATAGGCACCTGCGACCCGCGCTTCCTGATGTGCCGCGCGACGTCGATGCCATCGATGCCGGGGAGCATCAGGTCGAGCAGGACCAGATCGACCTGATTCGAATCGAGCAACTCGATGGCGGTCGAGCCCTCGCCCGCCATCAGGACGCCAAAACCCGCATGGCGCAACTCGAGTTCCACGAAACGCGCGATGGTGCTATCGTCCTCGACGATCAGGATCGTCTGCTCGCTCATCTCGGCACTCCCCCAAGCGACA
The DNA here is from genome assembly GCA_015351705.1 of Aeromicrobium sp. Taxonomy (GTDB): domain Bacteria; phylum Actinomycetota; class Coriobacteriia; order Anaerosomatales; family Anaerosomataceae; genus JADIIM01. Next base: position 12,175 of record JADIIM010000022.1, on the reverse strand, counting down.
GAAGCGGTCACGGCGCGACGGATGCGCCAGCCTGCACTCTATCTTAACGCCGGAGCAGCGCCTCGGCTATCTGGACAGCGTTGAGTGCGGCTCCCTTGCGAAGCTGGTCCGCGACCACCCACAGCTGCAGGCCGTGCTCGACACTCGGGTCGGTGCGCACACGCCCCACATAACAGTCATCGGTGCCCTCGAGCATCGCGGGCATCGGGTAGGTGGAGCTGGCCGCCTCGTCGAGCACGGTCACGCCAGGCGCCCGCTCGAGCGCCGCCCGTGCCGCCTGAACGGACACCGGGCCCGCGAACTCGACGGCCAGGGCCTCCGAGTGACACCGCAGGACGGGGACGCGCACGCAGGTGGCGGCCACGCGGATGGAAGGATCGCCCATGATCTTCGTGGTCTCCGCGACCATCTTCCACTCTTCTTTGGTCGAACCGTCATCCATGAAGACGTCGATCTGCGGTATGCAGTTGAACGCGATGCGGTGCGCGAACGCGTCCACGGTGAGCTCGTCACCGCCGAGGAACTCGCGGGTCTGCTCGTAAAGCTCGTCCATCGCCGCCTGCCCGGCCCCTGATGCCGCCTGGTACGTGGACACGACCACGCGCTTGATCGGCGCGACGGAGCGAAGCGCGTCGAGCACGACGACCATCTGGATCGTCGAGCAGTTGGGGTTGGCGATGACGCCCGCGTGCCACCCCAGGTCCTCCGCGTTGACCTCGGGGACCACCAGCGGCACGTCGGCGTCCATGCGGAACGCCGAGGAATTGTCGACCATCACGCAGCCCGCCGAGGTGACCGCCTCGCGGAACCGCTTCGAGATCGCGGCACCGGCGCTGAACAGCGCGATGTCCACGCCTGCGAAGCTCTGCTCGGTCATCTCCTGGACCACGAGCTCCGTACCCGCGTACGGAACGCGCTTGCCCGCGGAGCGCGCCGAAGCCAGCGCGACCACGCGCTCGGCCGGGAACGAACGCTGCTCGAGTACGGCGAGCATCTCGGTACCGACGGCACCGGTCACGCCGGCGACCGCGACCACCGGGCGCTCCGGCATGGTGTGCTCCCAGACCATCAGCGATCACCCTCTCCGCAACCAGGTATGGACTCGGCGATGACCTCGCCCGTGGCGAGGCCGAAGCTGTCGTGGAGCGCGCGGACGGCATCGTGCACCTGATGCCCGTCGACCACACACGTCACGCGGATCGTGGACGTCGAGATGAGATCGATGTTGACGCCGGCATCGGACAGGGCGCGGAACATCTGGGCCGCGACACCCGGATGCGTCTTCATGCCCGCGCCCACGAGTGACACCTTCGCGATCGACTCGTCGACCGTGAAGTCACGCGCGGCGAGCTCCTCGACCACCGCCGCGGCGGTCCGTCGCGCGCGGACCAGGTCCGTCTCGGGCGTGGTGAAGGAGATGTCGGTCGTACCGGCCTCGGAGACGTTCTGGATGATCATGTCCACGTTCACGTTCGCGTCGGCCATCCGCGTGAAGACCGTGGCGGCGACACCCGGGCGGTCGGGAACGTCACGGATCGTGACCTTCGCCTCGGAGGTGTCGTGCGCGACGCCTGAGATGATCGCCTGTTCCATTGTTCCGTCAGCCTCCTTGACGACGGTTCCTGGCGCTTCGGTGAAACTCGAACGGCAGTGGATCACCACGTCGTGGTTCCGCGCGAACTCGACCGCACGGAGATTGAGGACCCCTGCACCGCTTGCGGCAAGCTCGAGCATCTCCTCGTAGGAGATCTCGTCGATCTTCCTGGCCGAGGGCACGACGCGGGGGTCGGCGGTATAGACACCATCGACGTCCGTGTAGATCTCGCATACGTCTGCACGCACGCCCGCCGCCACCGCGACCGCCGTGGTGTCCGAACCACCTCGGCCGAGGGTCGTGATGCTGCCGTCGGCGGTCACCCCCTGGAAGCCGGCCACGATGACGATGCGGCCCTGGTCCAGAGCCTCGCGGACCCGGTCGGCCCTCACCTCGAGGATCTTCGCCTTGGTGTGCCCGTGGTCGGTGACGATACCGACCTGCGGGCCGGTGAACGAGATCGCCTCGTGTCCCAGAGCGTGGATCGCCATCGCCAGAAGCGCGATCGAGACCTGCTCACCGGTGGCGAGCAGCATGTCCATCTCCCGCTCGGGCGGCTCGGGGTCGACGGCTGCGGCCAGAGCGACCAACTCGTCGGTCACGTCGCCCATCGCTGAGACGACCGCGACGACGCCCGCGCCGGTCTCCTTGGCGCGCACGATACGCTCGGCCACAGCGCGGATACGCTCGGGCGAGCCGACCGAGGTGCCGCCGTACTTCTGAACGATGATGGGCATTCGAACCTCGCATCGGACGGTCGACACACGGCTCCAGGCTGATGCCGAGCGCGAGCGCCGCACGTCGAACAGTGCGAGATAGTGTACCAGCAATCGGCGAGACTACAGCGAAGCGGGGAACCCGAGCCTGGCGGCGCACCGCCGCATCCGCTCGGGAAGCGTGCTCACCGCCTCACCCAGGAAGTGCTCGGCAAGCCCCGAGCCCGACGCGTCCTCGATACGCTCGGCGATGATCTGCACCGCCCCTACGAGCCGGTCGGTGAGCTCGCCGTCCGAGTCGCGGCCTTCTACCACCAGACGGCCGGCGTTGAACGAGAACGCCGCGTCGTGTGCGGCGAACGCCTCGTTGATCGCGCCCTCAAGGTTCGACGCGAGCCGAGGCCCGCCGAGGCGCCTGAAGCTCGCGAACATGCCGTCGCAAAGCGCGACGAGGACCGCCTCGGCCTCCTCGCAACCGATGTCGTCGTCGTCACCGTCGTCGTACGGCGTGAGCGTGCCGACCGACTCCAGGACCTCGATGAACGTGTCGACGACCCGCGGGTCGAACTGCGAGCCCGAGCAGCGGCGCAACTCGAGGATGGCCTCTTGCTGCGAGCGCCCACGGCGATACGGACGGTCGGCCACCATCGCCTCGAACGCGTCGGCGACCGTCAGCACCCGCGCCAGGAACGGGATCTCCTCGCCACGGAGCCCTGCGGGGTAGCCGCCACCGTCATAGTGCTCGTGATGGTGTCTGACGATCGGCGCTATGGGCCAGGGGAACGCGACCGGCTTCAGGATGTTGGCGCCGATCAGCGGGTGGTGCCGCATCTGGCTCATCTCGGCATCGGTCAGTTTGCCGGGCTTGAGCAGGATGTCCTCGCTGATGCCGATCTTCCCGATGTCATGCAGGTACGCCGCCATCTCGAGCGCGGTCATCTGCTCCTGCGAGACGCCGGCGGCCTCGCCGATCATGAGCGCGTAGCGGGCGACGCCGTCGGAGTGGCCGCGCGTGTACGGGTCTTTGGCGTCGACCGCCGCGGCCAGGGCGCGGACGGTCGCCAGGTACGCCTCCTGGACGCTTGAGAACAGCCCGATATTGCCGACGGCGATCGTGACATGGTTGGCGATGGTGGAGAGCAGGCGCACGTCGTCTGAGGCGAAACGCCGGTCCGTATGATGGGACCCGACGGTGATCGCGCCGAGCGTCCCCTCGGAGGAGAGCAGTGGCACACACAGTGCCGCAACCGCTCCGCTGGCGGGATCAGCAGCGCTGGCGCGGCTCTCGCCCTCTTCGCTCGACGGATTGAAGATGAGAGGGCGGCCTTCGCGCACGACCCACTCGGCCATCGAGCCGCGGATCGACGCCTCGTCCATGCGGGAGAGGTCCACACCGCGCCAGGAGATCGGCTCGAGGGTTCCGGTCTCCCGGTCGACCATCGTCACGTAGCCGACCTCGACGTCAAAGATCCGCATCGCCGAGTCCAGGACCGAGTCAAGCAGCGCATCAAGCTCGAGCGTCGACCCGAGGGAGCGGCTCATCTCGTAGAGTGTGGCGAGTTCGAGCACCTTCTTGGTGAGCGACTCGCTACGCTCGCGCAGTGAGTCCGTCATGCGGTTGAAGTCGTCGGCGAGCATCGCGATCTCGTTGTGCCCCGCGATCGCCGGGACCGGCTGGAAGTCACCACCACTCACGCGCGTGGCGCTCTTCGAGAGCCGGACGAGCGGATCGGACACCGTGCGACGCAGGTACCAGCTGAGTCCCGCGAGCGCCACCAGGCCGAGTGTGAACCACATACCGATGAGCGAGAACGTGGTGGCACGTGCTTCGTCCGCGAGCGCGGTGCTCACGATCGACACCACGACGTAGCCGGACGGGTTGGGGAGCACATCGTTCAGGGGGTGCAGGACCATCCGGTACCCGGCGTCGCCGAGCCTCGCGTCGACCGCGCCTTCATCGAGATCGCGCCCCGCAAGCGCCCCGGGGACTTCAGAGGCGACCCGCTCCAGGAGGCTCTGGACCTCGTCCTCAGGCACAGTGTCAGGGGCGCTGAGGGCGATGAGGGTCCCATCGCCGTCGGCCAGGCCGAAGACCGCATCGAGGCCCAGGCCGATATCGGCGAGGCGCGCGTCATCAAGCGCGATGGTGGCAACCAGGAGGCGCTCACCCGGCAGGTCATCCGCAACCGGAACCGTGACGGTGACCACACTCTCACCGGCAAGCTCCGCCAGGCGTATCGCGCTGCCCGCGAGGTCCCCCACGGCCGGGAAGGGTACGGAGCCCTCGGGCATCGTCGTCTCCCCGACCGACACGATGACCCGATCTTCGTCGCCGAGGAGCATGAGCGTGTCCGCCCGGATGGCAAGTTCCGCAAAGGCGAGGTAGTCTTCCATCGCCTCCTCATCGCCAGCCTCGATGGCGGCGATGAAGCGCGGATCGGCGCTGATGAGCTCCAGTGACCGCTCCACGGAAGTAGCACGATGGCCAAGCCGCGTCGAAACGACGGAAGCGACCGACTGTCCGTTGCGATCGACCCAGTCGAGTACCTGGGACTCGATGACGCGCACAGCGGCGATGGTCGCGAGCACGGCCACGATCGTGGCCCCCAGGACCAGCGGCCAGACGAGCTGTGTGTAGAGATGACGGCCGAAGAGGTTGAACCTCATGAAGTGTGGGCTTTCGCGATGACCTGCTGACGACACACGGGCTCTCGGCCTCTCAAGCTGCGCACGACCAACGGTACACACATTCTAGCATCGGAGCCCCGGCGCTGAGCGCCGGGGCTCCGATCGGATCGAGCCGGCTTGCGATGCGCGCGCTCAGTCCTGCGAGCAGCGTGCCAGCAGTTGGTCCCACGAGCGGTCCACGTCGGCCTGGATCTCCGCGAGCAACGCCTCGTTGCCGGGGGCGAACAGGTGCTTGAACCGGCCCTGCGGCTTCAAGAACTCCTCGACCGGCTTGCGGTTGTGCACCTTGACCGTCTGACGCCACACGCCGTCTTCCACCTCGTACAGCGGCCAGAAGCCGGTCTGCACGGCGCTCTTGGCGATCTCGATCGTCGCGCTCGACGGCGTGCGCCAGCCGCGCGGGCAGGGCGCGAAGACGTTGATGAACGCAGCACCGGGGGTGTTGAACGCCTTCTCGGCCTTGGTGGTGAGGTCCTTCCAGTGCGAGACCGACGCCTGCGCCACGTACGGAACGCCGTGGGCGGCGATGATCGCGGTGAGGTCCTTGCGCTTCTGCTGCTTGCCCGGCTGAGCGCTGCCCACCTCGGCTGTGGTCGCCCACGCGCCCTTCGGCGTGGCCGAGGAGCGCTGGATGCCGGTGTTCATGTACGCGCCATTGTCGTAGCAGACGTACACCATGTCGTGCCCGCGCTCCATAGCGCCGGAAAGCGCCTGTAGTCCGATGTCGTACGTGCCGCCGTCACCGCCGAAGGCGACGAAGCGGACCTTCTTGTCGGGGTCGATCTTGCCGGCGCGCTTCAGGCCGTTGAAAGCGGCCTCCACACCGGAGATCGTCGCCGAGGAGTTCTCGAACGCGTTGTGGATGAACGGGGTCTTCCACGAGGAGTAGGGGTAGATCGTGGTCGAGACCTCGAGGCACCCGGTGGCACAACCCACCACGACCGGATCCTCGCCGGCCCCGAGCAGCACCTGCCGCACGGCGATCGACGCCCCGCATCCGGCGCACAGGCGGTGGCCGCCGGCCAGACGGTCCTCGCGATGCGTGAGTTCCTTCAGATTCGCCATGGCTTACGCCTCCTCTCGCGCGCCGAGGTAGACCAGCCCGGCGGGAGCCGCGGCACCCGCGGCGATGTCGGCAAGGTCGGTGAACACCTGCTCGATGAGCTCGAGCTTCACATCCGAGCCGCCGAGGCCGTAGATGTAGTTGACGACCGGAACGCGCTCGGCGAGGTCGTAGAGTGCGCTGCGGACCTCGAGGAACAGCGGACCGCCCTCGGCGCCGAAGGACTCAGAGCGATCGAGGACCGCAACAGCCTTCAGCCCCTTGAGCGCCGCGGCGATCTCCGCGTACGGGAACGGACGCCAGACGCGCACCTTGACCACACCGACCTTCTTGCCGTCGGCGCGCAGGTGGCGGGCGACCGTCCGGGCGTTGCCGGCGGTCGAGCCGATGACCACCACCGCGACCTCGGCGTCTTCCATGCCCCAGGTCTCGATGACGTCGAACGGACGACCGGACAGCGCGCTGTACTCCTCGCCCACGGACTTGATGACCGCACGGGAGTTCTCGATCGCCTCGCGCTGCTGCTTCTTGAACTCGAAGTACGGACCGCCGAGCCCGGAGAAGTTGCCGTGCGCCACCGGGTTGTCGGTATCGAGCAGCGCGTTCTGCGGCTCGTAGTCGCCCACGAAACCGGCGATCGATTCGTCGTCCATGACCGAGACGCGATCGATCGAGTGCGTGGTGATGAAGCCGTCCAGGCAACTCATGACCGGCAGGAGCACGTCAGGGTGCTCGGCGATACGCACCGACATGATGGTGTTGTCGTACGCCTCCTGCGCGGTCTCGGCGAACAGCGTGACCCATCCCGCGTCGCGCGCGCCCATGATGTCGCTGTGATCGCAGTGGATGTTGATCGGCGCGGAGAGCGCGCGGTTGGCGTTGGCCATGACGATCGGCAGACGCATGCCGCTCGCGATGTAGAGTTCCTCCCACATGAGCGCGAGGCCCTGTGAGGCGGTGGCGGTCATGACGCGGGCCCCGGCCGCCGAAGCGCCGATGCACGCGCTCATCGCCGAGTGCTCGCTTTCGACGGTCACATACTCACAGTGCGTCTTACCCTTGGCCACGAACGCCGCGAACTCCTCGACGATCGTCGTCTGCGGCGTGATCGGGTAGGCCGCCACCACGTCGGGCTTGCACTGGCGCATCGCCTCGGCGACGACCGAGTTGCCGGTGGCGGCGAGTGTCTTGTGCTCGGGCATCTACTTCACCCCCGGCAGGTCGCAGCCTTCAGGGACCATGTCGATCGCGTCGACCGGGCAGACCTGCGCGCAGATGCCGCAGCCCTTGCAATGGTCGAGATCGAAGTCGACGACCTTCTCGTCGGCGACCATGACCGATGTGTCGGGGCACACGATCCAGCACAGCAGGCACTGGGTGCACTTCTCGTCACTGCGGACCGGACGCTCGCTGCGCCAACCGCCGGTGATGTAGTAGTGGCTGTTGCCCGCCTCGGGGATCACGGCCGCCGGCGGGAAGTCCTTGTACGTCCACTCGCTCATCTGGGAGATGTCCCACTTCATGCCACGGTCACCTCCTCGTACGCGCGGTCGACCGAGGCCCAGTTGGCGTCGATCATCTCCTGGCCGAACTTCTTCGACAGGTTCTTGGCGAGCAGGCCCTTGAACGAGTCCATGTCAACGACGCCTGCCACCTTGATCAGGGCACCCACCATCGGGGTGTTGGGGATGTCCCGCTTGATGGTGTCGAGCGCGATGCCGGAAGCGTCGACACACGCCACCTTGACCGAGTCTGCCACGCCGAGGGCGGTGCGGACCTGCTCGGGGGGCGTGCACGTGTTGACGATGATGGCGCCTTCGGGGTGGATGCCCTCGGCGACGTCGATGATCTCGAGCAGCGAGTCGTCCAGAACGATGACGATGTCGGGCTCCTCGATGTTGCAGTGGATCTCGATCGGCTCGGAGCTGATGCGCGTGAACGCCTTGATCGGCGCGCCCATGCGCTCCGGACCGTACTCAGGCATGGCCTGGAGATACTGGTCCGCGGCCAGCGCGGTCTCGGCGACGACTTTGGCCGCCGTGACGGCACCCTGGCCGGCTCTCGCATGCCAACGGATCTCCGTCAGCTGCTGCATGGATCTCCCCTTCCTCCAGATAGTGCTGCCGCCTCACGTCCGATGCGGGATGTGCGCCAGGAAACGGGCGGGAGCAGGTGAGCCGTTACAGGATACGGGCGCAGTGGCGGCGAGCGGTGCACCTGCGCCTGCGAGTGGTGGACGCGAATCGGTGAACGGTAGCAAGAAACTGTAAATCACATGTCCCGACGCGCCTCGAGCGCACGCCCGAGCGTCACCTCGTCGGCGAATTCGAGGTCTCCACCCACCGGCAGGCCGGACGCGATCCGTGTGACGCGGATCCCCAGGGGCTTGATCAGCCGGGCGATGTACAGCGCCGTGGTCTCGCCCTCGATGTCGGGGTCGGTGGCGACGATGACCTCGGTCACGTCGCTCTCGCCGAGCCGCGAGACAAGCTCGCGTACGCGCAGTTGATCCGGCCCGATGCCGTCGATGGGCGATATCGCGCCCTGCAGGACGTGGTACGTGCCCCGGAACTCCCCCGTCCGTTCGATGGCGACGACGTCCCGGGGCTCCTCCACGACGCACAGCGCCGACAGGTCACGGCGTGGGTCGTCGCAGATCTCGCACAGTTCGCCCTCGGCGAAGTTGAAGCACCGTGCGCAGAAGCGCACCTTGCGCTTGACCTCCACGATCGCCTCGGCCAGCCGCTCGGCCGCGTCGGCGTCCCCGCGCAGGATGTGATACGCGAGACGCTGCGCCGACTTGGGGCCGATGCCGGGTAGCCGCTCGAGCTCCTCGAGCAGGCGGACGATCGGCTGCGCGTAGAGCGCCATGGCTAGAAGAGCCCTCCGGGAAGGCCGAGTCCGCCGGTGACGGCACTCATCTTCCGGCCAGCGAGGTCCTGCGCCTGGCGCAGCGCCTCGTTGACGGCTGCCGCCACCATGTCCTCGAGCATCGCGATGTCGTCGGGGTCGAGCGCCGAGGCATCGATGGCAACCGAGTCCACCGTGAGCGCACCGGTCATGACGACCTTGACCGCCCCGCCGCCGACCGACGCCTCCACGCGCTCGTCAGCGAGCTCCTCCTGCACGCGGGCCATCTCGGCCTGCATGCGCTGCGCCTGCTTCATCATGTTCTGCATGTTCGGCTTCATAGGGTCTCCGTTCCGTGAGAACAGCCTAACTCTCGGGTGTGACGTCCTCGATGATCTCGGCGCCGAGCTCGGCGATGACCTGCGCCTCCAGGCCCGCGGGCGCCTCGGGCGCGGAACCTTCAGCGGCTGTGGACCCGCCGTCCTGTGCCGGTCCGACCGATGCCGCCGTGTCCGGCGCCGCTCCCGGCTCGACAGGCGCCTGCGCGGGGACCGCCCGGCTCCCGTCGGAGGAACCAGCGCGGCCGAGGCGAGACTCGATCGCCGGTTCCACGCCGAGCACGCTTGCGGTGCTACGACGCAACAGCTCAAGGGTATCGCCCTCGGCGGCGAGCTTCATCGCGAACGCCTGGTCCGCGGGGAACTCGATCACCAACGTGCCGTCGGCGAGCTCCACCTCGGTGCCGGCGAACAGGTGCGAGCGCGACGGGCGCACCTTCTTGAACTCGGCGAGAACGGCGGGCCATGCCCGCTTGACCGCAGCGACGTCCAGGCCGCCGGCCGGAGCCTCCGCGCGCGGCGGCGTAGACGCCTCGGCCGCACCGGGCGGCGCGGCGGCATCCTCTCCGGCCTTCACCGCGGGTGGGGACGACTCGGCCCGAGCCGGCTTGGACGCCTTCGCCGGGGAAGCGGGCTGTGGGACGACCGGCGCCGGCGCGAGCATCTCACGGATGGGCGCCCCGGCCTCGAGCGCGGTGACCCGCTCGGCGAGCGCCTCCAGGGTCAGGTCGGCCTGCGGGCGGGCCATGCGCGTGAGGGCGACCTCCACGGTAAGGCGCTGGTCCGCGGCGTAGCGCAGTTCGGTGGTCAGCCGCGCCAGGACGTCGAGCACGCGAGCGGTGCGCTCTGCCCCCAGCCGCGCGGCCTGGCTCTCGATGCGGCCGAGGTCCTCACTCGTGGTGTCCACGGCGCCATCGGCCCCCACCGCCGCGATCACGAAGAGGTCGCGCATGTGGCGCACGAGCCCCTTCACGAACTCGGACATGTCGATGCCCTCTTCGGCGAGCCGGGCAACCAGCCGGAACGCCGCGGCCACGTCTCGCTCGATGATCAGCTCGGTCGCCCCGAACAGCAGCTCGGCATCCACCTCGCCGAGGAGGCCCTCGACGTCGTCGAGCGCGATCACGCCGCCGCCGAAGGATGCGAGTTGCTCGAGCGTGGCGATCGCGTCGCGCAGTCCGCCGCGGGCGTGTCGCGCGATGAGCGTGAGCGCGCCGTCGGGCACGTTCACGCCCTCGGCATCGGCGATGTGGCGCAGGCGCCCGACGATGTCCTCCACCGAGATGCGGCGGAAGTCGAACCGCTGGCACCGGGAGTGGATCGTCTCCGGCACCTTGTGCGGATCGGTGGTGGCAAGGATGAAGATCGTGTTGGGCGGTGGCTCCTCGAAGGTCTTGAGCAAGGCGTTGAACGCCTCGCGCGTGAGCATGTGCACCTCGTCGATGATGTAGACCTTCCAGGTCCCTCGCGATGGCGCGAAGCTCACTCGCCCGATGATCTGCTCGCGAACGTCATCGATGCCGCGGCGCGAGGCCGCGTCGAGTTCCTGGACATCGGGGTGCACGCCATCGGCGATCGCACGGCACTGGTCGCACGTGTCGTCCGGCTTCGGCGTGGGCCCCTGCTCGCAGTTGAGCGCCTTGGCAAGGATGCGCGCCGTGGTCGTCTTCCCGGTGCCGCGCGGGCCGGTGAACAGGTAGAGATGGGACACGGTCCCCTCGGACACGGCGTTGCTGAGCGTGCGCTCGATGTGCTCCTGGCCGACCACGTCGGAGAAGGTCTGCGGCCGGTACTTGCGATACCAGGACAGATGGGCCATACGGTGCGCGCTCCTCGCGAGGGCGTGATTGCGGACGTGTCAGGCGGCGACAGGCCGCCGTGCGCGCTCCGGCGCTCGGGTCCGAGCCTCGGACACCCGGCAGAGGCCGCTTATGGCTGCTTCCTTCCGGACCTGACCAGGTTCACGACGTACCGCCGCCCGAGACCCGGACCGGAGCGCCGGGCGCAGAGCATCAGTATAGGGGGTCGGGAGGGCCCGCGCGAGTGTGCGGGGCCGGAGTCGCCCGGATCACGTGGTGGCGGTCATGCGCTCCACGAGCGCAAGGATCTCCTCGGCATCGACCGGCTTGCTCACGAACGCGTCGCAGCCGGCATCCACCGCACGGGCGCGGTCGCCCTTCATCGAGTGGGCGGTGAGCGCCACCAGCGGCACGGAGCGCAGACGATCGTCGGCCTTGATGCGCCGTGTGGCCTCGTAGCCGTCCACCCTGGGAAGCTGCATGTCCATCAAGATGAGGTCGGGCACCTGGTCTTCAAGGATCGTGAGTGCCTGCTCGCCGTCCTCGGCGACATCGACCACGTGACCCTTGCTCTCCAGCAGATAGGTCATCAAGTACCGGTTCTGAGGGTTGTCCTCCACAAGGAGGATGCGTCGCGCCATGTGCACCCCTTCTTCACGCACGACCCGTGCGCCACTGTCCTTCGGTCCGGACTGCGTGTCGCATCCCCCGAGGCGACCTGCTTCCGGGCGCACAGGTGCAAACAGCGTGCCCAGGCGCGATACTACTCGACGTGCGCGCGCACGCCAACCCACCTTTCCGACGAACGGAGCGAGATGGCCTTCGGTGTCGAACGGCGACTGCACCTCATCGAGCGTGGCACGGTCCGTGCCGCCGCCCTGGTCTTCTTCGTCCTGCTCACGATCGCGGTGGCCGGTTTCGTCATCTGGGCGTCGAACCCGCTCGGCCCTCTTCCCGAGGCGATCGATGCGCTTGAGAGCGGGCCGGACGTCTCCGTGACGACGCTTGCGACCGGATGGTTGTTCGAGCCAGCCGGCGATGCACCGACGACCGGCCTCGTGCTGTACCCCGGTGGCCGCGTGGATCCCCGCTCCTACGCGCCGCTCGCGCGGGCCATCGCCGCCGAG
>JADIIM010000021.1 GCA_015351705.1 Aeromicrobium sp. | reverse complement strand
CCCGCGCGCTGGCTCGCGCTGGCCCTCGGCGGCCTGTGGGGTCTGTGGGCCTCAGTGCGCCTGCGCACGGCTTCCGCTCGAAGGCGCGTGCGTGCGTCGCTGCGCCTCGGGGGCGCCGTCCTGGTCGTAGCTCCCGCGCTCGTGATGCTCGCCGGGCTTGCCGATTTCGACGTGCTCTTCGCTCGTTTCCACGACCTGTTCTTCGCCCCGGGGACCTGGATGTTCCCCGCAGACGCCCTGCTCATACGCGTCTTTCCGACCGCGTTCTGGGTTGCCTCGGGAGCGGTGTGGGGGCTTCTCGTCGTCGTGTGCGGGGCGGCGTGCGTGGTGCTTGCACGTCGCATGCGCTTCACAGCGGGTAACAACGGTGTATAGTTTCTTCGGAGCACGAGGGCTCCGAAGTGTGTAAGGCCCTCGCGGAGAGGTGCCTGCCAACGGACTCGAGGAGGTAGGGCGCATGGCGGCCAAGGAAGGTTACTGCGTCAAGTGCAAGGCCAAGCGTGAGATCAAGGACGCTCAGGACATCGTGATGAAGAACGGCCGCCCGGCCACCCAGGGCCTGTGCCCCGAGTGCGGGACGAAGATCTTCAAGATCGGCAAGTAACAGCGCTCCACGCGTTCGCGTGTTCGAGGTGGGCGTCCCGGCAGGGGCGTCCACCTCGGCGTCTGGAGCGGGTACGATATTGACGACGCACGGCGGCAGGAGTAGCGTCGGGCGTTGTCGCCCTGACCGAGGCAGGCCTTCGTGGCCTGGCCCGACCGTAAGGACGGATGCGCGTTGAACATCGTCGTCGTGGGGTGTGGCCGGGTCGGCTCCCAGCTTGCCACGATGCTGTCCGTCGAGGGCCACAACGTGGTCGTCATCGACCGTGACGACAGCGCCTTCCGCCGTCTCGGTACCACGTTCAACGGCGTCACCATCAAGGGCCTCGGCTTCGACGAGGAGATCCTCGAGCAGGCCGGGATCCGCGAGGCGGACGCCTTTGCCGCGGTCACGGACCTGGACAACACCAACCTCATGGCGGCTGAGGTCGCCCGCAAGATATTCGGCGTGCCGCACGTGGTCGCACGTCTCTACAATCCCGTGCGCGAGCGAACGTACCAGCAACTGGACCTCGACTACGTGTGCGGCACGACGCTCGTGGCCGAGAACCTGATGGAGAAGATCAAGTCCGGCCATGGGCATCACTTGAACACAGTCGACGACATCGAGGTCATCGAGTTCAAGGCCGGTCCGGCGGTGGAGGGAAAGCGTGTCTCCGACATCGAGATCGCGCACCGGTTCCGCATCTTCGCCGTCACCCGCGGGCCGGCGTCGCACGTGCCCGACGACGACCTTGTGCTCCATGAGGGCGACATCATCTTCGGCGCCGTCAAAGATGACTCGTTCCCCAAAGTCGAGCGCTACATGGGGGACTGAGCGATGTACGTCGTGATCAACGGAGGCGGCAAGGTCGCGTCGTATCTGGCGAGGACCCTGCTCGAGCGCAGCCACACGGTGGCGCTCATCGAGAAGCGTGAGGAGATCGCGCACAAGCTCGCCATCGAACTCCCGGGCGCGCCGCTGATCATCCATGGCGACGGGTGTGATTCGGTCTATCAGGAGGACGCCGGCGTCAGCAGGGCCGACGTGTTCGTCGCCGCGACCGGTGATGATGATGACAACCTCGTCGCATGCCAGCTCGCAAAGGTGGCCTTCGGCGTCCCGCGCGCCGTCGCGCGCGTGAACAACCCCAAGAACGAGAGCATCTTCCACGCACTCGGCATCGAAGCCATCTCATCGACCACGATCATCAGCCGGCTGATCGAGGAGGAGACCGTCATCGGCGACATCAGGACGCTGATGTCGCTGCGCAAGGGCGACATGGCGATCGTGGAGGTCGAGCTGCCGGTGGACCGATGTGTGGTGTGCGGCAAGCGCGTCGCCGACCTGGACCTGCCGGGCGACTGCCTGATCATCGCCATCATCCGGGGTGAGGACGCGTTCGCTGTCCACGGCGACACGGAGATGCAGCCCGGAGACACGGTCATCGCCTTCACGAACGTCGAGCATGAGCGTGCGCTCAAGAAGGCGCTCACCGGCATATAGGGCTTGGCGGTACCGGGGGGGTCCAGGATTTGCGACCCTCTCCAGCGGTGTCCTACACTATGCAGGCGCATCGCGGGTGTAGCTCAGTGGTAGAGCATCGGCTTCCCAAGCCGAGTGTCGCGGGTTCGAGTCCCGTCACCCGCTCCATGAGATCCCGAGGGCCCCGGTCACGGGGCCCTTCGCATGCATGTTGCTCCGCCTGTCGCCGGACGGTGCCGTTCGTCCCAAAGGCACCGCAGGGTCGCGAGCATCGGCTAACATACCGAACACAGGTTCGATTCTTCGCCGACCCCCTCTCCGGCGGACCGTCGAGAGGAGTGGTCGATGCGATCGCGAACAATCGTACGCATGCTCGCCGTCTCTGTGCTGGTATGGCTGGCTGTGGCCGCGTGCGCGCCCGCACATGCCGCCGAGTGGTCACCTCCAGTGGCGGGGTGCGTGATCGTCACGCCGTACGGCGTGAGCTGCGTGAGTGGCACGCACAGGGGCGTGGACCTGGCCGCGGCAGCCGGTGCCGAGGCAGCGTCCCCCGCATCCGGAGTGATCACGTTCGCCGGACGGGTTCCGGCCGATGGCGGGGGCACGTGCGGCGCGGTGACCATCGAGCTCGGCGACGGCCTGCGCGTGAGCCTCCTTCCGCTCGGCGACGTCTTCGTGACCGCCGGAGACCAGGTAGGCGCGGGTGAGGTGGTCGGCACGGTGGCCGACCGCGGTGACGACTCGTGTCCCGGTCCGCATCTGCATCTCGGGCTGCGGAGGGGCGACACGTACCTGGACCCGACCGGCTTCCTGCCCATCGCAGGCGGCGGACACGCCGCGGAACCCCCTGCCGATCTCGTTCCGGCGACGCCGGGGACTGACCCGCTCGTCGGTCAGACAGCCGCTTCGGCCGCTGCGAGTCAGGCGCAGACCGTGATCACCAACTCCACGGCCGCGGATGCCGTCCTGTCGGCCGGCACGGTCGCTGTGGCCGAGCCGCTGGCCGGCGATGCGCCGGTGACTCAAGGCGGAGAGATCACCGCGAGCGCGATGCAGAGCGAATCGGAGGTCCGGCCGGGTGACGCGCGCGCCGCATCGATGCGTGCGCGACACACCGTACTGCGCTCCGCCGATCTGCCGGTGCCCTCCGCGCTGGCCGTGGCCGGGCCGGCGGGGGCGGGGTGGCGGTGGTGGGCGGTTCGCGGCGTGACGCTGCCGGCGGGCGGTCTGGCCGGCTTCGCCGCCGTATACGCCGGGGCTGCGGTATTGGTGCTCATCGTCGCACGCCGCAGGGAGCACGCAGCCGGTGCGTGTCAGTACCGGTCGTGAAGATAGGCGAGGAAGGAAGCCAGAGGTGTGTCAGAGAGGTAGGGTACACGGTGTTGAGGGAAGGTCGGGCCTCTGCTACACTTCGAAAGCTTCATTTCCTGCCCCGGGCAGCGCCTTCACCAGTCCCGGGGCCGCATCAGTCCAAGGGAGGTGAAACAGTGAAGGCTTATGAACTCATGCTCATCATGCGCCCCAACCTCGAAGACGAGGCTCGTGAGGCGGTCCTGGAGAAGGTCCGGACCATCATCACCGCTGAGGGCGGCACGGTCGATTCCGAGGAGTCCTGGGGCAAGCGCCGCCTTGCGCACGAGATCGCGCACAACGAGGAGGGCGACTACCAGGTGGACCTCTTCCACGCCGACCCCGCCACCGTCGCCGAGCTCGACCGCGTTCTGCACATCACCGATCAGGTGCTGCGCTTCATGATCGTCCGTCGTGACGATCTGGCTTCGGCGTAGTCCTGGTCGGGCCGTATGGACCGGTCTCAAGTAGCGAGGTGGAAAGACATGAGCATCAACAGAGTGGTGATCTCCGGCAACCTGACGCGTGACCCTGAGCTCCGTGCCACTGGTGGCGGCATGAGCGTTCTGAAGCTGGGCGTTGCCGTGAACGATCGGCGCAAGAACCAGCAGACGGGCGAGTGGGAAGACTACCCGAACTTCATCGATGTCACCGTCTTCGGCGCGCGGGGTGAAGCGCTCTCGCGCTTCCTGTCCAAGGGCCAGAAGGTTGCCATCGAAGGCAAGTTGCGGTGGCGCCAGTGGGAGACGCAGCAAGGTGAGAAGCGCAGCGCCATCGAGGTCATCGCCGACGAGGTGGAGTTCCTGTCTTCGCGCGACGGCGGCTCGGGCGGCTACTCCGCACCCGCTGCGCCGTCTGGCGGCGAGAGCGCTGATGACCTCGGCGAGGAGATCCCGTTCTAGCACCACTGACACCGCGGGCGGTACCCTCCCGCCCCGCGGATCGAACACCGCCCCATCCGGGGTCTGGAAGGAGGTACGCACATGAGTGATTACTCGAGGAAGCCGAAGCGCCGCTACTGCGCGTTCTGCAAGGACAAGGTCGACTACATCGACTACAAGGACGTCAACATGCTGCGCAAGTACATGACCGACCGTGGCAAGATCAAGCCGCGCCGTGTCTCGGGCAACTGCGCACAGCACCAGCACCAGCTCTCGACGGCCGTGAAGCGGGCCCGTGAGATGGCGCTGGTCCCCTACACCGTTCCGGTCGTGAGCGGGAAGGTCGATGGCAAGGGCCGCAGGTAGCGACGTGACGCTACGCGAGCGCCGACAGCCCGCGAGAGACCTCTTCGCCGTGCTCGGTGGAGCGGTCCTCATGGTCGTGATGCACCCGGTCTTGGGACTCCCGGTGGCAGCGGCCGGGCTGGCCTCGCTCGTCTTCGCTCGCAGGTCCGCCATGGCTGCGGCGGCGTGTGTCTTCGCCGGCGCGTTGGCCGCTTTGATCGCGCACCCGACGCTGTATGTGGTCGTCGTGCCGATCATCGGTCTGGATGTGGGTCCGCATGCTCCGTACGTGTTCGCCGCGTTGACGGGCCTATCGCTGTGGCTGGTCGGTCCGGGAGCGGTGGCGCTGATGCGCACGTCCGGACCGTACCGCACGGTCGCCGCACTCGTAGCGGGGCTCAGCCTGCTCCAGGCGGCCACGCTCTCGGCGTTCGCGGCGGCATCCGGCATGTCGTTGTCGGCGTTCATCACCTCGGCGGTGTCCGAGATGGCGGCGATGGCCGCCCGGACGGGCGCGCTGGAGGGCATGGAGGAGGCGATCGTATCGTCCATGCCGGGACTGCTGGTGGCGATGAACGGCTTCGCCGCTGTTCTGGTGGTCGCCACGGTGGGCACCATCGGGGTCAGGCGTGGCGCTGATCTGCGGCCACTCCCGCCCCTTGGCCAGGTCGACCTCGATCCGCGCATGACGATCCTGCCGATCGTCGCGATCGCGTTGCTTGCGGCGGGCAGGATGGGTGTGCCGATGGCGGACACGCTCGTGGGAGCGGGCGCGAACCTGCTTGTGGTCGCACGATGGGTGTTCTTCCTGCAGGGCGTCGCGGCCTTCGCCGGCCTGTACGACCGGGCCGGGTTCTCGCGGGGTACGCGGGCGATAGGCTACACGCTTCTCGGCGTGACCGAGGCGTTGGTGCCGCTCGTGAGCCTCACGGGACTGGTGGATGTGTGGCTCAACATCCGCCGGCTGCCGCGGGACGGGGCGGAGACGGACGCCGGGCCGTCGTCCGGCACCGAGGGCGAGGAGCGCTGAGAGTGCGGGGTTGTTGAGGCTCCCCGGAGCACGGACTAAAGTGAGAGCTACCGCTGCGACGAACCGTCGCGCGGAGCACAACGAGTAGGAGATGTCATGAAGGTCATCCTTTTGACGGATGTGAAGGGACGGGGCAAGGAAGGCGACGTCATCGAAGTCGCCCGCGGCTTTGCTGCGAACTACCTGCTGCCCCGCAAGATGGCCGTTGAGGCCACCTCGGGCAATCTGAAGCAGCTTGAGGCGCGTATGCACAACATCCGCAAGCGCGAAGAGGCCAAGCGCAGCGAGGCCGAGGGCCTGGCGGCTCAGATCGCGGGCAAGACCGTGGTGATCGAGGCCAAGGCCGGCGACACGGGCAAGCTGTTCGGCTCGGTCACCTCGGGCATGGTCGCCGATGCGCTCGCCGATCAGTTCGGGATCGAGGTCGACCGCAAGCGGTTGGACCTGCACGGGCATATCAAGACCGTGGGCGACCACGCGATCGATGTCCGGGTGTACCAGGACGTCGCTGCGGCGCTCGTGCTGAAGGTCGTGCCGATCGGCGGCGTGGTGGCGCCTTCCGCCGAGGCGCAGGTCGAGCAGTTCGAGGCAGAGGTCGAGGCCGAGGCCGAGGCCGCCGAGGCGATCGAAGCCGAAGAAGCGGCCGCGGACGATGTCGCGTCCGAGGACGAAGAGGCCGCTGGCGACGCTGCCGACAGCGAAGACGCCCAGGAGTAGCTGCCTGCGGGGCGGGCACCGTGCGTGTGAAGCGTGTCCCGCCCCGTGTGACGGGAGATGACGATGGCCGACGACGGAGCGCGCGCGCTCGCTGAGCGGGTACCGCCGCACAACGTGGAGGCGGAGCAGTCGCTGCTCGGCTCCATGTTCCTGTCCCCGGACGCGGTCGAGACGTGCGTCCCCATCGTCAACGAGGAGGACTTCTATCGGCCTCCGCACCGCAAGATATTCGCGGCGGTGCGGCACCTGCACGCGCGCGGTGAGGCGGTCGATCAGATCACCGTCGCCGCGCGTCTCGAGGCGAGCGGCGATCTGGAGGCGGCCGGCGGGAAGCCGTACCTGCTCGACATCACGGGCACGGTGCCGACGGCGGCCAACGCCGAGTACTACGCGGGTATCGTCAAGCGTACGTCGATGCTGCGGCAGCTCATCGACGCAGCCACGCGGATCCAGGCGATCAGCTACGGCAGTCCCGACGACGTGGACGACGTCGTCGAGCAGGCCGAGAAGCTCGTCTTCGACGTCACGAACAAGCGCGTCTCCTCCAACTTCCAGCCGATCGACGCGCTCATGGCCGAGGCGTTCAAGCAGATCGAGCTGCTCTACGAGCGCAAGGCCAAGATCACCGGCGTCCCCACCGGCTTCCCGGACCTCGACAAGATCCTGGCCGGCCTGCACCGGGGCGACCTGATCATCCTGGCCGCGCGCCCCGCAGTGGGCAAGACCGCGTTCGCGTTGAACCTGGCCGTCAACGCGGCCAAGGCGGGTCACCCGACGCTCGTCTTCTCACTCGAGATGTCCTCGGCACAGCTCGCCCAGCGTATCCTGTGTGCCGAGGCGCGCATCGACTCCCAGAACCTGCGCACTGGCCATCTCGGCGACGGTGACTGGCCGCTCATCACGCAGGCGCTCGGCCGGCTGGGGAAGATCCCGCTGTCGGTCGATGACACCCCGTCGATCTCGATCTTCGAGGTTCGGGCGAAGGCCCGGCGCTTCTTGCGGGACAAGCCCGACGGGCTGATCGTGGTGGACTACCTGCAGCTCATGCAGCCGCATGGTCGACGTTCTGAGAACCGCCAGGTCGAGATCGCCGAGATCTCACGTGGGCTCAAGATCCTCGCAAAGGAACTCGACGTGCCCGTGATCGCGCTCTCACAGCTCTCCCGAGCAGTGGAGCAGCGCACATCGAAGCGCCCGCAACTCTCTGACCTGCGCGAATCCGGCGCCATCGAACAGGACGCTGATGTCGTGATGTTCATCGACCGCAACACCGATCCCACCGCCGAGCCGGAGGCGGGGCGGCCGGGCAAGGGCGAGGCGGAGATCATCGTCGCGAAGCACCGTAACGGGCCCACCGACAACTGTCGGCTCGCATACCTGGAGCGCTTCACGCGGTTCGTGCCGCTGGCGAAGAACGTCCCGTAGGCCGCGGGTGTGCGGGCGGGGCGGGTCCGCGTAGGCGAGAGCAGGGAGGGTGCATGGCCACGACGCGATACGACGCGATCATCATCGGCGCGGGCCCGGCCGGCATCTTCGCAGCGATAGAGCTGGTGCGATCACGGCCCGGGATGAGGATCGTCGTCCTCGAGCGAGGCAAGCCGATCGCACGCCGCTCGTGTCCCGCGCGCGAGACGCACTGCGTCGGCTGTCCCACGTGCGCGATCATGACGGGCTGGGGCGGCGCGGGCGCGTTCTCCGACGGCAAGCTCACGCTCTCCACCGACGTCGGAGGCTGGCTCGGCGACTTCGTCGGAGCCGCGCAACTCGAGCGCCTCATCGAGGACAGCGATCGCGTGTGGCTCGAGTTCGGCGCCACCCCGGAGGTGCACGCGCCGTCTCCGGCTGCCGAGGAGCGCCTCGTGAGGGCGGCCACACTCGCGGGCATGCGCCTCGTCCCTATGCGCGTCCGCCACATCGGAAGCGACCGGTCGCCTGCGGTCCTGCAGGCGATGCACGACTACCTCGAATCGGCGGGTGTTGAGATCCGTACCGAGACCGGCGCCGAGACCGTTGTCGTGGACGGGGGCCACGCCCGTGGCGTGAGGCTTGTCGATGGCACCGAGCTCCGCTCAGACGTGGTGATCGCGGCACCAGGGCGCGACGGCGCGGACTGGCTGGCAACGCAGGCGCGCGCACTCGGCATCCCGCTTGTGAGCAATGCCGTGGACATCGGCGTCCGGGTCGAGGTCCCCGCGCCGGTGATGGAGCCGCTGACCGACCACTTGTACGAGGCAAAGCTCATCCACTACTCGCGTCGCTTCGGTGACCAGGTCCGCACCTTCTGCATGAACCCTTACGGAGCGGTCACGACCGAGAGCTATGGCGACATCGTGACGGTCAACGGCCACTCCTACGCCGACCGCAAGACCGGCAACACGAACTTCGCCGTGCTCGTGAGCCAGAGCTTCACCCACCCGTTCCAGGAGCCGATCACCTACGGCACCTCGATCGCCCGGCTCGCGAACCTCCTCGGCGAGGGCATCTTGATCCAGCGCCTCGGCGATCTTCGCGCCGGTCGTCGCTCCACCGACAAGCGCATCGCCGAGTCGATCGTCGAACCGACGATGTCGGGCGCGACCCCCGGGGACCTGTCGTTCGTGCTGCCGTACCGCCACCTCGTGGACATCCTCGAGTTCCTCGAGGCGATGGACGTGCTTGCACCGGGCGTTGCCGCGGACGACACGCTGTTGTACGGCGTTGAGGTCAAGTTCTACTCATCGCGCCTCGAACTCGGCGCCGACCTGCAGACGCAGGTGGCGGGGCTGTACGCGATCGGCGACGGCGCCGGCGTCACGCGCGGGCTCGTCCAGTCCGGCGCGAGCGGGCTCGTGGCGGCGCGTGCGGTGCTTCGCGAGATGGGGATGTGAGCATTCTCAGGTCTGCCGTGCCAGCGGCCTGGCTCGCTGGGCGCTTCGCAAGCAGGGTACGGCCGCACACGCCGCGCGTTGACGCGAGCTGACCGCGGACGCATACTATACCCCCATGGGTATCCAGAAGCGCCCGGAGGTCCGATCGTGAGCAGCACCACCGCACCCCTGCATCCGGCAGTGTCCGCGCTTGCCGGTCTGTCGAAGCGCCTGGTCGTCCTCATCCCCGTCGCGATGCTTGCGGGGCTCGCCGTCGGCGTCGTGGCCGACGTGGCCGGACTCAAGGCCCTCGTCCTGCCGATGACGATGCTGATGGTCTATCCGATGCTCGTGAACTTCCGCCCTGCCGAGGCACTCGATCTGCGTGACAGCAAGGCCGTCGGCATCGCCATGGCCCTCGACTTCATCGCGCTCCCCGTTATCGCCTGGGCCCTCGCGTTCGCGTTCTTCCGCAACGAGCCCGGCCTGTTCGTGGGCATGGTGCTTGCGGGGCTCTTCCCCACCAGTGGCATGACCATCAGTTGGACGGGCTTCGCCAGGGGCAATGTGGCGGCCGCTGTGAAGATGACCGTGATCGGGCTCATCGCGGCGTCACTGCTCGCGCCGGTCTACCTGCTCGTGATGGCCGGCGCCGTCGTACCCGTCGATATGGCCGAGGTCGCCCGCACTGTCGTGTTCGTGGTCGGCATCCCGCTGGTCGCCGGTGTGCTCACGCGCACGGTCCTCGTCAGGCGCTACGGTCAGCAACGGTACAAGCAGCGTATCGCGCCGGTCTTCCCGGGCCTGTCGACACTCGGCGTGCTGGCCATCGTCTTCCTCGCCATCGCTCTCAAGGCGCGCATGATCGTCGCCGACCCGGTGCTCGTGCTGCGCATCCTCGTCCCGCTCATGGTGTTCTATGCGCTCAACTTCCTGCTCGCAACGGTGCTCGGCAAACGGCTGCTCCCCCGCGGGGACGCCATCGCGGTGGTCTACGGCACCGTCATGCGCAATCTCTCGATCGCGCTCGGCATCGCGATGACGAGCTTCGGGCCTGAGGCCGCTCTCGTTCTGGCGGCGGCCTACATCGTCCAGGTGCAGTCGGCGGCCTGGTACGTCAAGGCCACTGACACGGTGTTCGGGCCCGCGGCCGCCGAGGGAGCAGCGGCCGAGGCCGCAGCCGCCTGACCGCCCCTAGGCATCCACCGGCAGCAGGTCGTAGTAGTCGGCCGGCCGCTGTGGGCCGTCGAGGATGATCCCCTCGCCGGAGAACGTGCGGACGCGCTCGCCGTCGAGGTAGAACTCGACCGCGTCGACGGTGGGGAACTGCGTCAGTGTGTACACCACCTGCGCGAGCCGCGCGGTCATGCCGAACGTCCCGCCTCCCGAGGCGTACTCACCGGACAGGTCCACGCGCGCCACACCGTCGGCGACCGAAAGCCCAAGGAGCCGGGTGCCGGCGGGGATCGCCGTCGCGATGGCCGGCCACGTGGCCTTCTCGGCAGCCGTCGGTCCGGCGAGCAGTTCGCGCATGGCCGCGGTAGCGACCGCAGCCGTGTACGGGACCGTACGCTCCACGCCGAGCGCGTTCTCACCGGCTGAGACCCAGTAGAGCCGGACCGCCACGGTCTCGGGCGTCTCGCCGGAAGGCGGGGTCGTGCTGCCGTCGGTGTCGTCAGGCTCGGTGGCCCCGTCTCCGGCGGGGGCTTCGGGCTCTCCGGCGCCCTCAGCGGGCGCGTCGCCCGGCTGTTCGGCCGGTGTCTCCCCGGCGGGCTCCTTCGGCGTGCACGCTCCTGTGGATGCGAGCGCCAGAGCGAGTGCCAGCGCGAGAACGAGGGCGAGTACCGCGCCTGTTCGCGTGGACGAGACCGTGCGTGCCATGGCGTCTCCCTTCATCGTGCGTCACTCGTAGTGTATCCCCGCCCGGCTCCCGGGCACTCCGTCAGTGTCTGGGTGTATCCTTCCGATGTCGGCTGACCGAGGAGCGCAGCTGTGATCACACCGTCGGGCGCCGAGTGCGTCTACTACTACGAGGACCTCCAGCGGGGCGCGTCACGTCGCGAGTGTCGTGCGGCGTACGATCCGCGCTCCGCTCCGTGGCAGCCGTCCGACTGCGGGCGCTGCGCCGTGCCCGGAGTCCTTGCCGCCAACGGCAGCCCGCACCTCGAGCTGCGGATGACCATCAAAGCCGGCATGCTGGGCTTTGGCAGGCGTGTGGTCGTGGATGCGTGGTGCACGCTTCACGGGCCGATCACCGGCGATGTCCGAGTGGGGTGCGCGGCCTGCAACGCCGAAGCGGACGCGCTGCTCCACCGCGCCCTCGACTAGCCGCACGGCGCGTAATCTGGCACACTACGCGGGTGTCCGCTGCGTGCGGGCACATGCGCGCTGCGCCCGCCCGGCGTAGCGCCCGGCCCGGGAGCGGCAGAGATGAGTCCGCGGGGCCGAGCAGACCAGGGGGTCCATCACCATGGCCGGCATCGTCCTCGTCGGCGCCCAGTGGGGCGACGAAGGTAAGGGCAAGATCACCGACCTGATCGCGGACGACTTCGACTACGTCGTGCGGTTCCAGGGCGGCAACAACGCGGGACACACCGTCATCCACGCGGGGCGCACCCTTAAGCTGCATCTCATCCCGAGCGGCATCATGTACCCGCATATCACGCCGGTCATCGGCAACGGGTGCGTGATCGACCCGAAGGTGCTGCTCGAGGAGATGGACCGCCTTGAGGCCGACGGGCTCTCCACGCACCGCCTGCTCATCAGCGCCAACGCGCACCTGATCATGCCCTACCACCGCGATCTCGACGGGGCCAGCGAGCGCAGGCTCGGCTCGCTCGAGATCGGCACCACGCGCCGCGGCATCGGGCCGGCGTACATGGACAAGGCGTCGCGCATGGGCCTGCGGGTGCAGGACCTCACCGACGAGCACATCTTCCGCAAGAAGCTCGAGGCCGCACTGCACGAGAAGAACGACATCCTCGAGAAGGTATACGCCCTGCCCACGTACACCGTGGACCAGATCGCCGAGGAGTACCTCGTCTACGCCGAGCGCATCCGGCCGCACATCGCCGAGACCACCACGATCATCAACCGCGCTCTTGAAGCCGACCAGTGGGTGCTGTTCGAGGGCGCTCAGGGCACGCTGCTCGATCTCGACCACGGCACCTATCCGTTCGTGACGTCGAGCTCACCCACTGCCGGCGGTGCGTGCACCGGAACAGGCGTGGGCCCCCGGCGCATCGACCGTGTCCTCGGCATCGCCAAGGCCTACATCACCCGCGTCGGGTCCGGTCCGTTCCCGACCGAGCTCGCCGACGAAACCGGTCGCCACCTCATCGAAGTGGGCGCCGAATACGGCACGACCACGGGACGCGAGCGCCGTCCGGGTTGGTTCGACGGTCTCATCGCGCGCTACGCGGTGCAGGTCAACGGCCTGACCGATCTCATCATCACCAAGCTCGACGTGCTGTCCAATCTCGACCGGATCAAGGTCTGTGTGGCCTACGAGTACGAGGGCCACCGCTACAACGACCTGCCGAGCCACCAGACCGTGTTCCATCACGCACGGCCGATCTACGAGGAGCTCCCGGGCTGGAAGACGGACATCACCGGGTGCAGGGCGTTCGAGGAGCTGCCAAAGGCGGCGCAGGACTACATCACGTTCCTCGAGGACCTTGCCGAGGTGCCGGTCGCGATGATCGCGGTCGGGCCGAGCCGCGAGCAGACGATCATGCGGCGCTGGGAGCCGCGCCCGTAGAGTCCGCGGCGCAGCACCGCGCCTGCCGATGGGTAGGCGCGGAGGCGTCTGCTAAGATGCCCGTGCTGGTACTTCGTCGCGATTCCGCGCCGGCAGACGCGGAGTACCCGGGAGGGGCCCCATGCGAATCCTTGTCATCGGCAGTGGTGGACGTGAGCACGCTATCGGTGTTGCGCTCTCGCGCTCAGCGCACGCGCCTGAGCTCTTCTTCGGGCCGGGTAACGGCGGCACCGCCGCACTCGGTACCAACCTCAAGCTCGATCTTGACGACCCGGCCCGCATCGCGCACTGGGCCCGGCAGTACGAGATGGACCTCGTCGTCGTGGGGCCGGAGTTGCCGCTCGTCAATGGCATCGTGAACATCCTCGGCGTGTACGGGATCCCGACCTTCGGCCCGACCGCCGCCGGTGCGGAGATCGAAGGCTCGAAGTGGTTCGCCAAGGAGTTCATGCAGCGCCACGGGATCCCCACGGGAAGCGCGCAGGCGTTCGAGAACGAGACCGAGGCGGCGGCCTACATCGAGACGAGCGGAGCGCCGATCGTCGTGAAGGCAGACGGCCTCGCTGCCGGCAAGGGCGTCACGGTGGCTCGCGACACGATGACGGCGCACAACGCTGTCCGCGCCTGCCTCGAAGGTGAGTTCGGAGTGGCGGGAAGCCTCGTGGTCGTCGAGGAGTTCCTCGAGGGCCCCGAGTGCTCACTGCTTGCCTTCACCGACGGCACGACCGTGGCACCGATGGTTCCCGCGCGCGACCACAAGCGTGCGCTCGATGGGGACGAGGGCCCCAACACCGGCGGTATGGGCGTCTACGCGCCCGTGCCGGACGTGGACGCCGCGACCAGAGACGCGATGATCGACATCATGAAGCGCACGGTGGCCGGTCTGGCGGCAGACGGCGTCACGTACCGCGGCGTCCTCTACGGCGGGTTCGTGCTCACCTCAGAGGGCCCCAAGGTCCTCGAGTACAACGCCCGCTTCGGCGATCCGGAGACGCAGGTGGTCCTGCCGCTTCTCCAGACCGACCTGGTGGATGTGATGCGTGCGACCGTTGAGGGCACGCTGGCCGAGGTCGAGCTCACGTGGTCCGGCGATGCGGCCGTCTCCGTCGTCCTCGCATCGGAGGGCTACCCCGGCGGGTACGAGATCGGAAGGCCCATCAGCGGGATCGCCCAGGCCGAAGCCATCGACGGCGTGACCGTCTACCACGCAGGCACCGCGCTCGAGGAGGACGGTACACTCGTCACGCATGGCGGTCGGGTGCTCAACGTGACCGCCGTTGCCCCCACGCTCGCCGAGGCACGGGAGCGCGCGTATGAGGCCGTCGGGAAGATCTCGTTCGAGGGCATGCAGTATCGCACCGACATCGCCCGCGCGGCGGCCGGGGAGGCGTAAGTGCTCGCCGAGCGTCTGCTTTCGACCGCCGTCGAAGTCGCTCAGAAGCGGTACTTCGCCGACACGCCCCGGGCGGTCCCGTCGCTGCCGGGCCCCGAGCCCGGCAAGCCGTACCTGCTCTACGCGCACGTGCCGTTCTGCGAGCGGCTGTGCCCGTACTGCAGCTTCAACCGCTTCCCGTTTGCCGAGGACCCGGCGCGCGCGTACTTCGCCAGCCTGCGTGAGCAGATGCGGATGGTCGCCGACCTCGGCTACACGTTCGACTCGCTGTACATCGGCGGGGGAACGCCCACGATCCTTGTGGACGAGCTCGCCGCAACGATCGACCTGGCCCGGGAGCTGTTCGGCTCACTTGAGGTCTCCACCGAGACGAACCCCAACCACCTGATCCCGGAGATCCTCGACCCCCTCAAGGAGCGCGTGCAGCGCATGAGCGTGGGGGTGCAGAGCTTCGACGACGGCCTGCTCAAGCAGATGGACCGCTACGACAAGTACGGCTCGGGCGCCGAGATCCTCGAGCGCCTGCAGTCGCTCGAAGGCTTCTTCCACTCGCTGAACGTGGACATGATCTTCAACTTCCCGAGCCAGACCGAGGAGATCCTGCGCGCCGACATCGCGGCGGTCAAGGCCAGCGGCGGGAACCAGACGACGTTCTATCCGCTGATGGCTTCACGCGCCGTGGCCAACCAGCTCAAGCGCACCGTCGGCATGGTGGACTACGACCGCGAGGGCCGCTACTACAAGATCCTCGTGGACGAACTGTCGGACACCTTCGAGCTCTCCACCGCATGGACGTTCTCGCGAGTCGGCGGCGGCATGATCGACGAGTACATCGTGGACTACGAGGAGTATGTCGGCATAGGTAGCGGCGCGTTCAGCTACCTTCGCGGCGACATCTACCTCACCACCTTCTCGCTGCGCGATTACGGCCGGGCGATCGCCGAGGGGCGGATGCCGGTCGCGGTGGGAAGTTCGGCCGCCACGCTTGCCAATCGCATGCGCTACCGGTTCCTGATGGAGCTCTTCGGCTTGAGGCTCGACAAGAAGAAGTTCGAGCGCGACTTCGGCGTGAGCGTCGAGCGCGGCCTGTGGAAGGAGGTGGCGTTCTTCCGCGCGTTCGGCGGCTTCGCCACCGACACCGAGGACGAGTTCACACTCACCGAGCGCGGCCGCTACCTCACCGTGGTCATGCAGCGCTCGATGTTCGCGCATCTGAACAGTCTGCGCGATTCGGCCC
The DNA here is from genome assembly GCA_015351705.1 of Aeromicrobium sp. Taxonomy (GTDB): domain Bacteria; phylum Actinomycetota; class Coriobacteriia; order Anaerosomatales; family Anaerosomataceae; genus JADIIM01. Next base: position 28,640 of record JADIIM010000021.1, on the reverse strand, counting down.
GTAACGCGCTCGCGCCGGACGAACGCCAGCTGCTTTTCGGTGATGGCGCGTCTGGTTGCGGCACGGGATGTGACGACGGACCCGAGTGAAGGAGTGCACGATGAGCGAGGCGACCCCCCTGGTAGGCATCGTGATGGGCTCGACGTCTGACATGGACGTCATGAAGCAGTGTGCCGAGCAGCTCGAGGCGTTCGGCGTCCCGCATGAGATGCTTGTGGCGAGCGCTCACCGCAACCCCGACCGCGTGCATGAGTGGGCCTCGACCGCCGCTGGACGCGGCGTGAAGGTCCTCATCGCAGCGGCCGGCAAGTCGGCGCACCTCGGCGGGGTGGTCGCTGCCTTCACGCCGCTGCCGGTGATCACGGTCCCGATGAAGACGTCGGATCTTGGCGGGCTCGACTCGCTGCTGTCCATGGTGCAGATGCCGACCGGCGTACCGGTCGCGTGCGTGGCGATCAACGGCGCCAAGAACGCGGCGATCCTCGCGACGCAGATCCTCGGCACGTCGATGCCCGAGTTCCGCGAGCGCATCGCGGCCTACAAGCGGGAGATGGCCGAGGCATAGCCCGTGGTCGCACCGACGGCCGACGGCGCCGTCCGCATCACCAGCCGCTGGTGCCTGCCTCGCCTTTGAACGGCCCGACGACGTCGCGGGTGATCCAGCCCCCGTAGTAGCGGCCGGGCTGAGGGGTCGCGACCTCGCCGTCCACCCTGCACTCGTCCATGAGCGCCGGGTGGAACGCGACGTGACCGGCAAGGCGTTCGTAGCCGGGAGCCGGGACGGTGTACCCCCATGCTGCGTCGGCGGCCCGGTGTTCGCCGGAGATGACGGTGTAGTAACGGGCCTCGCCCTTGAACTCGCAGTAGGTGGAGCGCGCGCTTGGCTCAAGCACGCCGGGGGCGACGTCGTCGAGCGGGAAGTAGTACACGGGCGCATGGCTCGTCTCGAGGACGCGCAGCCCGCGCGTCGTTTCGGCGATCGTGCGTCCGTCGTAGACCACCTCAAGGTGGCGAGTCGTCGGCTGTACAAGAGGCGGGCGCGGATAGTCCCAGACGGACTCCTGCCCCGGCCCGGGCCTCACTCGTTCCACATGCACCTGGTCGGACCTTCCGTGTCGTGAGCGATGGGGGGTTCCTACCCGAACGGCCCGCGTGCGGGACCACGCGCGCGGCGTCATCCGACGGGCGGTCACCCTCGCGTCGGCCCCTCGTGAGTGGCTGCCGGGCCGCCTACTGCAGCATCAGGGCGACGGTCTCGCGCGCGACCGTGCCTATGGCCGCGGTGCCGCCGAGACAGCGCACATGACCGACCGCGACGCGGTTCGCGGACAGCAGGTCGGCGACGTGACCGTTCAGCCGCTCGGCAGGTGTGAGCAGCAGTGGCGTGCCCAGCTGACCGGCCATCACGCCGCCGGCGAGCGCGTCGGGAAAGCCGGTGCCGTTGGCGAGTGCGAGTCCACCGTAGGTCAACCCGCATTCATCGATCCCGTACCGGGCGATCGCCAGTGCGGTCCGGTAGCGGTCGAAGCCCGACAGCCGCCGGACGCCGGCATCTCCGAGCATCTCGGCCAGTGCGGCCTCGACATCGGCGGACACCGCTGCCGGTCCGCCGAGAACGACCGCGCTTGTCGCTTCGAGCCCCTCAAGGGACGAGCGCGCGTCTGCTCCGAGAACATCGGGCGGGGTGAGCACGATGGGCCTGACGTGTGCGTAGGCGATCGGTGAGGCGGCGAGCGCATCGGGGAAGCTCGTCCCGGTGGCGATGAAGACCGTCCGGTCCGCCGCGCGGGCGCCCTCTGCGGTGCGGCGGGCGACCTCGGCGGCGATCATTCGGGACGTCTCGTAGCGGTCGGAGCCGCCGATGCGCATGGCGGGCGGCGGGTCGGCGGCCGTGGAGCCCACGACGGCGGTCAACGCGTTCTCGACATCGGCGGATATCGCGCCCGGTCCGCCGACGATGATGACCTCGCTCGCGCCCAGACGCCTGATCTCTGCCTGTACCTCAGCGGGTATGCTTCCCGGGCGGGTGAGGAGCACAGGGCCCTGGACCGCGCCAGCAAGGGCGGCCGCGCCGAGCGCGTCAGGCCAGTTCTCTCCGGAGGCGAGCACCACCGTCGATGCCGAGCCATCGGCGAACGCCTGGCGGGACGCGGCCACCGAGGTCGCGTAGCGGTTCAGGCCCTCTACCGCGGTCACGTACGGCGTGTAGTCGATGCTGCCGGTGATGCCCTTCAGACGGTAGGGGAGATAGCCGACGTCGTTCGACCAGAACGGATAGGGCGTCCGGCGGCGGACCGTACCGTCAGGCGGGTCGGTCCTCTGCGACGTGGACGAGCTCATCTCGTAGGCCCAGTACTCCGCGCGACTGTCGTCGACCCAGCCGCCGAAGATCAGTGCGTGCGACCCTTCCTTGAGCATCATGTCGCCGGGCTGGAGGGCCTCCTTCTCGATGCGCTCGGCGTAGCCGGCCAGCGTGCGAGTGGACGCTCCGGGGCGCGGCAGGTTCCAGGCCATCGATACCATGCCGGAGCAGTCGCGACGCCACCCTGCGGACGGCGAGGTCACGATCGTGCCATCGAGATCGGCCCAGCCGATCTGGCTGTAGGGGATCACCGCGTCGGCCCAGGTGGTGGCGCGGGCCATGACCAGGGTGCGCGACATGGCGGCCATCGCGGGGGATGCAGGGACGAGGGCAAGCGCGAGCGCAAGCGTCACCACGAGGCGGAAGCTGCTACGGCGATGCAATGATGTCTCCCGTCGAGGGGTCTGTTACCTCAACAGTATCGGCCGATAGCGCCTACTACTCAAGCGAGGCGCGTGTCGCATGGCCCGTGAGCGCCCTCACCGCGTGATGACGATGGTTCCCGCCACGGCCTGGACCGGATACGACTCGGCCACCGGGCCGGTGAACCAGACGCGCACGGTCAAGCCTTGTTCGATGTCGCCGGTGCCGACGGAGACGTAAGCGCCGTCCGGTGCTGCCTCAAGCACGCGGGTGTCGGTTGTCACGCGGACCCATGCCACGTCGTAGCCGGACTCCGAGACCTCAGGCGCCTCGACGAGCAGCGTGCCCTCGCCGTCCTCGGCGGCGGTCACCTCGGTGACGACCCCGATGATGGACGGCGCCTCCGCGGGCGGCTGCGGGGCGGAACAGCCGCCGAGGGCGACACTCGTCACGAGAAGCGTGCCCAGTGCGAGCACGGCCTGCGATCGGATGTGCGAAACCTTCATGACAGTCTCCTTCGTGCGGGGCCCTTGTCCGTACGACGCGCGTGCCAGCGCGTCGGTTCGCAGCACGGCGGGCCGCTCGTCACCTCCTTGGTGCATAACCTGTCGTGTTGGTGAATAATCGTGCCCACCGCCCATCAGGAGGACCGCGCATGCCACACGGCCCGTACGAAGACGTCCGCGTCACCGGACACCTGATCGACTCGGACATCATGTCCCGCATCATGGACGACATCGTCGGGCTCGATGGTGAGTTCGAGACGCTGTCGTTCAAGGTCGGCCGCACCAACGAGGACCCGTCCTCGGCGCTGCTGCGGATCGTTGGGCGTGACGAGGCCCATCTCGACCACATACTCGGCGTCATCGGACAGCACGGCGCAACGCCGGTGGACGATGCCGATGCGCGCACCGAGCCGGCCCCGGCCGACGGCGTGTTCCCGGACGGGTTCTATGCGACGACCAACCTGGAGACCGCAGTGCGGGTGGATGGGCGCTGGGTCCCGGTCCTGTACCCGGAGATGGACCTCGGCGTGGTGATCGAGGAGGGCCGGGCGCGGACCGTGGCCATGGCCGACGTGCTGGCCGGGCAGCGGATCGTGGTGGGCCACACCGGGCTGCGTGTCCGCCCGCTGGAGCGTCCACGCGACAAGCAGGAGTTCGAGTTCATGAACTCCGAGGTCTCCTCGGAGAAGCCCAAGGCGCTCGTCATCCGCGACGTGGCGCACATGCTGCGCAAGGTGCGCGAGCGGGGTCAGCGCATCATCTTCGTCGTCGGTCCGGCGGTGGTGCATACCGGCGCCGCCGAGCACCTGGCGCGCCTCGTGCGCTGCGGGTACGTGTCCGTGCTCTTCGGTGGCAACGCGGTGGCGGTCCACGACATCGAGTCGGCGCTCTATGGCACGTCGCTCGGTGTGTCGATGGAGGCGGGGATGCCCGCCATCGGCGGTCATGAGCATCACCTGCGGGCCATCAACACCGTCCGGGGGTGCGGCGGCATCAAGCCGGCGGTCGAGCGCGGTGTGCTCACCCAGGGGCTGATGCATACACTCGTGACGACCGGGACCCCGTATGTGCTCGCCGGCTCGATCCGTGATGACGGGCCGCTGCCGGACGTGATCACCGACGTGCTCGAGGCGCAGACGGTGATGCGCGAACACTGTCAGGACGCCGGCGCGTGCATCATGCTCTCGACGATGCTCCACTCGATCGCCACGGGCAACATGCTTCCCGCATCCGTGACCACGGTGTGCGTGGATATCAACCCGGCGGTGGTCACGAAGCTGGCCGACCGGGGTAGCTTCCAGACTATAGGCATCGTGACCGATGTAGGCCTGTTCCTCGAGATGCTCGCCGACGAGCTGGAGCGCTGCTAGGCGCGTCGGTCCGGGTTCCACGGGGTGGCCGCGCAGGACGACCTCGGACCACGGCACGCCGCGTGCTGTAGGCGGCGTGACGAAAGGAGCACGCATGCTGCACGCTCATCGGTCCCTGCCGCCTCTGGACTCGGCACCACACGGCCCCCTGGCCACCGCGACGTTCGCGCTCGGTTGATTCTGGGGCCCCGATGCCCGGTTCGGGCAGCTTGCAGGCGTCGTGCATACACGCGTCGGGTACGCAGGCGGAACGACGCCGGATCCGACCTATCACTCGATCGGCGATCACACCGAGACGCTTCAGGTCGACTACGACCCCGCGGTCATCACGTACGAGGAACTGCTCGATGTCTTCTGGGCAGCACACAGGCCCACGGCGCCTCCGCACTCCGTCCAGTACGCGTCGCGGATCTTCGCGCACGACGAAGCGCAGCGGCTGAGTGCGGTCGCATCGGCCGAGCGAGCCGCTGCCCGGCTCGGCCGTGTGTTCACGGAGGTCCGGCCGCACGAGCGCTTCTATCTGGCCGAGGACTACCACCAGAAGTACCGGCTGCGCACCGACCGCACGTTGTCTGCCGAGTTCGCGCGCATGTACCCGGACCCTGCGGACCTGCGGGAATCCACAGCCGCGGCGCGCGTGAACGGCTACCTCGATGGATGGGGCTCCCGCGCCGAGCTCGAAGCGGACCTGGCTGCGCTCGGGTTGTCTGAGGAGGCCGCGGGCCGGTTGCGTCGCGCCGTCCCCGCGCGGGCGTCCAGTGTTGCGGAGGTTGGCTAGCGTGGGCCGATATCCGATCTCCCGCACGGACGATGAGTGGCGCGAGGCGCTGACTTCCGAGCAGTATCGCGTGCTGCGCGAAGCCGGCACCGAACGTCCGTTCACCGGGGTGTATCTCGATACGGCTGACGAGGGCCTGTATCGCTGCCGTGGTTGCGGCAACGCCCTGTTCCGCTCTGACGCGAAGTTCGATGCCGGTTGCGGTTGGCCGAGCTTCTTCGAGACGGTCGCTCCTGATGCGGTCGAGGAGCTGCAGGACACGAGCCACGGGATGATGCGCACCGAGATCCGGTGCGGCGCCTGCGGGTCCCACCTTGGCCACGTGTTCCCGGACGGTCCGCCGCCGACCGGCCTGCGGTACTGTATGAACTCCGTCGCACTCGACTTCGAAGCCGACCGGGACAGGTGAGTCATGTATCAGGAGAGTGAGATCGTCAGCCTGCTGCTGGCTCTGTTCCTCACGCCGGTGATGGCGCGCAGTGTGCGCTCGATCCAGATGCACGGCAAAGCCTGGTTCGTGGCGGGATATCTTTCGGTCGTCGCCGGTTACGTGTTCACCATCGTCGAGGGCTACTGGCTCTACGACCTGTTCAACGCTCTCGAGCATCTCGCGTATACCGTGAGTGGAGTGTGGTTCGCCATGGGCGGTCTGGCACTTCTGCGTCGGTCACGCGCGAGCAGGGCCGACGCATGAGCCCGGTCGCGCTCATCGACATCGCGGGCGCGGTAGCCTTCCTCGTAGCATTGGTCGTGGTGGCGCTCGTGCCCTCGGACACCCCGGGACTTGGCAGGGGCACCAAGTACCCGCTGCTCATCGCCATCGGGCTGTACCTGTTCGTCGGCCTGTCGAACGCCGGCGAGCACAGCGGACTGATCGACGCGCTCGATGCCTACGAAGACTACGCCGAGCTCATGTTCATCCCGGTCATCGCATACATCATCTACGGCCGCTCGAGTGTCGAGCAGCTGGAGGTCGCTGAGCGGGCTCAGCGTCAGGCACGGGCCGAGCACGCCCTGCTCACGAGTATCGTCAACACGACGCCCGTGGGCATCCTGGTCGCCGGTGCGGGAGGCGACGTCTCGCTCGTCAACGAAGAGGCGCGGCGGATCCTCGAACTCGGCGAGCGACCGGGTAGCGCGCAGGAGCCGCTTGAGGGCGTTGCCGACGGTCCGGCCGCGGCCGGAGCGATCCGCGGGCTCGACCTGGCGGCGATCGTACGTTCGGCACCCACGGGGGATCGCCTCCACGCGCTCGGTTCCGGCGACGGGACGGTGTGGGTGAGCGCACGGGCCACGACGCTCGGTCCGGCCCAGGGCCCGGACGCGCGCGCCGTCATCGCGCTCGAAGACGTCACCTCGCGGATCCGATCGGAGATCGAGCTCGAGCACTACCGGGAGGACCTTGAGCGCCTGGTGGACCGCCGGACCGCCGAGCTCATCGAAGTCAACCGCGAGCTGAGGAGCGCGAACGAGGCGGCGCAACGGTTCCTCGCCAACGTGAGCCACGAGCTGCGGACGCCGCTGAACGCCATCATCGGCTTCACGGCCCTTCTGCTCCAGGAGCTGCCCGGTCCCGTCAACGAGGAGCAGCGACGGCAACTCGGCATGGTAAGCGACTCCGGTCAGCAGCTGCTCTCGCTCGTCAACGACGTCCTGGACCTTGCTCGTATCGAGGCGGGCCACTCCCCGGTCGAGCTCGCCGCGTTCGACCTCGGCTCCCACATACGGGCCGTCGTCGCGCCGCTTTCCACTGTCGCCGACGGCAGGAGCGTGCGCCTCGAGTGCGTGTGCGCAGACGGACCGGCGCTCATGAGCGATGCCGACAAGCTCGGTCAGATCGTCCGCAACCTCGTCTCCAACGCCATCAAGTTCACTGGACCGGGTGGCTCCGTTCGCGTCGGCGTCGCGCGCGACGGGGACGGGGCCGTCGTCGAGGTGATCGACACGGGCATCGGGATATCGCTCGCAGACCAGGAGCGCATCTTCGAGGCGTTCGTGCAAGTGGACTCGCCCGACCATTCCAAGCCCCCCGGGACGGGGCTGGGCCTTGCGATCTGCCGGGAGCTGTGTGATCTGCTGGGCCTCCGCCTGACCGTGGCCAGTGCGCTGGGCGAGGGTTCGACGTTCCGCGTCCACGTGCCCGCGGGCCAGTTCGTGGCCTGAGCATCACGCTTCGCGGTAGGATTGGGTGTTCAAATGCCCGTCCTTCAAGGAGATGCGCGCGTGGAAAGAGCGCCCGACTTGCTCGCACTGGGACTCGATGACCGTGTGCGCGCTCTGACCGCTGGCCGGGGCCGCAACGGCGAACTCGGCCGTGTCATCCGCTCGGACAGGGGCTTCGCGTTCGTGGTGACCGAAAGTGGGCTCAGGGTGGCGCGTCCCGCCACGCGCCTCGTGAAGCAGGCCGACGAGGGCGGGCTGCCCGTCGTCGGCGACTGGGTCGTGGTCTCCGGAGACGAAGACGATGAGCCGCTGGTGGAAGACGTCCTGGAGCGCCTCAGCGCCATCATGCGACGTGACCCGGGGCGCGCATCACGCGTGCAGGTGCTCGCGGCCAACATCGACACCGTGGTGATCACGCATCCGATCGACTCACCGGCGAAGCTTGGCAGGATCGAGCGTGAGCTCGCGCTCGTGTGGGACAGCGGGGCGCTGCCCGTCATCGCGCTGACCAAGGCCGACCTCGCCGATGACGTGGACGCCGAGGTGCTCGCCGTCGGAGATATCGCTCCGGGCGTGCCGGTCCATCCCACGAGCACGGTGAGCGGCCAGGGCCTCGACGAGATCCGCGCACACCTCGGCGCCGGGCGGACCCTCGTGCTGATCGGCCCCTCGGGCTCGGGCAAGTCCACACTGGTGAACGCGCTTGCGGGCGAGGACATCCAGACCACTCGCGAAGTGCGCATGAGCGACGGCAAGGGGCGACACACCACCGTGGCGCGCGAGCTGATCACGCTGCCGACGGGCGGGGCCATCATCGATACACCCGGTCTGCGCGCGGTCGGCATGTGGGACTCGTCGGAAGGTCTCGACCAGGCCTTCGCGGACATCGCGGGCCTTGCCGAGGGCTGCCGCTTCCGGGACTGCACTCACGATGGTGAGCCTGGCTGCGCTGTCGAGGCGGCCGTCGTCTCAGGTGAGCTGCCGGAGCGGCGGCTCGAGAGCTACCGCGAACTACAGGCCGAGATCCGGCACGTCAACGAGGAGCTCGACGTACGGGCTCGCCAGGAGCGCAAGCAGGCGGACAAGCGGCTCGCGCGCGACATCCGGCGCTTCTATCGCTCAGGTGGACGCAGCTAGGATGTGCCGAGCGGGCTACCTCACCCGGTAGACGTCACGTGCGACGAGCGCGGCGAGTGCGAACAGCAGGTTCGCGGTCATCCAGCCCATCTCCATCAGCGCGCTCGAGCCGGCTCCGGACCAGTCGGCGTAGGAGTACATCGAGTCGGCCAGCGAGAACACGAGCGCGCCTGCCACCACGAGCCACCACGGCCAGGCGAGCTTGCCTGCCCCGAGCTGACCGATGATCAGCGTGAGTGCGACCGCAGGCCCGAGCATGAAGAACACGTCTCCCAGAGGGTAGAGCGTGCTCATGACGAAGCCCCACAGCCCGAGCTCGGCGACGCCGGCCGCGAAGATGTACGGACGGAGCAGCACGAAGTAGAGCACTGCGGCGGCAACGCCGGAGACGAGCAGGCCCACGTAGACCGGAGTGCGCACCTTGGTGATGCCGCTGTACGAACGGATGGCCAAGACGAGTGCCGCAAGGAAGAACACGTACTCCAGCGTGTAGAAGACGTCTGCGGCACTCGGGTACGGCTCGATCCCCAGGTGCAGGTCCAGCACCGTCCAGATGATGTCGCCGACCGCGTAGCAGGCGACACCGATGCCGAGCAGCGTCCATTGCTTACCCACGTGCTGGTGCCAGCCGATCATCAGTCCGACGGAGATGATCACGATCGCGAAGAGCACCTGCAGCGAGGTGCCGTACCAGTATGCCGCTGCGTACGCACCGCCGGTGAGCTGCTCTGTGAACATGAGGTGACTCAGGACACCGTACACCGCCACGAGGGCGGTCATCGCTCCTCCGACAAGCAGTGTCGACGCGGAGAGGCCACGTGCCGCGATCGAGGACGCACGCGAGTCGCTCATCGCAGGCCCCTTTCGATGTCTTGCAGCAACTGGTCGATGACGTTGGTGGGTGCCAGCGGACCCAGCAATCGCCGGACGTTGGATTCCAGCGCCGGAAGGTCGTCGACGGTGAGGTCGTCGGTGGTCTTGCCGAGTGACAGGGCAGTGGCCCTGACGCAGGTGTCGGCGGCCATCTCCCCCACGTACGGACTCAGGATCGACACGACGTGCTGCGAGAGTGCTGACACGGTCCCCTCGATTCTCCGTCCGGTCGCGTTGCGCGTCGCGCGCACATCGGACCCCGCCCATGAGTCGATTGTGTGTCCCATGTCAGAGTATGTCAAACGAGCACGCCCGGCGGCGACGCGGTGCGGCGGCGGGCCGTCGTGGCTGACGCTCCTGCGTGGCATCCCCGGGGGATGTTCTGGCCGCTGTAGTACACTAGTGTGCGAAAGTGCATGTCAGTCGTGTCCGCCGCATCAGTGCGCACACAGCACGGTGCACGACACTCGGCCCGGGAGTCCGCATGCTGTCCATCGCCTTGCCCAAAGGAAGCCTCGAGGAGCAGACGCTGCTCCTGTTCGGCGAGGCCGACCTGTCGGTCCGCAAGTCCAGCCGTGAGTACAACCCGGTGATCGACGACCCGCGGATAGCCAAAGTCAAGATCCTACGCCCGCAGGAGATCCCGCTCTACGTCGCCGACGGCCACTTCGACCTCGGCATCTCGGGGCATGACTGGGTGACCGAGTCAGGCGCCGAGGTGGTAGAGGTCGCCGAGCTTCCGTACGCCAAGACCGGCACGGGCGTGGTGAAGATGGTGCTCGCTGTGTGCGCCGACTCGCCGATCGCCTCGGCGGCGGACATCCCGCCGGGCAGCCGCATCACCTCCGAGTTCCCTAACACCACGCGTGCGTTCTTCGAGCGGCTCGGCATCCCGGTGGAGGTGCACTTCAGCTACGGAGCCACCGAAGCGAAGGTGCCTGAGCTGATGGACGCGCTCGTGGACCTCACGGAGACCGGCTCCACGCTCCGCCGCAACGGCCTCAAGATCGTCGACGTCATCCTCGAGTCCACCACGCGGCTCTTCGCCAGCCGGGAGGCCTGGGGCGATCCGGCCAAGCGCCGCGCCATCGAGGAGGTCCGCACACTGCTCCTCGGCGTGATCGAGGCGCGCGGCCGGGTGCTGCTGTCGATGAACGTCCCCGCCGCGCGGCTGGATGCCGTGATCGCGGAGCTCCCGGCAATGAAGCGCCCCACGGTCAACCAGCTCTACGGCTCGGACGACTACGAGATCATGACCGTGGCCGACAAGGCGACGGTCAACATCCTGATCCCTCGGCTGAAGGCCGCCGGCGCCGAGGATATACTCGAGCTGCCCATCAGCAAGATCGTGCGGTAGCGTCAACCGCGCGGACGGCTCAGCGGTCGCATCGCTCCGGCTGCCCGCGCCAGGGCGGACGCAGCAGCGCGGCCTGCATCTGAGCACCGGCCATCTCACTGGGAGGTCATCACATGAAGAAGCGCCTTGGTCCGAGCGACCGTCTGTACCCCATGCCCGCCGTGCTCGTGTGTGGCGGCACGATGGAGGAAGCCGACGCCTGCACCGTGGCCTGGACCGGCATCTGCGCCACCAACCCTCCGCGCATCGCCGTCGCACTCCGTGAGAGCCGGCGCACCCTTGAGCTCATCCGCGCTACCGGAACGCTCACGGTGAACACGCCCCGTGCCGAGGACGCCGCAGTCGCGGACTTCTTCGGCATCGTCTCCGGACACCAGCGGGACAAGTTCGCCGAGAGCGGCTGGACGCTCGAGCCGTCGGTGGTGGTGGCTGCGCCGCGCATCGCCGAGTGCCCGTACCAGCTCGAATGCCGCGTGGAGCAGGAGGTCGCGCTCGGCAGCCACGTGCTCCTGATCGCCGAGGTCATGGAGAGCCATGCCGAGGAGGGCGTGCTCAACGCCACCGGCGAGAAGGTGGACGTGGCCTCGCTCGACCCGCTCGTGTACATCGCAGGCAGCCGCGAGTACCGTAGGCTCGGCGAGAAGGTCGCCGACGCCTACACGATCGGCAAGACGGTGGGCGGGCAGGACGGGTAGCGATTCTGCTCTCGGCCCAGGCGCTCGATGATCTCCTCAAGCGTGCACGCGGCGAGTGAGTCGGTCACCAGGTCCGCCGCCGAGTAGTCAGCGTCCGCGAGCAGCGGGTTGGGCACCGCTACGCAGCGCATGCCGGCCGACTTGGCCGCGACCACCCCGTGGATCGAGTCCTCGATGGCCACCGCGCGTTCCGGCGCGACCTCAAGCGCTTCGACCGCTCGCGTGAACAGCTCGGGGTCCGGCTTGGTGCGCGCAACGTCGTCGCGGGTGACGATCGCCGAGAAGCGCCCGGCGATGCCGAGCCGCTCCAGGTGGCCGACGACCCACTCCCGGTCCGAGCTCGACGCGATGGCCAGCGGCAGGCCGAGCCGTGCCGCGTCGTCCAGGCGGTCGACCACACCGGGCAGCGCCGGCAGCTGCCACGCCCCCGCGAGTTCGTCGGCGCGACGCTCGCGTTCGATGGCCTCCCAGTCGTGACCGTTGCCCACGCGCTCGGCGAGCTCGACGCCCGGGTTCCACTCGGCGTCCCACGTGCCGATGAGCGTGGCCCACTTGTCCAGCGGCAGCTCGTGGCCGAAGCGCGCGTAGAGGTCCTGCCAGGAACGGACGGCGTTGGTCTCGCTCGCGATGATCAGGCCGTCGAAGTCGAAGACGATGGCGCGAATGGTCCCGTAGGCCCCGGGGGCTGACTCGGGTCGGCTACCCATGCCGCTAGCCGCAGCCGCCCGGCACCGCACACGGGGCGGCGGGCGAGTGGCCGGCGGGGCGCTCGACCGGGATGGTGCGCGCCCGCTCGGGGTGCAGGATGCATGTGAGGTCCTCGGCCATGTAGTCGCCCTCGCGCTGCCACGCCTTGGCGCGGCAGCCGCGGCAGATGCGCGAGTACTCGCAGTTCTCCGGTGCGCAGATGCCTGTGGACTCCTCGAGGTCGATCGCGTAGAGCGCGGCGGTGGCCTCGGCGAACGACATGTCGCGGATGTTGCCCACCACCCAGTCCTGCGCGAACTGGCAGGGCATGACCCCGCCCTCGGAGTTGATGTTCATGTGGCCCTTGCCCACCGGGCACGCGCTCATGATCTTGAGGCGCTCGAGACCCTTGCTCACGTCCACGCCGCGCTCGATGAACCGCTCGGCGATGTACGGGATGACCGAGGGGATCGCGCCGATGTCGTACTCGAGCTTCACCTCCGGGTCGAGCATGTCGGCCACGACGAAGTCGGCGAGCTCGCGCCACTGCTCCACACTCACGCGCGAGTCATCCTCGCCCTCGCTGCGGCCAGCGGTGATGAGGTCACAGATGTAGACGAGGCCGCAGTCGAGGTCCTTGGCCATCTGGATGATGTCGAAGATGTACGGCCAGGTGTCGACCGACAGCGCGGTCTTGAGCACCACGCCCACGCCCTCGGCGCGGAGCGCCTTGATGGCGCGGACGACACGGGCGTGTGTGCCGGGAACGCCCACCATCGCGTCGTGGAACTCGGCAGGGCCGTACATCGAGGTGGCGATCCAGCGGACGCCATACTCCTTCAGGCGTTTGGCGGCGGCCTCGTCGATGAGCGTGCAGTTGGTGGAGATCGTGGGGCGCACGCCCTGGGCGTTGACCTCGGCGAGGATCTCCCAGAAGTTGGGGCGCATCATCGGCTCGCCGCCCGAGAGGAAGACCACCGGCACGCCGGCCTCGCCCATGCGGCGGACGAGGTCGATCGTCTCGTCATCGGAGAGCTGGTCGGGGAGCACATGCCCGTCGGCGGCCATGTAGCAGTGGTCGCACAGCAGGTTGCAGCGGTTGGTGATGTTCCAGATGACGTCGCTCGGCCGGCCGAGCTCGGCCGCTTTGAGCGCCTTGTTCTCGACCTCGGACAGCGGACCGTCGAAGAAGAGTGAGCGGACATGCGCCATGTGCGGTGCCTCCTAGGGGCAAGCGGTGTGTTCGCCGTCGGGGAGCGTGCCGCCCGTGTCGGCGAGGTGAGAATCTGAGCCTGTACAGGGTAGCACCGTGCAAGGGGCGAGCCAAACGAACCGGTGGTCGTCAGGACTGGTCCTCGCGCGGCTGCTCGGCCGGGGTGCAGGGTAGACGGACCACGAACGTCGAGCCCTCGCCGGGCGAACTCCGTAGCGACACCGACCCACCGAGCATGGTGACGAGCTCCCGGGTGATCGACAGGCCAAGCCCCGTGCCGACGGGCTTGCCCCCTCGCTCGGGCCTGACTTGATGGAACGGCTTCCAGACGTCGGCCTGAAACACAGGGTGGATTCCCGGACCGGTGTCGTGCACTTCCAGAATGAGCTCATCGGCGGGGCAGGACACGGTGACCGTAACGGATCCATCGTTCGTGAACTTCACCGCATTGCCGAGGAGGTTCAGGAGTATCTGCAAGAATCGCTGCCGGTCGCTCACGATCGTGTCCGGCACGTCGCTGATCTCGAGTTGGAGCGCGAGCCCCTTCTCGCGTGCCTGTGGGGCGACGATGCCGGTCGCCTCATCCACGACGTCCCGCACCTCGAAGGATTCGTAGGTCGGCACCATCTCCCCGGACTCGATCTTGGCAAGATCGAGTATGTCGCTGATAAGCCCGAGCAGATGACGTCCGGCGTTGTAGACCAGATCGAGCTGCTGTACCTGTTCGTCGGTCACGGGGCCGGTGAGTCCCCGGCGCAGGAGGTCGGTGAAGCCGATGATCGAGTTCAGTGGCGTGCGGAGCTCGTGGCTCATGTTGGCGAGGAACTGGTCCTTGGTGCGCGTGGCCTCCCGCAACTCCTCGTTTGAGCGCCGCAGCTCCTCGGTCCGCGCGGCCACCTGCCGCTCGAGGTCGTCCCGGTACGCCGTCAGCTCCTCCTGGGCGCGCTCCAACTCCTCGAGCCGCCTGCGGAGCTCCGGGTAGTAGCTCTTCCTGGCCGAGTGTTCGCCGAGCCCTATCACGCCCTGGCGAAGCTGCTCGCGGCGCGTTTCGTCACGCGATGGCATCGCGCAGTATCCTGACGAGCTCGTCGGACGTCACGTCCCAGGGGTTGGTTGCCGCACACGCGTCGGCCTCCGCGTTTGCCGCGAGGTCGTCGACCGTGTCCGGTGTCAAGCCGTACTGCGCGAGCGTGGTGGTCATGCCGATCGCAGCGGGAAACTCCGTAAGCCAGGCGGCGACGTCCTCCGCAGGCCGCGCGCCGACGTCGACGCCGAGCGCCTCCGCAATGCTGTCGATGCGCGCGCGGGGGGTGTCGCGCAGGGTGCGGCGCATGACCGGTCCCAGAAGCAGCGCATTGCATTCACCGTGCGGCGCGTTGAGCAGTCCTCCGAGCGCGTGTGCGAGCGCATGGACCGCGCCGAGACTGGCATTGGAGAACGCCAGGCCCGCATCGAGACTCGCAAGCGCCATCTGGGCGCGGGCTTCGAGATCCTCACCAGACGCGACGCAGCGCGGCAGGTTCTCGACGATGAGCCGCATCGCGGCCAGCGCGAGCTCGTCGGTCAGTGCCCAACTCGCGTTCGAAAGGTATGCCTCTATGGAGTGCGCGAGCGCATCCATGCCGGTGGCTGCGGTGAGCGCGGGGTCCATCGTGGTGAGCGGCTCGGGGTCGACCAGCGCAAGATCGGGCACGAGGGACTTGCTGACCAGGGCGATCTTCGCCCGCCGGACGGGATCGGTGATTATCGCGAACTGCGACACATCCGCGCCGGTCCCGGCGGTCGTGGGAATGCAGACGAGCGGCGGCATCGGCGCCTCAACCATATCGACGCCCTCATAGTCGAGCACGTGTCCACCGTTGGTGGCCACGACGCCGATACCTTCCGCGCAGTCCAGCGGGCTGCCACCACCGAGAGCGACGATGCTGTCACAGCGGGACTCGGCGAACAGCGCCGCGCCGCGCATCACCTGCTCGGCGACAGGATTGGGCTGCACGTCGTCAAAGACGACCGCCTCTACGCCGTTGCCCGCAAGTGACGTGAGCAGAGGTGTGACCCAGCCAGCAGCCTCGACGCCGGGGTCGGTCACCACGAGCGCCCGAGCCATGCCGATGCGCCGGGCGTACGGACCCGCCAGGTGTCGTGCACCATGTCCGTACAGGATCTCAGGCGAGACGAACTTGCGGAGCTCGCCGCGAGCGATCGACATGAGGGTCTCCGTTCGCCGGTCCGGCCGCCCTTCTGCAACAGATGATACCGCGCCTGGCCGGGGAGCGTGCCGCCCGTGTCGGCGAGGTAAGGACGTGAGCCTGTACACGTTCGCACCGTGCACGGAGCGAGCTGAGCGGGGCCCCGGCAATGGTATGCTGCTCCTCGGAGGGGGGTCCGATGATGAAGATGCGGGCAACGACCGCGGTCATAGTCGTTCTGGCGGTCTCTCTGATGGCCGGGTGCGTCGCGACCCAGCCACCGACGTATGAGAGCCTGCTTGTCGCCGAGCCGACGTCGACCGCGTGGTTCGCGGAGACGACCGCCGCATTGGAGCCGTCGCAGAACCCGGTGCGCGAACCCACGGCGATTGTGATCGCGCCGAGGCCGGGGAGCGCCGGGGCCGCGGCCAAGACCTCCTCCTCGTCGGGGAGTGCCTCGACGGGCGGAGCGAGTACATATCCATTCGGCCGTTGCACTGCATCGGCGTCCCCCGCGAGTCCATCGATCGGAGGACAGGTCACCCTCTCGGTCAAAGTGGTCGACAGAAGCGGGGCCCCGCTGCCGGGCGTCGCTGTCAACTTCATCAGCAGCTACATGCCGTTTCCGGGGGAGGATGGCCTTCCCGATCCCAAGCCGAACGGCCGGGCAGCAGCCACAACGAGCGCATCCGGGGTCGCATCGGTCACGGTGCGCTCGACGCCGTACGGCTGCGCGACGGCAGTCCAAGTCCAGGTCAACGCGCAGACCGGTCATAACCTGGCGTTCATCAGCTACACGGCGCGGTAGCGCTCACGCTGCTCCGCCCGATCTCCAGGACACCGCGCACCTCGGCATGCTCCTCGCTACACCGGGCTCACGGGTGCAGACCCGAGGGCGCGATCCGGCGCACCGCCGATACGAGGAGGTGATCCAGCGTTGAGTAGTACGAGCATCGCTGCGGAGGTGTCCACCTCGTAGGGCGGCGGGTGAGCGGGCCTCTGGAGCCCGGCGCTACGCGCTCCTGCAAACCAGGACGAAGTCGCTGTCGCAACGCAGCGATGGGAGAGGGCCGCCAGAGATGGCGGCCCTCTCTGCGCCCCGAAGTGGGGTACTCTCCTATCAAGTGACGTCATCGGGCGGATCGCCTGGGCGTCCTGGTAGCATCTATGTCGTGCCTGAATCGCCTCAAGGGGGACACACTGATCAACGGGACAGTCGCCACACTCATACTGATCGGCGCGGCCTTGCTGTTCGCGGGCGTCCTCGCCAGCCGGTTGTCGACGCGTTTCGGTATCCCGGCACTGCTGCTGTTCCTGGTGACTGGCATGCTCGCCGGCTCGGAGGGGCCCGGCGGGATTCCGCTCGATGACCCACGCATCGCGATGGGCATCGGATCGGTGGCGCTGTTCCTCATTCTGTTCGATGGCGGCCTGCAGACCGACCTCAAGAACCTCACGCGTGATGTCACCGTGCGGGGTGCGCTTCTTGCCACGGTGGGCGTGATGCTCACCGCCGGAGTGGTGGGCGTCTTTGCGGCGACGGCGCTCGGACTGCCGCTCGCGGACAGTCTCTTGTTGGGGGCGATCCTGTCCTCTACCGATGCCGCCGCCGTCTTCTCGGTCCTGCGCTCGCACAACGTCGGCCTCTCACCGCGGCTTCGGACGCTCATCGAGTTCGAGTCGGCGAGCAACGACCCCACGGCGGTCTTCCTCACCGTCACGCTCATCGCGGTCGCGGTGGGTAATGCACCAACGGGTGCTCTCGTCCCCCTCTCGTTCGCCCTGAAGCTGGCGGGAGGCGGCGCGATCGGCTGGGTTGCGGGACTCGGGCTGGTACGGTTGCTCAACCGCATCGACCTCGAGCACGATGGTCTCTACCCGGTCCTGACGCTCGCTGCCGCAGGCGTGCTCTTCGGACTGGCCGAAGTGGTGGGGACGAGCGGGTTCATGGCGGCCTACATCGCCGGGATCGCCATGACCGGGCGCGTGTTCGCGCACCGGCGCAGCCTGCTGCGCTTCCACGACGGCGTGGCGTGGCTCATGCAGATCATCATGTTCCTTATCCTCGGCCTGCTCGTCTTCCCGTCCGAACTGCTCGGGCATGCGTTGCCGGGGCTTGCGGTCTCGGCAGTGCTCATGTTCGTCGCGCGCCCGCTGGCCGTGATGCTGTGTCTGATCGGGTCGAAGCAGTCGTTCCGCGAGCGGCTCATGGTGTCATGGGTGGGATTGCGAGGCGCGGCGCCGATCATCCTGGCCACCTTCCCGATGGTCGCCGGCCTCGACACCGCGGGCACTATCTTCAACACGGTGTTCTTCGCGGTCGTTGTCTCGGTGCTGATCCAGGGCCCGAGCGCGGGCGCGATGGCGCGCCTGCTGCGTGTGGACGTGCCGATGAAGCAGGCAGAGCGGCTGCCCATCGAGATCGACGCCGACGCCGCGGTGGGTATGACGATCTCCCGGCTCACAGTGGAGCAGGGATCGATCGCCGACGGCGGCCGGTTGCTCGATATCGGCGGACCGGACATGCCGCTCGTGATTCTCATGCGGCGCCAAGGGTGGTACTTCATCCCCACCGGGACGACGGCACTGACCGCCGGTGACGAGTTGCATGTGCTCGGCACGGCCGAGATGATCGAAGCCATGCGCCCGCGGGTGTGCGACGCGGTGCGCTGCGACCTGTGAGATCAGCCGCCCTTACGCCTTCCAGGGGAAGAGCATCCAGGCGGCGAAGCCGAGCGTGCCGATGACGAGCACGAGGCGGATCGGCAGCGCCCATGGGGCGACCCAGATTGCAAGTGCGATCATCCAAGGCAAGAAGAGCAGCCAGATGACGCCCTGTACAAGGATGTTGAGTGAGCGCGTCCACTCCCAGAGCTCGGTCAGGCGGCCCGGATCGGTGATCAGGTAGTAGCCGAGCATCGCCGTTGCCACGAGCGACAGACCGAACACCGAGATGGACCATGCCGCTTCTCCGGCCGTCTGTCCCGCGATCGCGATTCCCTTCATGGTACTGCTCCTTCGTGTTTCGTGGAAACCCATGTGGCTTCCAGTTTCCAATGGTGCTGACAAAGGGCCGCCCTAGCGCGGGTGCGCCGACGACGGCCCGTGTGTCCTACTGCAAGAACCTCAGGATGCGCTCGATCAACTCGGCGTCGTGGTCTACCGAGGGGTCTTCGTTCACCACGACCAGGTAGTCCAGCACCATCGCGGCGATCGCGCGCTCGACGAACGCCACGTCCCCGGCCGCGAACTCCCCGGCATCCATCCCGGCGGCGATGAGTTCTCGTAGGAGCTCGCCGTTGGCCTGACGGAACGCGTCGGCGGCGATCTCGTACTCTCGCAACCACTCCTCCCGGCCCGTTTGGTCGATGTGGGCTCGTGCCGAGCCGATGACGAGCTTCAAGAGCGCCTCCACCCGTGCGGTGTATGTGGGGAGCGTGGCCACGGCGGCCGCAAGGCGCATCTTCTCGCGGGCCGCCTGTCCGGCGACGAGGTGGGCGTAGATGTCGCGCTTGCCCTCGAAGTGCACGTAGATCGTCTTCTTCGAGATGCGCAGCTCGCGCGCGACGTCGTCGAGCGTGGTGCGGTCGTAGCCCGCCTCGGCAAGGCGCCGCTCGAACGCCTGCGCGATCTGCTGCTTGGTCGTGCTCACGGAGCACCTCCTCGGCCTGCGTGGAAACTCATGACGGTTGCAGTTTCCACCATGGAAACTCAGATGTCAAGTAGTTTCCCCGAGGGCTGTGCCCGCCCTCGGCTAGTGGGGTATGAGCGAACAGGCGATGCGATCACCCGCATCGCGTGAGAGGGGTCAGTGGTGGGCAAGCGAGTGTTGGTGGGATACGCAACGGGGACCGGCTACACGACGGGCGTGGCCGAGGCGGTGGGCAAGACCCTTGCCGAGCGCGGCTACGAGGTGGACGTGCGGCGGCTCGACGCGAATCCCTCGGCCACCGACTACGACGCGTGTGTGATCGGGAGTGCCGTCAATGGCGGCAGGTGGCTGCCGGAAGCGATGAGTTGGCTTGAGTCCAGCGCCGGGGCGCTCGGCGCTCGGCCGGTGGCGGCGTTTTGCGTGCACAGTATGAATGGCGGCAACGACGCGAAGCAGACGCGCAAGCGGCTCGCGTATCTTGACCGCGTGCGGGCCGTCGTCACCCCGGTGGGCGAGGGATTCTTCCTCGGCAAGGGGCCGACCGCGGAGGACACGTCCGGCTTCGCGCGATGGGCGTTCAAGGCGTTCGGCGGCACAGCCGAGGGCGACGCGCGTGATTGGGATGCGATCCGCGCGTGGGCCGCGGGGCTGGAGCTGTAGGATTGGCGTGGCGAGGCGAGCTGCGCGTCTGGGCGCGCTGCCGCATCCGCTGCTCGTAACCGGGAGGGACACATGAGAAGCAAGGTCACGGCGGTCGTGTTCGGAGTCGCGCTGGTCGCGCTCGGCATCGCGCTCACGGGGGCCACGCTCGGCTGGTGGGGCAGGCTCGTCCTCTTCGAGGGCTGGTGGACGCTCTTCCTGATCGTACCGGCGCTGGTGAGCATGATCGACCAGGGCCCGAACGCCGGGAACCTCGTCCTGCTCGGGATCGGCGGTCTGCTGCTTGCCGATGCACAGCGGCTGCTCGGCGACACCTCCGTGTGGTCGCTGTTCTTCCCGCTGGTCATCGTGATCGTGGGCATCGCGGTGCTCAGACGGGCGCTCGTGGGCCCGAAGCTTCCCACCGATGCCGAGGGGCGGCCCATCCATCCCGGCAGCCGCCTCAGCGCGATCTTCACGGGTAGCACGGCGGTCTACACGGGGCTGCCGTTCAACGGCGCCGAGACGCTCGCGATGTTCGGCGGGCTCGATCTTGACCTGCGCGGTGCGCAGATCACCGAGGACGTGCTCGTTGATGCGACGACGCTCTTCGGCGGGACCGACATCATCGTCTCGCCGGGGACGAAGGTGCAGCTCAGCGCAACCAACATCTTCGGCGGGTCGGACAGCAACGCGCCGGCGCCGCCACCAGGCACACCGGGGCCTGTCGTGCACGTGCGGTCCACGGCGGTCTTCGGTGGGCTGGACGTGATCGCGAAGTAGGCGGCCACGGCGGTTGTGGCAACGCGCGGGCTTTGCAGCCCCACTTGCACTCCTCGCACAGTTTTGCAAGTATATGGGCTGAAACTTGCAAAGCGTGTGAAGAACCGCATGTCGGCTTAAGGAAGGGCGATGGATCCCAAGACGTTCCGCGAGCCCACTGCCGGTCGGCCGATTCGCGCCGAGGGCGGCTACTGGGCATTCGTCCCGGCGCCACTCCCCCCCGTCCTGCAGTGGGACACGGTGCTTGTGACCGCGCTGTCGCGCGCCGACGCCGCCTTGAGTCGACTCGAGGGGGTCGGCTCCCAACTGCCCAACCCGCATCTGCTGATCGATCCGTACGCCCGCCGAGAAGCGGTGCTGTCCTCTCGGATCGAGGGCACGCAGGCGAGTCTGTCAGACATCCTGCTCGACGAGATCGATCCAGGGAGGGTAGAGGCCTCACGCGATGACATCCGTGAGGTGCGCAACTATGTCGACGCGCTCGAATTCGGCATCCAGAGGCTGCAGGAGCTTCCGCTGTCTGTGCGCCTCGTGCGTGAGCTTCACCGCGTCCTGATGCAAGGTGTGCGGGGCGACCATGCAACACCGGGGGAGCTTCGCGTCTCGCAGAACTGGATCGGCCCGCCGGGATCGACGATTGACTCGGCGGCATATGTCCCGCCCCCGCCCCACGAGATGCTCCAGGCCCTCGGCGACTGGGAGCGCTTCCTGCATGATCGCGACTCGCTGCCCGATCTTATCCAGTGCGCGCTGATGCACGAGCAGTTCGAGGCCATCCACCCGTTCCTCGATGGAAACGGGAGAGTCGGCCGGCTGCTGATCACGCTGTTCCTGATGGAGCGAGGGCGCATGACGCGGCCCTTGCTCTACCTTTCGGCCTACTTCGAGTCCAACCGGGCCGCGTACTACGACTCGCTGCAGGCGGTTCGCACGCACGGTGCCTGGCGGGACTGGCTGATGTTCTTCCTTACGGGGGTGCAGCTGGTAGCGACCAAGGCATCGGACCAAGCTGCCGAGCTTGCGGCCATGCGCGAGCGCTATCGCGGGCTTGTGAGTGGCAGGTCGCGTGCGAGTGCGCTGGTAGACGAGCTCTTCCGTGCGCCGATCACCAATGCTGCGTCAGCGGCGCGTCGTCTTGGCGTCTCCGATCCAACAGCACGCGCGGCGATCTCGGCGCTCGAGGACGTGGGGCTGCTGGAGGAGTTCACCGGCCGTGCGTGGGGCAAGACCTGGATCGCCCGACCGGTCCTTGAGATTCTTGAGCGGCCGCTCTAAGGGAGGCAAGCGGTACTTCCACGTGCAGTGCGCCCACACCTGTCGTCATTCATCAGCACCGGGCGGAGCTGTCCGCTACAATGCTGCGAACTCCTGACTCCCCGGCGACGGGGGAGAGAGGCGGGCGGCATGCATAACACGGATGCGGTCTTCCGGGAACTGCGCGAGGGCAACGAGCGATTCGTCTCCGGGCGACGCGCTGAGTTGAGCGCGGGCAGCGACGGCGTGCCCGTGCATCAGCCGCGCGCGGTCATAGTGGGCTGTTCCGACGCGCGCGTTCCCGTCGAGCAGGTCTTCGACCAGGCGCCGGGGTCGCTCTTTGTGGTGCGGGTGGCCGGCCACGTGCTCGAGCCGGCCGCGCTCGCCTCGATCCTGTATGCGGTGCGCGAGCTCGGTGTCCGGCTCGTGATCGTCCTCGGGCACCAGGCGTGCGGCGCCGTACGGGCCGCGCTCGCTGGAGTCCCGGACGAGGCGCTCCGCCCACTGGTGGGGCCGATCTCGGCCCGGCTGTGCAGCGCCGCAGACCCACAGTGCTCGGAGAGCGACGCGATCGCCGCCAACGCACGCGCGGCCATGGCCGAGGTACGCGAGTTCCTGCAGGCGAGTGTCCCGGACCTTGCGGGGGCGATCGGGGTCCACTGCGCGGTCAAGTCGCTCGATACTGGCGAGGTCACGTGGCTGGAGTGAGCCGCAGCGGCTCCGCAATTGATCGAGCCAGTTGAACCGGCTGCGTATCTGAACCTTGGCACACTCTCAGCCACCTCAGGCACCCTCGATCCCGCAACCGACCTCGCCGTCACCGCCCGCTGGGGGATTGCCGGCAAGGGCGGCATCGCGATGCCGTCGACCGGCAAGCTCGAGGAGCGCCCCTACACCGACGACGAGCGCTCGGCCATCGCTGAGCATGCGGACACCCTCGGCATGTCGGCAGGGCAGGCGATCGAGCTCCTCGGCGAGACGTGCTTCGACGTGTACCTCAACGACAAGGCGTACTGGCGCTGCGTGCCGGTCAACGTGTGGCGCTACACCATCGGCGGCTACCAGGTGATCAAGAAGTGGCTGTCGTACCGCGAGCGCGCGCTGCTCGGCCGCGACCTCAAGCCCGAGGAGGCGCGCTACGTCACCGAGATGGTGCGTCGGATCGCCGCGCTTGTGCTCATGCAGCCCGAGCTCGACGCCAACTACGAGCGCGTCAAGGCCGACGTGTGGGAGTGGGGGCGTAGTCAGAGCCAGTAGCGGCCTACCGAAGCGCTACTGCAGCCGCAGCGTGCGCGACCTTTCATACGGGATCGTCTCCCGATTCTCGGCCTCTAGCCACGCTGGCTCCTCGTGCGAGAACTCGGATATGCGCTTGGCGCTCCATCCCCGGAAGTGCGCTGCCACCTCGGCGAGCACCTGGCTCTCGGTCTCGGTGAAGACAGCCATGTCGGCCGGCCGCAGCGCCACGAAGATGGTTCCCGCGCACTCCCCAGTCGTGGACGGCCTCTCATCGATACTCGCGCTGTCCACGAGGTGTGCCTGGAGCGCGTAGAAGTCCGCTGGTACGGGTCCGTACTGCATTCGGACATAGCGTGCACCCGAAATGGAGTGGTCGAAACGCCGATGGTGTAGGAAGTCGGCGTAGAAGAGCAGTTTGTTCAGCTTCGTCCGCCATGTCTTGGGCTGCGACGAGAAGAAGACGACCATTTCCTCGAGTTTGCGCACGTGACTGAACCCCGAGTAGCTGGCGGCGTCCTCGCGCGCCAGCAGCGCCTCATACTCGGGCGACAGCTCCTGGAGCCGCTCGCTCACCACCGCCTGCTGGTCTGGTGATAGTCGGGCTCCATTCCGCGTCAGCAGCTCTCGAACAGTCTGCGGATTCTCCGCAAGTCGCAGTTGGGTGTCGTGCGAATCGGACTGCAGTGAACCGCCCTCGTATCGCGCGAGCGTCACATCGCCCCAGCCCAACAGCCGGGCGAACGCCTTCTGGCCGAGGCCGTACTTCGAACGGATGGCTCTGATCTGCTCGGGTTGGAGCAGGTCGTGACGAGACCGGTAGATGGCATATGCAGCGCCGTAGGTCTGATCGTCCAGCTCGGACAAGCCGATATCCTGGCCGCACCGGCGGCACACCGCAACCTGCGCATCGACAACGATTTCCTCGCCGCGCACGCAGTGCGTCTCCTGGCGCTCAACAACGTCGTAGTCGGTAGCGCGCAGGCATTCTGGGCAGACGACCGTGTCTCTCGGCGCTCTCATGTCTGGTCCTGTTCTGGTCTCATCAGGCGAATGGGAATACCAGCGGCTTCTCTGCGAAGTGGAATGACAGGACGCAACCTCGGGCTTGGTGCTCATCTCCGAAGACGGTCATCTTCACGTAGATGTCCTTGCCATGCACGCGCGTACCGAACTCACACGTTCGTTCCCATCCGAAGTCCGGATGACGGTTCTTGCGGGGAAGGCAAAGGGCCTGTTCTGGCGAGATTGTCGTCACGTGTTCGAGCATCGCGGAAACGGTCCACCCAAGGGTCTCCAACGTCGATCGATTCTTCGCCCTGTCTCGCCGATAGGTCATCCGCCCTTGCTCAGACGCCATACGCACCAGATGCAGGAAGAGCACGATCTCGTGAGGTGCCACTTGCCTCTCCTTCCAGCCGAGGTCATTCGCCGCAGCTGTCTGGCCGCGACTCGGCACTCCCTGCGCCTCCCTCGGCTGGAATGTCCGTCCCAGACCGTTATCAAATGATACCTCGCGCGATTGTCGTGTCAAGCCGACTGTGTGTCCGCGTGCGCCCGCACCCCTCGGCGTGCTACCCTATGCCGCTGCATTTCCGAGAGAATCGAAGTACCCATGCGCGCCGAGAACATCCGCAACATCGCGATCATCGCTCACGTCGACCACGGAAAGACCACCATCGTGGACCGGCTTCTGCAGGCCACCCACGTGTTCCGAGAGAACCAGCAGGTGGTCGACCAGGTGCTCGACAGCAACGACCAGGAGCGCGAGCGCGGCATCACCATCCTTGCCAAGAACATCTCCGTGCGACACGGCGATGTGAAGATCAACGTCATCGACACGCCCGGCCACGCCGACTTCGGCGGCGAGGTGGAGCGGGTGCTCAAGATGGCCGACGGCTGCCTGCTCATCATCGACGCGTTCGACGGTCCGATGCCGCAGACGCGCTTCGTGCTGCGTCACGCGCTGGAGCATGGTCTCAAGCCGCTCGTGGTGGTCAACAAGATCGACCGCAAGGGCGCCCGCCCGCTCGAGGTCATCGGGGACGTCTTCGATCTCATGGTGGACCTCGGCGCCGATGACGAACAGCTGGACTTCCCGATCATCTACACGAGCGCCGTCAACGGCTACGCGCGCCTCGATCCGGACGACGGCAACATGGACATGCTGCCGCTCTTAGACGCGATCGTGGAGCACGTGCCGGCGCCCGATGTGGACCCCGATGGCCCGGTTGCCATGCAGGTCTGCACCATCGACCACTCGGAGTATGTGGGCCGCATCGGCGTGGGCCGTCTGTTCAGCGGCACAATGCGCACCGGCGACAAGATCCTCGTCATCAAGAACGACGGAAGCCGCTACCAGGCGACCGTCAAGCAGCTCTTCACCTTCGAGGCGCTCGGCCGTGCCGAGGCGCAGCAGGCGCACGCCGGCGACATCATCGCGGTGGTGGGCGTGGACGACGCCGACATCGGTGACATGTTCACGTGCCGCCTCGAGCCGGTGCAACTCGACCCGATCCACGTGGAAGAGCCGACGATGTCGGTGGTCTTCGCCGCGTCCACAAGCCCGCTCGTGGGTCAGGAGGGCACCATCGTCGGCGGTCGGCAGATCAAGGAGCGCCTCCTGCGTGAGGCCGAGTCCAACATCTCGATGCGCATCGCCGAGAGCGAGGACAAGACCGGCATGGAGGTGGCCGGCCGCGGCGTGCTGCACCTTTCGGTGCTCATGGAGACCATGCGCCGTGAGGGCTACGAGTTCCAGGTGGGCCGCCCCCAGGTGATCATCAAGCACGAGGGCGGCGCGAAGCTTGAGCCGATCGAGCACGCTGTCGTCGACGTCCCGGCCGAGTACGCCGGCAAGGTGATCGAGATCTTCGGCAGCCGGGGCGGCGAGATGACCGAGATGGTGCAGCGCGACGAGCACGTGCACCTCGAGTTCAAGATCGCTACCCGCGGCGTGATGGGCCTGCGCACGCGGATCCTGAACGCCACGCGCGGCGAGGCCACGCTGTTCCACCGCTTCTCGGAGTACGGGCCGTACCGCGGCGACATCGGCGGGCGGATCAACGGGTCGCTCATCGCGATGTCCACCGACAAGTCCGTCGCCTACGCTCTCGACGCGCTGCAGACGCGCGGCAAGCTCTTCATCGGCCCGGGCGAGATGTGCTACGAGGGCATGATCGTGGGCGAGCACGCCAAGGACAACGACCTCGTGATCAACGTGGCAAAGGCCAAGCAGCTCACCAACATGCGCGCCGCCTCGGCCGACAAGGGCATCCAGCTGGCGCCGCCGATCACCTTCACCCTCGAAGAGGCGCTCGAGTACATCGAGGACGACGAACTCGTGGAGGTCACGCCTGAAAGCATCCGCTTGCGCAAGCGGCTGCTGTCGGCCAACGACCGCAAGAAGGCCGGGCGCAACTGAGTACACCGGGCCGAAGGGCGAGGGGCTCAGCGCTCCATTTGCGCAGCTCGAGCGCGTGCCCCTCGCCTTTCGGCCCGGCCGTGCCCGTTCTACAGCGTGGCCATCGCCAGGTTGCTGAAGTTGCGGCGGTAGTACGCGGCGTACTCCACCTTGCGCTCGAGCGCGTCGATGACGGCGTTGGCGAAGTTGACCTTCTCGAACTTCTGCGCGCTGCCGAGTCCGCCGGGCGAGAAGACGTTGATCTCCATGAGCTTGTCGCCCACGATGTCCAGCCCCACGAGGAACATGCCGTCGGCGACGAGCTTCGGGCGGACGATCTCGGCGATACGCAGGTGCGTCTCGGTGATCGTCGCCTGTGCGATGGCGCCTCCGGCGTGGACGTTGCTGCGGATGTCGTCGCCCTGGCGGATACGCCGGAAGGCGGCGTACTTGCCTTTGTACCGTAGCGGCTGGCCGTTCATCATGAACAGCCGGGTGTCGCCTTCCTCGGCCGCCTCGAGGTACTCCTGGCAGATCACGTAGCCGTCGCGCGTGAGCGCCTCGACCATCTGGTTCAGGTTCTTGGTGGACTCGTGGTCGACCATGAACACGCCCTGGCCGCCGCTGCCCTGGAGCGGCTTCAGTACGGCCCGCCCGCCTTGCTCCTTCACGAACGCCTTGATCTCCGCGCGGTCACGCGTGATGAGCGTGCGCGGGCGGACCTCCTCGGGGAAGAGCTGGAAGTACATCTTGTTGAGCGCCTTGCCCAGACCGTTGGGGTCGTTCAAGACGATGACGCCGTTGCGCATGGCGATGCGTCCGAAGTCGATGCCGGCGTTCTGCGCCCACGGCCGCCGGCTGACTTCCTCGGCCGGGTTGCTGCGCAGCATCAGCACGTCCAGGTCGTCGACCGTGATGCGCTCCGCGCGTGCCTTGGTGCCGCGCAGATCGGCCAGGTACGCCGAGCCCGAGGTGTAGCGCGCCTTGGGTGCGTGGACCGCCCGGGCGCGGATCTTCTCGTCGGGGTCGTAGGCGAAGTCGCCGGCCGAGAGCACCCATGCCTCGTGCCCGCGGTTGATCGCCGTCACGGCGAGCCGTGTGGTCGAGTAGCCGGCCTCCTCGGAGGCTATGTCGTTGACCATGAACCCGATCTTCACGGCGCACCTTCACCTTTCGCGCAAAATGGCGCCCGGATGGGCAGCCGCACAAGCCTACGCAGCGCCGGATACGTGCGCAAGAGCCGTTCGGCGAATGGCCCGAACGGCCGTCATCCAGACTCCCGGCCGATGACCTCATCCAGGGCCGTTCGCAGGGCCGGAAGTACTGCATCCACCGCCGAGGAGAGCCGCCGCACCGCGTCGTCGTCGACCCGGCCGCTCCACTCGTCCATGTACGTCTTCTTGAACTCGATCGCCAGGCAGCAGCCGTTCGGATAGCGCTCGTGCACCCACCGGGCGAGGTTGCCCCCGCGGAACTTCACGTTCTCGCGCACGTCCATATCCGCGCCGAGTGAGGTCGCCATGCCGTCCATGAACGTGTCGACCACCGGTGCCCATCGCGCGCGCTCGAGCGAGCCGGTCCCCACGTTGATGTCGGGGTTCTCCAGCGGATCGTCCGGTGGCGCGGACGGGCCGCCGCGACGGTGGTTGTACGAGTGCAGGTCGAGCAGCACGAACCCGCCATCGCGCGCCACGACCGCATCGAGGAGCGCGGCCATCTCGGCGTAGAACGCGTCGTACATGCCGAGCGAGCGCTCCACGATCGCACCGGGCAGCGGCAGCGCGTGCCACACCTCGATGCCCCAGGTGTCCGAGGCGTCGCCGTAGACGGCCCGCTCGCGGGGCCGGTTGAGATCCACCTCGAAACGCGAGCGGCGCATCGTCACGCGGGTGGGGCAGGCGGCGCCGAAGGCTGCGGTGGCGGGGTCCTCCTCGCGCAGGCGCTCGGCGTCGCTCGCCGCGACGAGCGCGGCGACCTCGG
>JADIIM010000020.1 GCA_015351705.1 Aeromicrobium sp. | reverse complement strand
CCACAGCCGGCCCCGGTACCGCAGACCCCGCCTGACCCCGCCGCCGCAGCGCGTCAACGGCGCACCGCGCTCATCGCCGGTGGCATCGTCGTCGGCCTGCTCGCACTGTGCGGGCTCACCGTGGGCGCGGTCGTGGTCGTGCGTGCGGTGCTCGCCGACCAGGGCTCCGCTCCGCTCGCCGAGCCCTCGTCAGAAGTGCCGGTCGAGGCTCCGGCGCCCGTCGCACCGGAGCAGGACTCCGCGCCCGCGTTCGCGCCCGAGGGCGTGCCCGAAGACGGCGTCCGCGAGCTCTACGCAGCAGCGGCGGCCGGAGAGACTGCCGCGGCGCGCGCGACGTTCGCGAACCCGGGCGATCTGGACCCGATGAGGGTCTCGGCGTGGGGCTCTCCCGACTTCGCGATCGAGATGGTCACCGCCGGCGACATGATGGGCGACCTCATGGTGCAGGTCCGCGAGGTAGGCGGGGGATTCTCGGACGAGAGTACCGTGACGTGGACGATCCGCGAGATCGATGGCCACTGGCTGATCATCGGCTGGAAGCTCGGCGGCGTGATGGACTGAGCGTGTCGGCCGCCCTCGAGGCGGGCCCGGCTCTGATACCCTGGTCATAACATCGTCGTCACCCCGGCCAGGACGGAGACCCATGGGCCTCTACTCGATCGGCTACATCGTCTACGGCTTCCTGCAAGCCGCGCTCGCCGTGTGGGCGTTCACGTTGTGGCGGCGCGACCGCACCGCCGGGGCGTTCATGCTGCTGCTGCCGATCGCCACGGTCTGGTACGACAACCTCATCCTCGGGCTCGGCGGCGTGATCGGCGCCGGCGCCACGCTCGAGGCGCTCACCTTCCCCCGGTTCCTCGGGCACGCGCTCTTCACGCCGTCGTGGATCGTGGCCGCCACGATGCTTGCCACGCGCCTCGGCGCGTTCGGGGACCGCGCGCGGGTCGCACGGGTCGGTTCGTGGGTGCTCTATGCCGCGATGGTGGGCGTGGGGCTTGTGAACGAGGTGTTCTCGTTTGCGGGCGAACTCGTGGCCGAGGCCGACGTGCTCTACTACACCAACGCCGGGCGCCTGTTCACGCCCCCGCCGCCGTCGCTCACGATGCTCGTGGTGGTGCTCCTCGCCGGCATCTACATCGCGGTGAAGACCCGCGGCCGCTGGCCATGGATGCTCCTGGGCGCGCTCCTGGTGCCGGCCGGGCAGTTCGCCGGCAGCGAGGGGCCGATGTTCATCATCGTGAACCTCGGCGAGGTGCTGATGTCGGCCGCGATGGTGGGCACGCTCGCGTACGTGATGCGCAGGGAGCGGGCTGGGGCGTAGGGGCGAACGATAGCGAGTGCGGTCCCTACCCCCCGAAGATGTCCGCTGCAGTGACGGTGCGGACGCCCGTCGGCACGTCAGACAGCCGCTCGCGAGCGCACATGACGTAGGTGGGTTCATCGGCACGTACGGGCAGGGCCCGCCCCTTGTCGCGAAGGACCCTCACCAGGCCGGACGCGCTCTCGGCCGTACCCCACTTCGCCTCCCCAAGGAGTACGGGCACAGACGAGCGTCCAGCGATGCCGGCCAGCCCGCCTGCGTCGGCTTCTGTGGCAAGCAAGAGCTGCCCCTCGGTGAGAAGCGGCGCCCCGGGGGTGCAGAACAGCCGCGCCAGGTTGTCACGGACGGACGCCGACTGATCCCACCACGACAGGTACAGCGGCACCCCGCCCACGAGGCCCCATACGAGCGCGCGATCCGCCGGCTCGAGGTCATGCAGGACCAAGGCCGCTTCATGCGGGTCGAACGGATGCACCTGCAGCGATAGGAAGAACCGGCCGTAGAGCGGAGCTCTCTTCCTGCATCGCGTGCATCGTTCGCACAGCGGAACCGCATATCAGGATCTTGAGCCGGGTGTCCTGGCCCGCGCGGTCCAGGAAGGCGCGCAGCACGCCCTCTTACTCGCATTCAATGTTGGTAACAATCGATGTTAGTAACACACGATGTGAGTGATGACAGCCGAGGCCGCTGCATCAGTACAGCCCGAGCTCCTGGGAGAGTGCGGTGAGCTCAGAGAGCGCAGCGCGGCGCTCGATATCGCGCCGCCTCTTGAAGTCAAGCACGTCGGCGACTGCCAACCTGCGGTGGCTGCCGACCTTGTAGTACGGGATCTCGCCCTGATCGAGCAGTTTGATGAGGTGCGGGCGTGAGACACCGAGGATATCAGCCGCGGTCTGTGTGGTGAGATCGTGGTCGACCTCCACCACTGCCGCGGTTCCGCCCTCGGCGACGATCGACAACACTTCGCGCGTGAGACGATAGACCTGCTCGGGAACATCCACGGGCGCCCCGGACTCATCGGTGACGGTGATTCGCAGTCCGCCAGGGGTGGGCGCAGTATCCGCGTCTGGAGTCCGGCCTTTCGATCTCATCGTCATGCTCCCGGTCGGTGACCTAATCGAATCATACGCAATAAACGTAATCAAAACAATGGACGATAGGCGCTCTGCCGAGGTGACGAGCTGGCGCAACGACCGGGTACCCGAATAGGGCGCACAACGCGCCCGGCCCGTTTGAAGTCACAGATTGTGACTTCAAACTCCCTTCCACTGCTCAGAGGCTCAACTTGAGATCACAGATTGTGACGTCAAGTTCTGTGGCCGCATACGCTAACCTCCGCAGTACCGGGTCACGAACTGCCGAGTCCCTCGATCGCCTGCCGGACCTCCCAGTCGTCGCTCTTGCTGCAGCGCGCCCAGCGGTGCTCCTCATCAGTCAGGTCGCACAGGAACGCAAATCGGCGGCGGACCGCCTCCACCCAGCCGGGCACGTCTACCGGCGTCGTTAGGTAGCCGATGGCCTCGGGCTTGAACTCGTCTGCGGCGCGCTCGCGCAGGACCTCTTCCGGATCGAACGGACGGTCCCCAAGGCCCTCGTCGATGACATCCGTCCAGACTTTGAGCACGAGCAGCCGCTTCACGAGCGCCTCATCGAATGGCCGCTCGCTCACCCACGCGAGATCGTAGAGGTCGCGAGCGAGACTCCCGCGACGATACCGCGCGAGCTTCTCAGCGATCGTCTCCTCGAGGCATGCGACGGGAACGCTTGGCAGTTCGAACTCATAGCGACCGTGGATTGGCAGCGGCACGAACGACATCCGGTGGGCAGGGAGCCACAACGCCCGTCTGCCAAGATCGAGACGGGCTGGCACATCCGTCTCGCCGAACGGACTCGACATGTTCAGCCGCATGCGTTGCGTCCCGTCGATCTCCTGAACCTCGAACGAGAATTGGCCGACCCGGGCACCCTGAACCACGTCTACGAGCAACTCCGCCGAGGCGTCGTCGACCCCCGCAAAGTCCAGGTCCGTCGAGAAGCGGCCCGCGTTGCCCGCCCAGAACTTGCGAAGCGAGGTGCCTCCCTTGAGCGCGATTCCAAGATCGAACAGGCCCTCGGTTGCGAGCAGGTGCAAGACGTGATCCTGGGCGATGTCGATGATGGCCGGCCCCCGCCCGCCGCGACGCCCCTGGAAGTGCCTGACGAGATGACCTTCAGTGATCATCGCGACGTGACCTCGAACCCGGTCGAGTCGATCACGTCGTAGCGGGCGCTGTAACGACCCTGTGCGGAGCGGTCGCCGAGGTAGTGCGGTCCCGGGCCTTTGGGCGCGCGTGCCACCAGAGCCCGTGCCATGTCTGTCGACCCGCCGCGCTCAAGTACGTACGCCGCTCGCGCCCAGGAACCAGGTGATCGACCCTCCAGCTCGTCCACGAGTCCATCCAGCGTGACCGAAGATGCCGCATCCGGGAGCCACTCGCCGACGTTGGGCCAGTCGTGATAGGCGCTCGGCCGGGACGACATGAACGCGAGGAGCGTGGCTGGCGACCAAACCGGTAGGCCATCTCGGGAGGCGACGGGGCTGACAGGAGTCCACCGTACCACGCGGAACACCGCCAGCGAGCGGGGAACGCGGAACCCCGGAGGTGCGCTGATCGCCTCCGTCTCAGGTCTCCGCGAGGCAAGGCCAAGCAGGTATGCGGCAGACTCCGCGGCGACCGCGAGAGGAGTGTCAGGATCGCGAGCGAGGACCGCCCGCAGCTCGATGAGTGGATCACCCGCGCCGAACGCGCCTGCACGCGCTGCAGGCGCGAACTCCCACACTCCCCGGGTGCGGAGCGGAAGCAGCCAGCCCCGCTCGCGCAGGCGCTGCGCTATCACGTTCGTGGACCAGTCGACGCCGGCGGCGCGTGCATAGTCGGCAAGCGCTCCGGATGTCACGACTCGCGGCTGTTCGAGCTCAAGCGCCTCGAGCAGTGGGGCGAGTCCTTGTGGGATCGAACGGACTGTCATTACAAACACGCTTTCTATCTCTATTAGATATTTTCAGTGTTATCTAAGACAGTACCGGTGTCAAGACTGTCCACCATGGCTCCCCACGGGAAATCACGGAACACTGCCCCTCGCCCATGATAGAACACATGTTCGCTTGGTCAAGACGCCGAGAGGAGCGAGCCGCCCCCTACCGCTCCAGGTACGCCGGATCGCCGACGGCCCACACGCCGAAGAGCGGCACGGCCGACGCGCTGCCGAGCCGCTGGACGACCCCCTCGCGCGCATCCACGCCGAACAGGCGCGCGAACGCGGCGTAGTCCGCGAACCCCGCGCGCTCCTGGCTGAACGAGTGCACCAGCATCACCGCGGCCGCCGCGCGGTACTGCTCGCCGGTGATCACCGCCGAGGCTGCGCGATGCAGGAGCTGGTAGCGGACCGCGCTCTCCGGCCGGGCCGCCAGGCCGATCGCCTTCTCAAGCGCGCGCAGCCGGGTGCGCTTGCCGCGCGACGCGTCGGTCAGCCACTCGCCGAGCGTGGGGCCGAACGACTCGCGCACCTTGCCCTCCACCATGATCGTCACAGGTCCCGCCGCCGAACGCGCGAGCACGAACGCGTCGTTCTGGGAGGCCCGCTGCCCACCCGGCAGCGGCACCTTGAACTCCGGGACGAGGAGCACGGGCTCCAGGCCGGCGAGCAGCGGGTCGCTGCAGGCGCCGAAGGCCGCCGCGACCTCAGTGGGGAAGCCGTCCGAATCCTCCCACGAGTACGCGAGCGTGCGTGCCGAGTAGCCGACGCGCCACTGCTTCTCGGGATCTGCGAGCAGCGCGCGCCAAGTGTCGGGGCCTGAGGTCAGGCGGGTGTAGAGCGGCATGGCTACCTCGCCCGCACGAACACGACCTTGCTGCCCATCCGAATCGACTCGACCCTCCAGCCAGCATCCAGCACGTGACGCATCAATGGCCAAGGATTCTGGTCAGAGTTGGACCAGGCTGCCCGATGATTGTGTGCCGAAGGTGGCAGCGGTTCGCCCACCATCTCCTCGATCTGCCGGTAGGTCAGATCAACACGATCGGACCTGACACCCTGGAGGTACTCGACGACTGGCGCGTACTTTGAGCGACGCCCACGCTGAACAGTCGGGCGCACAACATGCGCGCCCGCTCCCCTCACGCGCTTGGCCTCAGCGACCAGCCCGGCCACCGGCACCGTGGGTTCGCCCGCCGCAACTGGCGTCGGTGCAACCGCCGCACGAACCGCCGGCCTCGCAACCGGGACCACCAGCATCCGCAGCGTCTCCCCCGGTCCAGGACCCAGGCGGGAGTAGTCCGCCCAGTGGAGCTCGTACTCATTGCCGAGGACCAGCGGCGCCTCCCGCGTCTTCATGGTGCCGGCACCCGCGTGCGATGCCCAGTAGAGAGAGCCGGACGCCCGCCTCCCCTCGAAGACCCTCTAGGCCGCGCCGACGCTCGTATCGGTCTCAGACACGCGACGCCACAATGAGCTGTCGTTGCTGAGCACTATCACGTAACCGTCGACGTTCTCGAACGCAGCGCAGATCCGCTCGACGCGCGTAACGTCCTTCCAGATGTCGTAGCCGCTCAAGTCCTGCGCGCCCTGCTGCACAAGCTCGAAACGCTCGCCCTGCCAGTCGACGCTCACCTGACGCGTCTTGTACTTGAGCTCCACAGCCATCCAGCGGCCGCCGTGGCAGATCAACATGTCGAGATGGACGCGCTCACCCGGAAACGGCTTGTACTCGAGGCGCACGGCAGCGTCGGGGTGTGCGCGCTCGATCTCCATGCCGAGCGCGAGCTGGAAGTCCGCCTCCGAGTGGAAGATGGGGCGCTTGGAGGCCAGAACTCGGAGAATCGGCACCAGATCGATCACCGGCCCCACCCCCCGCTCTCCTCCGCTGCAAGGGCAGCACCGCCCGGCGCCTTCACCCCCGCAAGGAAGTCCTCTTCCTCGTGCTTGCCCTCGCTCCGGCTCTTCTCCACTCTCACCATCACCGGGATCCGCGTGAACGAGCCGGACAGGAGCGCCTCACCCGTGTTGAGACTGGGGAGCGATTTCGCTTCGTCTTCACCCATGGTCTCAACCACATCGCGGATGTACTTCTGATCGTTCGGGTTCACGATCTTCATGATCAGGAAGCTGTTGGCCTGCGAGAGCACCGTGGAGTCAATGCGACTGGGGCGCTGAGAGATGAAGATCAGCCCCATCCCGTACTTGCGGCCCTCGGTGGCGATCTGCTTGATCACTGGGAGCGACGGAGCCTCGCCCGCGGCGGCACCACCCGCGTTCCACCCCGGGATGAAGTTGTGCGCCTCCTCGATGACCGTGACGAAGCGTGGCACCTGATCATCCACGCGCGCTGCAAGAAGTTCCTGCATGATGTTGGCCACTAACGACTGCCGAAGCGCCTCCGAGTAGCCCTCCAGCACGATGCGCGCGACGTGGCCGTCCTTGATGATGCCCCTGAGGCCCTCGCCCACTGGCAGCGGTGAGGCCGACTCCATCCGGGCGCGGTTCATCTTGCGCATGTTGGCGTACTGCTTGGAGGCCGTGCCCGCCTGCCGGCGCACCGCATTGGCGGTCCCGGCACCAACGTTCAGCCCCGGCGCCAGCGTGGAGATCTCCCTGGGCAGCGGCACCCGGTCGTCGGCGGCCTTGAGCTCCTGGATCACCGCAGCAGCAGCCGAGATCGCATGGAAGTGGTTGCGCGCGAGCGTCTCCGTAAGCGGTTGGAGTCCCTGCTCCCTGAGCGCATCGTTCATCCGCGCCACTAGCCGGGAGTCGGTTAGCACGTTCATCAGTGCAGTGACGAACGACAGCTGCGGCGGTGTGAGTTCCTCGCCCGAGAGTCCGGCCAGGTAGCTGATCACCTGGTCGATGGACTCCGCCCCGAGGTTGATATCCGGCACGTACGAGGTCACAGTATTGCCGGGCTTGGGCGCAAGGCGTTCGTAGTCACCGTGCGGGTCGAAGATGAGCACGGGATATCCCTTGTCGCGGAGCTCGTCGATGACTCGACGCGTCGCCACGGTCTTGCCCGCACCGGTGGACGCCAGCACCGCCAGATGCCTCGACACCACCATGTGCCCATCCACGAAGACCCTCACGTCCTTGTTCCCGCGCTCGGTGCCGAGGTAGAGCCGCCGATGCTCCGGCGTATCTCCAACAAGGAACGACTCGATCTCCTCCGCGGGCGGGACGTATACGCGCCCTGCCGGCTGCACGGGGTACTTGGGAGGCTCGAGCCGGCCATCCCGCTGAACACCGACCACCCTGCACGTGGCCGTGATCATCTCCCGCGACATCGAGATCACCGAGTCCACAGGGTCGCGGCCCTGGAACGCGAGTTCCTGCGCGGCCTCCCGGGGGAAGAGCGGGTTCAGGCGCTCAATCGCGCCCACCTTGGCCCAGACCCGGTACGTCTGTCCTTCCTCGATGGTGTCCACCGCCACGAGGTCCTGCGCCCTCACCGCGTCCGGCCGCACCTGCATCTGGAACTCAGTTGTCGAGCTCACACCCACCACGGTGCCGACGGGAATGCCTCCAGCGTTCTCCACAGATCAGACCTCCGGTCTCGTCCTGCGACTCCGCTTGCCTGTCCCCTGCATCACGATCATCGCCTTGAGCGCCTCAGTGTCCGTCATCTCCACAAACTCGCCGGCTAGCAAACGCCCGTACTCGGCGAGGATCAGCTGGTGATATGCCTTGGTCATCCAGCCGGGGATGGCGGCGTACTTGTCCGCGATGTCCAGCCCGATCGGGAAGGCGTAACCGGGCAGCAGCGATGCGTACTCATACGCCCTCCTGAGCACTCCCTCGCATTCCTCCGCCCCGTAACCCGCGGGAACCTCGATCCGCATGGGGTACTTCGCCGAGGTGACCCGCACGAACGTATTCTGGACGTCAGGGAACAGCGCCACTCGCTCGTCGTTGATCTTCAGCCGAGGATTGACCGGGTACCACTCGAGCGCCTCGCCGCGGTTCATCGCGAGCGCCAGCAAGACCGCATCGTTATACCGGGTGGCGTCGAGGATGGCGTCGACCTGCGCAGTTACGCCACGTCCGCGCATCTCGATTGCGCCCAGGAGCCGATCGAAGAGCTCCGGCCGCGTCGTGAGCATCTCCTTGACCACATGCCGCGTGACGCTCCGGCCGAACGAGCGCTCAACCACACCGCACACGAGCACACCCTTATGCCGCGCCCGCTCCAGGATGTGATGTTGGAGGAATGCCATCATGCACACGGCTGGCAGGTGCTTGTCACCGATATCCCTCGTGCACCGCTCAGTCCCCTGCAGGTGACACTCCTTGCACCACCCGGCGAACTTGCTCAGCGTGGTAAGCACATACGGGCGCTCCGCATCGTTGCGCTGAAGCATCGCCTCGTAGTCCTCAGGGAAGAACCAGTGCCCGAAGAACGGCCCGCTCACAAACTGCAGTGGACCGTGAAGCATCAGCAGCCGGATGTCATCGAACGCATCGTCCTCAAGCGCCGCGACCATCGCACCGAGCTCGACCAGCTGCCGGACAACGTCGCCATACCGCCGATCGGCCTTCAGCCCGCCGCGCAACTGCCCAAGCATGAGCGGGAAGTGATCGAACGTCTCGCGCTTCTCCAAGTCCCGCTCCCCGGGCTTCACCCGGAAGATGCCGGCACGCACCACAAGCGGAGCCGCGATCGACAGGTCGGCCTGTGCAATGCCACCGTCGATGAACGCGACGGGGACCGGTGGCATGGGCACCGTGTCCACGGCGGTGATGCGGTGGCGACCGCTACCACTCCGGAAGACTGTGCGCATCTCGCGTGCGATGCCGAGTGTGGACTGGAAGTACTCACGGCGCAGGTCGTCGGCAACCAGCAGCGCGTTCTCCGCGATGCGGACGAAAAGGTCAGGATCGCCCTGCAAGTGGTCCGAAGTGTCTGAGCTCAAGAATCCCCCAGGAATCGGCAGCCGGTACCACAATACTCGGCAAATGGGCGAGTCTGGTAAAGCGCGCTGCTGGCGACCGGCGGCTGCGCGGTGTATCTGGAAGCAACCGGGTGCTGCCGCCCCCGCCTATCTTGAGCATGTACTGCGACGCGCGAGAGACCTTGTCCGTGGTCAACAAGTACGCGGGAGTTCGGTGCTGAGGCCAACGAGACCGACAACTCCTAGCAAATCGACGCGCATGGGCGCGCCACACTTCGCGCGCCCTACCCGTACGTCGCCGTGTCTTCCCGCGCCACCACCGTGTCATACAACCCGTAGTGCGTCAGCCCCGGATGACTGTCGATGCCCGTGTAGCGCAACGAGGCATCCTCATATCGCCGGAAGGCGA
Source organism: Aeromicrobium sp. (assembly GCA_015351705.1). Classification (GTDB taxonomy): domain Bacteria; phylum Actinomycetota; class Coriobacteriia; order Anaerosomatales; family Anaerosomataceae; genus JADIIM01. Next base: position 36,077 of record JADIIM010000020.1, on the reverse strand, counting down.
ACACTGCCTGATTCATGCGCTCAGTGTTGAAGACCTTCAGCCGAACGAGTAGGTGGAAGTCCTTCACCGTAAGCCCGGTAACCGCCAGGAACAGGTCCGGCTCAAGCTTGGTGATGACATCCTGGAGCGTGTTCTCGCGGAAGTCAGTCAGGTACATAAACGCGGGAATGCGCGTGGCGAACTTGATCAGCTTCTCCTGGACGAGCTTGCGCTTGGACTTGTACTCCTTCTCCTCATCCGTCAGTTGCCGCTTCTCCTTCGCGGTCAACCTTCCGTCCTTGGCCTTGCTCTTAAGGTCCTTCACCTTGTCGCTCTTGTTGATGATGGTCTCGATGATGTTGTCGCCGAGGGCGCGCCAGCCCTCGATGCGCTCGACCGCCGCCATGGCCTCCGGGTTGTCCAGAATGCGCCGAAGAGTGTCGTTGTCGACATTCACCAGCAGGGCGGACTCCCACTTGCGAGCCAGAAGCGTTCCCGACGTGCCCGCCATCGCGATATCGAGAATGCTTCCCGCGTCGATCGGCACCATGTTGGCGCCGTCATACGCGAGCACCGGCAGGAACGAGACGAGGTCTTTGACCGCATTCTCCGGATTCGTCTCATTCGGGGAGAGTCCCAGCCCGTACTCGGACAGCTGTCGCAGCGCCCGGGTGGGCGCGAAGTCGAACACGAAGCAGATGGGCTTGAGGATTTCCTCTTCATTCGGGTCATCGCCGTTCGGGTTCTTGATCGACCACGGCGACTGAACGCGGAAGGCCGCCTGGAAGTAGGTTTCGGGTGACGTCAGGTTGCGGAGCATCAGGATTGAAGACCACTGCGGCACCGTCACGCCAGTCGTGAGCTTGCCGCACGACAACGTGATCGTCTTGGTGTCGAATCCGCCGCCGATCGCAGAACGAACGGGCGGCAGCGCATCAAGACCGATGCCTGCCGATGCGCCCGCGGAGACGACGACTTCGTAGTCATGCCAGAAGACGTTCTGCTTCTCCGCGAGCAGATTCGCCATCGCATGACACGCGGCGACGTTCGGCATGAACCAGAACGAGTGCTGCAGGTACGGCAACAGGCGGACGTCCGAGTAGGGCCAAGGTGGCCGAGTCGCCGACTTCAGGGCATCGACGATCTGAGGTGCGTATGAGCCTCGGATGATGTCGAGCCACTTCTGCACCTCGTCCTTGTGCTCAAACCGTGCATCTGCGCCAACGCCTGAGGCGACGAAGAAGGCGTTGAGGTCGAACTCATCGAACTCTCCTGCACTCGCGATCGCGAGCAACTCGTCGGGCATCTGGTACGTGAGCAAGCGCATCTGCGGCAACGCACCGTACGGGTTCCATGCGCCGGGATGCGCTGCGCCAAATTCCTCTTTGGCGCGCTGCTCGTCCGTGTAGGTCCAGTTGAAGATCTGCTCCTCAATGAACTCCCCGGTTGCCAACGCCTTGAACGGGGTGCCCGAAAGGTACAAGTAGGCCTTGGTGGTGATTGGGAGGAACTCGGTCTCCTTCTCAGAGAGCACGCTGAGGTCCTCGTTCATCACCTCGAGGCTTGCGGTGTACTCGAGCTTGGTCTCCTTCTTGGCGACAGCGTCGTCCTCCCCCTCGAAGAGTTCCTTCGCCGTCTCCCGCCACGCGCCGAAGTGGTACTCGTCGAAGACGACGAGATCCCACTCAACCTTGTGCAGCCATTCGTTCTTGGGCTTGATGTTTCCCGCGTCATCACGGCCGAGCAGGTCCTGGAACGAGCCGAAGTAGACGAGGGGCGTCCTGCGATCGATCTTGTTGGGGTCCAGGTCGGAATTGCGTGACATGTACCGCCATCCATCGAAGTCCGTGTGAGACTCCAGGTCCGTCTGCCATGCGTCCTCGACCGCTGGCTTGAAGGTCACCACCAGCACCCGCCTGGCACCGAGCTTCTTGGCCAGCTGATACGCGGTGAAGGTCTTGCCGAAGCGCATCTTCGCGTTCCATAGGAACCGTGGGACGGCGTGCATGTCCTCCGCCCAGACCGAGTGGAAGTAGGCGTGCGTCTTCTCAACGGCTTCCGCCTGTTCGCGCCGCATCGCGAACGTCTGGTGGTGCGTACCCGTGAACTGCTGGCCGGTGCGCAGCTCGCTGAGCACGGTCCGCACGTCAGCGACAGAGCACCGCACCCATTCAAGCTCGACGTTCTCGAAGCCCTTCCGAGCAAGCGCTGCGCGCACCTCGTGATCGCTGAACACAGTCCCGTCGTCGCGTTCAGCGGATTCGTCTAGTTCGATTCTGAAGTTCTTGATGGCGGCGGTCTTCAACTGGTCGGCGACGCGCTGCTTTGCGTCGCGTGTAGTCTGCCCGACCTTCAGCAGACCCCTGTGCGCCTCGTCATCGATCGAGTACGCGTAGATGCGCGGCCGCGCCTTGGGCTTGGGCGCAAGAATATGCTCGATGGTCCGGCTCATTCCTCGAGACTCCCCTGGAACTCCATGGGCCGGACCAGCTTCTCGATGAACGCGATCTCACTCTCCGAGATGTCGTACTTAGCGTAGAGGTCTTCGTCCGTCCACACCTTCGTCCATTCCTGAGTCGGCACAAAGGTGTAGACCTTGCGTGTCGTGTCCTGGGATGGCTTGTGCAGGAGAATCAGTAGACGGGTGAGGCGACAGGTGAGGTAGGACAGCGCGCTCTCAGCCTCAGTTCGGGTGTCGAAGGGTCCAATACAGAGGTAAGTCTCTGAGGAAATAGTGCCCGGCTCACCAACGAAAGGCGTGCTTAGAATCCTATGCGGATAGGTGTCTTTGTTGCCGGTTCCAGGAGCAGCTCGGCCCACGTAGACCTTCCACGAATCAATTAGGTGCGTCCCTACCGTAATCGAGACTCTGGCGACGTAACCCTTTCCGCCGTTCTGGTACACGAGGACATCATCGGCGCCCCCACTTGCCTTGCCCTTGAACGTGGTCTCGAGCCCGAACGGCTTTCGGGAGCTCACCAGCTTGTCGAACCGCTTGTCGTCAGGCAACAACAACGTGTCAGATTGGCCGCTCTCGACAGCGACAACCTTCTTCAGAATCGATAGCCCCTCGTTGAACCGTATGAACACATCCGCACCCTCTTCGAGTAGCGGTCGGGTGGCTGTCGATACGGGCCAATCCTTGAAATGCGTGGATACCGTGCAGGGTCCGGGGTTGTCCCGGTCCCACAGGAAGTAGCACACGCCTCCCTTGAGTCCCACACCGGGAAACACGTCGGCCGCACTCAGAAAGTCGTCGATCGAACGCAGGCGATCGTCAGTGAGCATCGACTCCCTGAACTCGTCGAGCCCCTTGCCGCCCGCGAACCACCGCGCGGGAATGACCATCGAGAGGTAGCGTGGCTCTAGAGCCTTCGCCTGCTCGACGAACAACTGGTAGATCGGCGCGGCGCTCGTGCCGTAACCGCCATCATCCAACTGGTATGGCGGGTTGCCGATGATCACATCGAACTGCATGTCTCCTCCAAAGAGCTCGCGCACACTAGCCTTCGCGTCGTCTGTATGGATGAGCGCGTAGGCGTGGGTTTCCAGATCTCCACCTCTGCCCAATGTCTTCTTGCTGGCCCCGCAGTACGTACACTTGCCGTCTGCCCACGTGTGCTCGGTCCTCTCGAACCAGATGTTGCCTTGATCGTTCTCGAACGATCTCGCAATCGAATGCTCACCCTGAGCATGCTTCGAGCAGTACACGCTGCGGCGGGCAAGCAGACTGGTGAGCTGGGTGATGCCGATGCCGAACACCTGCTTGGTCAGGATGTGATCGACGCGCTCTTCAAGGTCCGGAATTTCTTTCGCGAGCCCCTTCGTCAAACGGCTGGTGATCTCGCGGAGGAAGACGCCGGACTTTGTGAAGGGGTCGAGGAACCGCGCTGAGGGATCCGCCCACAGGTTCGCGCCACCGTTGTCCTCCGCCCATGCGGTCGCGACGGCATCCAGCATCCGATTCGCGAACTCGGGTGGCGTGAAGACCTCGTCGTTCGAAAGGTTCGCGATGCACGTAAGCACATCGGGATTGCGACCACGTAACGAGAGCTGCACCTGGCCGTTCACGCGACCTCCACGGGGTCATCAGTCGCGGGCATGTGGGCCAGCTCGCTGACTGTCATGGGCGGGTAGGTCTTGATGGGCACGAAGATGTCGTGTCTCGCGAGGTCGGCGAAGAGGGTCCCCTCCTGGTTGAATGCCGAAGATTGGGCGAGGGCATCGAGCCGGAAATCGCGGCGCTGGAATTTGCCCTTCCCAAGGTAGCCCCACTCGGCGAATGAGATCGCCTGGTTCTCGCTGGTTCGCATCGTGAGAGCGTCACCGTGAACGAGATTCTGAGACAACACATACGAGGCGGCACCGTAGAGATCGGCAGACTCCTCGAGCCTTAGGTAGCCTGACAAGACCTCCAGCATGTTCGCGCGACACTCAGAGATGTTGTCCTGTAGGAGTTCGATCCCGTAACAGCACATGAGGGCGAGCAGAGCATAGTGACGCCTCTCATGCTCCGACTTCCCGAACTTGATCTGGACGGCTGCAAGCTTGCGTTGCAGGACAGGGACGAGGAAGTTGCCGCTCCCGCACGCCGGCTCCAAGAAGCGCGAATCGATTCGCTCGGTCTCGCCTTTGACGAGGTCAAGCATTGCATCGACGAGCCACGGGGGGGTGAACACCTCCCCGTGATCCGCGACGCGTTGCTTCGACTTGATCAGGTTCATGTGCCCATTGTATTCGAGGGGCTGACGTTCGCTCAGGATACCAATTGCCCGTAGCGGACCATCCCCGCGCCAGAGTTCGTGACCGCACCGGCTGCCTGTGCGCCGGGACAGCACAGAATGGGGCTTACGTGTTTGCGGATAACCCGCGAGCGAAGCGAGTCGGGTTGATCTGCGGGTTAGACCACGCCTGCCAACGTTGACGGCATCTGATTCCAGGTACGGCGCTCCAGCTCCCGTCCAGCTGCCTTCTTGCGGACACCGCCCCACTGCTTGAAGAAGAACGGGGTTTCCGACTCAACGCACAGGTTACGTATGTCAACAGCCCATTCCAACTTCATCGGTCGAGCGCCTGGACCGGATTCGCCGCCGACGATGACCCAGTCGATTCCGTCAAGGCGCAGATCGGGCAACGGTCCCAACAGTGGTTCCAGCGACAGGAATCTGATGGCCGCAGGAACACTGCGAAGCTGCTCGACGCGCGCAAGCCGTGGGTTGTCCTCCACCGTCACGCCCATCCACACGTTCTGTGGCCATTCAATCAACGGCGCAACGGCCGCCAGCCGATCTGCGCGCTTAGTCAACAGCTGGTATGTGTGGTGCGGTGTGCCCTCCATGACCTCGAACACGCGGGAAATGAACTCGACAGGCACCTCCTCGTGGAACAGGTCACCCATCGAGTTGACGAACACCATCCGCGGCTTCGACCACTTCCGGGGCAGGTCAAGCATGTGTTCGTGTGTGCGCACCGCAAACCCGTCGCGGTAGTTGCGCTGCCCCATGGCCTGAAGACGCTTGGCCATGCGTTCCGCATAGCAGTTGAGGCAACCTGGCGACACCTTGGCGCACCCAGTGACCGGGTTCCAGGTGACTTCCGTCCACTCTATCGACGTAATGCTCATTACTTGCTTAGGTCCTTCAGCAGGTGGTTGGCGATTCCCAGTGCGACAGACTGCGCCTTCGCGCTTGGGTTTGATACGCACAGGAGCAGAGCGAAGAGCGGTGCGCCCTTGCTGTTCCTGAGTATCCCAGCGTCGGACACCGCTGGGAAGGCGGTCTTCAGTCGGTCTCGCACGAAATCGACCACGTGCGGCGTAGACGCATCTTTGAACAGAACCTCCTGACCTGAGTCATCGAACAAGGATTGCTGTCCGCTTGAGCGGTAGAACTCCTCATACCAGGAGGGGGTTCCGAATACGGTGTCGAGCCGTGTCCGCCACGCCTCCGGCAGCTGACCATCGTTCATCATCATTCGGATGACGCCGCCGAGAGGGAAGAGATACCAGACGTCGCACGCGCCACTTCCAGCCAGCCGCTGGATGAGATCCCATCCGACCTCAAGACCGTACGGATCGAGAAAGACAAGAGCCCTCGTAGAGCGCCAGTCAACTGTCGAGACATACTGCTCGAGCGCGGCGTTCGCGTCCTCGCAATGCACGCTGACCGCGCCCAGTATGGACGGGAAGTCGCTGGCAACAACGGCTTCGAGCTCCTGGCATGACCCCTTGTCAGCATCGATGAAGACAAACCGATCGAACCCACGAGATGAGGCGGTCGAGGCACGCAAGGCTCGAATCGCTGAGCCAACCAAGAACTCCTGCGTGTCGGCGCGTTCCGATTCATCACCGAAGAACGACTCAACAGCTGCGACGCCACAGGCAGCGTCGAGGGACTTCAGCGCCTGCTTGCCCCTGCCCGCGAACGCATCGACGTAGTCGAGCGTGCACCAGGACTGATTCTGCATCACATGAAGATACGACTCCGTGTAGCGCTCGATGCAGTCGAGTTTTGACTCGCTCCAGCTCCCCCCGAACTTGCGCATAGTCCCCCTCCCCTGCGCCGCACTGTACCCCACCGGCATGACATGAACAGCACAGCTCACGCGCTGGTCGCAGGCGTTGGTCCAACGCTCTTGGGCATCACCCGCGGCGCGCCCAATTTCCCTTGCAGTCGAGTCTACCCCACGCGGCGCGCCGTCGGCGTGGATGCCCGGGTTAGGCATGGGGCACTAGGTCTCGGAGGCGTCATCACGGGGCCGGCGCAACAGCTCTACCAGGGCATCCACTGTCTGAGGATGAGGAAGCCGGTGAATCATCGCGTGGCAGTTCGGGCACAGTGGAAGCAAGTCCTTCTGTGGATCCACCTTGTGCCTCCCACCGATCGCCGCTAGGGACTCGACATGGTGGACATGGATGAACTCACGGCCGACTTCGCCGTAGCGCTCCTCGAAGTTCATCTCGCAGGCTTGGCACGAGTAGCCCTTGAGGCGGAGACAGTCGGCCCTCGCTTTGGGATTGCGCTCATATGCGGTCTGCCGGACCTCAACAGGATGGCCTTCGAAGTGCTCGACTCCAGCGCGAACGGGGCGAGAATCGAGAGTCTCCGGCTCAGCGATGCTCCGAACGTAGATTCCTCCGGTGAGATCAGTCGTCTTCTTGGAGAGCGACGCGCCAGACTCATCAAGCCAGAGCGACAGCCGCTCAGCTAGCGAGTCAAACTGCTGTGACGGTCGTGGAACTCTAACGAACAGCTTACGCAGCGCGGCGTTGGTGTCTGTTCCCGTGCCAGATGAGTCGTAGTCCTCCGCAGTAGTGCCGACGTAGCCGATGAACTTGCTGGGCGCAAAGCCGTGAATCTCCTCGAAGTAGAACCAGTGGAAGAACTTGCCGAGCTGCCTAAACGCGACGGTATCAGGCAAGTTCGGGACACGCTGAAACTCCCGAGCACACGCCAAGGCTTCTTCGTATGAACTCACCAGCTGCACAAGTGACTCCCTATGCCTGACCCACGATTCTGCAACCTGCACAACACCATACCGCACCGCCCCGACACACCTCACACTCTCCCCATGCCAAGCGAGCGCGCCTGTCCCGTTCGGCGTAGTAGGTTCGGCCGTTATGGGAATCCTCGGCAAGTGTGTCGGAGACCTTGAAGCGGTACTCGGGCGTGACCGTCACGTAGCCCAGGTCGAACAGGCGGTGGATGTCGCTCCTGAGCAGCAGCCCGTTGGTGACGTCGTGCGTGCCGCCGTCGGCGTACGGCATGATGTGCGCCCATCCCGCCGGCTCGCGCACCCAGAGTTCCTGCGGGAAGAACACCGGGCTTGCCACCATGATGCAGCCGATCGAGTAGTCGCCCGGTCGCCCGGAGCCCGCGGCGCCGCTCCTGCGGCGGTAACGCTCGATCCGCGCGCGCATCTCGTCGAAGTCGGCGGCGCCGTTGGTGCGCCCGAAGCTCTCCCACGCGAGCCACGCCGGAAGCGCGCTGTAGCTCGCGAAGTAGCCGAAGCCCGCGATCGCGTTGTGCGGTGACTTGAGGCGGAAGAAGAACGGCTCCCCCGGCTGCAGCGCGACGAACCTGCCACCGCCTCCCGACGGCTGCCAGAAGTTCACCTCGTCGACGCCCGACTGCGCCGCTAAGAAGCGGCACCAGTCGAAGTCGGTGTTCCCGATGAAGCCGCGCATGGGCGGACCCTCTCGGTGAGTGGTGGCTTACGGCCAGTGCAGCGCAGGGGGAACGCCTCGAGTCGCGCGTTGGCCCGGATGTGATTGTCGCCCGGCCTGCACCTGGGTATACTCACCGTGAAAAGGTTCCACCCCGGTGATAAGAGCTCATGGAGCTCTTCCGTGCGAGCGGATAGCTGGGGTGGTCGCATGTCTGGGGACTAGTAGTACTCCTCGGCATGGCTCGCAAGCGCATCGGCCTCGGACCGGATGCACGATTCTACGGTCCTGTACGACCGCAGATCCTCCGAGTTCCACTTCCGGTAGACCGCCCACGAGATGTAGTCCGCCATCTGCAGATTGAGGTCCGACTTCGACTGATGGTGGAGCAGCTCGTACAGGACACCCTCAGGCAGATGCTGCCTCAGATGTGGCTTCAGCCCTTTCTCGAACGCCGCCCGATTCCGCGCGATCGGCACGTGATCGGTGACCGCAACAACCCGCTCTCCGGCCTTGACGCAATCGGAACATGCCGTGCGCACCAAGTGCTCGAAGGCCCACTGGTAGAGCACGTGAGCCGCTCTCCGGGACGGGTGCACGCGATTGTTACGCACCACCATGACGTACGCTTGCACGTCTCCTAGATGCGCGGCGATCACTCCGAACACCTCGTTGCTGACTGACTGCCGGTCTTCGGCGGCATGAAAGTACTCCAGGTTGAGACCCTGCTCAAGGCAGTCGTACTTCACCTCCAGGAGCGGCGGCTGGAAAGTGAACGGGCGTCGTACCGCCATGCACGTCATGACGAAGACGCTCGTGCCGTTGGCGCTGACGTCGAAGTTGCCCGCCTCATCGAAGTAGAGGTAGACAGCGCCGCCGTGAGTGGAGTCAGGTGTCATGGACTGACGATACGAACACGTGTTCGCTTCGTCAAAGCATCGCGTTTCGCTGCAACTGAACAGCGACAAACGGGAGGCTCGCTCGGCCCGCGCGCGCCTCCCTGCCGCCCCCGCTCAAGCGGCTCCCACGCCGCGAACGAAGCCACGCTCTCAGCCGGAAGACCCACGCGGGTCGCCGCCCCCGGCCGCTCTCACGATCTCCTCGATCACCGCGGTCCGCCTCGGCTCGGGCAGTTGCGACGCCGCCTCGAACACGCCGATCACATAGTCGTACTGCGCTGCGAGCTTCCGCCTCCTCGGCGGCAACGGCACGAGCGGCTCAAGGCGCGGGTCCAGTCCGAGCTCGCGCGCAGTTCGCGCGGCATGCTTCCGGCGGCGCTCTTCGTCGATCGAGCGCGCGGCGAGGATCAGCGCCACTGCCTCGAGATCACTCAACACCGCGCCTCCCTCGGCTTTCTCAGGGTCGCTGCACCAAGCCTACCGCAGCGCTGTGACAGCGGCTTGGCTGCGGGTGGGAATCGGTTAAGACCGCCGTGGCAGACTCGATCCGGGGCACCTGCCTCACGCCAGTTCGGGATGCGCCGACTTGAGCCACCCGCTGACAGCCACCCGCAGCGCCTCAGCCTCTCGCAGGAGCTCCTGCACATCGGCCTCCGTTGCGATGCCGATGCCGTCGTAGTCCACGGTGTTACGACGCGAACGGCACGCATCCAGGTAGTCGGCGGTCTCGGCCACCTCGACACCGAGTATCAGAGGCAGTGCTTCAATGGTGGTGTGGTGGTGCGCCACGCCCTGCGTGCGGTAGCCCTCGGCGCGCAACACGACCGTGGCGAGTTGCAGGGCCGCGTTGTACGCGGTCGCGAATCGTCGATCCGCCGACAGGGCCTCAATGCGCGCATCCGTCAGGTCGCGTTCGACCACTCGAAGCAGGTCGGCGACCTCGCTCGACGCAGGAGGCAACCGACGCAGTCGTCCCCTATCCAACAACCGCTGCAAGCTCATCATCATCACCCACAACCCACAACTTGGGGCCGGCCAGCACGGTTGTGACGAGATGGTCCGCGCCAGCAGCACGGTCGCGCAGCTCGCTCTCGCTCATGGTGATGATGTTGGGCTCTCGGCCCACGTCACGCAGAACGGGCACCAGGCGCGTGGACACGTCCCGCAGGCCCAGGTCCCCCACCACGAACACGTCAAGGTCGCTCTCGGGCGTCTCATCCCCCGCAGCGACGGACCCGAAGACGAACGCTAGACGTACCCCGGCCAGATCCTGGAACGCCGCCCTCAGCCGATCGCCAAGCGCCACCGTGGCCAGCAGCACCTCGCGCAGACCGGCGAAGGCCGGGTGCTGGACGTTGGCGGTGTATTCTACCTGCCGCCCGCGCGTCTCACGTGCGACCAGGCCCGCGTCCTCGAGCCGCTTGAGTTCACGCTGCACGAGGTAGAGCGAACCGCCGGTTTCCTCCACGAGCTCCTTCTGGATGTATGTGCGTTCGGGCGCGCGCGCGAAGACCGACAGTAGCGCCGCGAGCGTAGGGGTGGCGAAGATGCCTACGATGTCCGACATACCAACTCCTTTGGTCTCTAGACCAATATTGTTGGTATTAGGGTACTCTCGCCCAGCGGCCCGCGCAAGAAGGTTGCGTGCGCGACTGTCTGAATGTCAGACCTTCCGCTATACTGAACTCAGAACAGAGAGGCGGTGCCTATGGCCGACTACATCCGGATCGGCAAGCGCGGCACGGTGGTGATCCCGGCCGACGCCCGGAGGCGCTACGGTCTCGAAGAGGGCGAGATGCTGGTGATGGAGGAGTCCGCCGCCGGCCTTCTCCTGAAACCGGTGCGCGCCTACGAGGTGGAGGTCTACACGCCTGAGCGCCAGGCGGAGTTCCTGCTGAACAATGCGGTCACCGCTGCCGAGTACGACGAGGCACTCGCCGAGGTCCGCGCGCTCGGCGTCGATTCCGCAACCGTCCCGCACCAAGCGCGCCCGGAGCGCTAAGTGGAGCGCGTCTTCCTCGACGCGAACGTCCTCGTGTCCGCCGCGCTCAAACCCGGCTCGCGGATCGCGTCGCTGTGGTCGCTTCCTGACGTGCGGCTGCTCGCCTCCCCGCACGTGCTCGCCGAGGCCCGCCGCAATGTGCCCGCCCCGGACGCGGCCGCGCGCCTGGAGGCGCTGATCGCCGCCCTCGTGGTGCTGCCCGCCGAGCCCGCGGACTTCGTGATCGAGGACGACCCCGGGCTCCCGCCCAAGGACCGCCCGGTCCTCCTCGCGGCGATCGTGAGCGGTGCCGACGTGCTGCTCACCGGCGACATCACGCACTTCGGTGGGTGTCTCGGCACGGCCGTAGGCGGCGTACGCGTGCTGCTTCCCGGCGAGTACCTGCGGACGCGCTGAGCGCGATACCGGCGCGCATCGCCGCCCGGCGGACTCGGCCGCTTGGCGCCCCCTACCCCTCCCAGTCCCAGCCGATCTCGAGCACGCCGCGGTTGCCGGCCTCGTAGAAGGCGAGCAGCACCTGGTACTTCCCGTCCGTCCAGCTGATCATGCGCGTTTCGCGGTCGATCGAAAACTCGGGCTTGTCGCCGTAGCGCTCCTGGTAGAAGGCGTAGACGTCCTCAAGCGAGAGGTCGGGCCCGTCCTTCCCGTCCCGATCGGCGATGTCGAACTGCCGCCAGAACGCCATGTCGGTCCGGCGGTAGAGGTACTCGTAGTACGTGTCCTCGAAGAACACGAACTCGCCCGGCGTCTCCACCAGCTCGGTGGGATACTCCGCGTAGAATGGGTTGACCTCGGTCGCCTCGGCCTTGGGCAGGTCCACGGTCACGTACACGGCGTTGTAGCTGCTCTCCACCGTGGTGTTGACGAAGACCGTGTACTTCCCGATCGTCCCCTCGATCTGCCCGTCGAAGGTCCGTTCCTCGTTCACGCTGCTCATGAGCCCGCGATAGTAGTCGAGCACGGCCGACGGCTCGGCGGCGGTGTGGTAGACCACGTGGTGGATGTTGCGCAGGCCGCCCTCAACGGCCGCCCACTGGGGGTCGTTGCGCACCGAGTAGTACGCGGTGTCGACCAGGTCTGACTCGTAGAGCGGCACTCACATTGTCGCACGGCCGAGGGGGGCGTCCGACCACGGCGCCCGCCCTACCGCACCCGCACCATCGACTCGGCCACCGCCGCCACCATGCCCGGCGAGACGCCGCGCGCCGACAGGTAGTGCTCCCCGCGCTCGTACGTGTGCAGGTGCACCCCCTCGCCCACCCACTCGCTGAAGCGGAATGACGCGTCCATCTCGGCCTGCAGGTCGCCGAAGCGCAGGCGCGTGTACGTGGCGCGCGGCGTGACCTCGCCGTAGTCGCTCCCCGTGATGATCGTGTACTCGAGCGCCTTGTCGCCCGCGCTGTATCGCGCCGCCGAGAACGCCCCCTCGGCACCCTCCGTGCCACTCAGCGCGAAGCCCTCGGGCAGCCGGGTGGGCGCGTAGACGCCCATGTCCGCGATGCCGTTAGCGCGTCCGCCCGCCACGAGCGCCGCCGCGACACGCTCGAAGTACGGGTCCACGTCCACCGGCACCACGAACTCCACGCGCCCGGCGAGCTCGGCGGTCACCAGCGCCGACGCCTCCCGCAGTGCCGCCTCAGACGCGTCGAGGAAGCGCACCTGGTACGTCGCGCGCCAGGCGTAGCCGTCACGTTCGAACGCCACGAGCTTCCGCTCGCCGCTCGCGCTCCCCTGCAGGTCGCCCACCGCGCTCGTGCCCTGCACGAGCAGCTGCCACACGTAGAAGTCCTCGGCGATGCCGGTGGCGGCGTGCGCGACCGAAAGGAGCGCGGCGCGGTCGGCGTCGTCACCGGCGGCGGTCTCGTCGGCCAGGTCGACGATCGGCAGCCCCTCGTTGGAGGGCGCGAGACCCGCCTGCGGGTCCGCCGGAACGGTCGGCTCGGCTGAGGCCGGCGGCCACGCCGCCTGATCGCCGGCGGCATCCGGCTCTGCGTTCCGGGAGCACGCGGGCACGAGCAGCACCGCGATCGCGAGTGCCGTTGCAAGACGGACCCAGGACCGGCGATTCATGTGTCTCCCGTCCGCGGCCATCCGGACCGCACTGAACACCTCACCTGAGAGGCTATCCCACTCAAGGCGCGTCGGCGAACACCGCAGGTCTCGGCGAAGCGTGACACTCGGAGATCCAGCCACGGAAGGCCGGATACCTCAGGGGCTACATCACCTCGGCGACGGCCTCGATCTCAACCGGTATGCCCCCGGGCAGCGAGCCCATCCCGATCGCGGAGCGGGCGTGCACACCCGCGTCGCCGAAAACGTCCACCAGCAAGTCGGAGCACCCGTTGATCACAGCCGGATGCTCGGCGAAATCCGGCGTGGCGTTGACCATGCCGAACAGCTTGACCACCCTCACCACCCGATCGAGCGAGCCGAGTTGGTCCCGCATGGTCGCAAGCAGGCCGAGTCCGGTAAGGCGCGCCGCAGCGCGCGCCTCGCTCACATCGAGGTCTCGGCCAACCACCCCGGTGACCAGCGTGCCATCGGGCCGTAGTGGTCCGTGGCCCGACAGGTAGAGCACGTTACCACACTGCACGGCCGTCACGTACGACGCGACCGGGCGCGGCGGCTCCGGCAACGTGATTCCCAACTCCACGAGACGTGACTCTACTGACACGGCATCTCCTCTCACTCGGCCCGCACGCAACTTAGGCGTACTCCCCTCGGAGCGCCCGGTACCGGACGGTCGCGGCACGGGCCCTGCGCGAGATCTCGTCCCACGCGCCCTCGGCGATGAGCCCGGCTGGAGCGATCCAGCTTCCACCCACCGCTACGACGCCATTGAGCGCCCAGTACTCCGACGCGCTGCCGTCGTCGATCTGCCCGGTGGGGATGAGGCGCACGCCAAGGTGCAGGTACGGTGCGAGGATCGCCCGCACCACCTCGGCCCCACCCAGTGCGCCCGCTGGGAAGAACTTCATAGTGGTCACCCCGAGATCGAGTGCACGCTCGATCTCGGTAGGGGTACACACGCCTGGCCAGAAGACCAGGCCGGATGCGTGCGCTGCACGCACGACAGCAGGGCTGGTACCGGGCGACACACCGAACAACGCGCCCGCAGCCGTCGCAAGGGCCACCTGCCGCGTGTCAGTCACCGTTCCTGCGCCCACCAGCATCTCGGGATACCGCTCGGCGATCACCGCGATGGCCGCGGCAACAGCCTCCGTGCGAAACGTCACCTCCACGACCGACAGGCCACCGTCGAGCAACGCCTCACACAACGGTGCGGCGTCGTCTACCGACGATAGCGTGACCACCGGGATGACACCGGCAGAGCCGATCCTTCTCAAGACCTCATCGTTCGACACGCGCGCCACCCCCCCGGACGAGATTCTCGACGTCGGCAAGCGTCGCCATGGACGTATCGCCCGGTGTGGTCATAGCGAGCGCACCGTGCGCCGCACCGTACTCCACCGCCGCGGCAGCATCCTTGCCCGCAAGCAGCGCATAGATGAGGCCGGCGGCGAAGCTGTCGCCCCCGCCCACGCGATCGAGTATCTCTAGTCCCCGTCGCTGCCGGGCCTCATGCAGGTTCCCGTCCGAATACACGACCGCGCCCCAGTCGTTGACCGTGGCGGAGACGACCCGCCGGAGTGTGGTCGCTACGCAGGATAGGCCGGGATACGTCTTCGCAACGTCCCTGTTCATCCTGCCGAACGAGGCCACATCGAGCTCCCCGTACAGGTCCGACACCCCCGGCACGTCGAAGCCAAGTGCCGCCGAGAAGTCCTCTTCGTTGCCGATCATCACGTCGACGAGCGGAGCGATGGCACGATTGACCTCCCGGGCGCGCTCCCGCCCGCCATGCTCCCTCCACAGCGACTCGCGGTAGTTCAGATCGTAGGAGACCACAACGCCCGCGGCGCGGGCGGCGGCCATCGCCTCGACGATCACCTCCGGCGTCAACGGTCCGAGCGCAGCGAATATTCCGCCTGTGTGGAACCAGCGTGCGCCCTCACCTGCGAAGATGCGCTCCCAGTCAACCTCGCCCGGCCGCATGTGCGATGCAGCGCTATGCCCCCGGTCGCTGCAAGACCGGGCACCCCGCATACCGAACCCGCGCTCCGTGAAGTTGAGGGGGTTGCGGACAGCCCGCCCTACGCCGTCGAACGGCACCCACCGCACATGGCGCAGGTCCACGCCACCCTGCAGCATGAGGTCCTCGAGCAGGCGGCCGACGTCGTTGTCCACAACCGCCGTGACCACCGCGGTGCGCAGGCCGAAGCATCGCCGAAGCCCGCGAGCGACATTGTACTCCCCGCCGCCCTCCCACGCGCGGAACGACCTCGCCGTGCGCACGCGGCCTTCTCCGGGATCGAGCCGCAGCATCACCTCGCCGAGGCTCACGCAGTCCCAGACGCACTCGTCGGCCGGGCGGATATGAAGTCCCATAATCATCGACCCCTTCGGTCCGTCGCGCATGGAGCTTCTCATCCCTGCGACGGCGCTAGTGCGGTCCCACGGCGCGCAGGAACGAGCGCGTGCGCTCCTCACGCGGGCTGCCGAGCACCTGCTCGGGTGGGCCGCTCTCCACGACGCGGCCGTGCTCCATGAACAGCACCTCGTCGGCAACGTCGCGAGCGAAGCCGATCTCGTGGGTCACCAGCAGCATCGTCATGCTCGAGTGCTCGGCCAACTGTCGGATGACCTCCAGCACCTCGCCCACGAGCTCTGGATCCAGCGCCGAGGTGACCTCATCGAACAGCATGATCCGCGGCTCCATCGCCAACGCACGCGCGATCGCCACCCGCTGCTGCTGGCCACCAGAGAGCTGCCGCGGGGGCGCGTCCTCCTTGCCCTGCAGCCCGACCTGGCGTAACAACTCCCGCCCGTGCTCCGCGGCTTCCTCCTTGCTCTTGCCCAACACCCGGATCGGCGCCTCGGTGACGTTCTGTAGCGCCGACATGTGCGGAAAGAGGTTGAACTGCTGGAAGACCATCCCCACGTCGCGACGGACCTCGCGCACCTGGCGCTCGGAGATCTGCCGGGAGGAAGGGACGTCACGTCCGGTGGCGATCGGCCGGCCGAACACCTCTATCACGCCCGCATCAAGCCGCTCGATGGTCATCACGAGGCGCAGGAGCGTCGTCTTGCCCGAGCCTGACGGCCCGAGGATCGCGACACGCCGACCCACTGGTACGTCCCACGTGAAGTCGTCGAGCACCACGGTCTCGCCGAACCGCTTGCTGCATCCGGTGAACCGTATGGCGGGGACGCCTGCGCTGTCAGTCATCATGCTCCTTACGCATACCGCTTGTTGAACGCCTCGAGCCACCGCACCAGTGCACCGGCCGGCAGGCTCATCGCCAGGAAGATCAGCCCGATGAGTGTGAACACCTCGAAGTACCGGTAACTTGATGCCGCAGCGCTCAGGCCCGCGCCGAGCATCTCGATCACCGTGATGGTTGCGAGCAGCGGCGTGTCCTTGAACATCGCCACCAGATAGTTCCCAAGCATCGGCAGGACCGTGATGACCGCCTGCGGCAGCACGACCCTCCGCCACGTGTCCACCCTGCTGAAGCTCAACGCGGTGGAGGCCTCCCACTGGCCCTTTGGCACCGACTCGATCCCGGCACGGTACACCTCGGCGATGTACGTGCTGTAGTGAAGTCCCAGGGCGAAGATCCCCGTGCCGAGTGCGCCGAGCCTGATCCCCCACTCGGGCAACACGTAGAAGAGGAAGAACAGCTGGATCAGGAGCGGTGTGCCGCGCACGAACTCGAGCACCGCCCGGGTGGGGCGGGACACCCACTTGTTCTGTGACCGGAGCAGCAGTACGAAGGCAAGGCCGAGTACCAGAGCAAGCGCCATCCCTCCGAGGGTGGCCTGGAGCGTGGTCACCGCCCCGCGCAAGAGCGTCGGCAGCACACGGACCGCGTAGTCGAGGTCGACCCTCATGCGGTCACCTCACCCAGGCCACGCGAGGCGAGCCGCTCGGCACCGCGCACGGCACGCCCGAGCACGACCGCGAACAGGAAGTACATGAGCATCACCGGGATGTATGCGCCCACCGCACTGCCCTCAGACTGGAGGACCTGCTTCCCCACGAACGCAAGGTCGCCCACGGAGATCATCGACAGCAGGGCCGTGGCCTTCATGAGATCGACCAGGATGTTGCCGAATGGCGGCACCATGGTCCGGATCGCTTGCGGCAGGATCACGCGGTACATCGCCAGCCACCGGGGCATGTTGAGCGCGAGGGCCGCCTCGTGTTGCCCACGCGGCACTGCCTCGATCGCGCCACGAACCACCTCAGACCCGTACGCCCCGAAGTTGAGGCCGAGCGCGGTCACGCCGGCCACCAGGGGTGTGAGATGCACGCCGAGCAGCGGCAGCACGTAGAAGAAGTAGAACAGCTGCACCAGCGCCGAGGTGCCCCGGAACACCTCGACGTAGATCCGGAAGACCGGGCGCAGAACCCGGATGCGCGACCCGAGCCCCACGACGAACGAGACAGCGACGGCGAGCGCGAAGCCCAGCAGCGTCGCCTGCATCGTGATGATCAGCCCATCGATCAGCCGCGGTATCCACTGCGCCACGAGTGCGTTCCTTGTCGGTCGGCCCGCGGCCGCCGCCCCGCTGCGCGAGCAACGAGACGACGGCCCGGGAGAGTCGATCGCGCGATTACTTGATCAGGTCTTGCGACGTGACGCCCTCAGGCGGGAGCATCTCTTTGCCGAAGCCCTCCGCTTCCAGGATCTCAAGGAGCTTACCCGACTCGATCGCCTTGGCCAGCTCAGCGTTGTAGACCTCGGCCAACTCCTCATCGCCGAGGGCGAAGTACACAGCGCCGTAGGCATTGGCGCCCTCGGGAGCCGTGAACGGGTCGGCGATCTCGATCTTCGTCGTCCCTGACTTGCTCATGGCGTCCCGAAGCGAGATCACGCTCATGCCGATCGCGTCCACACGCCCGGCCTCAAGACCCGCAAGCGCTGACGGAACGTCCGGGAACAGCACCACGTCTGACTCTGCCAGTCCGGCGTCCGTGGCGTACTGCAGGTTGATGGAACCCGACACGGTCCCGAACGTGACGTCGTCCCTGAGCAGGTCCTCGTAGCTCGAGATCCCCTTGGGGTTGCCGGCGAGCACCGCCATGCCCTCAGCTGCCGTGTACTGCGGGTTCGAGGGGATCGCCTGCTGTGCGCGCTCGGCATTGATGTACAGTCCGGCGCCCACGCAGTCGAAGCGTCCCGCCTGGAGGCCCGGGATCAGGCCGCTGAACTCGGTGAGCACACCCTCGAGCCGGATGTCGCCGATCTGGCTGAAGATGTACTCCATCGTCGCCGGCATGAAGCCTGCCAGCTTGCCGTCCGGCGTGGAGTACGCATACGGCGCCTCGTTGGCGAATCCGATACGCACGACACCCTCGGCCTTGATCCGCTCGAGCGTCGATTCCTCTGCAGCGGGAGTCTCGGCAGCGGGCTCGTCCGTGGCGGGTTCGGTGGTACAACCGATCGCCATCAGCAGCGCCGCCGCTGTGATCGCCGCGAGGAACGTACGCAGCCGTGTGGCCTTGGCCGTCCTCCTGTGCCTGATCATCCTTACCATGACCCCACTCCAATCTCCTCATGCCAGCGGAATCGCTCCACTCGCTCAGACCCCGGCGTCGCCGGGATCGCCGACCCTGACACGTTCGATCAGACCCGCCACGTCGTCAGTGGTCGGGTCGAAATCGATTCTGCGCGCCGCCGCGGGCTGGCGAAGGCATATGTCTTTGAATCCGGAGCCCGTGACGAGAACCACCGCAGTAGCGTTCGATTCGAGCAGACCCCTGCGCAGTGATGCGCGTAGCCCGGCGAGACCCGCAGCGCCGCTCAACTCGGCGAAGACCCCGGCCTGGAGGGAGAGGCCGGCGGCCGCGCTGCGGATCTCGTCGTCAGACACCGCGATGGCCCATCCGCGGCTCGCGCGAACCATCGCAAGGGTGTAGCTGCCGTCCTGTGCGTAACCCTGCAGGGGATCGGCGATCCCCGCCGCTGAGGTGTCGGGCGCGCCCCACGGCTCAACGTCATCGGCGCCGGCGTCGAAGGCACGCACGATCGGAGCACAGCCCTCGGCCTGAACGGCTACGACAGCCGGCACGTGATCGACGGTGCCCATCGCCACCGCTTCCTGGTAACCCCAGACGACACCACGTACGAGCGGGCCGGAGCCGGTGGGAACGAACACGACGTCCGGCGCCTCCGAGCCAAGGGCGTCGATGAGCTCGTAGGCCACCGTCCGCAGCGCCGAGACCCCGAACGGGTTCTGGTATGTGGTCGTGACGTTCGCGAACGTTCCTGTGTCCTGGATCGCCGCCGCAAGCGCCCATGCATCGCTGTACGTACCGTATACGGCCACGAACTGCGCCCCGTATTCCTGAATCTGCCGCAGCTTGCCGGCCGGGGCCGAGGCGGGTACGCACACCACGCACGGAACGCCGGCGCGCGCGGCATAGGCGGCTGCCGCGGCACCGGCGTTCCCGGTCGAAGCGCACACGATTCCGGCATACCCGTCCGCAAGCGCTCGACTGATCGCGACCGTGATGAGGCGGTCTTTGAACGAGCCGGTTGGATTGCGTGTCTCGTCTTTGAGCAGCACCCGGCCGCATAAGTCCGATGGTACGAGCCCGTCAGGCGCTTCAAGCAGCGGGGTGGCCCCTTCGCCGAGCGTCACCGGCTTCACCCCCGAGACCGGCAGGCGTGCACGATACATCCACAAGGAACCGCCGACCGACGCTGGCTCGACCGAGCGCCACGCATCACAGCTCAGTGGTTGCACGACCTCGAGGACCCCGCCGCAGGCAGCGCAGCGGTAGGCGAGGCGGTCGTCGGCCAGTGCGCCACACGACACGCAGCGCAAGGAGATGGTGCCCGGCAACTTCCCCATCGGCGAAGCCGTCGCGCATGGATTCTCGGCTGCTTCGTTTGACGTTTGCATAGCAAACCTTACGGTTGCGGGCTGCACCTGAGTATTGCTACAATGCTGATGTCTGTCAAGTTCGCGCCGCGCAGCAGCCATCCGGAGGAGCGTCGCAATGGGCGCAGCAAGGAACCAGTCGAGCTCACTCAGACGAGCACTGGACGTCCTGGCGGAGGTAGCCGCAGCCTGCGAGCGGGACACCTCGCCCACTCTCACCGAGATCGCCACGCGCACCGGCCTGAACCGGAGCACGGTCTCCCGCCTGCTGCAACCGCTGATCGATGCGCGTCTGATCGATCAGGAGCAGGCGTCCGGACGGTACCGGCTCGGACCCCAGACTGCTCGACTCGGGCAGGTCTACCTCGAACACTTCAGCGTTCATGACCTCGCCGAGCCCGTTCTCAGATCCCTGGTGGAGGAGTCCCAGGAGACCGCCCACCTCGGCATCCGCGACGGCTTGGACGTCGTGTATGTGCACAAGGTGGAAAGCCCGCTCTCGGTCCGAACGGTCTCCCGCATCGGGAGCCGACAGCCTCTGTACTCCACGGCCATGGGCAAGACGCTGCTCGCCCACTCGGACCCGTCGGTCATGGAGGCGGTCATGGAGCACGGGATGGCCTCGCGGACTGAGTACACCATCACCGATCCGGAGGCACTGGCCGATGCGCTGCGACAGGTCAGAAGCGATGGCTTTGCGATCGACGACCAGGAGAACGAGTGTGAGATCCGCTGCGTGGGTGCGCCGGTCTTCGATCACCGAGGCGAGGTGATCGCCGCGATCAGTATCTCCGGCCCCGCAACGCGGATGTCGGTCGAACGACTGCGACTGCTCGGCGGGCGCGTTGTCGACGCGGCGGAGGAGATCTCCCGCAGACTCGCAGCTCCGGAGGCCGTGCTATCCGCCGCCCGGCGGTAGGCAGCGCCTCGGGCTGCACCTGATAGCGCACACGCGCACCAGCCCCTCACTTCCGTCCCGCACCCGCAAGCAAGAGCCCGGTCACCTCGGCGGCGACCGCGGGCGGCACGAATCTCGCCACCATCGCGTAGGCCTCGCTCTTGCGCTCGGGCAACTGGTGGAAGAAGCGGGCGCCAAGGCGCGTGATCACCGGCGCGAGGCGCGGGACGTCGCGCGCAGTCACGTGCTCGCGCGCGAGCACGTCGAGCGCATCCTCGAGCGAGTCGGCGAGCGGGAGCTGCGCAGCGGCCCGGCCCACCGGTGACTCGTCGAGCGAGAACAGCCGCCGCCCGCCGCCGGACGGCCGCATCCGCCACACGCGCATCCCGCCGAGCAGTCCGGCAGCCACGAGCGTGACCCACAGCGTGTGGTACAGCCCGCCGCCCGCGGCCACCCAGCTCCCGGCCTCGGCATCGCCGACGAAGCCCGCGAGCACCGGCGGTCCGCCGAGTGCGATGAGCACGCAGCCCGCAAGCACCGCGCCACCGGGCGCCGTGCGCAGCATCGAGTCGCGCGGCGCAACGAACGCGTGACCCACCACGTAGGCGCACGCCCCCGCCAGAGCCGCTATCGCGATCAGCGCACCGCCCACCGGCCGCCTCCTGCCGCGCCTACGACGTGAGGAACGTCTCCTTGAAGGTGCCGAGTGGCGCGGCGTACTCGTCGCTCACGCGCTTGACGATGTCGTCGGAGATCCTGCGGATGGCGGCCTCGCCCGCACCGGACTGCTCACGCTCGAACGCGACGCGGAACACGGTCTCCATCTGCCCCGCCACCTCGTCGCCGGTCGTGCCCTCGCGGGCCATCACATACGCACGCCGCGCGAGCATCCAGATCGCGAGCACGTCGAGCGAGTGCTCCTCGCACAGCGTGCCCGCCGCGTCGAGCGCCTCGTTGGCGCCAGCGGTGTCTCCCGCGTCGGCAAGCGCCATCGCCCTCATGCCGAGCGCCTTGCCCTCAAGCTCATGCGTCTCGTCCACCGAGGCGATCTCCAGCAACTCGGCGGCACGCTCGGCGGCCTCCTCGTTGCGACCCGCCGACCACAGCGACATCGCGAGCCAGTAGAGCGCGTCGGCCTGCATGCGGGTGTTCTCCAACGTGCCGAACAGTCCGGCCGCCTCGGCGTACCGCTCCACGGCGTCGTCCCACTCGCCGTACTCGCGCAGCAGCTCGGCCTGGGCGAAGAGGCACTCGGCCAGAGCGCCCGTCTCTTCCATCTCGCGCAGGAGCCCCTCCTCCTCCTGCCAGAGCGCGTAGGCGTCCTCGGGCCGGTCCATGTCCTTGAGCGTGGTCGCATGCCAGTAGAGCGAGCCGGCCAGCTGCCGCGTGTCGCCCGCTGCGCGATAGAGCTCCTCGGCCTCGGTGTAGTACGCATCGGCCGCAGTGAGCGTCCCGATCATCCGTGCCACGCTCGCCGCGCTCAGCAGCACGCCCTTGAGCATCTCGGTGTCGCCGGCGTCGCGTGCCTCGCGAATCCCCGACTCATAGAGCATCGTCGCCGAGGTGGGGTCCTGGTCGCGCACGTACACCTCGGCCTGATGGAACTTCGTGGCCCGTTCGAGCTCGGCCAGCCCGGCATCGTGCGCCAGACGCCACGCCTCCTCGAGGTCCTCGTGCGACGCGGTGAACTTGTCCTGCATCGCCTTGGCGATACCGCGATCGATAAGCGCCCGGACGCGCTGCTCCACGGCGTCGTCCGGCAGCAGGCCGAGGTACTCATCAAGCACGATCACGGCCTCGAAGTTCCTGCCCACAAGCCGCAACTCCGCCGCGTCGCTCATCAGCGCCATGAGGTGGCGCCGCGTGTCGCCCGCCTCGCTCGCCGCCTGAACGGCCAGCGCGTAGCGCTCGATCGCCTCGTCGTGATCCCCCGCCACGCTGAACGCGTAACCCTCGTTGAGCCGGGCGCCGGCAACGAGCCCCCTGAGCCCGGCCTTCTCGGCAGCCTCGCGGCCGGCGGCGAACTCGGCGATGGCGCCCTCGTGGTCGCCCTCACCGACGAGCGCGATCCCGCGCTCGAACTGCGCGCGGATGGCGGCTTCGGTCGCGGTGGTGTCTGCAGGCGTATCTGGCATCGCGATCTCCTCCACAACACACGTGTCCGGACGTACCGTGCGGCGACTGGATGTGCGGCCGCGCGGGCATGGTCCCGCCGATTGTACCGCGACCCGTGCGCAAGTGAACGATGGTTGCCGCGCCATCCGGCTCCGGGAACCGGCTGCTGCTCTGCGCTGTGGCAAGAAGCCGTCTCGCACCGGCCCATCCCGGGTATGTGCGTCTTGGTACGCGTCTGACACCGGGAGTGGGGGGCACGCCCGACGACGCGACCACCGACCGACCAGACCGCCTGGCGATCGTGACTTCTCACGCATCGAGCCTGCCGCGGACGCCACCCGGTCGGAGAGGGGCGATCATGAGGACCTCGACCGGGTCCTGCCTGGAGCGCCGGGCAGGACGCTTCCGCATGCCGCGACTCGGCCAGGGCAGACGCGCATGCGCACTGCTGCTGGCGATCGCGCTGCTGGTGCCACTCACCGCTGCGCCCGGCGCCGCCATCGGCGTGCCCGCCGGCGATGCGGCTGTGACGCTCCCCGGCGACCCCGGGGGCATGACACGGATCCAGCCCGGGCCGATGGTGATACCGGGCGGCGTGGCTCCCGCTGCCGAGTCGGAGGCCCCGACCTTGGCGAACGAGGACGCACCCGCCGGGCTCCAGCGCACCGGAGCCCGCACGATCACGCTCCCGGTCCCCGCGCCGGACGGACCGATGGTCTCCGAAGCACCCGGCATCGCGGCTACGACCGAACTCTTCAACGACGGCTTCGAGTCGTGGCCGGGCCCCTGGTACACAGGAGGCGACCCCACGTGGGGCCAGACCTCATACCGAGCGAGCACCGGCACGTACTCGGCGTACTGCGTGGGTTCGAGCATCCCCGCACCGGGACCGTATCCCAACGACGCGTACGCCTGGATGATCGCCGGGCCGCTCGACCTCTCCGGATACACCGAGGCCATACTCGCCTACGACCTGTGGCTTGACGCTGAGATGGACTACGACGGCATCTTCGTGGGTGTTTCCGACGACGGGGGCAGCTTCGACATCACCGGCTACACGGGAACCCCGGGCGACTGGATCGCGATGGAGGAGGACCTCTCCGACTTCTACGATGACGGAACGCTGGACCTCACTGGCGAGCCTCAGGTCTGGATCGCGTTCATCTTCGATAGCGACGAGTCGTTCACGTACGAAGGTGTGTACGTCGACAACGTCCGCGTGACCGCCGGTGGCGAGCCGTCGGTGAACACGCCGCCGGTCGGCGTCGCCGACAGCTACTCGACCAACCAGGACCAGCAACTCGTGGTCCCCGCGCCCGGCGTGCTCGGCAACGACACCGACGCTGATGGCGACCCGCTCACCGCTTACAAGCTGACCGACCCGTCGCACGGGTCGGTCACGCTCGGCACCAGCGGCGGGTTCACCTACACCCCGACCACCGGATATCACGGTTCGGACAGCTTCACGTACCGCGCCTACGACGGCACGGACTACTCGGCGAGTGTGACAGTGAGTATCACCGTGAACGCACCCCCCGAGCCGGTGAGCCTCCCGTTCGCGCACGGCTTCGAGACCTGGCCCGGCCCGTGGACCACGCTGCCGGGATCCGGCCCCACCTGGGGCCGCACCACCTACCGCAAGACCGCAGGAACGTACTCGGCGTACTGCGTGGGCTCGAGCATCGCCGCACCGGGGCCGTACCCCAACGACGCCGAGACCTGGATGATCGCCGGCCCGTTCGACCTGTCCGATGCCGATGTCGCCACCGTGTCGTTCGACCTGTGGATCAAGACGGAACTCGACTACGACGGCATGATGCTCGGCGCATCCACTGACGGCGTGAACTACGACGTGACCGGCTGGAGCGGCGACTCCGGAGGCTGGGAGTACGGGATGGAGGTGGACCTATCGGACCTGAGGGGTGACGGGGGCGCGAACTTCACGGGTGAGCCCGCCGTGTGGGTGGCGTTCATCTTCTCAAGCGACGTGGACGTGACGGACGAAGGAGCCTACGTCGACAACGTTGAGATCACCGCCGAGGCCGCCGAACCGCCACTACCGCCCGTCCTGAACGTCGCCGGCCCGACGCGATACGAGACCGCGGTCGAGGCGTCCAAGCTGGCGTTCCCGGACGGCGCTCCTGCGGTGGTCATCGCCACCGGCATGAACTGGCCCGACGCGCTCGGCGGCTCGGCGCTCGCCGGTGCGCTCGGCGGGCCGATACTCCTCACCGACCCGCGCTCGCTGCCGTCGGTGGTCTCTTCCGAGATCACCCGCCTCAAGGCGAGCCGGGCGATCATCCTCGGCGGCACCTCGGCGGTGAGCACGGCGGTTGAAGACGCACTCAAGCGCAAGCTGGGCAGCGGGGCCGGGATCGTCACGCGCATCGCGGGCAACGACCGCTACGACACCGCGAACAAGGTGGCGCGGCGCGTGATGAGCGAGCTGGGCGCGGGGTACGACGGACGCGCGTTCGTGGCCACCGGCGGAAACTTCCCCGACGCGCTCGCGGCGGCGCCGCTTGCCGCGGCCAAGGGATGGCCGCTGTTCCTGTCCAACCCGGCCACCGGCATCTCACCGGCCACGCGCACCGCCATGAACGGGGTGACCGACGTGGTGATCCTGGGCGGCACGAGCGCCGTTCCCGCCACGGTCAAGACGAGCCTGGAGGGCTGGGGCTTCCGCACCACGCGCGTGTCGGGCGCAAACCGCTACGACACGGCCGTGAAGATCGCCACCTACGGCGTCAACAACGCCGGGCTGCGCTGGAACCGCGTGGGCATCGCAACCGGGGAGAACTACCCCGACGCGCTCGCCGGCGGTGTGCTGCAGGGCGCAGCGCGGAGCGTCATGCTACTCACCACCTGCAATCGGCTCTGCACCGATGCCGGGTACTGCCTGCTCGCGAAGCGTGCCGAGATCAGCACGGTGACGTTCTTCGGCGGCACCACGGCGGTGAGCTCGGCCACGCGGGCCGACGTCGCCGCGTGCATAGCGGGAACCTGGACGTCGCCACAGCCGCCGCCAACCTCCACCGACGGCATCTGGCGGGGCTACAAGTCCGGGTACAGCCAGCCGGTGGTGAGCTTCAACGTGAAGAACAACCAGATCACCACGAGCGGCTCCACGCTAGAGCACGGCGCCTCGATGATCGTCGTCTATCCCTACAGCAACGTCACGTTGACCTGGTACGTCTATGCGACCATCCCGATCAACAGCGGCTCGTTCTCGTACACGCAAGGCACACCCACAACGATGGGTGGACAGAAGAGCGTGTCCGGCAAGATCACGTCGGCCACCGCCGCCTCAGGGACCGCCTCGCACACCGAGAACTCCTTCGGCGGATTCACTGGCAGCCTGAGTTACAGCTGGACGGCCAACCGGTAGCCGCGTCGCTGCGGGCACGGGCGGCGGTCAGTTGCCGTCGCTCGTGCCCCACTCGAACGCCATGGCGTCGATGCGATCGATAAGCGCGTCGGCCCCAAGCGGCCCCTCGGCCGCAAGCTTCCCGCGCACCACCTCGAGCGCGTCCTCGAAAGGAGCCGCGCCCTCGGCCGAGACCGTGTGGAACACGAGCCGGTCGACGCCCGCCGCGCCCGCCGCGAGCACCTGCAGCATCGTCATCAGCACGCGGTCGCCGCCGAACGCGCCGCAGCCCCAGTAGCCGGTGTGGACGACCACCGGAGCGCCGGGGGCCAGGCGCGCCGACTCGGCCACCGCGGCCGCGAAGCCGGTGTACGCGGTCATCAGCACGTACTCGATCGTCTCGCGCGTGTACCGGCCCGAACGGTAGCTCGGCGCGGCCATCGCGATGATGTTGGTGATGGTGGGCGGATCGAGCGTAACCGTCGCCGCACGCACGACCTCCTCAGGCGCCGCCGAGAACTCGTTGCCGTACAGCCCACGGGGCCGCCCGGCGGACTCATCGGGCTCGGTGATCACGTAACAGCGCCGCTCGGCGCCGGTCACGAGCACCGGCGTGGGCCGGCCGTGCTCCTCGGTCACCGGCGCGTGGCCGCGCTCCCGCAGCGCTTCCACGAGCGAGCCGAGCACCGGGTGCTCGGCGCACATCATCTCGTCTTGCGCGAACAGCCCCGTGCCGTAGGCGAAGAACAGGAACGGGTCGGCGAAGTTCACGTGCCACTCAACGGCCCCGGCCGGATCGTCCACCGGCACGTAGTCGTAGACCGTTGGCGCGCCGGTCACGCGCGCCAGCGCCGCAGCGGGATCGATCTCGCGCGGCAGGTCGAGTGCCTGCCACCGTGAGTAGCCGAGCTCGCCTGCATACACGCAGCGGTCGGGACAGGCGGCCTCGAAGACCGCGCGCTTGTTGGGGTCGTGGATGATCGGCGGGTGCTCGGCGATCATCGCCGGCACGTCGAAGACGATGCGCTCGATCGGTTCTATGGTAGCCATGGCTCAGCGTCCCTTCCGTTGTCTGCGCAGTGCCCGGATGACCATGATGTCGAGCACGACCGACATCAGGAGCACCGGCACCGATACTACGAGGATACCCGCGAACGCCGCGAGGTCTTCCATCGAGCTCGCAGACGTCAGGACGTTGTACCACAACCACCACACCGCGTAGGCCAGAACGACCGCGAGCTTGGCGCCGAGCGAGACGTACGGCAGCGCCCTGCCGACGCCCTTGCGGATGGCGATGACGTCCACCACCACAAGCGCCACAGCAACCACTTCGAGCGCCGCGACGACGTAGACCCAACCCACAGCGGACCTCCTGTCCGGGACGTGATGCCGTGATCGGCACCGGGACCATCAGTGCAGTATACGCGCCGAGATCACGTGAGGCCTCCGGGGCGGTCCCGGAGGCCTCACGGCGGGGGTCGTTCGTTGGTGCAGCGTGGCGTCCGCGCAGCGCAGACGCGCCGGGGTCACTCGATCACAGGCGCCGTCACGCGCACGCCCATGTACGCGCCTCCGTCCGGCGCGACCGACGTGCCGAGCACCTCGATCCGCGTGCCGGTGACCGGCGTGATGACGCTGCCGGTCGGGTTGGTCGGCCTCCAGTACGAGAGCGCGTCGTCGAACACCGGCACGGCCGTCTGGCCGGCGATGGCAGATGGCCGACTGTTGTAGTGCAGCGTGATCGCCTCGGAAGGCTCAAGACCGAACGTGGCGTCATAGATCTGCACACGGTTGCGCCATACCTTCTTGTCGGGCCGGATCAACGGCTCCGGTCGTGCGTCCACAGGCAGCGCGAAGCCGCTTCCCGGATGCACCCCGGTGTTGTTGTCGGCCTGCGAGGCGTCGCAGTACCACACGAGCAGCCCGTCCTGATACGGGAAGTGCTCCACCAGGTTCACGGCCGCCAGGCGGCCCTTCAGGAACCCGAAGTTGTAGCAGTTGGCGAGCACGGCATCATAGCCCCAGTACTGCCGGTACTCGGCCAGGTAGTAGTTGTGGAAGTACCCGGCCTCGAGTCCGCTGGTGCGCTTGAAGCCGTTGAACGTCCAGCCGGCGTCGGCGGTCTCAGCGCCATCGGTGGGTGAACCGGTGACCGCGATCTCATCGACCCGGAAGCCGGACTCGGAGACGGCCTCGTCCGTCCGGTAGCGGAAGCCGAGCAGCACCGGTCCCGGGTACGCCGAGAGGTCCGCCTTGAGGCGCGTCCACTTCCTGGTGGTGCCGGTGATGCCGTTGCCGAGGTTGTTGCCGTTCGGGTTCGTGTCGGTCGAGAGATTCGTCGGAACGGTGGCCCACGTGGCGCCGCCGTCGGTGGATACCACGAGGTAGGCATAGTCCCAGTCGAGCTCGATCTCGTAGAAGACCCGCGCCTCGAAAGACGCCCCGGCCGGCACGGCCCATGGCCGATACATGACGCTGTCGAGCATGTCGCCGGACCCGCTGTAGTACATCCACTCACCGGCATACGGTTCGCCGAGGTCCATCTCCACGTACTTGTCGGGCAGCTCCACCACAAGCGCCTGCGGCCGCGTGGAGTTGAACTCCGCCGGGCCGATGGTCAGCTCGGCGGTCGCTCCCGCCTCGGCCACGGCATAGTCGAGCCAGCCGAGCATGAGCTTCTCCCAGGGCCCCTCGTGACACGGCTTCGAGCCGATGTCGCCGCTGCCTGCCTCGGAAAGCCACGAACCGCTCGACATGAGCGTCCAGAAGCCGGTCGAGTTCTCGCCCGCACCGGACGTGTCGTACAGGTCCGGCAGTCCGAGGTCGTGGGTGAACTCGTGGACGAACACGCCCACGCCGCCGTTCTCGGGCTGGATGGTGTAGTCACCGATCCAGTAGTCCGTCTCGCCGATGCGGATCCCGCCGAGCGCGTTCTGCACGGGCTCGCCTTCATCGTCCAGGAGCGTCGGACCTGTGACGCCGATGTCGCTGTAGTACGCGTACCAGGAGTGGCTCCAGATGGAGTCGTCGCCGAGCTCCCCGCCACCGGCCTCGTTGCCTTCGCCTGAGTGCAGCGACTGGAAGTGGTCGATGTAACCGTCCGGCTCATCGAAGTCCCCGTCGCCGTCCCAGTCGTAGCGGTCCCACACGTCGAACGCCGCGAGGTACGCCTCGATCTCGGCCTCCGAAGCGCCTGCCGCGCGCTGCATGTCGAACCAACCGTCAAGCGAGTCCGCCAGGAAGAGCCACACGTTGGTGGCCACGCCCGGACCGGGGTCGCCGTCATCGTAGTCCACGGCGTTGCCGGGCACCGGGACCCACTCGGTCACATCACCGGTCACGGTGTACCGGCCGCTTGACTGCTCCAGGAAGTATTCACGCATGGAGTTGGCGTCCGAGCCCTCGGCGAACAGCAGGTCCAGATAGTAGTCCCTGCCGAAGTCCTCGACCCAGATCGTGGAGTTGTCCACTGACCGGTCCGGCTCGGGTATCGAGTTGTGCGGATAGTCGGCGAACTCGCCAGGGACCGTCCAGACCATGTCGGTGCCTTCGAGCGCCAGTTCGACGAACTCCCCTTCCGCCACCTCGTAGGACTGGCCCTGCGCCTTGCCCTTGAGCCTCGCCTCGAGCGCGCGGGTCATGTGCTCGGTGCGCGCATCGCCGAGCGGGTGGGAGCGCTTGTCGCTCCTGGTCTGCCAGCCCGGCGCATCGGTCACCTCCCGTGGCACCGCCGCCATCGCCGCTGCCGGAACCAGCAACGCCGCGGCGGTCAGAAGGGCCAGTATGCGTGTCGCTCTGTGGTGCATTGCCGCCCACCCCTCTCGTGAGACACATGCGGCCCGCCCCTGTGGCCACATGCCGTGTGACGGGCGCGCGCACCCAGTGCGGGCAGCGGCACTCGTCGTCTCCCCCCGCATCCCCCGAGGCGGTGGGCGGCGCGCGTCCCCCACACCGTTATGCACCTTCCGGGGCGGTGTGAGGCTTGCGCGCTCCAGGTGATTGCTGAAGATGTCTTGCGGGGGCAGCCATGTGGCCAGAACCAGCCTCTTCGCGCCGACGGGGAATACTCATGAGTGTGCGGCCCCACACGCGGTATGCGTGCGGGCGACGAAGACCACAGGAGGCGCTCATGCCCACACGCCGACGACGCCACAGCCTGATCGCGCTGCTGATTCTGGCGGCGCTCCTCGCGGTTACGCTGACCGCCGCGGGATGCGAGGAGACGCCGGTGGAGCCACCGCCGGACCCGGGTCCGGGAACGATCGACAGCAGCGTCCCGCCACCGCCGGGGAGGATCGCGTTCGAGGAGGTCGTGAGCGGTTTCGACCAGCCCTTGTATGTCACCGGGGCCGGTGACGGCTCCGAGCGGCTGTTCGTCCTCGAGAAGAGCGGACGCGTGTGGATCGTGCGGGGCAACGAGCGAGGCGAGGTCTTCCTCGACCTCTCGGAGGTGGTCAGCACCGAGAGCGAACAAGGCCTCCTCGGCATCGCCTTCTCACCACGGTTCACCACCGATGGGACGTTCTTTGTGAGCTACACGCGCGCCGACGGGACGTCGGTGCTCTCACGCTTCACCGCGAACGGGGACACCGCCGATCCCGGCAGCGAGAAGGTGCTGCTCACCGTCGAGCAGCCCGCGAAGAACCACAACGGCGGCATGATCGCGTTCGGGCCGGATAGGTACCTCTACTACGGCCTCGGCGACGGTGGCGGGGCGGGAGACCCGGGCGGACACGGACAGAACCCGGCGACCCTTCTCGGCACGATCATGCGCCTTGACGTCACCAGCGAGGCGGCCGGCGACGGCTACGTAGTGCCTGCGGACAACCCGTTCGTCGGGCGCGACGGTTACCGTCCGGAGATCTGGGCGTGGGGCCTACGCAACCCGTGGCGCTTCTCGTTCGACCGCTCCACCGGCGACCTGTGGATCGGCGACGTGGGCCAGGGCGCCTGGGAGGAGATCGACTTCCAGTCCGCCGCCTCGACCGGCGGCGAGAACTACGGCTGGAATCTCTACGAGGGCACGCATCCGTACCCGCCCGGCGCCGCTGAGCCCGCCGATCCGAGCCGGTTCGTCATGCCGGTACTCGAGTACGACCGCGACGCGGGCAAGTCGGTCACCGGCGGCTACGTGTACCGCGGCGAACTGATCGAAGAGCTCAAGGACACCTACGTCTACGGCGACTTCGTGGACGGCCGCATCTGGGGCCTCACGCGCATGCCCGACGGCAGTCTGAGCGACCGGCTCCTCGCCGAGACGCCCTACCGCATCTCAAGCTTCGGGGAGGACGACAGCGGGGAACTGTACGTGGTGGACTTCGCGGGCGCGGTGTACCGCATCGTGGTGGAGTGACGGCCGGCCGCTGCGCCTACGCCCCCACGAATCGCTTCTCGACATACGGTGATGTGAAGAGCCTGAGCGTGGCCGAGTAGTTGGGCACGAACGAGATGACGTCGCCCGGCTGCGGCGGCCGCGCGAGCCCGTCCACGTCCAGTACGAGGTGATCGCTCGATGCGCCGAGCACCTCAACACCGGGATCGAACGGCGTGATGCCGTCCGGGTCCACGTCCTGCCGGCCGATCGCGCAGATCGCCCGCCAGCGTTCGCCGCGGTCGGCGAAGACCGGCCGGCCGCCGAACGCGTCCTGAGCGCTCGTCCCGCGTGGCCTGCTCGGCTTGCGCATGGCCTCGATCACGGGCGCCGCCGCGACGATGGCGTCCGTGTGCAGTCCGAGGATCGGCTCCCGGGTTACGGTGGAGACGCCGAGCAGGATGCTCTCCCCCACACGCAGGCTGTCCACACGGTCGGGGAGCACGCCCTCCACGAGCGCGTCCAGGGATGAGGACATGCCGCCGCTCACGTGCAGGCGGCGTCCGAGCCGCGCTTCTGCAGACCGTGTAAGCGCCACGAGCTCGCCGAGATTATCGGCGTCCGGGACGATCGCCCCGTAGCACGTGAGGCTCGCGCCAATCCCGTAGACCTCGACATGCTCGAGCGCTGCGGCGGCATCAAGGAACGCGGGCAGCTCGGCCGGCATCATGCCTTCCCGCAGGTCACCGAGGTCGACCATCGCAACGAAGCGGTGTCTGGTGTTCGCCCGTGCGGCCGCCTCATCCAGCGCGTGCACCGTGTCGATCTCGCTTTCCAGCGAGACATCCACCAGGCTCACGACGTCGTCGGCGAGCTCCGGCACGGTGGCGCGGAGGGACCAGAACTCGGTTACGAGACCGGCATCCCGCATACGGGCGATGTTCTCAAGGCGGGAGTCCGCGATGCCCACTGCACCGCCCTCGAGCATCGCTCGCGCCACCTCAGGGGCGCCGCACGTCACCTTCGTGACGCCCACGACGCCACGCCCGCCGAGCGCCGAGACCACCGCATGCGTGTTAGTGCGGACCTTATGCACATCAACGGTGACTGCCGCACTGCGGGACATGGGTATCCTCTCCTTGAGAATGCGTTCACACGGCGCTCGCCGGCCCGCCCGCCCCTGTCCGGGACCAGCTGTGCGCGCGTCGGCTCCTGCCGTGCCGAGCGTAGCCGAAGAGCGTACCGCGGCGCCACCTGAGTCGCCGCGTACAGGTATCGGCATCGGAAGAGGGAGGGCGCATGAACGGCTACTGGAACACCGCGCTCGTGGTGGATCTCGCCACGGGCACAAGCGAGAGACGCGAGGTACCCGCAGCCTGGAAGCGCGACTACCTCGGCGGCGAGGGCCTCGGGGTCAGGCTGTTCGCCGAGTTCGCCGAGCTCGCCGACCTCGACGCCCCGCCGCTCGACCCGTCGCAGCCGCTGATCGCCGCGACCGGCCCGGTCACCGGTACCGTGGCGCCATCGTCCGGGCGCACCTGCTTCGTCTTCCGCTCGCCCGCGTCCGGCGCACTCGGCCTGAGCAACGTGGGCGGACACTTCGCACCGGCGATCAAGAGGGCGGGCTACGACCTCGTCGCCTTCACCGGCGCGGCCGACAACCCCGTGTACGTGGTCATCGACGACGACACCGTTGAGGTGCGTGACGCAAGCGCGCTGTGGGGTATGGGTGTGCACGACACCGAGAACGCTGTCCGCGCCGAGCTCGAGGGCAAGGGCTGGCAGATCGCCTCGATCGGGCCCGCTGGCGAGAACGGCGTGATGTACGCGGCGATCATGACCGACAAGGAGCGCGCGGCCGGACGCGGTGGCGGCGGTGCGGCGATGGGCGCCAAGAACCTCAAGGCCATCGCGGTGCGCGGTACGAAGGCCGTCCCGATCGCCGATCCAGAAGCGCTCAAAGAGCACGCGAAGAAGGCGCGTGATGAGTTCCTGACCGAGGAGTTCGTCGCCGCCGAGCTCAAGCCGTTCGGCACACCGAGCTTCTACGATTCGATCAGCGCGCTCGGCATCCTGCCCACCCAGAACTGGCGCCGTACGACGTTCCCCGAGTCGATCGACACGCTCGGGCACGCGGCCTACCACGCCGACCTCGATGTGAAGCCCTACGCCTGTTACGCGTGTCCGGTCGCGTGCGGGCGCGTCACGACGATGAAGACCGGGCCGCATGCGGGTGAGACCGGTGGCGGACCGGAGTACGAGACGCTGGGCGCGTTCGGCGCAAAGTGCTTCTGCACCGACCTCAACGCGGTGGTCAAGGCCGGTCACCTGTGCAACGACCTCGGCCTGGACACGATCGCGGCCGGGCAGGTCATCGCCATCGCGATGGAGTGGTATGAGAAGGGCATCCTCACGCCGGGAATGACCGATGGGATCGAGTTCGCCTGGGGCAAGGGCGATATCTTCCCCGAGGTGCTCGACAGGATCGCGCACCGGAAGGGCGTCGGCGACCTGCTCGCCGACGGCTCGAGGCGGGCCGCCGCCGCACTCGGCGGAGACGCGGCCCACTACACGTTCGAGGTCAAGGGCGTGGAGCTTGCAAGCTGTGGCGTCCGCGCGAGCAAAGGCGAGGGCATCAGCCACGCGGTCTCGCCACGTGGCGCCGATCACCTGCGCCCCTACGCTTCGGTCATCGATGCATTCGGCTACCGCAGTGAGGAACTCGGTCTGACCTACGACGTGGACTTCCTCGACGACGGCAACCAGCAGTGGGTCAAGCCGTTCATGGAGTACTCGATGGCCACGAACCTGCTCGGCGTGTGCCTGTTCAGCGTGATCACGCTGGCCGTCCAGCCGTCCACGTGGGCAGCCGTGCTCTCGGCGGCCACGGGCGAGACGTGGACGAAAGAGGACCTGCTCAAGGCGGCCGAGCGGGTCATCAATCTCGAGCGCCTCATCAACGCACGGTTCGGCATGACCCGCGCCGAGGACACGCTGCCCAGGCGCATCCTCACCGAGCCCGCGCCGGATGGCCGTGGCGAGGGCCAGGTGGCGCGCCTGGACGTGTCGCTCGACAGCTTCTACGCCGCGATGGGATGGGACCGCGAGAGCGGGTTGCCCACGGAGGAGACGGTCGAGCGGCTGGGGCTGGCGGGGGTGGTGTAGAGCACGCCTGATATGACGCGAGGGCTGGAGCGGGTCGCCGAGGGCGGCCCGTTCCCCTACACACCGAGACTCGCGCGAATCAGCGCGACGACCGCTCCGGCATCGAAGTGTGCCAGCAGGGTCCCACAGCACGCGAAGAGGTAGTCCCGATCGAGCGCTACCCGCGCATCGGCCGGCGGCAGCAGCACATCGCCCGGTCTGCCGAGTGTCGCACGGAGCGCCGCCTCCCCGCCTGGAAGCCTCACGAGCGCGCCGCCGGTGCCGATGACGAGCCTGCAGGCGGTCAGGTCACGTCCGCGCGCCACGGTCTGACGTCCCTTGGGCGTGTACAGGTGCGCGAGCCGGCCCGCATGGCGGGTCATCGCGGTCACCGTGGCGGCACGCGCAAGGAGCGCTGCCGCTTCGAACTCGGTCGGCGTGAAGGGGATCGCGGGCGGCAGCGGGCTCGGCCGCTCGCCTTCGCCGATGAGCGCGGCGGTGTGCTCGGCGCTCACGAACGTGCCGAGGTCCCCCTCCACCGTGCGCTTGGCGCGCGGCTGCGGGTCGGTGGAGATCGCCGCGATCTCAGGTGAGCCGTCGGTGACCGAGTGGACGTCGGTGGTCGCACCGCCCACGTCCACCACCACCAGGTCGCCGAGTGCATCGGCAAGCGCCTCGGCCGCCACGAGCACCGCGCCGGGCGTGGGCAGGATGCGCCCCGTCACGAACTCGCCGATGCGTTCCATACCGGGTGCGTGGATGATGTGCTCCTCGAACGCGTCGTGGATCGCGTGGCGCGCCGGCACGATGTCGAGCTCGTCCACGCCCGGGTAGACGTTGCGCGTCACGCGCACGCGGAAGCTGGCGTCCTCAAGGATCGCGCGCGCCTCGGCGGCCACCGCCGAGTTGCCGCCGTAGACGACCACCGGGCGCGCCGCGATGCGCGTGAGCGCGCGTGCGTTGGCGAGCACCGTCTCGGTGTCACCGCCCTCCACGCCGCCGGCGAGCAGGACGAGGTTGGGCCGCACCGCCTCGACCTCGGCAAGGTCGTGATCGCGCAGCATGCCCGCCGCCTGGTGCTTGACCACCGCGCCCGCGCCGAGCGCAGCCTCGCGCGCGGCCATCGCGGTCATCTTCTGAGTGAGGCCGTGCACGGTGATACCGGGACTCGTTCGTTCCCTTATGTTGCGATCTGGTCCAAAGATAAGAAAGTCCTCGAAGCCAACCTGGCATCCATACGACG
>JADIIM010000019.1 GCA_015351705.1 Aeromicrobium sp. | reverse complement strand
CCACTCGGCCAGCGCGTCTTGGACGCCATCTTCGGTTTCCAGTGATGTCCGACGAGGCCGTCGTCACCGCTCAGCTCGGGCGCCCGCCGCGGGGCGCATGGCGGGTGGTGCGGCGGTGCTCGTTCGGCAGGCCCGCCGTGATCGCCACGGCGCCGGCGCTCGACGACCGTGCGCCGTTCCCCACGCTCTACTACCTCACCTGTCCGCATCTGGTCGCCGAGGTCTCGGGCCTCGAATCGTCCGGTGCGGCCGGGCGATGGCGGGAGCGGGTGCGCGATGAGGCGGCGCTCCGCGAGCGGCTTCTGCGAGCCGACGCCGCATACCGTGCGGCGCGCACCGCCGAGGGCGGAGGGCGCGACCCCGCGTCGGACCTCGGCATCGCGGGGCAGCGTGATTCGCTGGCCGTGAAGTGCTTGCACGCGCATGTCGCAGCCGCTCTTGCGGGGATCGACGACCCGGTCGGTGAAGGTGTGCTGGCCCTGTGTGTAGAAGAGTGTGATGACGACCGATGCGGGGAGGGCTCATGAGCGCGCCTGAGCGCAGGGCGGCGATCGATATCGGCACCGTGACCACCCGTCTGCTCGTGGCGGACATCGACGAGTCCGGTGTGACGGAGGTGTCCCGGCGTGCGGTGATCACGCACCTCGGCGAAGGGTGGACCGAGACCGGCGTGCTCTCGGAGGCGGGGATGTCCCGCGTCGAGGAGACGCTGCGTGCCTTCGCCGCAGAGGTCGGCGCGTTGGGGGCCGGGAGGGTGACGGCCGTGGCCACCTCGGCGGTGCGGGACGCCACGAACGGCGCCGCCTTCCTCGAGCGGCTCCGCGCGACCGGCATCGCCCCCGAGGTCATATCCGGTGAGCGCGAGGCGCTCCTCACGTTCGCCGGCGCGACCTTCGGTGGATGCGGCGACCACACGCTCGTGGTGGACATCGGCGGCGGTTCGACCGAGCTCGTGCTCGGCTCCACGTGCCGTCCCGGCGCTGACGGCGGCATCGAGATCGAGGCCGCCCGTTCCATCGACGTGGGTGCGCGTCGCGTGACCGAGCTGTACCTGGCTGCCGACCCGCCCACCGCGCGCGAGATCGACGAGGCGGCCGGCTGGGTGGCCGACGAGCTCCGGCCGTTCTTCCACGGCCTGCGTGTCCGGCCGAGGGAGATGGTGGCCGTTGCGGGGACCGCGACGGGCCTGGCCGCGATCGACCTCGCGCTCGAGCCGTACGACCCGGATCGCGTCCACGGCTACCGCCTGGGCGGGCATGCGCTGCTCGACATCCTGCAGCAGCTCTCCGAGCTCACCCTCGAGGAGCGTCGCCGCGTGGCCGGGCTCGAGCCGGGCCGGGCCGGGGTGATCGTCGGCGGGGCGATCGTGCTCCAGGCGGTGCTTGCGCTGGCGGGGCTCTCTTCGACGCTGGTGAGCGAACACGATATCCTCTACGGCATGCTCCTCGATGCCGATGGTTCGGCCGCGACGGAGCAGTGAGGCGGTGTATCCGAACTGGTACAGGAGGGGGCCTTAAAAGCCTCTGGCCGCAAGGCCGTGTGGGTTCGAATCCCACCACCGCTACCAGGAGTGGACCGCCCTGCGGCTCACGCCCGCAGGAGCGTACGATGAAAGGTGGCGCATCGGGCCGGCCTTCGGGCCGCCGGCGCCGCGTCGAAGGAGCGTCACGGGCAGGAGGCATCGCGTGACCGCCGAGGAGGCGCAGAACCTCTACCGGTCGTTCGTCGACCACGATCCGGCCTCGGCCATCCAGGTGGTCGAACGCGTCCGCGCGTCCGGCGTGACCCAGGACGCGCTCTTCGACACCCTCTACGTCCCGGCGATGGCGTTCCTCGGCGGGGCGTGGGCCGCCGGCGAGATCGACGAGATGGCGTTCACCCAGGCGGCCGTCGTGGCCGAGCAGGTCGGCTCGTTCGTGATGCCCTCGGCGGCGCGGCGCGACACCGGCGTGACGCTGGTGGCCGGCACGATGCACCGCGACCATCACGCCATCGGCCGGACGATCGTGGTGGCCACGCTCAAAGAGGCCGGGTACCGGGTCAACGACCTCGGCGATGACGTCCGGCCGTCCGACTTCCTCGAGCGCATCGAGCAGACCGGCGCGCGGATCGTGCTCGTCTTCGCCGAGATGATGGCGACCGCCCGCGCGGTCGTCCGCGTGCGCGAGATGCTGCTCGCCAACGGCCGCGACGACGTGGTCGTGCTCGTGGGCGGCGGCCCGTTCGTGGCCGACGCGGCGCTCGCGCGGGACGTGGGCGCCAACGGTGTGATCGGAGGCGCCGAGTCCGCACTCAAGCTGGTGGCCCGCGCGGCACGCGACCTGGCCGCGTCTGCGGAGGACGGGTCGTGACGGCCGCGGCCTCCATGACCATCGCCACCGCCGAGGACCTCGCGCGGCGCGGCGTGGTGGGCGCAGCGGTGGCGGCGTGCCACGAGGCGCTCGCCATCGACGACCGCGACGCGCGCGTGCATGCGCTCATCGCGCATCTCATGCTCGAGGGCGACTTCTACGACGAGGCGATCGCGGCCGCCACCCGTGCGATCGAGACCGACCCGGACTGCTCGCCGGCCTACCTCGCGCTCGGGCTGGCCTACGACCGGCGCGGCGGGATGTGGGACCAGTCGGTGCTCGTGTGGCACGAGCTCGCCGAGGTCGAGCCCGATCTCGTCACCGCTCACGTGCAGCTCGGTGAGGCGTTCGCTGCGGCCGCCTTCGAGGAGGAGGCGCTCGAGAGTTGGCAGCGTGCGCTCGAGCTCGACCCCACGGAGGCGCGCGCCACCTACAACCTCGCCATCGCGAGCCTCAAGCGCGAAGGCATGGCCCTGGCGCTCCCGCTGTTCCGCAAGGCGGGCGAACTCGACCCGAGCCAGGACGAGCTGTTCTTCGCACTCGCGGGCGCCGCCGAGGACGTGCCGCCCCCGGCGGATCCCGCCGAGGTCGGGCCCACACGCGAGGTCCGGTGCGCGGCTGCGCTCGCCTCGCTGCGTGCCGAGGACCTCTTCGGCGCGGCCGACTTCGTGCGGCTGGTGCTCGACGAGGACGCCGATGACGCTGAGGCGCTCGCGCTCGCCGCGTACGCATACCTGAAGCAGCAGGCGTACAACGAGGCCATGGCGTGCTCGCTCAAGGCGCTCTCGGTGGCGCCGACGCTCCCGACCGCGCTCTATTCGCTCGGCGTGGTCTACGCCCGTCGCCCGGGACTCGACCGTCATGCCGCCCGGGTGTTCATCACGCTCGCGCGGCAGGCTGGCGCCCATGCGCTCGTGCACGTCCTGCTCGCCGAGTCGCTCCTCGGCCTGCAGCGCTACGAGCAGGCGGGCAAAGCATACCGCTCGGCGGTGCGGCTCGACCCGGCGTGCGTGCGCGCACGGTTCGGACTGGCCGCGGCGCATCTCACGGCCGGACGGCACGCCGAGGCGCAGTGGGAGATCTCCCGCGCCGCCTACTACGACACCAAGCGCCAGGGCCTCTTCTGGCGGCTGTACGACGCGTATGCGGCGGGAGGTGAGCGACCGTGAGCGACGAGCGCACGCCGTCCGCAGTGCCGGCCGACGCGTCCGGGCCGGCCTCTCCGGACGTCGGCGGGGCAGCGATCTCGGCGAGCGAGGCGCAGGCCACCGCCCCCGCGGCCTCGCCCGCGCCGCGCAGCAACCCGCGGTTCCCGGTGGGTGTGGACTACCATCCCATCGACGCCGAGCGTGCCTCGGCGGTGGAGTGGTACGAGGCGGACACCGCCGCGGATGTGGCGGCGATCTCACGCACGCACCTGTCGCTCGTTCGGCTCTTCGTCTCCTGGCCGGCGCTCGAGCCGCAGGTGGGCCAGTACGACCATGATGCCGAGGACCGGCTCGCGGACCTGCTGGAGGCGGTGCGCGCGCGCCAGATGAAGGCGATCGTCTGCTTCTTCGCCGACGACCGTCTCGCCGAGATGAACGACGTCCCGTGGGGCCGCAAGCGCGACCTGAGGACCGACGACTACCTCCTGCAACGTGAGATCGCGCTCGTCCAGCGCATCGTGAACCGCTTCCGTACCGAGTCGGCCGTGTGGGCGTGGGAGTTGGGCAACGAGGCCTTCTTCGCCGGCTTCACGCGTGAGGAGGACCTCGAGGCGTGGGCGCAGGCGATGCGTGAGGCGATCCGCGAAGTGGACACGGCGCGCGCGATCGTCTTCGGCGCGGGCGTCGAGACGCTCGTGCGCGAGTGTGGCGTGGACGCTCGCGGGGTGCGCGACGGCTTCGAGTACGGCGTGTCGCGCGTGACCGCGCCATACCGGGCGTACGCCGCCGAAGGTCCGCTGACGTACGGGCCCGCGACCTACCTGGACTCGTTCGTGCTCCGCGCCGGCGGGACCGCGGTCCCGACCATCGCCGACGGCATCGGCGTGCACGCGCTCGACGTGTCGGTCGCCGAGGAGGCGGCGTACACGAGGGTGGCACTGTACTCGGCGCTCATGAACGGCGCGGCGGGCGCGGTGCTCCGCAGGTGGCGCGACGTGGAGACCGAGCGGCGCGAGCCGTACTTCCGCGACCCGTACGAGGTGCTCGTGGGCCTGAACGACACGGCGGGCCAGCCCAAGCCGGTGCGCACCGAGGCGGCGCGTTTCGCCCGCACGGTCGCGCACTTCGACCTGCGGCGCTACGAGCGTGTGCCGGAGCGTGCGGCGGTGCTTGTTCCCGCCGAGCGCTACGAGCCGCTCCCGTCGCTTGCCGGGCTGTACGACCCGCGCTCGTGTCTGCAGGCGTACATCGCAGCCAAGGAGGCACACCTTCCGGTCGACCTCGTGCGCGAGGGCGAGGACCTCGACGGGCTGATGACGGTCATCGTACCCTCGGCGGGCACGCTCCTGGCCGCCACGTGGAGCGCGCTTGCCGCGTTCGTGCGCTCGGGTGGGTCGCTCGTGCTCTCATACGGAGGCGGCGACGCCGACCCGGCGGTACGCGAGCTCTTCGGCGTGGAGTTCCTCGGCGATCAGGGTGTGCGACGGACGCTTGCGTGCCGGGTCGCGCAGCCGGGGCTGGTGGGCGACCTCGCGGCGTTCGATGCGCAGCTCGATCTTCCGCACTACGCGGCGCTCGGATCGAGCGGCGCCACCGTGGTGGCGACCGATGCCACCGGAAGCCCGCTTCTGACGGTCCACCAGTACGGCCAGGGGAGGACGGTGTTCCTCGCCGCGCCGCTGGAGCGGGCGATCGCGCAGAGCGATCCGTGGGCCGCGCCCGATGCGGTGAGGCATATGCTCCGCACCATCTACGGAGCGATCGCGAGCGCCGCCGGAGCCGGCCCGGTGATCGACTGCGATCAGCCTCAGGTGGAGGTCGCGGTGTGGAACGGCGAGACCGCTGACGTGGTGATGGCGCTCAGCCACGCCGCCGAGGACCTGACGGCCACCCTGACGGCCGACCGCGTGGTAGCCTCGGTCACGGACATCACGGGCGGCGCTGTGGTAGACGTGGGAGCGAAAGCGTTCGGCGTGCCGCTCGGGCCCAACGGAGCGGCCGCTTTGAGGATCGTGTATCGGTAGGAAAGCGGGGGTAAGGATGACCGACCAGCGAGAGATGCGCTCGATGCTGCTCGAATCGTGGCTCGGGTTCCATGAGCTCATAGCAGCCCACCCCGAGATCAGGCGACTGCTGTTCGACCCGGTGACGGGGCTGCCCACGACCCCGCTGCTCTTCCCGCGTATCGAGTCACTGCTTGAGGAGCGGGGCGAGATCTCGTTGCTGTGCCTGAACGTGGTCAAGTACTCCAAGATCGAGGAGATCTACGGATGGGAGATCTTCGACCAGGTCATGCGCGAGGTGGCGACCGCACTCGAGCGGATCACCGGGTTCGAGTTGCGCGACAGCGACATCGTCGCCGAGCTCATGATCTCAGGCAACGCGTTCGTGGTGCTGCTCTCACCGCCCCGGACCACGCCGGGGATGGACAGCGAAGGACTGCGGCAGCTGGCGTGTCGCGTGGAGTCGCGCGTGCGTGCCGAGCTCGAGCAGGTCCTCGACCCGGCGATCTTCCCCAAGTTCGGGTGCTACGTGGGCTGCTCGACTGCGCGACACGACGAGCGCGTCAGGCTCGAGCGGCTCGTGCACAAGGCGCTCGAGGGCGCGCTTGCCGACTCGGACTCGCGCGAGGCGAGTGATGCGGCGTGCCGGAGCGAGCGACTGGCCGAGATCATCGCGGGCGGCGAGATCCGCACGCTCGTGCACCCTATCCACCGGCTGGCCGACCTCGAGATCATCGGCTATGAGGCGCTCTCGCGCGGGCCGGAGGCGAGCGAGTTCGAGCGTCCGGACAAGCTGTTCAACGTGGCCTACGACGCGGACATGGTGCTCAAGCTCGAGCGGCTGTGCCGCCTCCGGGCGTTCCAGGCCGCCCGGGAACTCCCCGCCGGACGCCTGCTGTTCATCAACATCGAGCCGGAGGCCGTGGCCGACCCTGAGCTCCGCGACATCATGTTCACCACGCTGCTCTCCGATGCCGAGATCTCGCCGTCCGACGTGGTTCTTGAGATCACCGAGCGGACCGCGATCGCGGACTTCTGCAGCTTCCGGGCGACGCTCGAGTACCTGCGCACTCTCGGTTTCCGCATCGCCGTGGACGACGGCGGCGCCGGGTATGGCTCGCTCCAGTGCCTGGCCGAGGTGCGTCCCGAGTGGCTGAAGATCGACATCTCCCTCGTGCGCGACGTGGACACCGACCAGGTCCGCCGGAGCCTCGTGGCGAGCATGGTCACCTTCGCCGAGCGTGTGGGCGTCAGCCTCATCGCCGAGGGCATCGAGCGCGTGGAGCAGCTCCAGACGCTCCGGGCGCTCGGCGTCGAGTACGGGCAGGGCTTCTTGTTCAGCCGCCCGCAGGAGCCGTATCCGTCGGATGCGGATGTGACGCCGGCTCTCTGAGCGTCGCCACGCTCAGCTGCCGAGTGCCCGCATGATCTCCTCGAACTGCTCGGCGGTGATCTCACCGGCGGCGAGTCTCTTGCGCGCTATGGCGACGGCCGCGTCACGTCCGCCGTCGGACACGCCCGAACCTGCGCCGTTGGACGGGTGACCACCTGCGGTTGCCCGCACGGCCCACACCACGAGCAGCACCAGCCCTACCAGCACCAGCAGACCGAAGAAGAGCATCACCAGCCCGCCGAGCCAGCCCGCGCCCATCATGTCGTATCCGAGGCCGAGGCCCCTACCGTATCCCATCATCACTGTTCATCTCCTTGACGACCGACCTGCCGGGCCACGTCATCGCCCGTACCACTGCCGGTACCATGCGAGCATCTGATCGATCTCGGCGGTCTGCGCATCGATGATTGTGGCGGTCAGATCCCTGACTTCGACGCGCCGGGTCGCACCGCCGGCCATCGAGGCCATCATCACGCCCATCCGATGGTGGGGGACCATGGCTTCGATGAACGCGCGGTCGAAGTCCTCGGCTTGCTCGAGTTGCTCCAGGTCGATCCCGGAGCCCATCATGCCGCCCATCATCCCCGGGCCCATCCCGCGTGAGGGCGCCTCAGGTACCGCCGTACCGAACCAGTCCCGATACCAGCCGAGCATCAGATCGTTCTCCGCACGCTGCGTACGGACGATGCCCTGGGCAAGCTCCCGGATCTCGGGCCGTTCGGAGCGCTCGAGCGCGAGCTCGGCCATGGCGATCGCGTCCTCGTGATGCGGCACCATCTGCTCGACGAACATCGCGTCGGTGGCCGCTGCGCCACTGCGGTCCGGTGACTGCGCGCATACCCCGCCAGGGCAACCGCCGCCAAGCGGCATCGTCGAGGTGACCAGGGCGGTCACGATCAGGCCCGCCACTCCCACCGCCACAAGCAGCAGTCCGAGTGTCAGCACCCGTGTTCTGTTCATGACGCACCTTCTTCGTGCGGTGCGTCCCGGTCGGAGCCTCTCGTGCGGGGCATGGTGACCCAAGACGGTGCACCGCGTCACGTGTCTCTATACATGACCTAACAAGTCAGGATTCCCACATGAGGTGATTCCGAATCAGCGCCTGAGGTACAAACGCGGTACGGGCTATGTGTTTGGAGGAGCGATGGCGCAGGAGCAGCATGACCACGCGGACCGCGAGAGTCATGAGGGCCACGGGGGCGAGAGTCATGAGGCGCACGGGAGCGAGAGCCATGAGGCGCACGACCGCGGGCGGCACGAGGGCC
The DNA here is from genome assembly GCA_015351705.1 of Aeromicrobium sp. GTDB lineage: Bacteria > Actinomycetota > Coriobacteriia > Anaerosomatales > Anaerosomataceae > JADIIM01. The sequence continues at coordinate 5,129 of JADIIM010000019.1, read as the reverse complement.
ACTCGGTAGCGGACTTCGGACGTCGCTTCTGGGTCTCGCTCGCGCTTACCGTGCCGGTTATCGCGCTCTCGCCGCACCTGCCGTTCGTGCAGGCCGAGCGCCTCGTGGACATCCCGGGCGCGGACTACGTGCTCTTCGCGCTGGCTACCTTCATCTACCTGTATGGTGGCCGGCCGTTCCTGCTCGGTCTGGTGCGCGAACTCCGCGGCAGGCGCCCGGGCATGATGACGCTCGTTGCCGTGGCCATTACGGTCGCCTACGCGTACAGCACCGCGACGGTCTTCGGGCTTGCGGGCATGCCGCTGTACTGGGAACTCGCGACGCTCGTGGACATCATGCTACTCGGCCACTGGGTGGAGATGCGCTCGGTGGGCGCGGCTTCGGCGGCGCTCGAGTCGCTCGCGCGGCTCATGCCGCAGGCGGCGCACCTGCTGCGGGAGGACGGCACGGTCGTCGACGTGGCGCTGGAGACGCTCGCGGTGGGCGATACGGTGCTCGTCCGTCCCGGCGAGAAGGTGCCGGCCGACGGAGAGGTGGCCGAGGGTGAGTCGTCGGTGGACGAGTCGCTGCTCACCGGTGAATCGGCACCGGTCGCCAAGCGTGCCGGCGACGAGGTGATCGGCGGGGCCGTGAACGGCGAGGGCTCGCTCACGGTGACGGTCACGCGCACGGGCGCCGAGTCGTTCCTCTCGCAGGTGGCCGAGCTCGTGCGCGAGGCGCAGGAGTCCAAGTCGCGAACACAAGACCTGGCCGACCGCGCAGCGCTCGTGCTCACGCTCGTGGCACTCGGCGGCGGAGCGACGACGCTGGCGGCGTGGCTCGCCCTCGGCAGGGAGCTGCCGTTTGCGATCGAGCGCACCGTGGCGGTCATGGTCATCGCGTGCCCGCACGCGCTCGGGCTGGCCATCCCGCTCGTCGTGGCGGTCTCCACCGCCGCCGGGGCGCGACGCGGCCTGCTCGTGCGCGACCGCATGGCGTTCGAGAACGCGCGGCGCATCGGCGCGGTCGTCTTCGACAAGACCGGCACGCTCACCAGCGGGCGCTTCGGCGTGGCCGAGGTCGTGGCGCTCGGCGACCGTACCGGGAGCGAGGTGCTCGCGCTGGCGGCCGCGGTCGAGGCGCTGTCCGAGCACCCCATCGCGCGTGCGATCGCCGCGGAGGTCGAGCGACGGGCGCCCGCCACCGGGTTCCGGGCGCTCCCGGGGCGTGGTGTGGAGGCCATCGTGGACGGGGCCACGGTGGCCGTGGTGAGTCCTGGTGCGATGGCCGAGCGCGGGGTTGCGGCCACCGCAGAGGCGTCCGCGCTGGCCGAGGGCGGCCGGACGGTCGTTCACGTGCTCGTCGACGGCGAGCACGCCGGCGCGATCGCGCTCGCCGACGTGGTGCGGCCGGAGTCCGCCGAGGCGGTAGCGGGACTCCGCGCGCTCGGAATAGAGCCCATCATGCTCACCGGGGACAGCCGTGTGGTGGCCGAACGTGTGGCCGCCGAACTCGGCATCACGCGCGTCTACGCCGAGGTGCTGCCCGCCGACAAGGCGGCTACCGTCCGCGAGGTACGCTCGGCGGGCGTCGTGGTGGCGATGGTGGGCGACGGTGTCAACGACGCGCCCGCGCTCGCCGAAGCGGATGTGGGCATCGCCATCGGCGCGGGTACTGACGTGGCGGTTGCCACCGCCGACGTGGTGCTCGTGCGAAGCGACCCGCGCGATGTGGCAACCGCTATCGGCCTCGCACGCGCCACGTACCGCAAGATGCTGCAGAACCTCGTGTGGGCGACCGGCTACAATGTCATCGCCATCCCACTCGCGGCCGGAGTGGGCTACTCGGCGGGGATCGTTCTCAGCCCGGCCGCCGGTGCAGTGCTGATGTCGCTTTCCACGGTAGTCGTTGCCATCAACGCGCGGCGGCTGCGGGTCTGACGCCTGAACGCGCTCGACGGCGGAGTGGTGCGCTGGTAAGCGCGCACCATCAGTTTCGGTTATGCTATCCATCGCAGGTACGCACGCTAGAGGAGTGCGCATGGAGCCCGTCCGTCTCACCCAGATGTCGACCAAGGCCGGTTGAGCCGCCAAGTGGGGTCCGGGCGACCTCGCTGCCGTTCTCGAGAAGATGAGCCCCGGTGAGTCGGACGACCTGCTCGTGGGCTTCGACACCTCCGATGACGCCGCCGTCTACCTCATGGGCGACCAGGCCGTGCTGCTCACGGTGGACTTCTTCACGCCGATGGTCGACGACCCGTACGACTTCGGCCGCATCACCGCGGCCAATGCGCTCTCGGACATCTACGCGATGGGCGGCCGCCCGCTCACCGCGATGAACCTGCTCGCGATGCCGTGCTCGCTGCCGCCCGAGGTCACCGCCGAGGTCATGCGCGGCGGCGCCGACAAGGTGTGCGAGGCCGGTGCGGTCATCGTCGGCGGACACACCATCGATGACAAGGAACCCAAGTACGGCCTGTCCGTGATGGGTGTGGCGCGCCCGGAAGGCGTGGTGCGCAACGTGGGCGCCCGTCCCGGCGACCTGCTCGTGCTCACCAAGCGCCTGGGCGTGGGCATCTTGAACACCGCGATCAAGCAGGGGCTTGAGACCGAGGAGAGCCAGCGCGAGGTGATCGAGTCCATGGCGCACCTGAACCGTGCTGCCGCCGAGGCGATGGTGGAAGTCGGCGTGCACGCGGGCACCGACATCACCGGCTTCGGCCTGGTGGGCCACGCGCGCGAGATGGCGCTCGGCAGCGGGTGCGCGTGTGAGATCGAGCTCGCGAACGTGCCGGTCTGGCCGAAGGTCGTGGAATACGCCGAGGCGATGGTGCGCCCCGGGCGGACCGCCGACGTGGTGGCGTTCCTCGACCCGTTCCTCGACTGGGGCCCGGCCGACTTCACGTGGAAGGGCATCCTCGCCGACCCGCAGACGAGCGGTGGTCTGATGATGGCCGTGGCGCCCGAGAAGGCCGACGCACTGCTCGCAGCGCTCGCCGCGCGCGGGGAAGAGGCGGCCGTCGTGGGCCGCATGGCCGCAGGCGAGGCGGGCACGATCCGGGTCGTGTGACCGCGGGGTCGTGACGCCGCGCGGCGTTGCCGAACGCCAGGGTGTGTATACTCATGTGTAACATCCGGCTTTGACGGGGTTCGGCTCCGGGTAAGGCGGGCGGGTCATCATGGCACGCATGGTGCGCAAGCAGATCGTCATCGACCCCGAGCAGGAGCGCGCGCTCGAAGCGCACGCGCAAGCACTCGGCGTGTCGCAGTCCGCACTCATCCGGCAGGCGATCGACGCGCTGCTCGAGGATGCCGCCGAGCAGGAGCGTCGGCGGGAGGCGTGGGAGGCCATCGAGGAGGGATGGAGGGAGGCCGAAAGGCGCGGCATCGGCAGCGGGAGCGGCGGCAGGGCGTGGACCCGGGAGGAGTTGCATGAGCGCGGGCGCTCTGATTGACACCAACGTGCTCGCATACTCGTACGACACCGGCGAGCCACACAAGCGCGAACAAGCGATGAGCATCGTGGCGAGGCTCGCGGGGACCGGGCAGGCCGCGCTCACCACCCAGGTACTCGGTGAGCATCACTGGGTCATCCGTCGACGCTTCACACGGCGCTTCACGGCCGCGGAGGCCGCCGAGCAGACCGCGGCTCTGTCGCGCGCCTTCCCTGTCTACGACACGACCCTCACGGTGGTCCTCGAGGCGCTCCGCGGGACCGTCCGCTATCAGATGCCCTACTACGACGCACAGATCTGGGCCGTTGCCCGCGTGAACCACATCCCGCTCGTGCTCTCGGAGGACTTCTCCGACGGCGCGGTCATCGAGGGCGTACGCTTCGCGGACCCGTTCGCAGACGGGTTCGACCTGGAGGCGTGCCTCGGCGCTTGAGCACGGTACTCGCCGTGCCCGCGACCAGGTCCCGGTCTTACGGCTTCTGCGCCGAGCCGAGGTTCCCGAACTGCGTCGCGATGTCGTCCATGAGGCCGGGCAGCCCGTCGGTGTAGCCGAGTCTCGCAAGCTGCGCGTTGGCGTCCGAGGCGCTGATCGTCCCGTCCTTCGCAGCGCGGACGATGTCCATACCCTCGCTGACCCTGGGCGGGAGGTCGTCGATGCGGAAACCCTGCTTGGTGTAGCCCTTCCGCACCCCGTCGAGCGAGTGGGCCGCCTTGTCGGCCTGGGCAAACGCGTCGAGGGTGTTGCCCTGCGTGTGGGAGTTCATCACCTTCGTGCGGTACGTCTCGCCGTAGCCCTCGGGGTCGATGAGCGTCGACCGGCCGTCTTTGACCAGCTGGTCGTTGGGGGTGAGGCGGGTCTCCTTCCACGTGCCCGTCTCGGGGTCGTAGACCGTCCCCTGGTCGGCCATGTCGATCGAGGCCTCAGGGTGGGTGTAGTCGGTCTGCAGCTGCTGGCGCTCGGTGGCCCAGCGCTCCGCACCCCGTGCGTCGCTCGGCCCGCCGGTCTTCTCCGAGAAGATTCGCCGCGACTCAGGCGCCCACTTCTCGCGCGGGATCTCGATGAACCGGTTGTGACCGCTCGGGTCCTTCTTGAAGTAGCCGAGGCGGTAGTCGCGGTCCACGCCGTCCACGTGGCCGACGGTATGCACGGCGATCTCGTGGTCCTGTCCCTCGGGCAGGTTCTTCTTTGCCCACTCCCGGAGCTCCGTGTCGTGTGCCTTGTAGACCTTCTGTCGCGTCTCGTTGAACTTTCGCCATCCCTCCGGGTCGGTCTTGCGGAGGTTCCGCATAGCGTCCGGGTCGCGCATGATCCGCTCCACCGTCGGCACGTCGAGGGGCGTGCCACCGCTCGTCTTGGCCGCGATGTCCTCCGAGATGCCCTTCGCGCGAACCGCGGGATCCGGATGGGTCGTGCGCGGGTCGGTGTCCGGGCCCTTCTCGGCGACCCTGTCTGTGGGCTTCTGCTCCGGCGCCTGCTCGGGCCTGGCGTCCGCATCAGCCTCGGCCGTCTTCTTCGTCTGGTCCGCGCTGTCGGCATCGCGCGGTCGCGTCTCGGCGTCGGCCGGGCGGGTCTCGCCATCGGGAGTGCGGTCGCGTGGCGCGGCGTCCGCATCGGGTCCGTCCGTCCGTGCGGGGGTGTCGGTGTCGGCGTCGCCGGCGCCGCGGGCCCGCCCGGCATCGGTCGCGCTGCCGTCGG
>JADIIM010000002.1 GCA_015351705.1 Aeromicrobium sp. | reverse complement strand
CGCTCACGGCCCGGCCGACGCGGACGGCAGACCGCTCGTGGAGCGCGTGCGGCTCGTCTTGAGCGAGCAGGTCACAGACGGCGTCTTCCTCGCCACGTTCGAGGCCCCGCGCATCGCGGGCGTGATCGCCCCGGGGCAGTTCGTGCACCTGCGCATCGCCGAGGGCGCCGACTTCATCTTGCGGCGTCCGTTCTCGGTCTTCCGCGCAGACGACGGGCGGATCGGCATCCTGTACCAGGTCGTCGGGCGGGGCACGCGTGAGCTCGCCGCCGTCGCGCCCGGCGCCGAGATGGACGCGATCGGGCCGCTCGGCAACGGGTGGACCGTTCCTGACGGCATCGAGCGCGCGCTGCTCGTGGCAGGCGGCCTGGGCGCCGCACCGATGGGCATGCTCGCCGAGGATCTCACTCGCCGTGGTGTGGCCGTGACCCTCGCTCAGGGCGCGCCCACCTCGGCACGCCTGCTCGCGCGCGAGCTGTTCGAGGGCGCATGCGAGCAGACCGCGTACGCCACCGACGACGGCAGCGAGGGCACGTGCGGATTCGTCACCGCGCTCACGCCGGAGCTGTTCACCGCCGAGCGCCCCGACGTGGTCTACGTGTGCGGTCCGGAGCCGATGCAGCGCATCGTGGCGGCGCAGGCCGCAGAGGCGGGTGTCCCGTGTCAGGTCTCGCTCGAGCGGCTGATGGCCTGCGGCGTCGGCGCCTGCCTCTCGTGCGTGGTCTCCACCGTCGCCGGGCGCAAGCGCGCGTGCGTGGACGGCCCGGTCTTCGACGCCGCCGAGGTGCTGTGGGAGCCCGCCGAGGACCCGGAGGTGCACCGATGAGCGCCGTGGACATGCGGGTGCGGATCGGTTCGCTCGAGCTGCGCAACCCGGTCGTGACCGCGTCCGGGACGTTCGGCTCGGGGCGCGAGTACGCGGACTTCGTCGACCTCACGCGCCTCGGCGCGGTGGTGACCAAAGGCGTCTCGTCCGAGCCGTGGCCCGGCAACGACTCACCACGTATCGCCGAGACGCCGTCGGGCATGCTGAACTCGATCGGGTTGCAGAACCCCGGCGCCGAGGCGTTTTGCGCCGGTGACCTGGCGTGGCTTTCGGAGATCGACGTCCCGGTGATCGTGAACCTTGTGGGCCACAGCGTCGCCGACTACGTGGCCGTCACCGAGCGGCTCGATGCCGAGGCCGCCATCTCGGCGTTCGAGCTGAACATCTCGTGTCCCAACGTGGACGCGGGCGGGATGGCATTCGGCACGTCGTGCCCGTCTGCCGCCGAGGTGACCCGCGCCGTGCGGGCGGCCACGGACAAGACACTCATCGTCAAGTTGAGCCCGAACGTCACGGATATCACGGAGATCGCCCGCGCGGTGGTGGCCGAGGGCGCCGACGCCGTGAGCCTCATCAACACGCTTCTCGGGATGTCCATCGACATCCACACGTTCCGGCCGCGCCTGGCGCGCGGCGTCGGGGGGCTGTCCGGCCCCGCCGTCCGGCCCGTCGCGGTGCGGATGGTGTGGCAGGTGGCCCGGGCCGTGGATGTCCCCGTGATCGGCATGGGCGGTATCATGTGTGCCGAGGACGCGATCGAGTTCCTGCTGGCGGGCTCGAGCGCCATCGCCGTGGGCACCGCCAACTTCGTCGACCCCTCGGCCACGGTGCGCATCGCCGAGGGCATCGAGCGCTTCTGCGCCGAGCGAGGCATCGAGCGCGTGGCCGATCTGATCGGTGCCGTGCGCGGCGTGTAGGGACCGGCGCGCGGACGCCCGGGCGTCCGACGCCATCGGGCGCCGCGTGGTCCGGATACGAGTCGATCGCCCGCATGCGGGCGGAAGAAGGGATACGATGCGAGACTCACTCATCGTCGCACTCGACCTACCTGACGCCGAGCGTGCGCTTGCGATGGCGCGCACGCTCAAGGGCACGGCCGGGTGGGTCAAGGTCGGCATGACGCTCTACTACGCCGAGGGCCCGTCGATCGTGCGCGAACTGCGTGCCGCGGGGTTCAAGGTGTTCGTCGACCTCAAGCTCCACGACATCCCGCACCAGGTGGAAGGCGCCGCGCGGGCCCTTGCGCGTGCTGGCGCCGACATGTTCACAGTCCACGCCTCCGGCGGGAGCGCGATGATGGAGGCCGCGGTATCGGGGTCGGCGGCGGCCTCGGCCAAAGTGCGTGATGACCGCCCGCTCGTGGTGGCCGTGACCGTCCTGACGAGCCTGGACGACGCCGCGCTCGCCACCATCGGCATCGAGCGTCCGGCCGCCGACCAGGTAGCCATGCTCGCCGGGCTGGCCCGCGATGCGGGCTGCGACGGAGTGGTGTGCTCGCCCGCCGAGGCCGGTGCGATGCGCGCGCTCCTCGGCCCCGAGGCGCTCGTCGTGACCCCGGGAGTCCGGCCCGGTGGGGAAGACGCGGGTGACCAGGCACGCGTGGCCACACCGGCCGAGGCGATCGCCGCGGGTGCGTCGCACCTGGTCGTCGGGCGTCCCATCACCGGTGCGGGTGATCCCGCAGCTGCCGCGAAGTCGATCATGGAGGAGATGACGGCATCATGAGCCTTCCCGAGAACGAGGTCTTGGACGCGCTGCGCGACGCGGGCGCGATACTGTCGGGCCACTTCCAGCTCACGAGCGGACGGCACTCGGACACGTACGTCCAGTGCGCGCGCGTCCTTGAGGACCCGGCGCTCACCACGCGCCTCGCCGCCGCGATGGCCGAGCAGGTAGCCGGCCGCGGTGTCGATGTGGTGGCGGCGCCGGCGGTCGGTGGTGTCATCATCGGTTTCGCTGTGGCGCAGGCCCTCGGGGTCAGGTTCATCTTCAGTGAGCGCGAGCACGGCGTGATGACCTTCCGCCGGGGGTTCGGCGTGACGCCGGGCGAGCGCGTGCTTGTGGTGGAAGACGTGGTCACAACGGGTGGGAGCGTCGCCGAGGTGATCGGCCTGGTGCGCGCCGCCGGTGCCGAGACGGTCGCCGTCACCTCGATCATCGACCGGGGAGGGGACAAGGCCTTCGACGTCGAACTGCTGCCTCTGCTTCAACTCGAGGTCGAGTCGATGGAGCCACACGAATGCCGTCTGTGCTCTGCCGAGATACCCATCGATTCACCCGGCAGTCGGCGGCTTGCCTGAGTAAGGGTTGGCATCTCCGCAGGTCAGGGGTAACATCGACAGTGTTGTTGCACGCGGGGGGTGCGCACCCGGGGTACGCTGAGCGCACGTGTATGCTCCGTGATCGACGCACGAGACGCGAGGAGGAACCATGGCTTTGCCGAATCTTTCCGAGGCCGACCGCAAGAAGGCCCTTGAGAAGGCCGCGAAAGCGCGTCAGGAACGCGCGGAGCTGCGGCAGAAGATCAAGAGCGGCGCGATGTCCTTTGCTCAGGTCATGGGCAAGTCCGAGGACCCCATCGTCGCCCGCATGAAGGTCTCTACCCTGCTCGAGAGCCTGCCCGGCTTCGGCAAGGCCAAGGCCGCCAAGGTCATGGAGGAGCTCGAGATCTCCCCGAGCCGTCGCGTTCAGGGCCTCGGCGCCCGTCAGCGCGAGATGCTCATGCAGAAGCTCGGCTGAGGGTCGCGTACGAACCTGATGCCGCGAGGCTCGCTCATCATCATCTCCGGGCCTTCGGGCGCCGGGAAGGGGACTCTGGTCGACCGTCTGGTGGCCAGGGTCCCGCGTCTGTGGGTGTCCGTGTCGGCCACCACCCGCGCGCCGCGTCCGGGGGAGGTCGACGGCGAGGACTACGTGTTCCTCTCGTCCGAGGAGTTCGCACGCCGGATCGATGAGGACGACTTCCTCGAGTGGGCCGAGGTGCACGGCAACCGCTACGGCACGCTGCGCTCGGAGGTGGAGCGACGGCTTGCCGAGGGCAGGGACGTCGTCCTGGAGATCGACCCCCAGGGCGCGTTCCAGGTCAAAGAGCTGATGCCCGAGGCGGTCCTGGTATTCATCATCGCGCCGTCACTGGACGAGCTGGAGCGCCGGATCCGCGGGCGCGGCGCCGAGACGGACGAGCAGGTCAGGACCCGTCTCGCCACCGCCGTGCGCGAGCTCGAACTTGTGGAGTGCTACGACCATGTGGTAGAAAACGATGATGTCGCCCGGGCCACAGACGAGCTCGTGGCGCTCATCGGATCCCTCCACAACGACGAAGGACGTTCCTGATGGTCATCAAGCCTGAAGTCGATCTGCTGCTTTCGAAGGTCGATTCCAAGTACACGCTCTGCATCGTGTCCGCCAAGCGCGCGCGCCAGATCAACGACATGATCCACGGCGTCCGCGACCAGGCGCTGCTCACCATGCAGGCCCCGCAGATCGCCCAGATCACCAGCACCAAGCCGCTCACGCTCGCCATGGACGAGATCGCCGGCGGCGACGTGAGCTACGAGCGCGTCAAGGAGAGCTACAAGTAGCGTCCCGCTCAGACGGGTCGTCACGGTGCCCCGCAGTCGCGTGAGCGGCCCGGGGCACTCGTGTGGATGGGGGCGTGTCGGGTGGAACGCACCGCACTCGTGCACTATCACGAGATCGGTCTGAAGGGCCGCAACCGCGGCGACTTCGAGCGCCGCCTCGAGGGGAATCTCAGGCGCGCGAGCGCGGGCCTCACCGACGGCCGCACGCGTCGCATCGCCAGCCGCGTGCTCGTCCCTGTGACCGACCCCGCGCGAGCCGAGGAGCTCCTGGCCGCCGTCGCGCGCATCCCGGGCGTCTCGTACCTCGGGTACGCGATCGAGTGCGACCGCACCCCGGAGGCCATCGAGGCAGCCGCGCTTGCCGTCGTGGCCGAGGAGGTCACACGGCGCACGGAGGCGGGGGAGCCGCCGCCTGCCACCTTCGCGGTGGAGGCACGGCGCTCGGCCACCGACTACGCCGAGTCCAGCCTGGAGATCAACCGGCGCGTCGGTGCGGCGATCGAGCGCGAGACGGGTCTCGGCGTCGACCTGTCGGCCCCCGGCCTGGTCTGCCGCATCGAGGTGGTCCAGGCCCGCGCGTACGTCTACGCACGGCGTGTCGAGGGCCCGGGCGGCCTGCCGGTGGGCGCGTCCGGCACCGTCGTGGCGTTGATGTCGGCGGGCATCGACTCTCCGGTCGCGGCGTGGCGGGTGATGAAGCGCGGCGCGGTCGTCGTGGCCGTGCACTTCTCGGGACGGCCGCAGACCCCCGCGCACTCGGAGCACTACGCGCTCGAACTGGCGCGCGTGCTCGACCGGTCGGGCGGCATGGCCCGGCTGTACACCGTCCCGTTCGGCGATGTGCAGCGCCAGATCGCGCTCGATGCGCCGGAGGACCTCAGGGTGCTCCTCTACCGGAGGTTCATGGTACGTGTGGCCGAGGCGATCGCGCACCGCGAGCGGGCGCGTGCGCTGGTGACGGGGGAGAGCCTCGGGCAGGTCGCCTCGCAGACCCTCGACAACATCGCCGTGGTGGACGCTGTGGCCACGATGCCGGTCCTTCGGCCGCTCATCGGCTCCGACAAGCAGGAGATCACCGACGAGGCCCGGGCGATCGGCACCTTCGAACTGTCCACGACGGCCGACGACGACTGCTGCACGCTGTTCATGCCACGTCGACCGGCGACGCACGCCACACTGGCCGAGGCCGTGGATGCCGAGGCCGGCCTGGATGTCGACGCGCTCGTCGAGCAGGCGCTCGCCGGGGTGACGCACGTGGACCTGTCACGCGCACCCAAGAGGCGGCGGGCGCTATGAGCCTGCGTGTCCTGGCGCTTGAGCCCTACTACGGCGGTTCGCACCGCGCGGTGCTCGACGGCCTGATCGAGCGCCTGACGCCGCTCGGCTTCTCCTTCGACCTGCTCACGCTGCCCGCCCGCAAGTGGAAGTGGCGGATGCGCGGCTCGGCGATCACGATGGCCGAGGAGGCCCGGGCGCTCGCCCGCACGTGGCACGAGGCGCATCCGGAGGGTGAGGCGCGCGCAGCCGGCGACCCGGACGGCGAGTCCGTCCGCCCGCACCGCCACCGGCCGTGGGACCTCGTCTACGCGAGCACTTTCGTCAACCTCGCCGAGTTCGTCGCGCTCGCGGGAGACGCGGTGGCCGGGATCCCGCGGATCGTCTACTTCCACGAGAACCAGCTGCTCTACCCCGTGCGCCACACCGCCGAGTGGGACTTCCAGTTCCCGCTCACCAACATCACGAGCGCGCTCGCCGCCCACCGGTGCCTGTTCAACACGCGCTACAACCTCGAGGGCTTCCTGGCCGAGATCCCGGGCTTCCTCCGCGGCTTTCCGGACCATCAGCCGGCCGGTGTGGCCGAGCGGATCGCGGCGCGCTCCGAGGTGCTCGCACCGCCCTTCGACCCGGCGCCGTTCGACGCCGCGCCGCCTGTGCGCGGCCCGCGTCCGCGTGTGGTGTGGCCGCACCGCTGGGAGCACGACAAGGACCCGGAGGCGTTCTTCTCAGCCGTGCGCACACTCGCCGCCGAGGGGCTCGACTTCGAAGTAGCCGTTGCCGGGCAGTCGTTCCGGGAGACCGAGACGCTGATGGCCGAGGCTGCCGCAACACTCGGCGACCGGCTGGTGCACCTCGGTGAGCCGGAGTCGCGTGCTGCGTACGCGCGGTTGCTCGCGAGCGCGGACATCGCGGTCTCCACGGCGCGCAACGAGTTCTTCGGCCTGGCGATGATCGAGGCGTGCTACGCGGGGTGCGCGCCGCTCGTGCCGGACCGGCTGGCGTACCCCGAGCTCTACCCGGCAGAGTTCCGTTATGGCAGCGAGCAGGAACTTGCGCGCACGCTGCGTACACTGCTGGTGGAGCGTCCTGCGCCGGGGAGTGCCAGGTCGCTTGCCGAGCCCTTCACGTTCGAGCGTCTCGTGCCACGCTACGCCGAGGTGTTCGAGCGGGCGGCACGTGTGAGACGTGTAGACTCGTGGCTGCGTCATGCCAATGGTGAATTCTGAGTATCCCTGAAGACACTTCTCATTACTGTGACTTCTGCATCTGTGCTATACGTCTTCTAGCATGCACTGTGAGCATGCCACGGGGGATGGGGGAGCCATGAAGTCCAGGGGGGGGGGCGCTTCGCGCCTGTACGGCAGCGCTGACATCGGTATGTCTTGTTGCCCAGTTGATACACGTGGTACCTGCGATGGCGGTTCCGTCTCCCGTACCACGCGAACTCACTGACAAGCGCACCCCTTACACGAAGACATTCGACAACGGTGACGGCACATACACGCTCGAGAGCCACGCCGAGCCGGTTCACTTCCGCGACGTGGTCTCCGGCAACTACGAGGAGATCGACACCTCGCTGGTGCCAACCGACACGCCGACGGGCCGCGGTCTGACCAACCGTGCCAACGCCTTCAGGATCCACCTGCCGGATCTCGAAGGAGAGAGTCCGATAGGGATATCCTACGAGGACGTGGGTGTCTACCTCTCACCCCAAGGACGGCCGTTCGAGCCGCCGGTGAGTCATGCTCGGGCTGAGACAAGCGCTACTCCCGAGCCTGACGATGTGCGGTCGCGACGCTACCGGAATGCTGAATCGCCCCGGGTTTCCCGGAGACTCCACCGTTTGAGAGGATGGAGTCATGAACAGAAGAACGCGTTACCCACAGGAAGTGCGTGAACGGGCCGTCCGGATGGTCTTCGAGCACACCGAGGAGCACGGGACGCAGTACGCCGCGATCCGCTCCATCTCCGGCAAACTCGGGATGAGTCCGGAAACGCTCCGGCTCTGGGTCAGGCGGGCCGAGACCGACGGGGGCTTGCGCCCCGGGCTCACGACCGACGAGCGGGCCCGTATGAAGGAACTCGAGCGCGAGAACCGTGAGCTGAAGCGCGCCAACGAGATCCTCAAGAGTGCCGCGGCTTTCTTCGGGGCGGAGCTCGACCGCCAACAGAAGAGGTAGTCGAGTTCATCGACGCCAACCGCGAGCGCTTCGGGGTCGAGCCGATCTGCGAGGTCTTGCCGATCGCCCCATCGACATACTACGCAGCGAGGGATCGAGAACCGTCGGCCAGGGCTGTCCGGGATGCTGAGCTCCGGCCCGAGATCGAGCGCGTTCACCAGGCGAGCTACGACGGCTGTTACGGCGCACGCAAGGTGTGGAGACAGATGAACCGCGAGGGCATCGCCGTCGCTCGTTGCACCGTCGCTCGCCTGATGCGTGAACTGGGGCTTTCGGGTGTGCGTCGGGGTCGTGCGTTCAAGGTGACGACTGTTCCTGACACCCGCGCCACAAGGCCGGCCGATCTCGTCGACCGCAAGTTCACGGCCACCCGTCCCAATGAACTGTGGGTCGCCGACATCACCTACGTCGCCACCTGGACCGGCTTCGCCTACGTCTCGTTCGTGACCGACGTGTACTCCCGCATGATCGTGGGTTGGCGGGTGTCGAATTCGCTCAGAAGCGATCTGGCGCTCGACGCGCTGGAGATGGCGGTGCACGCGAGGGGCGGCGCCGAGGGCGTGATCCACCACAGCGACCGCGGCGTTCAATACCTGAGCATCCGCTACACCGAGCGGCTCGAGGAGGCTGGCGCTGTCGCGTCAGTCGGCAGCAAGGGGGATTCCTATGACAACGCGCTCGCAGAGACGATCAACGGACTCTACAAGACGGAGGTGATCAGGAGGAAGGGTCCCTGGCGCAGCATCGAGGATGTCGAGTTCGCCACTCTCGAATGGGTCCACTGGTTCAACAACGAGCGCCTGCTCGAGCCGATTGGCGACATCCCGCCGGCGGAGTTCGAGGGCCTCCACTGGCTTGAGAAGGAAGCAAACGATATAGTCGGACTCAAAGAATCGAGTCTCCACTGAACCCGGGGCGATTCACTGCGCACGTATGGGTTTGACTACACTGACGGTGACGGTACACAGCGTACGTTCGATCAGGTTGGCGCCGGTGTCTACACACGTGACCCGCTCGAGCCTGCCGTCAGGTTCAAACGCGTGAACGCGATGCTTCAAGCTACGGGAATGTCCGGGAAGGCGACCGACGGCGAATTCAACTTGCGCGCGAACCCGTGGTCTTATGACCAAGTCTTGTGGAAGGCCGATGGCACCGCGTACCTGCAGTACGAACTGCAGCACGCTGAACTCCTGGACAACATCTCGTTCTACCTCTGGGATGGTAACGAGGCCACTCCGCGTACGTACTCGTATGCTGTGCACGTGAGTGAGGATGGTGACAACTGGAGCGAGGTGGTTCCCGCCACAACTGGTGCTCGGTCATGGGTAGACCACAGCTTCGCTCCGCGGCGGGTCCGTTACGTGCGCGTTGTTGCGCTCGGCAACAGCGCAAATGCCTATTTCCACATCTGCGAGATCGAGAGCCACGTACTCAAGCTCGTCGACAGAACGGTTTGTACCGATTCGACCGGCAAGTTCACGGCCTACGCTGACTCCTCCGGAAACCCTGCGTACATCACTCGCGATGCGTTCGGGAGGATCGTGAGGATAGCCGACGGCACCGAGGTGGCGAGCGGAGGCGCGCTTGTCCGGGACCTGTCGCTCGTGTGGGATGCCACGGGGCTCGCGCGGCTCGACTACCGCGGCATCTCGTCCGCGGGTGTCCAGGGTGACCAGCCGTCGGTAGTGCGCTTCGTCCGTGCGCCGGGTGAGTACCGCATCGTGCGCAGTGTTGAGGCCAGCGATGTGCCGGTGGCGGTCTACCTATACGATGAGAACGACCGCATCGCAGGCGCTCGAGACGCGGATGGTGTTGGCTTCTTGGTATCCTACGACGAGATAGGCAGGGTTGCGAGCGTCACGCGCTCAGGTGCACCGACTGAGACGGTCACCACCTACGCCTACGGTGCGGACCAGGTGACCATCGCGACCTCGGCGGGTGGGGCCGAGGCACCAAGCCGCGTCGTCACGTGGGACCCTGCGATTGGCGGACAACCGACCTCGGTCACGCTGGAGGGCCCAGGCGCCCCGAGCCAAACGACAAGCATCAGCTATGACGAATATGGACAGGTGTGGAAGGTGGCGGATCCGCTGGGGCGCGTCAGTCGCACCGAGCGCGACGGACGCGGCAACGTTTGTGTTGCAGCGGAGCATGAGAGCGCTTCCGGCCCGGTGCTTCGCTATACGCGTGCCGTCTACGACGACGATGACCGGGTAGTACGCGCCTTCGACGTAGACGGCAATGAATCGAGCTTCGCCTACGACACGGCGGGGCGACTCGTCAGCAATCTCACCGTCGTTGCGGGCAGCTCGGTCCAGGGCAGTACCGCCGCCCAGTCCGCGTACGATGAGTGGGGTAACCATGTGGCTTCGGTCTCTGGCGACTCCACGGCCCACAACCTGATCAGGAACGGCACCTTCGAACTCGATCCGCTGTATCCCGGCAACGGCTGGGACGGACCCTCCCAGGGGCTGACCTCCATGAATTGGCAGACAACGACCAAGCCCTATATGGGTGCACATAGCCTGGTACTGGGAAACTATGACGTAGCTCCGTACATCACGTCTGACGCCATCGCACTCAAGCCCGAGACTCAGTACTCGCTCTCTGCGTCGATGGACGGATGGGGCGAGGTTCACTTGCTGCAGTACAACACCAGCGGTGTGCTTCTCGATGACACGCCGGTCCTCTACTCTGCTGCTGGCATGGGCGCCGTAGGGATGCGGAGGGTGTCGGCGACAGTGACCACCCGCGCCGACGCCGTGACCGGGCGGGTGCGCATTCAGCGGCCGTGCGACGGTTACATCACCATCGACAACGTGCGACTCGAGCTAGCGGACACCGCTTCTCTGGACTCGATCGTCGAGAACCAGTCGATGGAGCGGTCGGCATATGGGGGGGTCCCACAAGCGTGGCACCGACGGCTAGCGAGCGTCACCACCGCAGTCCACGAGCAGTCGAGCGACGAGCGCGTTTCGGGAACCTACTCCGCTCACATCAAGCACGATGCGGCCTCGGCCGACGGCTACTTCGTGAGTGACTGGATGTACGTGCGCCCGGCTGAGCAGTATACGGTCTCCGTCTCAATCAAGACCGAAGCATCGGTCGGAGGCGCGGATATCGCGGCCGAGTTCTACAATGCGGCAGGGGCCATAGTCCCGAACAGCCTGGTCACGGCCGGGTTCACAAAGGGAACCAGCGATTGGCGCCGACATGCGCGCACGCTGACCGTACCTGCAACGGGTGTCAAGATGCGCCTATTCGTGCGTCACAAGGCAGGTGGGGGTAGCGCCTACTTCGATGCTGTCTCCGTGACACCGGGCGATCAGAGTGTCTTGACCGGCTTTGACACCCTCACTCACACACATGCCGTGTCTGCTACCGGGCCGAGCGGGGTTGCTGTCACCGCTGCCCACGACGCCCGCGGGCACTCGACATCAACTGGTGTGATACCGCGCGGCCAAAGCGAGGTCACGCTGCTCGAGCGCACCTATGACGACCTCGACCGGCTCGGTTCGGTGACCGTGGCACCCGCCTCATCGCTCGGGATCATCGCGGGCTTCTCCTATACAGACGCCGGACGCCTGACCGAGGTGACCGATCCGCTCGAGCGCACCCGGACGATGGGCTACGACGCTGCGGGGCGTCTGACGCGCACCACTTCGGCGGCTGGAGTAGAGAACGAGTTCGTCTACGACCCGCTCGGGCGGCTCGTGCGAACGCTCGCACCTTCGCAAGGCGCAGAGCCGACAGTGACTGCCACGAGTGTCGCCTACGATGGACTTGGACGTGTGGCCCAGACTACTTACCACGACGCAATGGGCGTGCCATACGCCACTGTTGTGCCCACCTATGACCTCGCCTCCCGGGTGGCCAGCACCACGATTTCCGGCGCCATCACCGGCTCGACTGAACTCATCTACGATGCCCTCGGCCGCGTGGAGCGCCTTGTGAGCACTGGTCCCGCAGGCCTAACGCAGACGGACGTCACGTACAACCTGGCGGATCAGCCGACCCAGGTCACGCGCAGTGCGTTCGATGTGGTGCATACACAGACCAATACGTACTCCAAGACGCACGAGTTGCGTACCCTCTCTGCAGCTGGTCTCACCTGGCGGGTAAGCTCAGACGCGCGCGGACTCACACAGTTGGCTTCCGAGCGTGCCCTCCAGACACGCTCGTTCGACACGGCCGGGCGTCTTGCGGCACTCCGCGCCGGGATGAGGTGGTCCGACTCGAGCAGCTACTCCGACCTCTTCGAGTCGCGTCTTACCTACGACACCCGCGACCGCATCGCCGGTGTGGAGTTGGGCAGCATGTGGCTCTATGACTACGCCGACACCTACACCTACGACCCCGCAGGGCGCCTCGCCACCTGGGGCCGCACCGGCGCGGGCGCGA
>JADIIM010000018.1 GCA_015351705.1 Aeromicrobium sp. | reverse complement strand
GGGACCGGCTGTGCGGTCCCGCCCCGCGAGCGAGGGGAGAGAGGGGAGGAGGGTGTCGGCTTCCTCACGAACCCATCATGCCGCGTCCGTGTGGCGCGCGCGTGCCTGCGTCGTGGAGATTCGATGGAGGAAGAGGCCGCGTGCGCCTCGGCGTCACGGACGCGACGTCTCCGCCTGCGCGTCTCCGGCGTCGGGCGCAGCCGGGTGTGCCTCGGCGGCAAGGGCGAGCTCGGCCACGGGCTGCGGCGCGGGGACCAGGGACGGCCGGGTGGGCGCGCTCGTGGTGAGGGCGACGCCGGTGACTATGACCGCCATCCCCACGACCACCCAGGCGTCGACTGGCTCGGGCGGCACGAGGCCGAGCATGCCCGCGCCCCATCCCAGGAACACGGCGATCACCGGGTTCACGTACGCGTACGTCATGACCTTCGACGCTGGAGCGTGCTTGAGCAGCCAGACGAACGAGGTGAACGCCACGCTCGAGCCCATGACGATGAGGTAACCGAGCGCACCGGCGCCCGCGGGTGTGAGCACGAAGCGCGGCCACTCGCCCGCCAGCGTGCCCACCACGACCAGCACGCAGCCGGCGGTGAGCATCTCGTAGCCGGTCGCGACCATCGAGTCCACATCCACGGGACGCCGCTTGCTGATGAGCGACCCCGTGGTCCAGAACCACGTGCCGAGCACCTGCAGCCCGATGCCGAGGAGCTCCTCGCGGCTGCCGCTGATACCGGTCAGGCGCGGCGCCAGGAGCACGCCGAGGCCCGCGAAGCCGATGACGAGCCCGAGATACCCGCGCGCGGTGGGCCGGTCCATCCCCGGCACGAGCGACTCGGCGAGCGCGACCCACAGCGGCAGGAGTGCCACGATCAGCGCGGCAAGACCCGAGGGGATCGTGCGCTCGGCCAGGAAGGTGAAGTACATGCCACCGACGAGCAGGAAGAGCCCGACGGTGGCGATGATGCGGTACTGGTCGAAGCGGATGCGCAGCGAGCGTCCGCGGAGTCGCGCGAAGCCGAGCAGGATCAGCCCCGCGGGCACGAGGCGCCATCCGGCGAACAGCGTCGGTGGCAGGTCCGCCTCGAGGCCCACGCGGATGCCGAGGTACGTGGAGCCCCACACCACGTAGAGCGTGGCGAACGCCACGATGAGCTTGACGCGGTGTGGCCAGTGAAGCGGATTCAGCGGCACGGGGCCCTCTCACGGTCGACGGATCGATCCGGCGGCGGATGCCGGGTAGCCGACAGTCTAGCCGAGTGCGCCGTGTCAAGCATCGTCAGCGCGCGGGGGCGCCCGGGGCGGTACACTCGGCGTATGCATCACTACGACTTCCCGCGGCCGGCGTTCACCGCCGATGTCGTCGCGCTTGCGCTCGACGACGGACCGCGCGTGCTCCTGATTCGACGCGGCAACCCGCCGTTCGCAGGTCAGTGGGCGTTGCCCGGAGGCTTCGTGGACGAGGGGGAGCGCCCGGAAGACGCCGCCCGTCGCGAGCTTGCCGAGGAGACCGGACTGGCCCACGACGGCCCGCTCGATCTGGTCGGGGTCTACGGCGAGCCCGGTCGCGACCCGCGTGGCTGGACGGTCTCGGCGGTCTATCTCGCCGTGCTCGCTCACGAGGTACCGGTGGGAGGCGGCGACGACGCTGCCGAGGCGGGGTGGTTTCCCGCAGACGCACTCCCGCCGCTCGCGTTCGACCACCACGTGATCGTGGGCGACGCGCTTGCGGTCCTCCACCGCGGGCGCCCGTGACGTCGCGCCCGCCGGTTGACACCCGGTACGCCCGCCCCGTACCCTAGCGGGACAATCGAACAGGACGTCGCCGTCGATGGGGATGAGTACGCGCATCCAGTAGGGCATCAGAGAGCCGGGGTAGCTGAGAACCGGCGCCTGAACGAACGCGGAACATGGCCCCGGAGGCATCCGGAGGAAACGCGTGTGCGCGGAGTAATGCCGGACGGAAGCCCCCGTTACCGCAGGCTGAGTGAGCATCGGACTCCAGGTGAAGATCTCCCGCCCACCTGGAACGACCACCGTCCCGTGCTCGAGATGAGGCCACGGGTGACCGTGGCGAAGTCGGGTGGTACCGCGGAAGACGCATGACGCCTTTCGCCCTGACGAACAGTCCGGGCGGGAGGCGTTTTCTCGTGTTCGGAGGTAGGAGATGGCCAAGACCTGGGAAGAGATCAACGCCCGCATCGCCAGTGGCAGCGCGGTGGTCCTCACGGCCGAGGAGTTCGCCGCGGCCGCCGCGGACGAAGGAGTGAGCGCGGCCGCGCGCCGCGTCGACGTGGTGACGACCGGAACGTACGGTCCGATGTGCTCGTCTGGCGTGATGATCAACTTCGGACACTCGGACCCGCCGATCAAGATGGGCGAGATCACGCTGAACGACGTGCCGGCCTCGGGCGGCCTTGCCGCGGTGGACACCTACCTCGGCGTGACCGAGCCGAGCCGCACGCGCGGCATCGAGTACGGCGGCGCGCACGTCATCGAGGACCTGCTGCGCGGCCGCGCCGTGCGCCTGCGCGCCACCGGGCCGGGCACGGACTGCTACCCGCGCACCGAGATCGACACGTGGGTGACGCTTGAGGATCTGAACCAGGCGTACTTCTTCAATCCGCGCAACGCCTACCAGAACTACGCGGTGGCGGTGAACACGACCGACCAGGCGCTCTACACGTACCTCGGCACACTGCTGCCGAGGCTCGGGAACGCGACGTACTGCTCGGCCGGCGCGCTCTCGCCACTGCTGAACGACCCGACGTACCGAACCATCGGCGTGGGGACGCGGTGCTTCGTGGCCGGGGCGCCCGGCTACGTGGCCTGGGAGGGTACGCAGCACAACCCGCACCCGGATCGCGACGAGAACGGCGTGCCGGTGCGGCCGGCGGGCACGCTTGCCGTGATCGCCGACCTGAAGCAGGCGTCGCCGGAGTTCTACAGCGCGGCCACGTTCACGAAGTACGGCGTCTCGAGCTTCATGGGCATCGGCGTTCCGATCCCGGTGCTCGATGAGGACATCGCGGCCACGCTCGCGCTCACCGACGCTGACCTTACCGCCACCATCTACGACTACGGCGTGCAGCACCGCTCGCGTCCGTCGTTCGGCACGGTCACATATGCGCAGCTGAGAAGCGGGTGCATCGAGGTCGAGGGCAAGCAGGTGCCCACCGGCCCGATCTCGTCGCTGCCCGTGGCGCGCCGCATCGCCGCCGAACTCAAGCGCTGGGTCGCCGAGGAACGCTTCACGCTCGCGCCGCCGCTCCAGCAGCTCCCGCAGGTGGGGAGTCAGTCGTTCAAGCCGCTCGAGGTCCGTACCGGGGAGGCGATCTAGCCATGCCGCGCAAGAGACTCGACCTGACGTTCCCGCCCCGGCAGTCCTTGAAGCCGGTCATCTACCACCTGGTCAAGGACTACGACCTGGTGCCCAACATCCTGCGCGCCCAGATCCACCCCGCGCAGGAGGGGCGCATGGTCCTTGAGGTGACTGGCACGAAGGAGAGTTACGCCGCGGGCGTGGCGTTCCTTGAGGGCCAGGGCCTCACCGTGAGCGAGGCCGCGAGCGACATCGTCCTCGACCAGGAGAAGTGCGTTGACTGCGGACTGTGCACCGCCGTGTGTAAGCCTGACGCACTGACACTCGACCCCGAGGCGCAGACGCTCGTGTTCGACAAGGACAAGTGCGTGTACTGCGAAGCGTGCGTGATAGCCTGTCCTCGCAGGGCCATCACGCTCAGCTTCTGACGCGCGGGACGGAGGACGACACCGCATGCCCCAGTACGCATTCATACAGGTCATCGCGGCGGCCGCCACGCTTGCGCTCTTCGGGATCGTGCTCGCGATCCCGGTGGGCAAGCACGCGGGAGCACGGGCGGGCCGCATCGTCCTGCGCGTGTCTGTCGTGGCGCTGCTCGCCGTGGTCGCGGGCTGTCTCGCTTGGGGGCAGGCGACCGGCGATCTTGCCGCGTTCAACACACGGATGGGATGGGAGGCGTGGCTGCAGATCGGCGTCTTCTTCCTGCTCATCCTTTCCACGGGCCGCCGCTTCGTCAGCCGCTACCTGGACGACCTTGCCGCATCCGAGCACACGGAGGCCGCCGATGCCTGACATCGACCGCCGGCTCGGCCGGGAGGTACTCGTCATCGACGGGGCCATGGGGACGATGCTGCAGCGTGCGGGCATCCCGCCGGAGCAGTCCGCCCTGCAGCTGAACGTGACCGCGCCGGATGTGATCGAGGAGGTCCACCGCCTCTACGCATTGGCCGGTGCCGAGTGCGCCACCACCAACTCCTTCGGCGGGACGCGCTTCAAACTCGCCGAGTACGGGCTGGCTGACCAGGTGGCCGAGCTCAATCGAGCCGCGGTGCGACTCGCGCGCGCCGGTGGAGCGCTCCACATCCTCGGCGATATCGGCCCGACAGGCCTGGTGCTCGAGCCGCTCGGCTCGGCGGGTTTCGACGAGGTGTTCGACGCGTTCGCCGAGCAGGCGGCCGCGCTTGCCGCCGAGGGCCCTGACGCGCTGCTCATCGAGACGATGACCGACATCGCCGAGGCGCGGTGCGCCGTGCTTGCTGCGCGCTCGGTCACCGACCTGCCGGTGTTCGTGACGTGCACCTTCGGCATGAACGGCCGGATGGACCTCTCGGGCACGGATCCGGAGACCGCCGCGGTGATCCTGGAGGCCGTTGGCGCCTCGGCGGTGGGCATGAACTGCGGCCTGGGCCCCGAGCAGATGCTGCCTCTCGTGGAGCGCATGGCCCGTGCCACAGCGCTGCCCGTGGTCGTGCAGCCCAACGCCGGGCTGCCACAGCTCGTGGACGGTGAGACGGTGTTTCCCGGCACGGCGACCGAGATGGGCGAACACGCCGCCCGGTTCGTGGACGCGGGCGCCTCGCTCGTCGGTTCGTGCTGCGGGTCCACTCCCGAGTTCACCGGCTCGATCGTCGACTTCGCCGCGGGTCGTGCGCTGGCGGAGCGCGTGCCACCGCCTGCGGGGGTCGCCATCGCAGGGCCGCGTCGCGTGGTGCGCATCGGCTTCGGCAACCCGTTCGTCCGCATCGGGGAGCGGATCAACCCCACCGGCAAGCCCGTGCTCGCTGAGTCGTTGCGCGCCGGTCGTCTCGACGTCGTGCGTGAGTACGCCATCGAGCAGACCGACGCGGGCGCGGACCTGCTCGACGTGAACGTCGGGGCCGCAGGTGTGGTGCAGGCCGAGGTCCTGCCCAAGGCGGTGACCGCGCTTGCCGCGCTCGTCGACGCACCGCTCGTGCTGGACACGACCGACCGCGTGGCGCTCGAGGCCGCGCTGAAGACGTACCCCGGCCGCGCGCTCATCAACAGCGTGAGCGGTGAGGCTGAGTCGCTCGCGGCCGTGCTCCCGCTTGCGTCTCGCTACGGCGCCGCCGTGGTGGTGCTCGCACTCGACGACGGTGGCATCCCTGTGGCCGCGGCCGGTCGCCTCGCCGTGGTCGCGCGCGTGCGCGAGGCGGCACGCGCT
>JADIIM010000017.1 GCA_015351705.1 Aeromicrobium sp. | reverse complement strand
CGTCCAAGACGCGCTGGCCGAGTGGGCGCTCGTCCGGTGCGGGGCCGTAGGCGGTCACCGACGTCTCGGCGGACATGCCGCCCGTCACGACGTAGACGGCCTCACCGGGTCGCGCCAGGCCGAGCGTCTCGCGCGCAAGGCGCTCGACGCCCTCGGGGGTCTTGAGGTCCTCCACCTGCTGTCGCAGCTCGGCGTTGCGGTCTTTGAGGCCCTCGAGCTCGGCCTCCAGTGTCTGGCGCTCGCGCTCTTGCTGGTACTGCAGCCGCAGGACCGGGTAGACGGTCCACGCGGCGATCACGATCGACGCGATGAGTGCGGCCGCGGTGATGCGCGGGTCGAGCCCGCGCGTGCGGGACGTGGACCGCGCAGGCGAGCGTTTCGCGCCGCGAGCGGAGGCGGAACGTGAACGGGGGGTGCGCGTCGCCGAGCTCCGGGCCGCTGCGCTTCGGGTACGCGACACAGAACGAGTGGCGGTCCCCCGCTTCGGGGACGCCTTCCTCGTGTTCGCTGACGCCTTCTTCTGCGTTCGTGCTGCAGGCATGCGCATTCCGTGGTGTGACCAGGCCAGCGACCGATATCCGGGAGCGGATCAACCGCTCTGGCCCGATGATAGCACCGTGGAGAACACCTGAGAACACTGAATCTCTACTTGAGCCTGAGCAGAGACGCTGGCGCCGACCTGCGATTCAGACGCGATGCACCTGGATCAGGTCGGTCGATCCGGCCACGTGCACCGCCACGCCGCCGGTGACCGCGATCAGCTCCCCCGCCGCTGCGATGCCGGTCTCCCGGGCGACCGCGGCGGCAGCGGCGATCATCTCATCGATGGTCTCGTACGACCCCATCACCGCGGGGCGTACTCCCCAGACAAGGGCGAGGCGTCGCGCGACGGCCTCGTCCGGAGTGGCTGCGAGCACCGGGACGCGCGGCCGATGGGCCGCGACCGCCCGGGCCGTTGCGCCCGACTGCGTGGCTGTCACGATCGCTGCCACGTCCAGGTGCTCGGCCAGCTCGCACACCGCACGGCTGACGGCAGCGGCGACGTCGTCAGCGGCCGAGCGCTGGCGATGCCAGGGGCTGTCCACCACCACCTCCTCGGCGGCAGACACGATGCGCGACATCGTCCGGAGCACGTGCGCCGGATCGGCTCCGACGGCGGTCTCACCGGACAGCATGACCGCGTCGACGACGTCGAAGATCGCGTTGGCCACGTCCGACGCCTCGGCACGCGTGGGACGCCGCGCAACGGTCATCGACTCGAGCATCTGCGTGGCGACGATGACGGGACGGCCCGCCGCGCGACACGCCGCGACGATCTCCCGCTGGATGACGGGCACGCGCTCGGGCGAGACCTCCACACCCAGGTCGCCGCGGGCGACCATCACCGCGTCGGCAGCCTCGACGATCGCCTCGAGGTCGGCCACCGCCTCGTGCTTCTCGATCTTGGCGACGACCGGCACCGTGCGGTCGCCCATGTGCGCTCTGAGCCCCGCTATGTCGTCGGCCGAGCGGACGAACGACTGCGCGACCATGTCGACGCCGGCATCAAGTGCCCAGTGGAGCGTGGTCACGTCGCGCTCGGTGACGCCCTGGACGCTGAGATGCACGCCGGGCACGTTCACGCCCTTGCGGCTGGCAAGCGGTCCCCCGGTCTCGACGCGCGTGCCCACGCACCCGGGCTCTGCCGAGGTGACGACGAGTTCGATCCGGCCATCGTCCAGCAGCACGCGATCACCGGGAGAGACGTCGTCGGCAAGCCCGGAGTGGCTGACCGTCGCACCGGACGCGTCACCGGTGCCGCCCACGGCGCGCAACTCGAAGCTCGCTCCCGCCTCGAGCACAGTGCCGGGAGCTACCTCGCCGAGGCGTATCTTGGCCCCGGAGAGGTCCACCATGACGGCCACGTGCCGACCGGCACGAGCCGCGGCCTGACGCACGGCGACGAGCTGGGCCGCGAGCGCCTCCGGTCCGGCGTGGGAGGTGTTGAGCCGGGCGACGTCCAGCCCGTCGGCCACGAGAGCGTCGAGCACTCCCGGCGCCTCGGTCGCCGGTCCGAGCGTGGCTATCAGCTTCGTCCGTCGCACGCGGCCGCCTCCGGCTACCGCTCGATGTTGGTGAACGCCTCCATGCCGGGATAGACCGCCGAGCCGCAGAGCTCCTCCTCGATGCGCAGCAGTTGGTTGTACTTGGCCACGCGGTCGCTTCGCGCCGGGGCACCGGTCTTGATCTGTCCCGCGTTCACGGCCACCGCCACGTCCGCGATCGTCGTGTCCTCGGTCTCGCCGGAACGATGCGAGATCACGGTCGTGTACCCGGCGCGGTGCGCCATCTGGATCGCCTCGAGCGTCTCAGTGAGCGTGCCGATCTGGTTGAGCTTCACGAGGATCGAGTTGGCCACGCCCATGTCGATGCCACGCGCCAGGCGCTCGGTGTTGGTGACGAACAGGTCGTCGCCCACCAGCTGCACGCGGTCTCCCAGGCGCTCGGTCAGGAGCTGCCAGCCCTCCCAGTCCTCCTCGGCCATGCCGTCCTCGATCGAGACGATCGGGTAACGGTCGGCGAGTCCCGCCCAGAAGTCCACCATCTCGGTACTCGTGAGCTCCCGGCCCTCACCCGCAAGCAGGTAGAGCTTCCGCTCCGTGTCGTAGAACTCGGTGGCCGCCGGATCGAGCGCGAACATGATCTGCTCGCCGAGGGTGTACCCGGCCTTCTCGACCGCCTCGGC
Source organism: Aeromicrobium sp. (assembly GCA_015351705.1). GTDB lineage: Bacteria > Actinomycetota > Coriobacteriia > Anaerosomatales > Anaerosomataceae > JADIIM01. Next base: position 34,695 of record JADIIM010000017.1, on the reverse strand, counting down.
GATGATCTGCAGCGCCTCTTCGTTGCTGCCGAGGTCCGGCGCGAAGCCGCCCTCGTCACCCACGCCGGTCCCGAGCCCGCGGTCGTGCAGCACGCCCTTGAGGGTGTGGTAGATCTCCGCGCACATGCGCAGACCCTCGGCGAAGCTGCCCGCCCCTACCGGCATGACCATGAACTCCTGCAGGTCCACGTTGTTGTCGGCGTGCGCACCGCCGTTCAGGATGTTCATCATCGGCACGGGCAGCGTGCACGCGTTGCAGCCGCCGATGTAGGAGTACAGCGTGAGCTCGCAGCTCTCGGCGGCGGCCTTGGCCACCGCAAGCGAGACGCCCAGCATCGCGTTCGCGCCGAGGCGGCTCTTGTTCTCGGTGCCGTCAAGCTCGATCAGGTACTCGTCGATGGCGCGCTGGTCGCTCGCGTCCATGCCCATGATCTCCGGACCGATGACATCGTTGACGTTGGCCACCGCGGTGAGCACTCCCTTGCCAAGGTACCGGGCGCTCTCGCCGTCCCGCAGCTCCACCGCCTCGAAGGCGCCGGTCGAGGCGCCGCTCGGCACGGCGGCACGGCCCCAGCTCCCATCGTCGAGGGCGACCTCCACCTCGACGGTGGGGTTCCCGCGCGAATCCAGGACCTCACGTGCGATGACGTCGGTGATGTAGCTCACGGCTCGCTCCTTCACTGCCCCTGGCCGCCCGCGGCGGCTGACTCGTCGTCCTTGGCCCTCTCCCACAGTATCTCCCACTCGTGCGGCTGCAGGTCGCCGAGCGGGCGTTCGGCCGATGCGGCCGCCGTCTCCATGTGCTCGAATCGCCGCGTGAACCGCGCGCACGTCTCCCTGAGCGCCGCCTCGGAGTCGATGCCGAGATGGCGCGCGACGTTGACGATGGTGAAGAGCAGGTCGCCCAGCTCGGCGGCGGCCTCCGGCGTACCGCGCTCGGCGTCTTTGAGCTCCTCGATCTCCTCGTGCACCTTGCTCCACACGTCGTCGAGCGTCTCCCACTCGAAGCCCACGCCCGCCGCCCGTCGCGAGATCTTCTGCGCACGCATCAGCGCGGGCAGTCCGGCCGGCACCTCGCCGAGCACGCCCGCGTCCGGCCGCTCGTCACGCTTGATCGCGTCCCAGTGCCGCGTGACCTCCTCGGGAGTATCGGCCACCGCGCTGCCGAAGATGTGCGGATGGCGGCGGCGGATCTTGGTGGTGATCGCGGCGACGACGTCATCGATGGAGAACGTGCCCTCACCCGATCCGATCTCCGCGTGCAACACGATCTGCAGCAGCAAGTCGCCGAGCTCGTCGGTGAGCGCGCGGGGGTCGCCGGACTCGATAGCGGCGAGCGTCTCGTACGCCTCCTCGATCAGATGCGAGCCGAGGCTTGCGTGTGTCTGCTCGCGGTCCCACGGACAGCCGTCCGGGCCGCGCAGGACCGCGATGATCCGCACGAGCTCGTCGAAGCCACCGGGGGGTGCGAGCCGCGAGGGTGGGACGTAGAGGGCTGCATCGCGGCAGACCACCTCGCCTGCCTCAAGAACGGCGACGGTGGCCGGGCGCAGATCGAATCCCTCACCGGACAGGCACCCCGCGAGCACCACCGTGTGCTCCGGCGGGTAGAGGTCGCGCAACCGCTCGGCGACCGCCCTGGCCACGATCGGGTTCTCGACCCCGGTCACGATGAGGTGCGCGTCGCGCGAGAGCTCGGCCGAACCGATCACGCCCGCGTCGACGATCTCCAGGTCGGCGGTGGTGTCGATGTCCAGCGCGAGCATGAGCACCTGGAGCGGCGAGACGACCGGGAAGACGTCGACGCCGGCCGCGGTGCGTGCGAGGAGTCCGGCGACCACGCCGTCGCGCACGAACGGATAGCCCGCCGAGGCGAGCACCACGTCTCCCTCGGCGGCCAGGCCGATGAGCGCCTCCACGACCTCGGCCGCGCCTGCGCGCCCGGGGACTCCGAGCGACGCGAAGGTCACGACCCGGACGCCCGGAGCGAGACCGGCGACGGCCGATGCGAGCGCCTCGGTGGGAACGACGACGACATCGGCCGAGCCGAGACGCTCGCCGGAGCGGGCGTCGAGCGCGCCGCTGGCGTCACGCTCGAGCCCGACGATCGCGATCGAACCCACAGCTCCCCCTCCGGCGGTGTGGCTTACTGTGCGAGCGACTCGTCCAGATACTCGATCTCGGCCGCCTCGCGCAGCCCACGCACGTACTCGAGAAGCGCGAGATCCACGCTGTTGAGATCGATCTCAGCCCGCAGCTCCTCGGGCGCCTCATCGATGGCGGAACCGGCAGCGACTTCGTCCACCTTACGGATGATGTGCCAGCCAAAATCGGACTGGACCGGCTCGCTCACGCCGCCCACCGCAAGCGCGTCGGCCGCGGCGGCGAACTCGGCGACATACATGCTGTTCTGGGCCCAGCCAAGGCTGCCGCCCTGAACGGCGCTCATCGTGTCGGTGGAGTACTCCTCGGCGAGTGCGCCGAACTCCTCACCCGCCTCGATACGGCTGACGAGCTCATCGGCGAGGGCCTCCTCATCCACGAGGATGTGCTCGAGCAGCGCGTAGTCGTCCGGCACGGTCGTGGCGTCGGACTGAGAAACCGCGTACTCGGCGAGGAACTCGCTCGCGAGCGAGTCGCGCACGCTGTTGCGCAGGTCTTCCATGGTGAGGCCTGCCTCCTCAACGCGGGCCTCGAACTCGGCAGGGTCCGCGTCGGCGCCCATCATGGTCGCAAGTTCGGCATCGACGGCCGCATCGGACAGGTCGGCGTCGAGGCGCTCGGCCTCCTGCCGGACGAGGATCGACTCGATCATGTAGTCGAGCACCATCTTGCGGTACTCGGGCGCCTGCTCCTCGGTGATCGCGCCGGCGTACTGCAGCTCGATCTGCGCGTAGAGACGGTCGAACTCGGCGCGGGTGATGTCGACCCCGTTGACGCGGGCCACGACGTCGGCGCTCGGGCTCGAGCAGCCGGCGATCGAGACGGCAAGTGCGACGGTCAGGACAAGAGCGGCTATGCCGCGGAGTGTGCGCACAGGTGCACCTTCCTTACGAACGAACGGAACGGCCGGCTCACCGGCCGCGGACTGCCGAGAGTATAGCATCGAGGGCACGCACGGCGGCCGCCGTCGGCGGCTCATGGGCGGACTGCACGAAATGAACAGAACTCGACCGCGAGACGTACACGGCGCCCTCTCCCGCGAGCACGCCCTGCTGCTCCGGCGTCGGCTTCACCGGCGAGAGCGTCACCCGGTGCCGCGCGAGCGAGACGCTCGTGATGCCGAGGTCGGCCGCGCGCGCCTTGATGCGCGCGATGGACAGCAGCTCGCGAGCCGGGGCCGGAAGCGCACCGTGCCGTTCCTGGATCTCGGCGGCGAGCGACTCGGCAGCCTCCGGGGTGACCGCCGCCGCGATCCGCCGGTACAGGAGCACGCGCTCGTCGACGTCGGGGACGTACTCCTCGGGCAGGAACGCGGCGACGGGCAGGTCGACGCGCACGTCCAGGTGCGCCGGAAGCGGCTCCCCGCGGACCTCCGAGACCGCCTCACGCAGCATCTGCGCGTACAGGTCGAAGCCCACCGCGCTCACGTTCCCGGACTGCGCCGCGCCGAGAAGCGACCCAGCGCCGCGGATCTCGAGGTCGCGCATGGCCACCTTGATGCCGCTGCCGAGATCGGCATGCTCCTGGATCGCGGTGAGCCGCTCGTAGGCGGTGTCGGTGAGCGCCTGGCCGCGCGGGAACAGGAAGTACGCGTACGCCTTGACGTGGCTGCGGCCGACCCTGCCCTTGAGCTGATAGAGCTGCGCCAGGCCGAGGCGGTGGGCGTCGTCGATGATGAGCGTGTTGGTGTGCGGGTTGTCGATGCCCGACTCCACGATGGTGGTGGCCACGAGCACGTCGATCTCACCTGCCGCGAACGCCTCCATGACGCGCTCGAGTTCGCGCTCGGACATCTGGCCGTGGCCCACGCCGATCCGTGCCTCGGGTACCGCATCACGCACGCGCTCGACCACACGCTCGATCCCGCGGACGCGGTTGGAGATGTAGTACGTCTGGCCGCCGCGCTCCAGTTCACGCCTGATGGCGCCGGAGACCACATCGGCGTCGTACTCGCCCACGTGCACGGTCACCGGGAAACGCTCGGCGGGCGGCGTGTCGATGACCGAGAAGTCCCGCACCCCGGAAAGCGACATCTGTAGCGTGCGTGGTATCGGGGTGGCGGTCAGCGTGAGCACGTCGACTTGCTCGCGCAGGTTCTTGAGGTGCTCCTTGTGCTCGACGCCGAAACGCTGCTCCTCGTCGACCACGACGAGCCCCAGGTCGCGCGGGACCACGTCGCGCGAGAGCAGACGATGCGTGCCGATCAGCACGTCGACCGTGCCCGTCGCGAAGCCCTCGAGGGCGGCGGCCTGCTCGGCACGTGAGCGGAACCGGGAGAGCACCTCGACGCGGACGGGGTACGGCGCGAAACGCTCCGAGAAGGTGGTGTAGTGCTGCTGCGCGAGGATGGTCGTGGGGCACAGCACCATGACCTGCTTGCCGCTCTGCGTGGCCTTGAAGGCGGCCCGGATGGCCACCTCGGTCTTCCCGTAGCCCACGTCGCCGCATACCAGCCGGTCCATCGGCCGCTCGGACTCCATGTCCGCCTTGACGTCCTCGATCGCAGCGAACTGGTCGGGCGTCTCCTCGAAGGGGAACGCCGCCTCCATCTCGCGCTGCCAGGGAGTGTCGGGGCCGAACGCGAACCCGGTCACCGTCGAGCGCCGCGCGTACAGGTCCACCAGGTCGAACGCCAGCGCTCGAGCGGCCTTGCGTGCCTTGCCCGTCGCCTTGGACCAGTCGGCGGTGTTCAGCCGGGTGACCCGCGGCACGCTGCCTTCCGGCCCGACGTAGCGCGTCACGCGGTCGAGCTGCTCGACGGGGACGTACAGTTTGTCGCCCTTCGCATACTCGAGCAGCAGGTAGTCGCGCTCGGAGCCGAGGACGGTCTGGCGCACCAGCTCCCGGAAGAGCGCGATGCCATGGACTTCGTGGACGACGTGGTCCCCGGGGGCGAAGGCGAACGTCAGACGCGTGGGATCCGCCGCCTGTCGGCGGCGCTCGGCCGCGCGCGGGAACGCGTCGTCCACCGAGACGACGGCGAGTCGCGCCGAGGGGACGACGTACCCGGCGGGAACGTCCGCGGTCAAGAGCCCGACGACACCGTCGGGGGGCCCGGCGGATCCCGCCTCAAGCGGTGCGACCGTCATGCCCGCATCGACGAGCACCCGGGACAGCCGCTCGCGACCCTGCCGGTCGCGCGCCGCAGCCACGACCCGGTATCCCGTCTGCAGCAACGCCCGTAGGCCGGCGGTGAACGCCTCCTCGCCGCGCCCGATCTCGGGTCGACGGCCAGCGAGCTCGCCGTCGGTCGCTCCGGCCGCCCGCAGGAGCGACAACAGCGTGAGCCGCTGGCGCCCGCCCAGGTCGATGGCTGCGGGGGCGGCGAACAGGCCGTCGAGTGTGCGCGCGACGGACTCGGCACGCGCCTCGAGCTCCTCACGGCCGCGCACCAGGTCGTCGAAGACCGCCCGGGGCTCGGCCACCACGACGAGCGCCTCCGGCGGCACGTACTCCATGATCGTGGCCGTGGACTTGTAGAAGTGCGGCAGGTACTGCTCGATGCCGTTGAACGTCACACCTTCGGCGACCAGCTCGAGATCGCGCTTGAGAGTGTCGTTCGTCAGAGCGGCGTGTCCGAGTGCGCGACGAAGCGCCGAGGCAGCGCGCGCGCCGGGGGCGACCTCACGGCACGGGTAGATCTCGACCGTGCCGGCATCCCCGATGTGCTGCTGCGTCGATGGCAGGTACCGTCTGACCGACTCGACCTCGTCGCCGAAGAGCTCCGCGCGGACCGGGTTCGGGGCGTCAGATCCGAAGACGTCAAGGGTACCGCCGCGTACCGCGAACTGCCCGCGCTCCGAGGCGACGTCGACGCGCTCGTATCCCATTCGTGCCAGGCGGGACGTGACCTCCGCCAGGTCGAGTTCCATCCCCTGCTTGAGCACGAGGGGCGCGAAGACATGCGAGCCCTGAGGCGGAAGGGCACGGGCAAGAGAGCGCCCGCTTGCCACCACGACCACCGAACGCCGTCGGTCGAGCGCGTGGAGCGCGCGCGCTCGGCTCCCGACGACCTCAAGGTCGGGCGAGGTGCGGTCCCAGGGCATGTCGGCGCGATCCGGGAAGACCAGGACCTGAGCGGGGTCCAGATAGGTCCGGAGCTGGCGGGCGAAACGCTCAGCAGCCTCCTCCCCGGCCATCACGACGAGCACCGGCCGCGGGGCCGCGGATGAGACGATCGCGGCAAGGGCAGGGCGCACCATGCCCGGCACAGCGAGCGTCACGTCCTCGCCCTCCGCCAGACGCGCCAGCGCGCGCCCGACGACGGGCTCTGCGGACAGAGCGGGGCGAACGGTCTCGAACAACACGCTCACGGGCAGACTCCCTGCATCCGGACAACACGACAGCCCGCGCTCGCATCAGCGGGGCGGGTAGCCGTGTGAGTGTATGGCCGCAGGCGCGACCGGTCAACGCCGCAGCACACCTCGCGGACGACAGGCAGCGCGGCCCGGCCGACACAAGTGCCGGAGCCGGGCCGCAGCCACCGTCCTGATGCTGGATCAGGACCCGCCTGCGTCCACCCAGGCGAACCATCCCACGTCCGACAGATCCACCCCGGTCGACTCCGGGGCCGCGGCGCCCTCGGGAAGGCGCAGCAGCTGCGCACCTTCACCGTGCGCCCCGCTCGGCGCCGAGCGGAGCCAGAGCACGCCCTCGCTGCCCGCCGTGACCGCCATGCCCGTCTCCACACCTGAGGCGACATCGGCGTCTTCGAGCACCGCCCGCTCCTGCCACGACTCCCCGTCCCACCGAGCGACCACGATGTCGAGCACCGGCGCACCATCGACGACCCGCCAGGTCCTCGGGAACACAACGCCCTCTTCAGCCCAGAGCGGAGCGATGCCGGGAAGCGCGTCGTCGGCGAACGGAGTCGAGTACACCACGAGCGCATCGCCTGTCAGCCGGGCGAGGACGAGCGCCTCATCGTCGCGGTCGCCCGTCCCCCCTTCGGTCTTCAAGACCACCGCGAGCGAGTCGGTCTGCGGCACTGCGACCGCGCGTTCGACGAACTGATGGGCCGGAACGTCGCCCTCCAGACGCACCGGCTGCCATGCGCCGTCATCGCCGAGCGCGAACAGCGCGGTGTCGTACGTCTCAGTCGTCGCCCGGTGCGCCAGCACGAGCACACGCCCCTGACTGATCGTCGCCCCTGACAGGCTGCCGAACTCCGCAGGAAGGTCATGGGACGAGACGGTGCCGTCAGGTCGAAGGATCACCAATGCGTCCACTGCCGCGCCTCCGGCGGCCGGCGTTCCCGCCTCGCCGGCAAGGACGACCAGCGGTTCTATGGCGTCGATCGCCAGAGGTCCGCCATATCCCGGGCCGGGCGCCGACCACACAGTGTCCGGCGCGTCACTGTCCGACAAGAGTACGAGCGACCCGTAATCGCCGACGCTGGTGCGCCAGCCGACGAGCGACGCTGCCGCATCTCGAAGCGCCGTCGCATCCCATGCGAGACTCCCGGCCTGCTCCGTTCGTCCGGAGGGGGGCCGGGACTCTTCGTCCCCGGTCGTGTCGACCTCCTGACCGGCCGTGCACGCCCCGGCCACGACTGCGATGACGAGCGCTGCCGCAACGTACACGGCTCCCCAAACACGCCTCTTCCGAATACCGTGTCCCACCGTGCCCCCCCTGCCTCGGTTACCGTCAGTACGCGACACGCAGATCGGCGGTCGCCTTGTCCTTCTTGTTCGCCATCTTCGTGTCGTAGTAGCTCTTGAGCGCGGTGATCGCCGAGGGATACACGCGCACGCACCCGCTCGTGGCGGCGAACTCGTGCAAGTACCGCCCGCCGTGCACCTCCAGGTAGCACCGGTTGTATGGTCCGCCCGTCCATGGGTCGAGGCGCCACTTGCCCGGGTAGAACGCGTCACGGCCGTCAGCCTCATAACCCCGCCAGACGCCGTTCATGAAGCCGAAGTCCCATGTGTACGCGGGAATCGGCCCCACACCCACTTTGCTCTGGTCGGCAGGCCGGTTGTTGCCGGAGCGCGCCGGCCACGACACCGTGTACCACTTGTAGGCGTCGACCGTCGGGTAGTAGATGCCGTAGATGAAGTACAGCGTGCCGAGATAGCCGTTCCGTGCGTACGGGCTGGTGGTGTTCGGCACGAGCCTGAAGCGCAGGTAGCCGTAGGGCGACCACGTGGTCGCGGCGAGCACCGTCTCGGCGGCACGGATGTCGGAGGCGGCGACGGAGCCGTCGGCCGCCCGAAGCCCTTCCTTCGCGAGTGCGCCCCGCGCCCGCTCCAGCAGTCGACGCTCGATCTGCGCCCGCTCGGGAAGCAGCGCAGCGAAACCCTCGGGGTCCCGCGCCTTGAACTCCTCGTCGGTCATGCCGTCGGGCGGCGGCGTGAGCGTCGGCCGCACCTCCAGGTAGCCAGGCTCCCCGGGCCGCGGGTCCGCCTCGGGCAGGTGACTCTCCGGCCATCCAGGCTCCACGGCGGAGGAGCTGGAACGCCCTCCCGCCGTACCGGAACGACCCGCTGGAGCAGCCGCGGACACGCCTGCGCTCCCGGCGAGCATGGCAACGGACAGAACGGTAACACCGAGCAGACGGCAGCGCCGTCGCATGAACGTGCTCATGACGATCTCCCTCTTCTTCTTGTGCAGTACTGGCCGATGCTGGCGGAATGGTGCACGGCACCAGGAGGGACGCCCGCCGGCCGAGCCGCAGGATCCCCCCTCGATGCGGCCCGCGAGCAGTATCGCCGAGGGTGCTTAACCGGTTCTGAACCGCACCTGTACGCTCCTCGGGTACGATGTGAGCGCGACAGCGGAAGGAGATACGATGACCACGCCTGACCATGCCGCAGCCGTCGACGCCACTCTGAAGAGCCTCTATCCGCGTGCGAGCATCGCGCTCACCTACGCCACGGACTTCCAGCTGCTGGTCGCGGTGATCCTCTCGGCACAGACCACCGACGTTGGTGTGAACAAGGTGACCCCGGTGCTTTTCGAGCGCTTCGCCACCCCTGAGGCGCTGGCCGAAGCAGACCCCGCCCACGTCGAGGAGATCGTCCGCCCCACCGGCTTTTTCCGGAACAAGACCAAGAACATCATCGGCGCGGCACGGCGCATCGTCGCCGAGTACGGCGGCCGCGTCCCCGACACCATGGAGGACCTCATCACCCTGCCCGGTGTCGCGCGCAAGACCGCCAACATCGTGCTCTACAACGCGTTCGGCACGGCCGAGGGCGTGGCGGTCGACACGCACGTGTCGCGCCTCTCGCAGCGCCTCGGCCTGTCCTCACACACCGATCCCGACAAGATCGAGCGCGACCTGATGGCGCTGTTCCCGCGCGAGGAGTGGGGCCCCCTGACCTACCGCCTGATCGAGCACGGACGCGCTGTCTGTGACGCCAAGCGCCCGATCTGCGGCCAGTGCACGCTTTCCGGGATCTGCCCGAGCGCGTTCACCGTGAAGGGCTGGCGCGAGCGCGGATAGCCCACCGCCAGACCTGGCCGAGACCGCGGCCGCACCCTCAGCCCAGGGCGAGCGCGATCGCCGCCCCGATGAAGACCGCCGGCAGCATGTTGCCCACCGGCAGACGCTTGATCTTCGCCAGGTCCAGGCCGATCGCCAGGATGAGCGCCCCGCCGATCGCCTCGATCGCCGCGATGACCGCAGGCGTGATCAGCGGCTCGATGGCGTGCGCGCCGAGCGCGATGCCGCCCTGCAGGATGAGGATCGGCACGACCGAGAGCGCCACACCCGCACCCAGCGTGGTCGCCAGCGCGATGGCCGCGATGCCATCGAGCAGCGCCTTCAGAAACAACAGTGACGGGTCGCCCAGACCGTCTTGCAGAGAGCCGAGGATCGTCATCGCCCCGGTGCAGAAGAGCAGGCTCGCGGTGACGAAGCCTTCCACCAGCGTGTGGCCCTTCTCTCCGGGCTGGTCTGCCCTGCCCGGAGCAAGCGCCGGTGCCCGATACGCCTTGTCCTGGAGCCACCTGCCGAACCGCTCCAGACCATGCTCGATCCGCAGCGCCTCACCCAGCAGCGAGCCGACCACGAGCGCGCCCACCAGCACGAGCGCCGCGTAGTCGCCCAGGTGGGTCTGCCCCAGGTCGGCCAGCCCGCCGAGGGTGATGGCCGCGCCGATCACGATCACCGCCAGCCCGATGGCCGAGAACGCGATCGTCCTGAACCGCTCGCTGATCAAGCGGCCGAAGACGAGCCCGACCGCAGCCCCGAGCAGCACCGTCCCGATGTTCACCGCCACGCCGATACCCGGCATCTCACTCCCCGTCCGTGTCGTCCCCGGTCAGCCAGAGCTCCTTGAGCTCGCGCGTGATCTCGTTAGCGCCCGGCGGCAGTCCCGCACTCGCCGCAGCGAAGCGGCCGCCCCTGGGCCTCGGCCGCCGACCCTCGAGGCACGTCTCGGCGGGCACCACGCGCGCACCCGCGCCGGTCACGCGGTCGGCAAGGCCACTGTCGGAGGTTACGACCACGTCCCCGCGTGCGGCAAGCCGGGCGATCAGGTCGTCGGCGGACTCGTCACGCGAGTAGCGAACCTCCACACTCCCGCGTCGGCTGTCCGCCCCGCCGCCGCTGCGACCGTCGAACACCACGACGATCGCGCCTCGGCCGAGCAGGTCCGCACCACGGACCGCAAGCCGCGCGGCAAGCGCCACTCGCTGCTCCTCGAGCGAGAGCCCCGAGGTGGCCGGGTCACGACGCGTCACGTTGTAGCCATCGACCAGGTAGCGCATGGCGTGCACCTCACACCTTCACGCCGGCGGCCGCATCAGTGCTCCACCAGGCCAGCACGTGCTCCAATCGCTCCGTGTCATCGGCGGTCGGCTTGCCGCTCGCCCGCCACACCAGGTCGCCATCCGGACCCAGCAGCGTCGCGTGCACCGTCTCGAAGTCGGACACGCCGATCTCCTCGGCGCAGCGCGAGAGATCCACGTACGCCGTCAGCGTGCGACGGCGCGCGGCCGGGTCGGCGATCCCCGCCCGCATGCCGCCGTCGATCACCGGGCGCGCCGGCGCATACACCTTCGGCAGAAGCGCCAGTTCCCATATCTCGAGTGCCGGCACGTCCCGCTCGATCCGGCGGAGCCACGCGCGCCACATCTCGATGAGGACCTGCTGCCACCGCTTGGAGGCGATGAGTACGACCTGCGGGCCGGCGGGCAGACCTCCCGGGAGGTCGTACTCGCGTCCGTCGAGATCGCTCGCCCGCATTGAAGGGAACCGGGACACGTGGGGCCTTTCGCTCGATGCACTGGGACGTATCCTACCGCAGGTGGTACGTACTCTCCGAGTGCCGGTTCCCGCCGGCGCGCCACACCAGCCCCCGAGGAGGGACGATGCCCGAGACCGTGGTACTCGACGCAGGAATGCCGGCACCCGCCATCGAGGCGACCGCCACTGGCAACGGCGCGTTCACGCTCGCCGACCACCTCGGGAAGTGGGTCGTCGTGTACTTCTATCCACGCGCCAACACCCCCGGTTGAACCCACGAGGCCAAGGACTTCCAGGCGCACGCCGCGGAACTGGAGTCCTTGAACACCCTGGTCGTGGGCGTCTCGGCGGACAAGCCGGAGGTGCAGCAGCGCTTCATCGACAAGTTCGACCTCACCTTCCCGATGATCTCAGACACCTCGAAGACGATCATCGATGCGTACGGCGCACGTGAGGTACTCGGGGTTTCGGCCAAGCGCCGCACGTTCCTCATAGCGCCCGACGGGACCGTGGCCCGCGCGTGGCACAATGTGAAGCTGGAGGGCCACGCCGACGAAGTCGTGGCCGAGATCAGGGCACGGGCAGGCGGTACGCGCGCCTGAGCACGGCCGTATCGCCCCTCAGGCCCCGTCCGCCGTCCGCGTCGCTTCAGCGACGGCGCCGACGAAACGGTCGACGTCATCTTCGGTGGTGTCCCAGCTGGTGACCCACCGGACCTCGCTCGCAGGCTCGTCCCACGTATAGAAGTCGTAGCGCTCCTGCAGCGGCGCGATCACCTCCCGCGGGAGCACGGCGAAGACCTCGTTGGCCTGCACCGGCTGCGTCACGCGAACGCCGCGCAGTCCGATCACGCCCTCGGCCAGACGTGTCGCCATGCGGTTGGCGTGCGCCGCGTTGTCGCGCCACAGATCGCCTTCTAGCAGCGCGATGAACTGCGCCGAGACGAACCGCATCTTCGAGCAGAGCTGCGCGCTTTGCTTGCGCAGGTAGCGGAAGCCTTCCGCAAGGGCGGGGTCCCGGAAGATGACCGCCTCGGCGAGCATCGCGCCGTTCTTGGTGGCGCCGAAGCTCACCACGTCCGCGCCCTCGCACGCCTCGCCGAGCGTGCACCCCAGCGATGCGGCGGCGTTGGCGAGCCGCGCGCCGTCCACGTGGATCGCCAGACCGTGAGTCCGCGCAACGGCCGCCAGTGCGGCGATCTCGTCGGGGGTGTAGACCGTGCCGTACTCGGTCGACTGCGTGATGGAGACCACGCGGGGCTGCGAGTGGTGCTCGAATCCCACGCCGTCGATCGCGCCCTCGACAAGGGCCGGCGTGAGCTTTCCGTCGGGAGTGGGGACCGCAACGAGCTTGGCGCCGGTGAACCGCTCCGGGGCGCCGCACTCGTCCACGTTGATGTGCGCGGTGACCGGACAGATGACGTACTCGTAGGTACGCATGAGCGCCTGGAGCGCGGTCACGTTCGCACCGGTGCCGTTGAAGACGAAGAACGCCTCGGCCCGCTCGCCGAAGTGCTCCCGGATCAGATCCTCGGCGCGATGGGTCCACCGGTCGTAGCCGTAGGCGTGCGCGTGCCCGACGTTGGCCTCCGCGATCGCGGCGAGTACGTCGGGGTGCACGCTGGCGGCGTTGTCACTGGCGAAGCCGCGGGTCGTCGCGGTCACTCAGGCTCCCTTCTTCGAGTCGGCGCATCCTCCGCCAACCCGCGTATGCTGCCAAGAGCCCGGCCAGGCCCGCACCGAGCTTCCACCAGTCCGCCGGATGCTCCCGTCGCTCACCCCGCTTGATGATCTCGATGTGCTGCGCGTGCACGTCGAGATCGCCACCGTGCGCTTCGCAGGTCTCGTTCAGGACCCCGGTCACCCGTACGACATCGCCGGTGTGGCTGTACCGGCCGAAGACCTCGACGCCCTCGGCGAGGTCCCGCGGAGTCCACACGCCGATGGCCGTGCCATCGGCAAGCACGTTCACCCAGACGTGGCCATCGCCACCCGCGAGCGGCTCGCTGATGACCTCACCGGTGAACCGGACGGTGCTGCCATCGAGTGCGCCGTCGGACGACACGAGCTCGGGGCCGGTCGCATCGACCGCCGCCCCGGACGCGAACGCCGGCGCTGCAACCAGAAGAAGCGAGGCGACTGCGAGTACGAGAGCCGCGCGTCTCATGCCCCGGCCCTCCGGCGCCGCGCGGCTGCGAACACGCTCGCCACGAGCGCGAACAGCGCGATGAACTCCAGGCGGCCGGCCCACATCTGCAGGATGTACACGATCTTCAGGCCCGCGGGCATCCCCGGCGCGGTGATCCCGGTCGACAGCCCCACGTTCGCCGTCGCCGAGACCGACTCGAACAGGGCGTCGCCCGCCGGATAGCCGTATGCGGCCCCGATCATCGCGCCGCTGATGTACGTCACCGTGTACAGGGTGAACAGCATGAGCGCGTTGGCGAGCACATCGGCGGTGAGCGGCACGTCAACGAGGTGGTGGTACGTACTCCTGATGACGGCGCTGCCCGGTGCGATCGACTCCCGGATGCGCAGCACCACGCCCTTGACGATCAAGCCGAGCCGCAGCGCCTTGATGCCGCCTGCGGTCGACGACGCCATACCACCGAAAGCCATCGCGAGGATGATGGCGGCGAACGCGAGTCCGCCAAAGCCGGTCGCCCACTGCGAGGCGTAGACGGTCTGATGCCCCGTGCCCGAGTTGGCCGAGATCAGATGGTAGAGACCCTTGCGCAGCACCTCGGCAGGTGTCGCATACGCACCGGCGACGGCAAGCCCGAGGCCCACGGCCACGCTCAGGATAGCGATGTTGATCGCCAGGGCGCGCGCCTCAAGGTTCTTGAAGATCTCCGTGCGGTCGCCGCGCCACAGGTCGGCGTGCAGGTTGAAGTTGAGTGTGCCGGCCAACATCAGCGTCATGGTGACGATCTCAAAGACCGGGCTGTGGTAGTAGAGCGCGTTCATCGACGTCGGCCCGAAACCGCCGGTGTCGTAGCAGGCGACCGTCGCCCAGAAGCCATGCAGCACACTCCGGCCGATCTCCATGCCTGCGACCATGTTGACGACGCTCAAGACAAGCGTGCCCGCCAGCACGTAGACTGCCGTGACGAACCAGATGAAGCGCGCCGTGTTCATCACATTGGGCATGATGCGCTCGTCACGACCCTCGGCGATGTAGAGCGACATCGCGCCGCCCCCGCGCAGCCCGAGCGCCACCGACAGAGCGGCGACGACGATCCCCTGCCCGCCGACCAGATGCAGCAGATGACGCCACATGTTGTGAGCCGAGGCCAGGTGGTCGAGGTCCTGCACGAGCGTGAGTCCGGAGGTCGTGAGACCCGAGATCGCGTCGAAGAAGGCGTCAAGAAAGCTCCCGTAGTGACCCGAGAGCGCGAGCGGCACCGCAGCTACCAGCGAACCCGCGAGCCAGGACAGCGCCGTCACGATGAGCGCGTCGCGCCGATTGATGTGAGCGCCGCGAGGGGCTCCCTGGGCGAGCAGGAAGCCGAACGCGGCGGCCACGCCGATGCCACAAGCGTAGTCGAGCGCCGGGTCCCACTCGGCGGACAGGAGCGCGGTCACGAGCGGAACGACCATGACGAGGGCGAGGCTGGCGACAAGCAGCCCGGTGTAGTGGGCGATGGCGCCCAGTTCCCGCTTGCGGACTCCGACCCACATCGCCGTGGCTCAGGCTATCCACGATGCCACGAGCGCGAGCAGCGCCATGGCGATGAGGAACCCGAAGAAGACGCCGAGCTCGGTGAGCAGACCGGTCACCCATCCGCGGTACGGGCTATGGAAGCGCAACTCCACGGGCTACCTCCGCACGATCGGGTCGGCCTCTCAAGACGGCCTCTGCGATTGTGCCACAGCGACAGGTCCGGCACACACCGTTCAGCGAAGCTCGCGGGAAGGTCACCACTCCCGGATGTCGGCGATGCGGTAACCCATGTCGGTGGGCACCACCCAGTACTCCCAGCGCTCGGTCCCCCACTGCCAGTACTGGATCGAGCGGACCCAGAAGCTGCCATCGGACTGGGCGCGCGCCTCGGTCACCTCGAAGGAGTCCAGCATCCCGGCCGACTCCTGCGCCGAGATGGGATCGGAGCGGATCGGGTCCACGGTCAGCGCCTGGGCATCGTTCCCGCGGTCCTGCTTGACCGCATACAGATGCTCGCCGACCACCTCGATGGCCTGGTCCTGTGGGGACAGCCCACCTTCGCCCACGTCCCCGCCACCGAAGTCGAGACCCTCGTAGCTCACGACCTCCCACGACCCGTCCGGACCCTGTTGCACGACGATCTCGACCGCCCACTCGCTGTTGGGAGGCCCTGCCCAGTAGACGGCCGTGTCGTCGATCTCATCGTAGACCTGGTACACCCAGTCGCCGATGTCTTGCTCACTGAGGAAGGCCACGACCGCCTCTTCGGCGCTCGCGTACCCCATCGGTTCCGCCACGGGCTCCTCCGGAACCACGACCGGATCGGATGGAGGCGCGGTCGGCACCTCGGACATGTCGCTGAAGATCGGCGTGAACATGAACAGCCCGGCGACGGTGCACCCGCACAGCCCGAGGAGCACGATCACGACGATCGCGATGATGAGACCTGTCTTGTTCTTCTTGGGAGGCTGTCCAGCAGGAGCGCCCGGCGCGCCGGGCTGTTGATACGCGGCCGGGTCGTAGGCCGCCTGCTGGTACGCGCCCTGATCATACGCGGGCACAGCGACCGCTGCGGGAAGCGGCTGGGTGGGCTCGGGCAGCGGCTCGGTGGGCTGCGGTGGGCTTGACGGCGCGGGCTCAGGCGGCGCGGGTGGAGTCGGCTCCGGCTCGACGGGCGGTGCAGGTGGGACATCCGCCGCACTCGGCACGGTCGCGCCACACGATCCACAGAACGCCGCACCTTCGCGGAGCTCCGCCTGACAGTTCGGACAGCGCATCGCCAGCCCCCTTCGCTCGTGACCCTCACACGACTGTATGGGTCTGGCGCTGGCGTGTAAAGGCGCGCGGACCTACCTCATGCGACGGCCGAGGCAAGCTCCAGGCGCTCCTGATGGCCACCGGGCGCGGGCTCGGTGCGCCGGAGCGCGACGATCGCGATGTCGTCGGTGAGCGTCCCGCCGGCGTGACTGAACGCCGAGAAGAAGACGGACTCCGGCACCCGGTCCGCCGGACCGTCGCCAGCAGCGCGGACCGCGTCGAGAAGACGCTCGGTCCCGTACGCGCCGCCCGACGGGGACCGGGCCTCGGTCAACCCGTCTGTGTACAGCACGAGCAGGTCGCCCACGTCGAGTGTGGCGACGTGGTTCTCGTAGCGTGCGCCGCCCGCCACGCCGAGCACGCACCCGTCGGCGGCGAGCAACACCGGCTCCGAGCCCGCTCGAAGCAGCACGGGCGGCGGATGCCCCGCCATGCTGTAGGCCATCGAGCCGGTCGCGCCGTCGATCAGGCCGAAGAACGCCGAGACGAACTCGTTGGTCGCCGCACCGTGGACGACGAGTTCGTTGGCGCGGTCCATGATCGACTCGGGCGACGGCAGACGGAGCGCCTCGGCACGCATCGCGCTCTTGACGAGCGCCGTCAGGCCGGCGGCCTCTGCCCCGTGCCCGGACACATCGCCGATGAGCACACCCACCCGGTCTCCGGGCAGCGACATCACGTCGTAGAAGTCCCCGCCGACCGCTCCCCTGCCCGACATCGAGTGGTACAGATGCCCCATCTCAAAGCCCGGGATGGCCGCCGGCGCGCTGAAGAAGGCGCTCCGCAGCGTCCGGTTCAGTCGCCGCTCAGCGGCATGCTGCCGAGCGTTCTCGAGTGCAAGCGAAAGCGACAACTCGAGCTTCCGGAGCAACTCGGTGTGCGCGGAGCTGAACGTGATGTCCGCGTCCCAGCAGAAGCCGAGCACGTCCACGATCTCCCCGCGGCTCTTCACCGGCACGAGCGCGAAGGCGCCCACGTCGTGCTTGAGCATGAGCTCGAAGTGCTCGCGTGCGCTGGCGTCGGACTGCGCAACCGCGACCACGCGGCCCTCCCGGGCCGCAAGACCCGGCAGCGACAGGTCGTCCTCGGCGAAGCGCAGCCCGGTCATCTCGGCGGGCCATCCGTGGACGTTGCGGAACACCCAGCCGCCACTGTCGCGCTCGGCGATCCAGCCCCAGTCGGCGTCGAGCGCTTCGGTGGCCTCGATGAGCACCCGCTGCAGGATGTCCTCGGCATCGAGCGAGGAAAGGACGGTGACGTCGATGAGGTCGAGCGCGCGTCGCAGGTCGCTGGCGCGCTCCTCGTCGACGCGCCGGGCGATGACCGCCGGAGTGACGTCGACGGCCAGGAGCAGCACGTCGTACGGATCGCCGATCTTGCCCGGGACCGGGAGATACGAGAGCTGCCAGTAGGTCACCTCGCCCCAGGACGCACGGTACTCGTACGCCGGGACGGTCGCCGGCTCGCCGGTGTAGGCGACGTTGATGAACGTCGACGCCGCATGCGAGTCCGACAGGAAGCCACGGACCGGCATGCCGAGCAAGTCCCATTGCGGCCGCACGTCCTCGAGCAGGTCCTCGAAGACGCGGTTCATCCAGACGAAGCGCAGGTCGGCGCCGGACCAGAGTGCGGCCGGATACGATGCCCCTGCGAGCAGGACCGAGATGCGCGCGGGGTCGCCGAGCAGCCGCGCCGCGATCGCGCCGGGACTGGTGTGCTGCGCGCTCGAGGTGCTCACCCCCGCGGTTGCCGGTTGACAGTCATGCTCTGCCTATCGGCATTCCTACCCACTCGCTACAGACCGACCTTGACGAATGGTACCGCGGGCGCGCCTCCACGACACTGCCCGACCTACGCGCCGCACGCCGCCTACGCCGCGCGCCGCTCCTCGGCACGGCGGGACCCCGCGCCCACGACCTCGCCCGGTGTCGGCGGGCGCGTGACGAACGTGAGCCCGGCGGCGACCAGACATAGGACCGCGGCGGCCGTGTACGCGAGCGCGTAGCTGCCGGTGGAATCGACGATGCTCCCTGCGGTCATCGAGCCGAAGACACCACCCACGCCCCAGGCGGTGAACACGAGGCCGTAGTTCACGCCGAGATGCCGCGTGCCGAAGTACCCCGCGGTCGTAGACGGGAACAGCGAGAGGTTCGCGCCGTACGCGAAGCCGACGAGCGCCGCGACCGGGACGAGCAGGCCCGGCGTGCCAGCGACGAACAGCAGCCCCATCATGGCGGCCTGCAGCACGAAGACCATGAGCATCGTGCGGATGCCCCCGATCCTGTCGGAGACCACGCCGGCCACCACACGCCCGAGTGCGTTGCCCACCGCCAGCACGGCCACGAGCAGGAAGCCGAGCGTGAGGTCGGGCATCTGCAGCGCGGCGATGGTCGCCATGTGGCCGATGATCATCAGGCCTGCGAACGCCGAGCAGGCGTACATCAGCCACAGGAGCGCGAACTGCTTCGTGCGGAGCATGTCTCGCCAGTCGTACTCGACACGCGGCGGTGCGGCATCGGCGGCCGCCTGCGGCGCGGCCCCCGCAGGCACGTGACCTGCCGGCGGGTTCACGAGGAGCTGCGCGAGCGCGGTCGTCGCGACGAGGAACGCTCCGCCGAGGATGCGGAACGTGGCTGCCACCCCGTGGGCGCCGAGCAGCCACTGCGTGAGTGGCGCGATGTAGACGCTCGCCAGACCGAACCCCGATACCACGAGCCCCGTGATCAGCCCCTTGCGCTCCGGGCCGAACCACTTGACGGCCGCGGGCGTGGCGGCCGCGTAGCCGAGCCCGATGCCCGTGCCCGCCATCACGCCGAAGCCGAGGAGGACGGGCCAGGAACGCTCGGGCGTACCCAGGCCGGCGACCAGCATTCCGCCTCCGGTGAGTGCGCCGCCGAGCGTCGCGACGATGCGCGGACCCATCCGGTCCTGCGCCCGTCCGGCGAAGACCATGGATAGCGCGAACACGCCGACGGCGACCGCATACGGCAGGCTCGCCTCACCGGCGCTCCAGCCCCAGCCGCCGTCGGTGACCGGCGCCTTGAGCACCTTGGCGATCACGCTCCAGGCGTACAGCACCCCGAGCGCGAGGTTGATTCCCAGACCAGCGGCCGTGACGATCCAGCCGCGCGTGGCGGATGATGCCTTCATGCCCAGTGCCCCCAGACAGCACGAGTACGAGACGGTCGCAGGCCAGTATGGCCGAAGGTGCCCGGCGGGTGTCGCGCCCGACGGGTGGGTGGCACTCACCGCTCGGTGAGCGGTCGTCGGAGCGGTGTCTACCGGGCGTTGTCACCGCAGGGCGACCCGCGGAGGGCGAGCACCGAGTTGCGGTATCGCTCGTCTTTGGTCACCTCGCAGCCGAACCACGGCGGACGGACGAACGCGAGCGCATCGTCGATCGTGCGGAACTCCACCTCCACGGTCATGAGCCCCGCAAGCCCACCGGCGTACAGGTCGAGATGATACGTGTGCGCGCCCGCCTTGATCGAGTACCGGCGCTTCTCGATGCGTCGCCCCTCAGTGGCAGGCCACAGCTCATCGAACTGCGTACGGGAGATGGCGACCTCGTGCTCCGCTCGCGCGAGGCCCACGCCGCCTTTGACGGTAAGCACGCATACGCGGCCCGAGTCACGCAGCCGCACCTCGCCCCCCGGCCCCGCGGCGAGGTAGCCTTGCCGGAGGAACACCGACGGCCGGCGTGCCAGGTCGTCAGGACACGCCTGCACGAGGAACTTCCGCTCGATCTCCATCCGTCGCCCTCTCCCCGTCCGTCCCGGGCCCGAGAGCCCGCTTCACACGTCCGTCGTCACCATGAGCGGTGTGAGCAGTGCCTCGCGCAGCACACCGTCGGGATGGGCGCCCGCCAGTACCCTGAACGCCTCGAACCGCTCCTCGGCCATCGCGTCGAACCGCCGCGCGACGCGCTCAAGGTCCTCGGCGGTCACTCCTGCCGCGCGCCACTCGGTCGTTCCCGCCGACACACGCACGCTCTCGGCGAACAGGTGCGCGTCGTGCAGTTCGCCGAGGGTGTCCTGGAAAGCGGTGAGCGTCGCGTGCACCGGCCCGAACGCATCGGCGTAGCACGGTGCGAACGTCTCGACCGCATACCGCAGGCGTTTGTACGCGATCCGCAGCGCATGCTGCGCCTCGATGGCCGCCGGGTCGAGCGCGGCAGCCTGTGCCTCGCTGACCGTGGCCATACGCTCGGCGATCGAGGCGTACGCGCGCTCGCGCATCGGCACGCTGCCGTCACCCGCTCCCGCGGACGCGGCCATACGCTCGAACGATGTCCGCCGGCCATCGAGCCCCGCCCGCTCGAGGTCGTCGCGCAGCCGGGCCGAGGCCCATTCCCGGAGCCCGAAGCGATGGCCGATGAGGAACGCGACGGCCCGGCCCTCCTCGGCGTCAAGCGACGGAAGGAGGCCTGAGAGCGCGTCGATGAAGACGTCGGCGTCGCGCACCGGGCCGAGTGCGCGGGTCACGCGACGCACACGCCGGTACCACACCTTGAACGAACGGGTGCCGGAGGCGTCCTCGAACAGCCGCATGACCTCACGCAGGCGACGGGACGCCACGCGCATGTCGTGGACGGCGTCGGCATCCAGGCCAGCGCCAGCGCGCGCACCGAGCGCGAACAGCGGCTCGGCCTTGGCGCGCAGGATGCGCGGCACGGCGTCGCGAAGCGGGGTGTCCGCGCTCACGCCGGCGATCGTGTGCTTGCTTCCCATGCATGTGCCTCCGTGAGCGGCACGCAACCAGTGCGGCCCGGACTGCCGTGCCCACTCGCTCGTTATGTACCCCAAGCACGGCCGGAGACCGGTCCTGCTTCTGCGGACCTCACGTCACGGCACGGCGACGCGGCGGCAACGGGTCGGGCGAGCAGACTGCGATGGCCGCCGGTGACGCCGTACGCTCGGGCCCACCCACGATCGGAGGCGACATGAGGATAAAGATGGTGCTCCCCGCCCTTGCCGAGGCGACCGACCCCTTCTTCCGGCCGATCAAGTACTCGCTCTTCCCGCCGCTCGGCCTCGCCACCCTCGCCGGTCACTGCGCCGACGACGACGAGATCACCATCGAAGACGAGCACGTCGGGCCGATACGCACCGACGACGAGCCCGACGTCGTCGTCATCGAGACCTACATCACCTCGGCACGACGCGCCTACGAACTCGCCGACCTCTACCGTGCCCGCGGCGCACACGTGTGCATCGGCGGCCTGCACCCCACCTCACTGCCGCTGGAGGCCGCCGAGCACGCCGACTCCATCTTCCTCGGCCCGGGTGATGACAGCTGGCCGAGGTTCCTCGGCGACTATCGCGCCGGGCACCCGAAGCGCGTCTACCGTGCGGAGCGACGCAGTCTGCTCGGGCTCCCGCGTCCGCGGCGCGACCTGATCGACCGCGGCCGCTACCTGGTCCCCAACTCGATCGTGGTCTCCCGCGGGTGCCCGCACTCCTGCGACTTCTGCTACAAGGAGGCGTTCTACGCCGGCGGCCGGTCCTTCTACACGATGCAGGTGGATGATGCGCTCGGCGAGATCGACTCGCTTGCGGGGCGCCACCTCTACTTCCTCGACGACAACCTCTTCGCCGATGACCGCTTCGCGCGCTCGCTCATGGCAGGGCTCCGGGGCTCCGGTCGTGTCTGGCAGGCCGCCGGTACCGTGGAGGCGGTGCTTCGCCCGGGGCTCGTGGAAGCAGCAGCCGGTGCCGGCCTCCGCTCGCTCTTCGTCGGGTTCGAGACGCTCGATCAGACCGCACTCGCCGAGCAGGGCAAGGGCCACAACGTCGGCCGCGACTACGATGAAGCCGTGAGGCGGTTGCACGACGCCGGGATCATGGTCAACGCGAGCTTCGTCTTCGGCATGGACCACCACACCCCCGACGTGTTCGAACGGACTGCCGAGTGGGCGATCTCACGTGGCATCGAGACCGCGACCTTCCACGTGCTCACGCCGTACCCCGGCACGGCGCTCTACGCGCGCCTCGAGCATGAGGGACGGATCCTCACCCGCGACTGGGACCGCTACGACACCCGGCACTGCGTGATCTCGCATCCCACGATGACGCCTGCTGAGATCGAGGCCGGATACCACCGCGCACGGCGGATGTTCTACTCCTGGAAGGGCATCGCCAGCGCCTCGCTCGCGCGGGAGACCATGGCCGAGCGGGTGCGGCACTTCGCATACTCCGCAGCGTGGAAGAAGGCCGGCCCGGTGTGGGACGCAGCCATCGCACTCGGACTGCTGCCCTACACCCGGCCGGCCCTTGAGACCGTGCTGGACGGCACGCGGCGCGTGCGCCGGGCGCTCGGTCTTGCCGAGGCGCGCAGCGCGTGAGCCGTCTGCCGGGGCCCTACTCGGCCTCCTCCCCGGCGGCCCCCTCCAGGCTCGGCGCGCCTGCTCCGCCGATCTCGATCCTGGTGGTCTTCGGCCGAGCCGCCTCCAGCGCCTTGGGGACGTGCACCACGAGGATGCCGTCGGTGTAGTCGGCCGTGATGGTCGCCGGGTCGATGCTCTCGGGGATGGTGAGCGAGCGCTCGAAGGAGCCGTAGCAGCTCTCGCAGACGAGCCAGTCCTCGCCCTCCTGCCGCTCCTCCTGACGCCGCTCCCCGCGGATGGTCAGCACGCCATCGGTGACCTCGACGTCAACATCGGCCGGGTCGATTCCAGGAAGCTCCGCACGCACGATGATGTCATCGTCCTTGCGCTTCACATCGATCTTGGGCATCCACGCGACCGACTCCTTCCCGACCTCGGCCGAGCCGAGACGCGAGAAGATGCGGTCCATGTCGCGCTGCATGCGCAGCACCTCGCCGAACGGGTCCCACCGTACGATCGCCATGATCATCACCTCCACTGTCGTCTGCCGGTGGGTGGCATGGCGACCCACCCACGGCGCCTCTTCCTACATCAGGTGCGAGACTCCCCGCACCCCGATCTCATCGTCGATCACATCGATCGTCACCGTGTCGCCATCGCCCACGCGGCCCTCGATGAGCTCGCGCGCCACGCGGTCGACCACCTCGCGCTGGATGAGCCGCTTCAAGGGCCGCGCGCCGAAGACCGGGTCGAACCCGTCGAGCGCGAGCCGCTCGGTCGCGGCCGCGGTCACCTCGAGGGTGATCTTGCGGTCGGCCAACCGCTCACGCACGAGTGCGAGCTGCAGATCCACGATCGACGCCAGCTGGTCCATGGTGAGCGAGCGGAACACCACCACGTCGTCGACACGGTTCAAGAACTCGGGACGGAACGTGGCCCGGAGCGCCTCGTCGAGCATTGCGCGCATGGCGGTCTCGTCACCGCTCTTCGCGAACTCGGTGATGTACTGACTGCCCACGTTGCTCGTCATGATCACGATCGCGTTCTTGAAGCTCACCACGCGGCCCTGACCATCGGTCAGACGCCCGTCGTCGAGCACCTGCAGCAGCACGTTGAACACGTCGGGGTGCGCCTTCTCGATCTCGTCGAGCAGGATGACGCTGTACGGCCGGCGGCGGACCGCCTCCGTGAGCTGGCCGCCCTCCTCGTAGCCCACGTAGCCCGGCGGCGCGCCGATCAGGCGCTGCACGCTGAACTTCTCCATGTACTCGCTCATGTCGATGCGCACCATCGCGCGCTCGTCGTCGAACATGAACGCGGCGAGGGTCTTGGCAAGCTCGGTCTTGCCCACGCCGGTCGGGCCGAGGAACAGGAAGCTGCCGATGGGGCGGTCGGGGTCCGAGAGACCGGCGCGGGAGCGCCTGATGGCTCCGGCGACCGCCGAGACCGCCTCGTCCTGGCCGACGACCCGCTCGTGCAAGTGCTCCTCGAGCGTGGCGAGTTTGGCCATCTCGCCCTGCATGAGCCGCGCGACCGGGATGCCGGTCCACGTGCCCACGACCTCGGCGATCTCGGCCTCGGTGACCTCCTCGCGCAGCATGCCGGCGCCCGCCTGCAGGTCCTTGAGCCGCTCGTCAGCCTCGGCTAGTTGCGCCTCCAGCTGAGGGATGCGCCCGTAGCGGAGCTCGGCCGCACGGGCGAGATCGCCCTCGCGCTCAGCGCGCTCGCTGTCAAGCCGCGCCTCATCAAGCTCGGCCTTCAGGCGCTGCACGTCGGTGATGATGGTCTTCTCGCTCTCCCACCGTGCTTTGAGACCCGACATCTCCTCGGTCACCTCGGCCATCTCGCCGCGGAGCACGTCGAGACGCTCGGCCGAGGCCGCGTCCTTCTCCTTCTGGAGCGCCTGCTCCTCGATCTGGAGCTGGCGGAGCTGCCGGTCGAGCCGGTCGATCTCCTCGGGCATCGAGTCGATCTCGATGCGCAGGCGCGACGCCGCCTCGTCGATCAGGTCGATCGCCTTGTCCGGCAGGAAGCGGTCGGCGATGTAGCGGTCCGAGAGGGTGGCGGCCGCGACGATGGCGCCGTCGGCGATGCGCACGCCATGGTGCACCTCGTAGCGCTCCTTGAGTCCGCGAAGGATCGCGATCGTGTCCTCCACGCTCGGCTCGCCCACGAACACCGGCTGGAAGCGCCGCTCAAGCGCCGCGTCCTTCTCGATATGCTCGCGGTACTCGTCGAGCGTGGTGGCGCCGATGGCGTGGAGCTCGCCGCGCGCGAGCGCGGGCTTGAGCATGTTACTCGCGTCCATCGACCCCTCGGCCGCGCCAGCACCCACGAGCGTGTGGAGCTCGTCGATGAACAGCACGAGGCGGCCCTCGGCCTGCTCGATCTCGCGCAGCACGGCCTTGAGGCGGTCTTCGAACTCGCCGCGATACTTGGCGCCGGCCACCATCGCGCCCAGGTCGAGCGCCACGACATCCTTGTCCTTCAGCGTGGACGGTACGTCGCCGTCGACCATGCGTTGCGCGAGGCCTTCCACGATCGCCGTCTTGCCGGTGCCCGGCTCGCCAATCAGCACCGGGTTGTTCTTGGTGCGCCGCGAGAGCACCTGGATGACGCGCCTGATCTCCTCGGTCCGGCCGATGACCGGGTCGAGCTTCCCGTCACGCGCAGCCTGCGTGAGGTTGCGGCTGAACCGCTCAAGCGCCTGGAACTGCGCCTCGGGGTTCTGGTCGGTCACCCGAGCGCCGGCGCGCAGCTCCTCAAGCGCCTGAAGCGCGCGCTTCTGGGTTACGCCAGCTCGCTCGAGGATCCGTCCCGCCTCGCCCTTGTCGTCCGCCAACGCAACCAGCATGTGCTCAGTGGTCGCGTACGCATCCTTGAGCCTCTCGGCGTGCTTGAACGCGTCCCCGAGCACGGTGCTCAGCCGCGGCCCAGGCTGTGCCGGTCCCTGGACGCCGCTACCGCTCACCTTCGGCAACGACTCGATGACCGACGTGACTTCAGCCTCGATCCGGTCTGGGTCAGCACCCACCTTCTGCACGATCGGCCGCACGATGCCCTCGGCGGCATCGAGGAGCGCCTTCAGGAGGTGCTCGGGCTCGATGACCTGCGAGGATGCGTCGTCGGCGATGCCCTGGGCCGCCTGCAGCGCCTCCTGCGCCTTGACTGTCAGTCTGTCCAACCGCATCTCACTCAACTCCTATGACCGGCGCCCGGCCTTCGGAGATGGCCGCGAGCCGCGTCGATCACATCCGGCTCGCGGGTGCGGCAGCCACACGGGCTACCGTTTCACCGTTCAAGCCGGCGCCGTCCTGTTCTTCACCACGCGTGAGTACACCCACGCGACGATCATTCAAAGCGGGCCTCCCGGTATCTCGCCCGCACGGACCGCCTCAAGCCAGCGCTCGAGCGACGTGCGCCGGTCGCCACCGCCTGCGCCACCGCCGCTCATCGCTCGCCCCGCCGGACGATGCCACCCCGCGGGACATGCACGATCTCGGCGCGCATGCTCTGCCGGAACTCCTGGATCTCCCGCGCGAGCCTGCGCTCCGCGTCGGTCGCCAGCGCCTCGGCCTCAGCCAGTCGCGCCGCTAGCCTCTCCTTCTCGATCTCGAGCTCGATGATCCGCATGACCCCCGCGAGGTTGATGCCCTCCTCCTGCGTCAGACGCTGGATGAGTCTCAGCCTCTCGATGTCGGCCTCCGAGTACAGACGCGTCCCGCCAGGCGAGCGGCTCGGCTGGATGAGCATCTTGCGCTCGTAGATCCGCAAGGTCTGCGGATGCACGCCGGCGAGCTCGGCGGCCACACTGATCATGTAGACCGGCCGGTCCTTACCGGAGCCGCCTCGCTGTTGCTTGACCACGGCCGAGCCTCCTTCCCTACACGATGTGTGCGCGCACGTCTTCCTGCCGTGACGACGCGAAGCGCTTGAGCAGATCCTTCTGCTCCGATGAGAGCTTCTGCGGCACGGCGACCTTCACGCGCACCTTCAGATCGCCCCGTCCCTTGCCCTTCAGCTTGGGCGCGCCCTTTCCGGGGACCCGAAGTACCTTGCCGTCGCTCGTGCCCGCGGGCACCTTGAGCTTCACGCGCCCGCCATCGGGCGTGGGCACCATCACCTCGGTGCCGAGGGCGGCCTCATCGATCGTCACCGGCAGGTCGAGCAACACGTCCGCTCCATCGCGCGTGTAGTACGCGTGCGGCTTGACATGCGTCACCACGTACAGGTCCCCGGGCGGTGCCCCGCCCGTGCCCGACTCGCCTTTGCCGGCGAACCGGAGCTTGCCGCCGTCGGTCACACCCGGCGGGATGTTCACCGTCAGCGGCTTGACCTTGACGACCTGGCCCTTGCCCTTACAGACCGCGCACGGATGCTCAACGATCGTGCCCTTCCCACCGCAGCGCGGACATGGCCGAGAGAACCCGAAGACACCCTGGCTCTGCGTGACGTGCCCGCTGCCGGAGCAGGTCGGGCACGTCGTCGGGCTCGTTCCCGGACGCGCCCCGCTTCCCTTGCACGCCGCACACGTCTCTGTGCGCTTCACGTCCACCTTCGTCGATGTGCCCTCGAGCGCCTCGTCGAAGCCCACGGTGAGGTCGTACTGGAGGTCGGCGCCACGCCGCGCGTGCGAACGCTTCCCGCCGCCGCCCGGCGCGCCGCCTGCTCCGCCGAAGAAGGTGCCGAACAGGTCGCCGAGGTCACCCATGTCCACGTTGGTATAGCCGCCCGCGCCGCCCGGGAAGCCTCCCGGCCAGCCGGCCTCGGTCCCACCGGGATAGCCGCCGGGGCCGCCTGGCGGCATGTTCCCGCCGAAGTAGCGCCCGTACGTGTCGTACTGCGTGCGCTTATCCTCGTCGGAGAGCACCTCGTACGCCTCGTTGAGCTCCTTGAACTTCGCCTCGGAGCCTCCGGCGTCAGGATGGTGCTTGCGCGCCTGCTTCCGGTACGCCTTCTTGATCTCGTCAGCGGTCGCCGTCTTCGGCACGCCGAGTATGTCGTAGTAGTCCTTGTCGGCCATCGCCGGCTCCTCTTAGGCCCGGGGCCCTCCGGTGCTCACCACGACCATCGCGGGGCGCAGCACCCGGCCATGCATCCGGTAGCCGCACTGGAACATCTCGACCACGGTCCCCTCGGGCACGTCGGCACGCTCGGCCTGCCCGACGGCCTGATGCTCGTTGGGGTCGAACGCAGCGCCTACCGGATCGATGCGCTCCACGCCCTCCTTGCCGAACACGTCGAGGACCTGCTCCAGCACCATGCGCACGCCGTCCGTGAGCTCGGCTCCATCGCCGCCCGCCTCCACGTGGGCGAGCGCCCGCTCGAGGTTGTCGAGCGCCGGCAGCAGCTCGGTGATGACCCGCTGCCCTGCCCGCTTCGCCGCGTCCTCGGCGTCCCGCGCCACGCGCCGACGGTAGTTGTCGAACTCGGCCTGGACGCGCTGGGCGGTCTCGAGGTGCGCAGCCGCCTCGGCACGCGCGGTCTCGAGCTCGCCCTCAAGCACGTCGCCCCGGAACTCGTACTCCGCACCCAGGTCCTGCTCCAGCTCCGGATCGGTCAGGCCCGGCGCGGCCGAGGGAGCCTTCGAGGTCGCCTCCGCAGCGTGGGCTTCGCGAGGACCGCGACCGAGGGGGCTACCCTCGGCCGCGCCCTGTGAGTGTCTGCGGTCCATGGCTACTTGTCCTCGTCGACGACTTCGTAGTCGGCCACTTCCTCGTCGGCCGCAGGCTCGTCGCCGCCCTCGGCGGCCTCCTGCTCCTCGGCCACCTGCTGGTAGACGATCTCGGCCAGCTTGTAGCTCTTCTCCTGCAGCGCCGTGCTTGCGGTCCGGACGGCGTCGACGTCATCGCCCTCGAGCGCCTTCTTGAGTTCCGCGACCGCTTCGGTGACCTCGGTCCGCGTGTCCTCGGGGACCTTGTCGCCGAGGTCGGCGAGCGTCTTCTCGGTGCCGTAGATGAGGCTGTCGGCGGTGTTGCGCACCTCGGCCTCTTCCTTGCGCTTGCGGTCCTCGTCGGCGTGGCTCTCCGCGTCAGTGACCATGCGCTCGACTTCCTCGTCCGAAAGCGCGGTCGAACCGGTGATGGTGATCTTCTGCTCCTGACCGGTGCCGCGGTCCTTGGCCGAGACGTTCACGATGCCGTTGGCGTCGATGTCGAACGTGACCTCGATCTGCGGCACGCCGCGTGGCGCCGGCGGGATGTTCATCAGGTGGAACTTACCGAGCGTCTTGTTGTACGCGGCCATCTCGCGCTCGCCCTGCAGCACGTGGATCTCCACGCTCGTCTGGCCGTCAGCGGCCGTGGTGAAGGTCTCGCTCTTGCGGGTCGGGATGGTGGTGTTGCGCTCGATGAGCTTGGTCATCACACCGCCGAGGGTCTCCACGCCGAGGGCAAGCGGCGTCACGTCCAGCAGCAGGATGTCCTTGACGTCGCCGCCGAGCACGCCGCCCTGGATGGCCGCGCCGATGGCCACGACCTCGTCCGGGTTCACGCCCTTGTGCGGGTCCTTGCCGGTGATGCCCTTGACGAGCTCCTGGACCGCCGGCATGCGGGTGGATCCGCCCACCAGGATGACGTGGTCGATGTCGCCCGCCTTGATGCCCGCGTCCTTGATGGCCGTCTCCACCGGCTTCTTGCAGCGGTCGAGCAGGTCGTTCGTGATCTTCTGAAACTCAGCGCGCGTGAGCGTGAAGTCCAGATGCTTCGGCCCCGATGCGTCCGCCGTCACGAACGGCAGGTTGATCTGCGCGGTCTGGGTGGTGGAAAGCTCGATCTTGGCCTTCTCGGCGGCGTCCTTCAGGCGCTGGAGCGCCATCTTGTCTGCGCGCAGGTCGATGCCGTGGTCCGACTTGAACTTGTCAGCCAGCCAGTCGATGACCCGCTGGTCCCAGTCATCTCCGCCGAGATGGTTGTCGCCCGAGGTGCTCTTGACCTCGAAGACGCCGTCGCCGATCTCAAGCACCGACACGTCGAACGTGCCACCGCCGAGGTCGAACACGAGGATCGTCTGGTCGCCCGCGCCCTTGTCCAGGCCATAGGCGAGTGCCGCGGCCGTGGGCTCGTTGATGATGCGCTTGACCTCGAGGCCCGCGATCTTGCCCGCGTCCTTGGTGGCCTGGCGCTGCATGTCGTTGAAGTACGCCGGCACGGTGATGACCGCCTCGGTCACCGGCTGGCCGAGATAGGCCTCGGCGTCGGCCTTGAGCTTCTGCAGCACCATCGCCGAGATCTCCTCGGGCGTGTAGTGCTTGCCCTCGACGTCGACGACGGCACGGCCGTCCTTGCCCTTCTCGACGTTGTACGCGATCGTGCCGCGCTCGCTCACGGTCTCCTCGAAGCGACGCCCGACGAAACGCTTGATCGAGGTGACGGTGTGCTCGGGATTGGTGATGGCCTGGTTCTTCGCCGGCTTACCGACGATGCGCTCGCCCTCCTTGCGGAACGCGACCACCGACGGCGTGGTGCGGTCGCCCTCGGCATTCACGATGATGGTGGGCTCGCCGCCCTCCATGACCGCGACCGCCGAGTTGGTGGTACCGAGGTCGATTCCGATGATCTTTCCCATCGCGTGGTGCTCCTTTCACGTCCGCGCGGGCGACACCACGGCCACCCGTGTACACAGTGGTTGCGGCGACAGACGCCGGTGACGACTCGGCCCGACTGTCTCCAGCGGGCCAGTGCATAGTATGAAATCTGAGTGCGCTATTGTCAAGTTATCTCACTGCGCTCATGAGATATACCCAGGTCCGGCTCTGGCTAACCCCGGTGGAAGGCCGCACGCCCACGCCATTCGACCGCCTGGCGCGACACCTGTTGCACCCGCTGCGGGGCTTCGGTACTATCCCCTGCGACATAACCGCCGCCACCGTGATGTGGCGCCCGCGTCGAAGGAGAGACACATGGCCCGACCGATCATCAACGAGGACGACTGCTCCGGCTGTGGTATCTGCGTGGATGCCTGCCCCGAGGGAGTCCTGGAGCTCGTGGATGACGTGGCGCAGCCCGTGAACGAGGATGACTGCACCGCCTGCGGCACCTGCATGGAGGAGTGTCCTATGGGCGCCATCACTGAGATCGAAGAGGACTGATCCACGCCACATCCCGTGACACCAGTGGGCGCCTTCGGGCGCCCACCGCGGTATCCAGGCTCAGTCGTCCCGGCCGAGCGCCTTGAACTGCCGCCAGACGCGGCGCTTGGCCGCCTCGTCGGCAAGCGACGCTTCGAGCCCGTCGACGATGAGCAGGACACGGCCACCCACGTTCGCCGGCACTCCTGATGCGGGCGTGACCCCAGCGAACGAGGCAGCGACATCATCGCCTGCGGTGCGATCGAGCGCCACGATCGTCCTCGGGTCCACCGCCTCGATCAGCAGCCGCAGCCGTTGCCGCAGGAGCTCCGGATCGACCTCCGCGGGGCGTGTGCACGCGAAGAACCGCGCCGCGGGCATGCCGAGCGCATCGAGCGCTTTGCCGGCCGCCTCACCGTCTGCGCCGGCGAGCGCGCGACCCGCCTCGACATCGGACGGTCCGGGCACGCCCTTGACCAGCAGCACGTCCGCCAACTCGTCTCCGTGTGCGGCAACGAACACATCCTCGCCGAGGAGCGCCTCGGCCGACTCGATCTCATCACGGGCCTTGGCACGGTACAGCTTCTCGAGACGTGCCGCCTCCACGTCTTGCGCCCCGGTGCTCATCGCTGATGCGTGAACCACGCGCCGGTCGCGCCCAGGCCGCGCTGCATGTCGACCGCCGCACGCCAGCCGAGGTGCTCGGCGGCCTTTTCCGGCGAGAGCACGCTGTGCTCGACGTCTCCGGCTCGCGCTTCTGCGTGCTCGATCGTTCCCGGGTAACGGAGTGCCACACGCAGGCCCTCGGCGAGCATCGTGACCGACGTGGGCCGCCCGGTGGAGATGTTGTACGCGGGACCGTCAGGCCCCGGAAGTGCGAGCGCCTCCTCCACCTCAGCGGCCGCGACGATCGCGCTCACGACATCGGCCACGAAGATGAAGTCCCGCGTCTGGGTGCCGCTTCCAAAGATAGTCGGCGTCACGCCGGTGACCATACGCGATGCGAACTCGGCCACCACGCCGCCCTCGCCCTCCGCGCGCTGGCGAGGCCCGTAGACGTTGGAGAAGCGCAGCGCGGCGAAGTCCACGGCTGCCGGCCGGAGGACTTCTGCGAGCACGCTCTCGGCCGCGAGCTTGGACGAGCCGTATGGTACCGCCGGGCGGGTCGGCGAGGTCTCACGCAACGGGAGCTCGGCCGGCTCCCCGTAGACCGCTGCCGAAGACGCGAGCAGAACGCGGCGCGCGCCAGATGCGGCGGCCGCCTCGGCGACCGCACGCGTGCCCTCCACGTTGATCAGCCGGTCGCGCCCGGGGTCGGCGATCGACGCCGCCACGCTGACCTGCGCGGCGAGATGGACGACCACTTCGGGCGACGCCTCGACGACGAGGCCGCGCAGATCCGGGGCGAGGATGTCGAGGCGGCGGAACGCGGCCGCCGGGTGCACATTGTCCATCGAGCCGGTGGACAGGTCGTCGACCACGGTCACCTCGGCCCCACCGCCCACGAGTGCGTGGACAAGACTGCTCCCGATGAAGCCGGCGCCGCCCGTCACCAGTACGCGCATCCTGTGCTCCTTACTCGATGTCGGACTCCAGACGCCGCACTTCAACAAGATCGGCCTGCACGGCGAGCCGATACGCCGCGCTGTACGGCGGGTGACATGCGGTGAGCGTCAGCGTGGGCGGTTCGGTCGAAGCCACGACCTCGACCTGGTCCGGAGTGACCACGAGCGTGGCGGTCACCTCGTACCGGTACCGCCGGTACGGCGAGAACAGGTCGATGGTATCACCCTCGGCCAGCTCGCCGAGCCTCCGGAACGGCGCGCCGTATGTGGTGCGATGGCCCGAGATCCCCACCGTCCCGCTCGGGCCCGGCAGGTCGGTCCAGTCGATCCAGCCCGGACCGCGACGAAGGTCCGCCGGCGTCACGCCGTTGACCACCAGCGCATCGAGATCCATCGCAGGAATGACCAGGCGAGCGAACGGCGCGCCGGGAGCGAGCGCGGACCACCAGGCGAGGTCTTCGCCTTCCCAGCCGTCGAAGTCCAGTGGCGGGCCCTCGTCAGTGATGGTCTGCCCCGGACGCTCGTCGACGAACACCGGGACGTCGGCGACCTGCTCCCGTAGGTCACGCTGGGCGAGCCAGCCCATCAGGGTGGTGAGCGAGTAGTACGCGAGCAGCCCGAGAGAGACGCCGAGCAGCACGTTGCCCGCCGCGCGCCGCCAGCGCCGTGCCCCATGCGTCACTCCGGCCTCCTCTCCGCTCACCGTGTCCGCGAATGTGTGACGAATCACACAGAAACCGTAAAGGCACCGGTCCTCGCTGCCGATACCACCAGTGTACGTGAGGGTTTGAAAAGCGCACATCGGATCGCTCCCCGAAAAGGCACGGTCGGCCGAAAGGTCGGCTTCGCAAAGTCACGGGTCTAACGGAGGCACCGCCTCCCACGGCAGCCGGACTACCGAAGGTTCGAGCCACGCACGATCGGCCCGACACCGCCTGCGCCTGAGAGGAGGAGTCGGGCCGATGGGCGTCAGGACTCGGATAAGGGGCGATCCGAAATGAAGCGCAAGAAGGTACGCAGGGCCGGGGCAGTCCTCGGAAGTATCGCAGCCGTCGTCGCACTCGCGCTTGCCGCGGGGTTCGTGACGACGCCGGACGCGTCGGCCACCCAGTACGCGGACACGTTCGAGAGCAAGCTCGCCGCGCCGGTCGTGGGCGAGAAGATCGCGGCCGAGCCGGCCGACCTCTCGGCCGCGACGCACGCTCGCTCGGCGACCGTCATCCGCGTCGCGGCTCCTCGGCCGACGGCCACCCGGGTCAGCACGGGTGGGAGCACACAGGCGCCGACCGCCACACGGACCGCAAGCGCGCCGTCCAGCCTTGCGACAGCACAAGCGATACTCAACCGCTACATCGCCAAGTACCCGATCCTCAAGGGCTCGACGGTGACGTTCGGTGACGCCAAGGGCTACCAGGCGATCTGCTACTACAAGTCCGGCCGCATCATCATCAGCCCGACGCACACCCGCTCGCTCGAGACGATCATCGCCCACGAGGTCGGCCATATCCTCGACTGGCGTGACAACGGAGTCATCGACTGGGGCGAGAACATCCCGCCGCTGTAGGACCCACCCCCTCGGAAACCCGACAAGACCCCGGCCTCCCTCCCCGGGGTCTTGTCGCATCCCGGATACACCGAAGGTGCGCCCGGACGAACCGGACGCACCTTCTGGCAGGTGACGTGCCCCTGGATACCACCGCATCACACGGCGGTATCGCCCATCACACTGCCGCGCCGCTGCGGTACCGGAGCAACGTGCCGGCTGTCGCCGCCGCTGCCGCCAGTCCGATCAGCAACAGGTACTCGCCGCCGGTGAAGGGCAGGAACGGCTCGCCGACCCTGACCACCACGCGGGCGTCATCGGTGTTGTTGGACGGGTCCTCGTCACGCGGATGCTCGATCACAACGACGTTGTCGATGTTGGTGGTTCCGTCGGGCATCTCGCTCTTCACGCGGGCCGTGTAGGTGATGGTCTTCTTGCCGTCCTCCTTGGCCAGCGGGCCAGGAAGCTCCCAGACGATCTTGCCGTCAGCCACGGTCCCACCGGCGGCATCGACGATGGTCAGATACCGCTCGTCGAAGTCATCGGTGATGGTGAAGTCGGTGGCGACCAGGTCGCCATTGTTCCAGTAGGTCAACGTGTAAGTGAGCAGCTCGCCCGGATCGGCCGTCGGCTTGTCCACCGACTTGAGGATCGCCAGGTCGAGCTCGGTGTACGGCAGGAACTCCTCGATGTTGCCGAACCACACCGATGCCGTCTGGCCGTCGACCACCGTCACGTCCTGCGAAAGCGGCGTGGTGTTGGTCCAGCCGTCCTCGAGCGTCTCGGTCACGGTGTACTCACCGGGCTCGAGCCCCTCGAAGAGCAGCTCGCCGTTCTCATCGGTGAGTCCGCTGTCGA
>JADIIM010000016.1 GCA_015351705.1 Aeromicrobium sp. | reverse complement strand
CCTCGGCCATGACCACCTGGGCCGGGGGAGACGCCTCCATCGGTGCAACCCGGTGCTCCGGTGCCGGCGGCGGGGGCGGAGCAGCCGCACCTGGCGGGGGTGGCGGAGGCGCGCTGGCGGTCGGAGGTGCCGGGACGGCACTGATCGTCGGTGCTGTCGCGCTCGCCGGTATTGCCCGGATGCGCCACACGATGGACGGCAGTCGTAGCAGCACCACGGCGACCGCGCCGATCACCGCGGTCACGGCCACGCCGGTCGCGAGGGGGTCGGTGACGGCGCCCGCCAGCATTCCCACGAGTCGCTCGAGCATTCGGCCCGGGTCGCCACGGAAGCCGCCGAGGCGGGCGAAACTGAGCGCCACTTCAGTGATCACGATCATGAGGTACCCCGAGACCCCGGCGATGACCGCCACGGCCGCGTTCCGGCCACCAGCACCCAGGGCGGTCAGATAGCCGACAGCGGCGCCGGACAGGAGCGCAACGAGGAACAACACGACGCCCGGCCCCTTGATAAGCCCGAGGATCCCGAACGTGTTCAACAGGGTCGAATACACACCCGCGCCCACAAGCGCTCCCACGAGCGCTCCCGGGACGCCGAGCCCGCTCGACGCCCGCTCGGCGTGCGTGACGCCCTCGAGCGCCGCCATCCGCGCGTCCACCTGACGGATGTAGCGCACCGCGGAGACGGCCGCGAACATCAGCAGGCCGGTGCTCAGCACGTTGCCCACCAGCAGCGCTTCGAGCCCGACCTCCTCGGCGATCATCGCGCCGATGTTCGCGACGAAGTTGCCCACGAGGAACGGGTACCACCACAGCATCGGCAGCGGTGAGGTGGGCGACGAGCGCCACGAGTCGGCGTCTCCCCGCGGGTCCGACGCGCGCCAGAGCTCCTGCATGACCTGTGGCGGGAGCACGAGGTTGGCGAACGGGATGATGAACCACACCACCGTCATGCCCGGTGAGAACGACAGCCCCTGTCGGCCGGCGGCGCGCAGGCGCAGGTTCACGCGCCGGAGCCACGCGAGCACCACGATGCCGCCGATGAAGTAGAGCAGGTACTGCGCGATCCCCACCCAGCTCACGCCGAGCATGACCGAGGCGGGCAGCCCTCGGCCGATGGTGCGGATGAACACCGCGAGTGAGAACACGCCGACCATGAGATAGAGCAGCGCTCCGGCCATGATGAGCGCTGCGGCCCATCGCGCATCGCCGCGCATCACCGTGGCTGCGGACCGGCGCTCAGGCGGCGTCATGGCGGCACTGGCTGCAGGCGCACCCGCTGGATCGGACACGATCCCCACCCCCCGTGGGTCATGTGTGGTGCGTGCCGGTCCTCCCCCAGGATGCGGCCGACCCGCTGCTGGGCCGATTATACCCCTCGGCAGGATGGCGGCGCGGCGGGGCGGCGAACGGGCGTGTGCGCCCGGCCGATGGTTGTGTTATACGCATACTAAGCATATAGTGCGTATAACTGGCAGGAGGCAGACGCATGCAGCGACAGCCGCTCGAGGTACAGACCATCTACGCCGAGTTGCTCGATCAGCTGGCCGCGTACGAAGCGTCGCGGACCATCGGGCACACGCCGGGCACGTTCGTGACCAAGACCATCAAGGGCCAGGAGTACTACTACTTCCAGCACCTCGGCCCCGGTGGGGTCAAGCACCAGACCTACCTCGGGCGTCGCGACGGCGCACTGGATGAGCTCGCACGGCGTTTCTCAGCAGGCCGGGAGAGCGCGGGGCCCGACCAGCGCTCGATTGAGCGGCTCGCGGCGCTGCTGCGCGCCGGCGGGATGATGATGACCGACGCGCCGTCCGCGCGTGTCATCCGGGGACTGGCGGACGCCGGCGTGTTCCATGCGGGCGGCGTGCTCGTTGGCACTCACGCGTTCACCGTGCTCGGCAATCTGCTTGGCGTACGCTGGGAGAGCTCGCTGAAGACGCAGGACATCGATGTGGCCGCGACACCCGGGCTTGATGTGGCGATCCCGGGTCTGGCTGCCGACGTGCCATCGGCGCTCGAGAACCTCAAGATGGGATTCCTGCCCGTACCCGGTCTCGACCCCGACAGTCCCACCACGTCGTTCAAGGTGCGCGGTCAGAGTCTCCGCGTCGACCTGCTCACCCCCGTTAGGCGCGCACACTCACAGCCCGTCTCGATCCCGCGGTTCGGCACCGCCGCGCAGCCACTGCGCTTCCTCGGCTACTTGATCGAGGCGCCTGTCCGCGCTGCGGTGATCGACGGCGGGGTCTCGGCGGTGAACGTGCCGCAGCCCGCGCGCTTCGCGCTGCACAAGATCATCATCTCCGGCGAGCGCCCCGCCACTGCACAGCCCAAGCGAGAGAAGGACCTCCTGCAGGCCGCGCAGCTACTGGAAGTGCTGCATGCCGACCGGCCAGGGGATGTGACGATCGCGTGGGACGCGCTTGCCGGGTGCGGTACGTCATGGGTGCGGCGCGTCGTCCGCGCACTGCCGGTCCTCGAGCGGATCTCGCCGGTCGCCGCGGAAGGCCTGCGGGGGCTGGTCGGTTGACGTGGGACCCGGGTCGGGCCCGCTGTGGCGGAGGCCGCGCCACGCGCGACCACCCGCGCCCGCTACTCGGGCACGTAGTACCAGCCGGCCTCGCCCGGCGCCTGCGGCTCGCGCACCGCGCCGCTGATGCCCGTGCCGTCGGAGGCGCGGATGGCGTACTCGGCCAGAAGCGGTGAGCCGGTGGTCTGCAGCGCGCGGTCGAGCGGGCTCATGTGCGGGCTGAGCCCCGAGCTCGCGTTCGTATAGACGACGAGCACCTCGTCCAGTCCGTGCCCCCAGTCCTCGACTTCGATCGAGGTGATCGTGCCGAGCCACGCCTCGGTCTCGCCGAGCGTCACGAGGCCTCCAGGGCCGTACACGGCCTGCAGCCACGCGAGGACCTCATCGGGTGTCTGCGGGGCGGGCGGCAGGTCGAACGCCTCCTGCATCGGTACGGCGCCGCCGTCGCTGCGCGGCGCGAGCGGCACCTGCGTGCCGTCGCCGTGGACCAGCATGACGTTTGGCGCGAGCAGGAGCTTGTAGCCTTCGACGGCGGCGATGAGCTCCGCCTGCTTCTCGTCAACGCCCTCCCACACCACGTTCTCATCGCTGCCCCACGCCGTCTGTATGAGCAGCAGGTCCGCGCCGAGGTGGCTCACCACGGACATCTCGGTGATGTCGACGCGCCAGGCCGCCATCGGGTAGTCGGTCTCGAGCGCCTCCTGGAGCTCCTCGACCGTCGCGATCTCGCGTCCGGTACCGGCGACGGGCCCGGTGGGCTCGGTGTGCGTCGGCGTGCCGAAATCGGCGTCAACGGCCTCAGGCTCCTGCGTGCCGCTACAGCCGGCGGCCGAGAGCGTGAGCGCGATAACGATGGCGGCGGTGGCGAGCCGCTTCATGGAACCTCCCGGGGGATGGGGACACGGGCAAGGCCGCGCGCGGCGGCACGGGACTTCGCGTGTAGTGTACCGCGAGACCGCCCGGAGCGCCTCCGCTCGCTCCCTGGCGTGTTCGGCGCACGCGTCGGGGCCGGATCCGGGTCCGCTGGTCGTGCTGCCCGGACTACGGGGCCGGGTAGAACCAGCCGGCCTGTCCGGGCCCGACCAGTCCCGCTGAGCCACCGACACCACCGCCGCCTGCCGTGCTGATGCTGTAGTTCGTCACCAGCGGTGAGCCGGTGGTCTGCAGCGCGAGCACGATCAGGCTGACGTCGGTCGCGGTGTCATCGGCGGCATCGGTGGTGATCATCAGCACGTCGTTGGCGCCCGAGCCGAAGTCGCCCATCTCGATCGAGACGAGGCTCCCGTACCACGTCTCGTCCGGGCCGAGCGCCACCAGCCCGCCGGGACCGTAGACGGTCTCGAGCCACGCAGCGAGCTCCTCGGCGGTCTGCGGCGCCGGCGGCAGGTCGAACGCCTCGGCCATGCGCAGGACGTTGCTTCCGCCGCCGCCGAGCTGGTGGAGGGTGCCGTCGCCGGTGATGAGCGCGTGGTTGGGCGCCACGGTGATGTCGTACGCGTTCAGCGCGTCGACGATCGCCATCTGCTTGCGGTTCTGCGCCTCGAAGTCGCCGGTCGCCGTCGTCCACGGGACGTGCAGCGTGAGCACCGGTGCGCCGAGATACGTCTCGAGCGTGATGTCGGTGATGTCCGGGTACCACTCGGCGTCAGCGTGGTCGCGCTCGAGTGCGGCGCGAAGGTCGTCGATGGTGGCGATGGCAGTGCTGCCCGAGCCGCCTGCTGGCGTGCCGTCGGCCGAGGGGGGCTCGGTCCCGCCGTCACCGCCGCCGCAGCCGGTCGTCGGCAGGGCGAGGGCGAGCAGGAGCGCGAGTGAGAGCGCCGCGATCGGGAGCCGCTTCATGGTGACCTCCGGTGCCGGTATCGACGTGGCTGCGACGAGTGTAGTCCGGCGCGGACAGCGGTGGGAAGATGCCTTCGACGCGGACTTCTTGCCGCTTGCCGAGCACGGGCTGGTCATCGAGTGGCTGGGCCGGCCGCATCCTCAAGTACCGCCAGACGTCGCTTGACGTCGGCGAAGTACGACGCCGAGACGCCCACGGCGTCGAAGCCGAGCCGCACGAGCTCGGGCAGCAGCCGCTCGTCGCGCGAACTCTCGCCTGCCGCCAGGCAGAACACATCGCGCGCGCGGCACGCCTCGGCCACACGGCCCAGCAGCTCCACGACCGCCGGGTGCGCCGGGTCGAACCGCTCGGCCACGTGACGGCTCTCGCGGTCGAGCGCCAGCGTGCACATCGTCAGGTCCGACAGGCCCACGCTCACGAAGTCGGCGCCTGAGTCGAGCAGCTCGCCAAGCCGCAGGGCCACGGCCGGAGTCTCCACCGACACGCCGAGCGCCACGTCCTCATGCGGCTCGAGCCCGTGCCGTCTGAGCGCGGCCGCCGCCGCGGTGTACTCGTCGGCGAAGCGCACGAACGGCAGCTTCACGCCGAGGTTCTCACAGCCGGCGCCCACCGCCCGGGCCACGGCCGCCAGCTCGATGTCGAACAGTTCCGGCTCGGCGAGCGACCGGCCGATGCCGCGCCAGCCGAGCAGCGGGTTGCGCTCGGCGGGCTCATCGTGTCCGCCCGCGAGCCGCCGGAACTCGTCGGTGGGGGCGTCCATGGTCTTGTACCAGACGGGCCGGCCGCTGAAGAGCTCCGAGCAGCGCGCGATCCCGCGCGTGATCGCGTCGGTGAGTTCCCCGCCCTGGCCGTCGCGGACCAGTCGGCCGGGGTGGATGCCTGCCTCGAGCAGGAAGTAGTCGTCGCGAAGCGAGCTCACGCCGTCGGCGTGCTCGGCCACCACCGCCGAGCGCTCGGGTACCAGTACCGAGACGAACACCTGCATGCGCGTGGCGGGCACGTCCTTGGCGGCAAGCGGCGCCACGGACAGGTCGCCCTCGTAGACGGCGCCGCGGAAGCCGTCCACGGTCACCTGGCGTCCGGTCTCAAGATCGGCGGTGGCGCTCCCGGCGCCGATGACGCACGGTACACCGAACTCGCGCAGGATGTTGGCGCCGTGACTGGTCGCACCGCCCTCGTCGGCCACCACGCCGGCGGCCGCCCGCAGGTGCACAGCCAGGTCGTTCGTGAGGCGGGGGAGCACCACCACGGTGCCGCGGTCGACGTGCAGCGCATGCTCGGTCCCGGTGAGCACGAGCACGCGTCCCGCGCCCACGGCCGGGCTCACGCCGATGCCGCGGGCGAGCACGGTGTGCTCGGCGATCTGCGGGAAGAGGCGCTCGGTGGCCTGTGCGAAGATGAGCGGCCGGCTCTGCAGGAGCCAGAAGCCGTCGTCGGCGAACGCCCACTCGAGGTCCTGCGGCGAGCCGAACAGCTCCTCGGCGTACCGGCCCCACGCCGCGAGCATCGCGACCTCCTCGTCGCTCACGCGTTGCCCGCTGCCGGGCTCGAGCTCCACGGCGAGCGGCCCTGCCGGTCCCTCGGCCACGCCGTGTCCCTCGATGCGTGTCACGGACACCCGGCGCGCTTCGAACGAGTATCGGTACCGTTCCGGCGTCACCTCGCCGGAGACGAGGTCCTCGCCCGCGCCGCAGATCGCCTCCACGATCGCCGCCGACGAGT
Source organism: Aeromicrobium sp. (assembly GCA_015351705.1). Lineage (GTDB taxonomy): Bacteria > Actinomycetota > Coriobacteriia > Anaerosomatales > Anaerosomataceae > JADIIM01. The sequence continues at coordinate 7,581 of JADIIM010000016.1, read as the reverse complement.
AGCGGTTGGCCGGGTCGCGGCTGAAGATGAGGCCCGAGCGCTCCGCCACGATCTGGCGCTGGATCACCACGCCCACGAGGAGCTCGTCGGGCGAGCGGCCCTTCTCGGCGAGATAGCGCGCAACGCGTGGCAGGAACGCCGACGCCCAGCAGGTGCGGAGCGCGTCGATCGCCGCGTCCGCGCTGCTCACGCCGGTCACTGTCGTGAGCATGCCGGAGAAACTCTCCGTGGCCGAGTCTTCGAGTGTGGCCGAGCTGCGCACCGCCACGGCACCTCCACCGGCGAGCAGCCATGCCGCCGCGTCACGCACGGCGGTCTCGAGGTCGTCGGGGAGCGGCGCGTCGGCGAGCACGTCGAGTGCGCGCGTGTACCGCGCGTCGAGCGTGAGCGTGTCGAGCTCGCCGAGCGGTGCGAGGAGCCCGGCCGGGCGCGCGATGCGGGCGAACTCCTCGGCGCGGACGACGACGCCGGGCGGCACGGGGAAGTCGGCGGCGATGAGCGCGGCGAGGCCGGCGGCCTTCCCGCCGATCTCGGCAGCGGAGTACGCTGCGGCGGCATCGAGGGTGATGACGTGCGGTGCGAGCGGGGCGTCCATTGCCGTGTGCCACCCTTCGTAGGGCGTGACGGCACCTCCACTGAGAGGATACCCACTGACGGGGCGGACACTGCGGGCCGCGGCCTGCTTGCCATGCGGCGGGTACGGCGCATACTGATGCTGTCGTCGGCATCGGGGGAGGTCGCCATGTATCGCGTTCGCGTGATCGTCAGGGCTGTTGCGACGGTGGCCGCGGCGGCGCTCTTGCTCGGCCTCACGGTCAGCTGTATGGGCGGCGAAGTCTACTACTACGTTGCCGGAGCGGACCTGAACGAGCTCTCCAAGGCCGAGGTGCCGGTGGGTGAGTCCCTCGCACTCCACGCACGCGAGCACGAGACCGGCACTGGCTGTGACGACCCCTACGACGGTGCCGTGACCGAGGGCCTCACGTGGACGGTCGAGCCCGCCACCGGCGCGCGCATGGACGACGGCACGTTCGTCGCCGACGAGCCGGGGACGTACACCGTGACCCCGGTGATCGCAGGCGCGCCCGCCGGCGTCAGGATCGACCCGCTCGTGATCACCGTGGCCGAGGACGGCTCGGCCACTATCGATCAGCCCGCCGAGGTGCCCACCGAGGTCAGCCCCTTCGTGGGCACCTGGGAGTACGTGGGCTGGTTCCACGGCCAGAAGTGGACGCCGGAGACCGGCGTGATCGTGGACGAGTGGGAGTGGAATCCCGCGACCGGCCCCGCGCAGCTGACGATCGAGCAATCAGGGGACACGTTCAGCGTCACGGGATGGGGCGCCGGCAGCATCACGATCGACGGCACGAGCATCCGCATCTACAACGAGGCCGAGGGCGGCTTCTCGATGACGCTTGAGGGCACGATCTCAGGCGACACCATCACGGGCACGCAGTCCTACACCGACGACGACGCCGGGCCGCACTCGGCCGAGTGGGTGGCGAAGCGGGTGCAGTGACTGGCGTCGGTGTGCAGGGCCTGACCGCCGCGCTGCGCGTCACTCCTCGAGGTGCTGCTCGAAGTACACGCCCTCCTGCTCGAACCCGCGTGAGCGGTACGCGGCCTGTCCGGCCTCGTTGTGCTCGCCGGTGACCACCGCAATCTCCACGCACCCGAGTTCCCGGGCACGGCCGATCGCGACATCGAGCAGCGCGCCGCCGACACCGGCGCCGCGATGCCCCTCGGCCACCACGAGCTCCTGGATGAGCGCGGTCGGAGCGCCGTGGAACAGGTCGAGCATCACACGCAGGCTGAGTACGCCGAACAGCACGGCGTCGTCAGCGGCATCGGCCGACACGACGAAGATCTCAGTCCCGGGGTCGCCGAGGTAGGCGAGCACGCTTTCGGCGGCGACGGGCTCTTCGAGTCCCTCGGCGGTGCGGAGCTGGCCGATAAGGTGGGCGATCGCCCCGGCGTCGGCGGCGGTGGCGGCGCGTACGTTCACGGGATCTCCCTTCTCGGGTCCTCGGAGCAGGTGGTTGCGACAGGCTCAGTCGCGATCCACCTCTGGCGGCGGCAGGGGCGGTGTCGGCGGGCCGTCGTGCATGGGCCGCCTCTCGGTGGCAGCGCGGCGTGTCCGCCACCCCAGCACGGCCGCGATCACGAGCGCGAGCGTAACGTAGAAGGCTGGGTAGAACCAGGGCGGCGCCGTGATGGTGTTGGTCCACGCCCGCAGGAAGTGGTTGCCGAGGCGCACCAGCGTGAAGCCGAGCGCGAATGCGAGAAAGGGAACGCCGTCGGGCGCTCGCCGTCGCATCAGCCACCACGCTGCCGCGCCGCACGCGAGCGCCCCTGCCATCTCGTAGAGCTGTGTGGGATGTACGGGCCTCACCGTGCCGAGCAGCGTTCCGAGGACCCCGCCTGCGCCGGTGGTGAGCTGGTGCGTCCATGCCGGGCTGCCGGCGGGATACACCACTCCCCACGGCAGGTCGGTGATCCGGCCGAAGCAGCAGCCGTTGAGGAAGCACCCCACACGCATCAGCACGAGCCCGAGGACGAGGCCGGGCACGGCGCTGTCAGCCAGCCGCCACACCGGTTGCCGCAGCGCACGCGCGAGCGCGATGGCCGCCAGCGTCGCCAGCACGAGACCACCGTAGAGTGAGAATCCCGTGAACGAGAGGCCCCAGATGCGCGACGGGTCCTCGGCGTACAGGCCCCCGGCCACGAACAGGTCGAGCGCCCGGGCGCCTGCGATGCCGGAGGCGAGCGCGCCCGCGTAGACCATGAGCGCCCGGCGTCCGCCAGGGCCCCGGCGAGATGCCACCCACGCCGCCAGCAGGGGCGACAGCACGAAGGCGAGCGCGTAGAAGGTGCCGTACGCGCGGAGCACGTGCTCACTGCCGCCGAGCGTCAACCTGATCAGCTCGGCCCTCATGCTGCCGGGCCCAGCGTGTGCGCTGTCCGCTGGCCGCGCGTCACTTCGGCGTGTACGGCTTCGTGAACGACAGCGACGCGGTCCAGGTATAGCCGGGACCGCTGCCGCCCATGCCTCCGGACATGGTGAGCGTGTCGCCGCTGCGCGTCACGGTCAGCACCGCCGGGTTGATGCCGCCCTCGGCGAACGTGATCGTCACCTGCGAGCCGCTCTGTGAGATCGTCACGGCGTTGGGATCGGCCTCAGCGCCCTCGCCAAGCGCCGAAGCGTCGATGGTGAGCACGCCCGAGCCCTGCCCGCTCTCGTCGACCGTGATATCCAGCGTCGCCGGCAGCGGCTTTCCGATCAGCGCCTCGGCGATGGCGAGGCTGCAGCCCTGCTCCTCGGCGGTCTCCTGGTCGGTGATCGTGATGTCGGTGACCGTGTACGTGCCCGACCATGTGCCGTTGATGTCGAGCTGCTCGATGGTGATCAGGCTCGCCGCGCCTGAGTCCAGGCGCGTTACCTTGATGGTGCCCTTGTCTTCGGGCAGCGTCACGCTCCAACTCACCTCGCCCGCGCCGGAGATCGACTGCTCGGACTTCCCGCCGATGGCGCTGTTGGGGGCGACCACCTCGATTTTGAGGTTCGCGCCCTTCTCGCCGGTGGCGCCGACGATGCCCTTGACCTCGTACTCGCCCGCGTCGCCGGTGATGGCCACCGCGTCGACCACACCGAGCTTCTCCAGCGTCTCCTCGTCGAACGGTGGGAGACCCTTGGCCGAGCGCATGTCGTTGATCACCGTGAGGACCGCCTGGTCGATCGCCAGGATGCCCGCGCCCATCTCGGCCGGGACCAGCTGGGACTGTGCATCGGGGTCGGTCGAGGTCGCCGCTACGCCGGGCCGGGCAGTGGCGACCAGGATCGCCTTGATCTCGGCCGCGGTGAGCTTGGGATTGAGCGACTTCAAGATCGCCGCGGCTGCCGTGACATGCGGCGCCGCGAAGCTCGAGCCGTCCTGGCGCACCGGGCCGCCCCCGGCGCCCAACCCGACGACCGCCTGCGTGCCGGGCGCGCCGAGGGTGATCTCGTAGTCATCGCTCGCCCAGTCCGCGTACTCGGCCTTCTTGCCGTCGTTGTCCAGCGCGCCGACGGTGATCATGTTCGGCAGCGCCAGCCCGCTCGGGTAGCGCTTGGAGCCGTCCATCTCCGTGCCGCCGTTGCCGCCTGACATCACGAAGAGCACGCCGGGGTGCTGCTCGGCCATCTTGGTGAAGAAGCGCGTGAACGTTTCCACGTCCTTGGGGTCGGCATCGGAGTTGCCCCACGAGCAGTTGATGACCGTCGCGCCGTTCTCGATCTGCTGCTTGAGCGCCACGAGCGCACCGATCGAGTAGGTCTGGCCGTTGTACCAGACCTGCTTGGTGGGGTCGTCCGGGTCCGGTGTGCTCGTGGTGGTGCCGTACTTGCCGCCGTACATGTTGGTCATGGCGATGGTGAGCTTGTCGCCGAGCGGACCGGCGATACCTGCAGGGCCGCCGTTGTCGGGGTCTGCGCCGATGACGGTGCTCACGGCCGTGCCGTGGCTGCCGGCCGCGTTGACCGTGCCGTTCTTGACCTTGGGACCGGGCAGCTCGCCGGCCTCGGGGTTGGGGTACTCGAGCTTCACTTTGCCGCCGAACTCGTGCTCGACGCCCTCGCCACGCTTGTAGATGCCATCGTCGACCACGCCGACCTTCACACCGCTCAGGTCGACGCCCGAGCCCTTGATGAACGCCCAGGCCTTGCTCACGCCTACGGCGTTGTAGCCGTCGCCGGCCCCGCCGCCGTAGAACGGGTCGTTGTACGGATCGATGCGCACGCCCCAGATCTCGGCGTCGAGTTCCACCTGGTCCACCGGGTAGGCGTACTCGACGTCCTCGTTGGCCTCAGCGGCGGTGATGGCCGCTCGCAGCTGCTCCTCGGTGCTTGCGGTGAAGCGCACCTGGTAGAGGTCGACGAACTCGACCTCGCCCACGATCTGACCGCCGAACGTGCCCGCCGCCTTCTCGGCGTCCTTGCGTGACGCCCCTTCGCGCATGACCATGAGGAGCTCGTTTGCGGGGACCTCGCCCCACTCCTCGGTGGCGATGAGCGATGCGGAGTCGGGGAGCGTGGTATCCGCCGCGCCGAGTGACGGACCGTCGCCCGCGAGGCCGCCGCCGTTCCGGAAGAAGAGGGCCCATGCGCCGACCGCGCCGGCGAGCAGCACGACGACGAGCCCGGCTACGATCGCGATCACGCCGCCGCGCTTCTTGCGTGGCGGGGCTGCCAGGGGCTGTGCGGGGGGTCCACCGGCGGGCGGCGTGTATGCGGGCTGCGGTGCCGGTTGTCCGGCTGGCGCGTACTGTGTCGGTTGGGGGGCGGGCGCGGGCTGCGCCGTTGGAGCTGCCTGTGCAGGCGCGGCAGCCTGGCCGAACAGTCCGGGCAGCGCGTCGGCGCGGACCCAGTCGGGGCGGCTCGCGTGCCACACGGTGTTGTGCCGGGCGAGCCGTCCGTCACGCGCGAACGCCACGAGCTCGACCCACGTGTACGGGCCCCGCTGCCACTCGGCGGTGCCGTCGTGACCGCGTACGTACCAGTCCCGCGACGTGTCCGTGCTCATCAGCGCTTCCCCCTTCGCGTGCGTGTCAGACCGCGCGTGCTGCGCTGCCGAGCGGCGCCGTCGCGGCTGGGCTTATCGTAAACGTGCCTATCGGCCGTCACAAGGTGGGTGGGCATCGGGTCACAGATCGTTGGGAAGCGTGTCACACCCCTCGGCTACACTGCAGATATGAGCTACACGGTGTCCAAGTCACGGTTCCAGAAGGGTCTGCAGTGCCAGAAGGCGCTGTGGCTTGCTGTCCATCGCCGGCACCTCGCGCCGAAGCCCGACGAGGTGCAGCAGTGGGTCTTCGATCAAGGATCGGAGGTCGGGCGGCTCGCGCAGCGCCTCTTCGTGGGCGGCGTGGAGGTGGCCGAAGGCTACCGCGACCCCGCGGGTGCGCTCGCTACCACGCGGCGGCTGCTTGCCGAGGGCGCCCACGTGCTCTATGAGCCTGCCTTCGAGCACAATGGCGCCTTCGCGCGGGTGGACGTGCTCGCCGCATCGGCCGATGGCGGCTGGCATCTGTACGAGGTGAAGTCGTCGAGCACGCTCAAGCCGGAGCACATCAGCGACGCCGCGGTGCAGGCGTACGCGGTGGAAGGCTCGGGCCTGACGCTCAAGAGCATCAACATCGTGCAGGCCACGTCCCGTCAAGTGGTGTATGAAGCCCTCTGCTCCGACCTCGAGCTCCTTGCTCAGCCGGCCATGAGCGCGGGCACCACCTCCTGATCGAGTCCGACTTTCACGGTGAGCAGCGGCTGCATCGTCTTCTCGATCGACTCGATCGACATGTAGCGCCGGCTCACCTGCCACTCGTCGTGCTGCTCGGAGAGCACCGAGCCGACCAGACGGATGATGCTCTCGCGATTCGGGAAGATGCCCACGACGTCGCTTCTGCGCCGGATCTCGCGGTTGAGCCGCTCCTGTGGGTTGTTTGACCAGATCTGACGCCAGTGCGCTGTCGGGAACGTGGAGAACGCAGTGATGTCTGCTGCGGCATCCTCGAGCATGGTCGCCACGTCCGGGAAGCGTTCCTCGAGCTGCTCGACGACGCGTGCGAGCTGGGCAGCCACCTCTTCCGCGCTCGGCTGCGCGAAGATCGTGCGTACGAGCGTGGCCACGAACGGTTGAGCTGATTTCGGCACGCGGCACAGCACGTTTCGCATGAAATGTGTGCGGCAGCGCTGCCAGACGGCTCCGGGAAGCACGGCCTCGATCGCTGCGATCAACCCCTTGTGGGAGTCGGAGACGACGAGCTTCACGCCAGAGAGTCCTCTGGCCACGAGGTCTCGCAGGAACGCGGTCCATGCCGGACCGGACTCCTCCGTGAACGTGTCGAGGCCGACGATCTCACGACGACCCTCGGAGTTCACGGCGGTTGCCACGATGCAGGCGACCTTCACGACACGACCGCCTTCACGAACGCGGATGGCGAGCGCGTCGACCCACAGGTACGGGTACGCCCCGTCGTCGAGCGGACGGCTGCGGAAGGCGGCGACCTCCTCGTCGAGTGTCTTGGCCAGCCGCGAGACCTGCGACTTGGAGATGCTCTCGATGCCGAGCGTCTTCACGAGTCCGTCGACTCTCCTGGTCGAGACTCCCCGCACATAGCACTCGGCGATGACTGCCACGAGCGCACGCTCCGCACGACGCCTGTTCTCGAGCAGCCAGTCAGGGTAGTAGCTGCCTTCGCGCAACTTCGGGACGGCGAGCGGGATCGTGCCCACTCTCGTGTCGAGTTCGCGCTCCCGGTAGCCGTTGCGTCTGTTCACACGCTCGTCTGAGCGCTGGCCGTAGGCGGCGCCGCAGATCGAATCAGCCTCGGCACCCATGAGTTCTTCGGCGAACACCTTGAGCATCTCGCGCATCACGTCGAGATCGGCGTCCTCAAGCGTCTTGCGCAGCCACGTCAGTCGGTCCATGTTGTCCTTGGTCACTGTCTCCTCCTCGGTCTCGGGCTTCAACCACCCTCGAGGATGGAGCAGTGGCCGCCTCATGTCAGGCGGCCGGGCCTTCGTACACCACTACCGGGGACGTTAAC
>JADIIM010000001.1 GCA_015351705.1 Aeromicrobium sp. | reverse complement strand
GAAGGTCCGTGCGGGTCGCTTCGTCCAGGTGCAGCAGCGCCTCGGCACAGCGGCGCATCGCCAGCGTGCGCGCCGCGGGCTCGAGCCGGCCGATCGCCTCGGACGCCACGTCTGCCGCCGTGCCGCCGGACAAGGCGTCCTGCTGCCAGGTGGCTGCCGCCGTCGTGAGCTCAGATGCGATGTCGTCGAGCGGCGCGCCGGTAAGGTCGAGGCCGAGCAGCCCCGCTTCACTCGAGGCGCGCAGCGTCACCTCCACGAACGCGATAGACCGTACGCCGGCGGCAAGCAGAGCCGAGCGCGCTCCGCCCGAGGAGCGGACGGTCCTCGCATCCGCCCCGAGCACCTCGAGCAGGCGCTTGACCTCATCGGTGGTCACGTCGGGCGAGATGATGATCTGCCCCACCTGCAGAGCGTGGAGCGATTCGGCGAGGCTGGCCACCGGCGCGAGCCCTTCGCCCACCACGACATCGCCGACGATGAAGCGGGAGCGGTCCACCCGGTACTGCGTGGGGCCGTCGGAGGGGCTGAGCACTCGCACGCGGTTGACGAAGCGGTCGATCGCCTCCACGCGAAGCGGGCTGGTGGGCGGATACAGGCGAGAGGCCGCGATCGCGCCGGCGAGAAGGCGCAGGAGCTCCTCCGCCGCTCCTGTCGGGCCGCTAACCGGGCGCTCCACGTGTGCCTCCCCTCGGATGTGTCCGTCGTGCACGATGCGTGCGTCGGGCAGCAGGCATGTCGTCCCGACCGTGTACGTGTCCCTCTGCTACCTATATCCTAATGGGTAGTGGCGCAACCCGGAGGAACGAGTTGACTCAAAGGAGCGAGGCATACTACCGGGGCCTGGTCGAGTCGGCGCTGCGCGATGCGGGCGTCACCGAGCCTCCGGTCTCGATCGCCGGGGTCGCGCAGCACCTTGGCGTGCCCGTGCGGGTCTTCCTCCTTCCTCCGTGGTTCACCGGCGCGCTCATCTACGAGGACGGACTGCCCGCGGTCCTGCTCAACGGCTCTCGTCCTGAGGCCACGCAGCGACTCGCCCTTGCGCACATCCTCGGCCACGTCCTCGTGCTCCTCGGTGACGCCACCGCCTCGTACCCGAGGGATCAGCTCCCCGAGCATCGCGAAGCGGACCTCATGGCCGAGGAGTTCGAGATGCCCGGCTACCTTGTGCGCAACGAGGCGCAGAAGTGGTTCAACGACTACCGCTATCTCTCGGGTCTGTTCGGGGTGACCGAGTCACAGATGTTCGAGCGGATGCAGCAGCTCGGGATCATCAAGAGCCGCGGCGTGGTCTGGGACTACTGACGGCCGGTCTGCGGGGGACTGGTATCATCAAAGACGGGCCCCTCCTTCCCGTTCGGGCCCCCCGGGAGGATCCATGCGCACCACGTATGCGATCGGTGTCGACGTCGGCGGTACGCGTATCGCGACAGGGCTCGTTGAGCGCAAAGGGCGGATGATCAAGGAAGCCAGGGCGTTGACCCCGCGAGATTCTGGTCCGTTCGGGATCGTCGACGCGATCATCGACCTGATCTCGGAGGTCTCATCCGGCGTCCACCCGTCTGAGATCGCCGGCATCGGCATGGGTCTGCCGGCGCAGATCGACTTCCTGAGGCAGACGGTCGAGTTCTGCACCAACCTGCCGCTCGCAGGTGTCGACATGCGTTCGCTCACGATGTCGCGTGTCCGCTATCCGGTGACCATCGATAACGATGGCAACTGCGCTGGTATCGGTGAGAGCCGCTTCGGCGCCGCCAAAGGCGTTCGCGACTTCATCATGCTTACGCTCGGCACCGGCGTCGGCGGGGCGCTGTTCCTGAGCGGTGAGCCGTATCGCGGCTCGCGCGGCCTGGCCGCCGAGGTCGGCCACATGGTCGTCCAGCTCGACGGACCTCCCTGTCCGTGCGGGGGCAAGGGACACATCGAGTCGTTCCTCGGGCGCCCTGCGCTCTCTGTCGCCGGCCAGGAGGCGGCCCAGAGCTTCCGGGGCCGCGCGATCCGCGAGGAGGCCGGTGGTGACGCCGAGCGCGTGACCGCCGAGCACGTCGTCAACGCGGCGCTCAAAGGTGACGAGGTCGCCCGCGAGATCCTTATCGAGGCGGGTGCGGTGCTCGGCGAGGCGCTGGTGGGACTGGTCAACCTGCTCAACCCCAAGCTGATCGTGGTCGGCGGGGGGATCGGGGAGTCGTGCGGATTCCTCGTCGATCGCGCCGCCGAGGTCATCGACGAGCACGCCCTGGCGGGGCGTCGCGACGTCCGGGTGATCCAGGCCGAGCTCGGCAATGACGCGGGCGTGCTGGGCGCCGCGGCGCTCGCCTTCGACGAGCACGATTCGCGGGAGGGCCTGCACCGATGACGCCGCAACAGGCGGACACGCACGGCGGTGCGCGGGTCTACTTCGCGCCCATGCGCTCTCAGAAGAAGCGGAGCATGGTCCAGCGCGCTGGCGATCTGCTCCTGCGCGCGGGACTCGCCGATGCCGTGGCCGACGGCGATCTCGTGGCCGTGAAACTCCACTTCGGCGAGCAGGGCAACACGGGGTTCGTGCACCCCGTCTACTTGCGCGAGGTGGTTCGCCGCATCCGTGATACGGGCGGCAAGCCGTTCCTCACCGACGCGAACACGCTGTACCGTGGCGAGCGCGCGAACGCGGTCGACCATCTTGCGTGTGCGGTCCACAACGGGTTCGGGTTCGCCACCGTCGACGCACCGCTCATCATCGCTGATGGCCTCGACGGTCGCGAGGCGGTCGACGTCCCGGTCGCCGGCCGGCACTTCGACAGCGTGCGGATCGGTTCGGCCGCGATCCACGCCGACGCGATGGTGGTCGTGACGCACGTGAAGGGTCATGAGGCCACCGGATTCGGCGGCGCGCTGAAGAACGTGGGGATGGGGCTCGGCTCCCGCTCGGCCAAGCAGCGGATGCATGCCGATTTCCGGCCCGAGGTGACACCCGCCGAGTGCACCGCGTGTGGGAGGTGTGTGCGCTGGTGCCCGGTGGATGCGATCGCTATCGGTCCGGACCGCGTGGCTGTGGTGGACTACGAGCGCTGTTACGGTTGTGGCGAGTGCGTGGCCGCGTGCCCGTACGGCGCCATCGCCACGCAGTGGAAGACGGACGCGACCTCGATCCAGGAGAAGATCGTCGAGCACGTGGCGGGGGCGCTTTCGGGCAAGGACGGTAAGGTCGTCTACCTGTCGTTCGTGACGGCGGTCTCGCCCGACTGCGACTGCTGGAGCTTCTCGGATGCGCCCATCGTCCCGGACCTCGGCGTACTCGCCTCGGACGACATCGTGGCGATCGAGCAGGCCTCATACGATCTGGTCACCGGTGCCACGGGGCTGGCGGGCTCCCGGGGAGAGGGCATGAAGGCAGGCGACGACAAGTTCGCGTCCATCACGGGCGTGGACGGTACGCGGGCCATCGCGTATGCGGAAGAGATGGGTCTCGGCACGCGCGGGTACGAACTGGTGACGGTGGACTAGAACGGCAGACGCCGCTCGATCCCGACGGGAGCGCACGTGGACTACTTCGATATCCTCAAGCGGGCATGGAGCATCACGTGGCGCTACAAGGCCCTGTGGGTCCTCGGCCTGTTCGCCGGCGCGGCCAGCGGCGGGGGAGGCGGCGGGGGCAACACGGGGTACTCCACCGGCAGCGGCGACTTCCCGACCGGTGCCGAGCAGCAGTTCATCAACTGGTTCAGTGAGAACCTGGTTCTCATCGTGATCCTCATCGCGCTGCTCGCGGTGGTCGGCCTGGCGTTCTGGGTGCTCTCCATCGCGGCGCAGGGTGGGCTGGTCTACGGAGCCAACGAGGCTGCCGAGTCGCGCGCGCCGCGTCTCGGGAGCGCCTGGGGCGTCGGTTTTCGCCGATGGGGCCGCACGTTTATGATCGGTTTCGTGGTGGCGTTGCCCGTGCTGGCCATAGTCCTGGTCCCCGTAGTCATCCTCACGACGGCGGGTATCGGTGGGCTGCTGACCGGTGAGCAGGGAGCCGCGCTTGCTCTCGGCGGCGTGTGCCTGGTCCTCCCGATCATGTTCGTGCTGCTGATAGCGGCGGCCATCATCGCGGGGATCGTCTACCAGCTCGCGTTGCGCTACGGCGTGTTGCAGGACGTGTCGTTCGGCCAGGCCATCAAGCGCGGTTGGAGCGACTTGTGGGGCAAGCGTGGCGCCTTCGTCTTCTGGCTCGTCATGATCATGCCCGGGATCGCCTACGGCTTCATCACGCTCATCCTCATCGTTCCGTTCGTGATCGGCATGATCGGTCTGGTCGTGGCCGAGCAGTACGCGCTCGTGGCGGGCCTGCTCGTTCTCATGGTGCTGCTGCTCATGATCCCCGGAGCGATCTACGGGACGTTCGTCTCATCTGCCTGGACGGTCTTCTTCAGGCGCATGACCGGCATGGAGGAGGCGCCGGTGACCGTGGCCGCCGACTCCGCGGCGTTCATCCCGCCGCCTCCGCCGACGCCTCCGTACCACGAGGCGTGATGAACGGGGGCGCCGGCACGCTGCTCGTCTGCGCGACGCCCATCGGCAACCTGGGCGATGTGACGCTGCGGGTGCTCGACGCGCTTCGGACCGCTGATGCCATCGCCGCCGAGGACACGCGCGTGACACGCAAGCTGCTCTCGCGTTACGAGATCCATACGCCGCTCGAGGCATACCATGAGCACAACAGGCAGGCCAGAACGCCGGAGATCGTCGGTCGGATCGAGCGCGGGGAGCGGATCGCCCTCGTCTCGGACGCCGGCACTCCGGGGATCTCGGATCCCGGCGCCCATCTCGTGGACGCGTGCCTGGACGCCGGGCTGCGCGTCGAGGTACTGCCCGGACCGTCGGCGATCGTGACCGCGCTGGTGGCGAGCGGCCTGCCCACCGATGCGTTTTACTTCGGCGGCTTCCTGCCGCGCAAGCCCGGGGAGCGGGCCCGTGCGCTCGAGCGCCTCGCGCAATTGGACGCCACGCTCGTCTTCTATGAGTCCCCGGGACGCACCCCGGCCACCCTCGTCTCTCTCGCCGAGTCTTTCCCGGGGCGCCGGGCAGCACTCGCCCGCGAGCTCACCAAGCTTCACGAGGAGGTCGCGCGCGCATCCGTCGAGGAGCTCGCCGCAGCGATGGTCGGGCGCCAGCTCAAAGGGGAGGTCGTGCTCCTTGTGGGCCCCCCGGACGCGGCGGTCCAGCTCACGATCGACGAGGATGTGGTGCGCCAGCGGCTCACGGAACTCGAGGCGGCTGGTCGTACGCGGCGGGACGCGATCCGTGAGGTGGCTTCCGAGACGGGGCTGCCACGCAACGAGGTCTACCGGATCTCGGTCGCTACTTCTTCTTGATCTCCTCGATGCAGCGCGCGCATACCGCGCGGTCCTTGACGGTGCGCACGTCCTCTTCGCTACCGCAGATAACGCACGATTCGCGGTACTTCTCCAAGATGATGCGCTCGCCGTCGACCGAGATCGAGATCGGGTCCTTGACGCGGATGCCGAGGGTGCGCCTGAGCTCCATCGGGATGACGATGCGCCCCAGGTCGTCTACGCGCCTGACGATGCCGGTGTCTCTCATCGTTCCATCTCCTCGACGGTGAAGGTGCGGGCGGGTGTGTGAGGTATCATGAGGGGCCGCATGCGCAGCGCGCCGCGTGCTGCGGCTACTTCCATAAATGCCCACATCGGAGACGAGGTAATCACCGGTGAGCACGTCGCCCTTCTACGTCACCACCCCCATCTACTACGTGAACGCCGAGCCGCACCTCGGCACGGCGTACACGACCGTCGCCGCCGACGCCATCGCCCGATACCGTCGCATGACCGGCCATGACGTCCTGTTCCTCACCGGCCTCGATGAGCACGGTCAGAAGATCGCACAGGCCGCCGAGGAGCACGGCGTCTCGCCGCAGGAGTGGGTGGACTCGATCGCCCCCAAGTTCACCGAGGCGTGGGAGATGCTCGGCATCTCCAACGATGACTTCATCCGCACCACCGAGGAGCGGCACAAGCGCGGTGTGCAGGCGTTCTGGCAGAAGCTGCACGACGACGGGTGGCTCTACCAGGGCCACTACGAGGGCTGGTACTGCGTACCAGACGAGACGTACTGGACCGACGAGCAGCTCGAGGACGGGATGTGCCCGCAGTGCGGCCGCGAGGTGCAGCACATCCGTGAGGACAACTGGTTCTTCAAGCTCTCGGAGTTCGGCGATCGCCTGCTGGCCTTCTACGAGGAGAATCCGCACTTCGTGCAGCCCGAGACGCGCAAGAACGAGGTCGTCTCCTTCGTACGCGGCGGCCTCAAGGACCTGTCCATCTCGCGCACCACGTTCACCTGGGGCGTGCCGATCCCGTTCGCCGAGGGGCACGTGACCTACGTGTGGATCGACGCGCTGCTGAACTACATCACTGCGCTCGGCTACGGAAGCGACGACCCGGCCGACGTGGCCCGTTTCGAGCGGTACTGGCCTGCCGACTACAACTTCGTCGGCAAGGACATCATCCGCTTCCATTGTGTCATCTGGCCCGCGATGCTCATGGCCGCCGGCATCGAGCCGCCCAAGGCGGTGTTCGCGCACGGCTTCCTGCTCACCAAGGGCGAGAAGATGTCCAAGTCCAAGGGCAACGCTCAGACGCCCGCCTCGCTGGTCCAGCGCTTCGGCGTCGACGCGTACCGCTACTACTTCCTCCGTGACGTGCAGTTCGGCATGGACGGCTCCATCTCAATGGAGGCGATGGTCCAGCGCTACAACGGGGACCTCGCCAACGACTGGGGCAACCTGTGCTCGCGCCTGTTCAACATGACCGAGAAGTACCTCAACGGCCTGGCACCCGCGACGCCGGACCCCCGGATGGAGACGCCCGAGGACGCCGAGATGCGTGGCATCGCCGAGGGGCTGCCCGCGGCCTACGAGGAGCGCATGGCCCGTCTGGACTACGCGGGGGCGCTTGAGAGCGCGTGGGAGCTCATCAAGTGCGCCAACCGTTACATCGAGAACGCCGCACCGTGGACGCTCGCCAAGGAGGGCGACACGGCACGTCTGGCAGCCGTGCTCTACAACGCGCTCGAGGCCGTCCGCATCGCGGCGCTGTTCACCGCGCCGGTCATGCCCGGCACGTCGGCCGAGGTCTGGCGCCGGCTGGGTCTCGGTGAGATCGCGGCCGTGACCGATATCGCCTCGGCCGCACGCTGGGGCGGCCTGCCTGCCGGCTCACCGGTCACCAAAGGCGAGCCGCTGTTCCCGCGCATCTACGAGGAGGAGTGAGGGCGCACCGACGCTCGCACCGATGATCCAGGCACTCCCGACACTGCCCAGCATCGGCGCTCTGTGCGTCGACTCGCACGCGCACCTCGACATGCTCGACGACCCGGTCGCGGCGCTCGTGCGCGCCGCGCGTGCGGGTGTCGCTCTCATCGCGACGGTCGTGGACCTCACCGAGGATCCGGAGCGCACGCTCGACGGACTGTCGGGATGGCAGGAGGCGGCCGCTCTCGCCCTGGACGGAGAGAGCTGCGATGTGCCCGAGGTACGCCTGATCGTCGGCTGGCATCCACACAATGCGAGCGGCGGCGATGAAGGGCTGCTCGAACGCTTGCGGTCGCTTGTGGCCGATCCGCGCGTGGTGGCCTTCGGTGAGCTCGGCCTGGACTTCCACTACGACCACTCGCCGCGCGACGTGCAGCGCACGTGGTTCCGTCGGCATCTGGCCCTTGCCCACGAGGTGGGCCTGCCGGTCGAGGTCCATCTGCGCGCGGCGCACGAAGAAGGCGCGTCGCTCATCGCCGAGATGGGCCCACCGCCTGCGGGGTGCATCATCCACTGCTTCACCGAAGGCCCCGACCTTGCCGAGCGCTTCCTCGAACTCGGATGCCACATATCGATCGCCGGACCGGTGACCTTCAAGAAGGCCGACGCCCTGCGCGAGGCCGCGCGGATCATTCCGCTCGACCGCCTTCTCGTCGAGACCGACTGCCCGTTCCTCGCTCCCGACCCGTACCGGGGCCGCCGTAACGAACCCGCGTTCGTGGTGCTGACCGCCGCACGCATCGCCGAGGTCAAGGGCATCAGCACCGCCGAGGTGGCGACGGCCGCACTCGGCACTGCACGACGGCTGTTCTCACGGGAGCACGTGCGATGAGCAGGTCGCCGCTCGTACTCGGTATCGCCGGAAGTCCCCGGCGGCATGGCAACAGCGACCGGCTGCTTGAGGCGGCGCTCGAGGGTGCGGAGGGTGCCGGCGCTCGGACCGAGGTCCTCGTCGCGTCGACGAGCGGCGCGCGGCCGTGCCTGGGCTGCAACGCGTGCAGCCTGACCGGCGAGTGCGTGCTGAACGACGGGGCGTCGCTGTACCGGGCGATCGACGCTGCGGACGCCCTCATCGTCGCAAGCCCCGTCTTCTTCGCCACCGTGCCCGCGGTGCTCAAGGCCGTCATCGACCGGATGCAGCCCTACTGGGCCAGAACGCACGTGCTTGGCCAGGAGCCGCCGCGGCGTCGTCCGGGCGCGGTCCTGCTTGCCCGCAGCGGTGGCGACCCGTTCGGCTTCGACGCGGCCGACGCGACGATCAGGAGCGTCTTCGCGGTGCTCGGTGTGGACGTCGTCGCCGAGGTGAGGGTCGAGGGTGTCGACCGTCCGGCGGACCTGAGCGTCCGCCCCGACGCTCTCGAACAGGCGCACGCCGCCGGTCGTCAGGTCGCGGAAGCGACTGTGCAGAGACGTGCGGCAAGCGGTGACCGTTCGTCATCCTGAACGGCTCCCGGCGTGGTTCGGCGGGGGCGCATCCGCTATACTGCGAAGGTCGCACACTGACATCGACATGTAACCGGTCGAAGGGGTTGTATGCGCACGCCGGAGCATCCGGCCCGCCACC
Source organism: Aeromicrobium sp. (assembly GCA_015351705.1). GTDB lineage: Bacteria > Actinomycetota > Coriobacteriia > Anaerosomatales > Anaerosomataceae > JADIIM01. The sequence goes on along the minus strand of JADIIM010000001.1, from coordinate 20,009 downwards.
TCAAGACTGCCCATATCGCCATCATCCTCATCGCAGCCCTCGTCATACCACTCATCGCATCCGGGTTCGTCTGGGCCAGGAAAGGCGTGACCGTCGTCATCGACGGCGAGAGCGTCTACTACACCACAGAAGCAGAGACCGTCTCGCAGGTCCTCGAAGAGGTCGACATCGTCCTCGCCGAGGGTGACGTTGTGAGCCCTCTGCCCGAGGCGCTGGTCACTGACGGCACCGAGATCATCGTGCGTCAGGCCGTCCCGGTCACCCTCGACTGCAATGGCACGCCGCTCGAGCTGAAGGTCGTCGGTGCCACGGTGGCCGACGCGCTCGTCTCGGCAGGGCTCGATCCCTCCCTCGGCCTGCACGTCTCTCCGGACGTCGGCGCCCCCCTCGTGTCCGGCATGACTATCACCGCTACCGATGTGTTCGTCCGCATCGTCCGTGAGGAAGTGTCGCTTCCGTTCGATACGGTCGAGCAGGAAGACGCGAGCGTCGCGGCCGGTCGCCGCATCGTGACCCGCAAGGGCGTCAACGGCACCGCGATGCGCATCTACGAAGTGCTCGTGGTGGGCGAGGCCGAGACCCGTCGGACCGTGAAGGCCGAGGAGGTGCTCACGGCGGCGGTGCCTGAGCTCGTCACGGTCGGCACGCGGGCTCCTGAGCCTCCGAAGGCGCCGAACCCGACGGCCAAGGCCCCGACGCCCACCGGTGGGGCCGTGCCCGGTGCGACGCCACCGACGGGCGGTACAAAGATGGCCGTCACTTCGACCGCCTACACGCCATGGGATCCCGGCTGCGGCGGCATGGCGGTCATCGAGCGCAAGCTCGCCGGATATCGCATCCCCGACGGCTGGGGCATCGTGGCCGTCGATCCCTCGGTCATCCCCCTCGGCACGAAGGTCCATGTGCCCGGGTATGGCTATGCGGTGGCCGCCGACATCGGCGGCGCGATCAAGGGCCAGAAGATCGACGTCTGCTTCTGGGCGGGTGGCGAGAGCGCGGCCAAGGCCAAGGCCCGGGCATGGGGCCGCCGGGCAGTCACCATCACGATCCTCGACTAGTTCGGACCGCTCATGGTCTACTCGCGGCTCGCGACCCCTTCGGCGACCATCGCTGCGCTTGACGACTACGGTCTGCGCACGAAGAAGTCGCTCGGGCAGCACTTCCTCGTGGACGACAACGTGGTCGGTCGCATCCTCGACCTTGCCGGTATCGCCGCCGGCGAGCCCATCGTCGAGGTCGGTCCGGGCATCGGCACCCTCACCGACGCGCTGCTGGGCGCAGGGGCCCTGGTGACGGCGGTCGAGTACGACACCCGCTTGCTTCCCGTGCTCGCGCATCTGGCCGAGGAGCGGTCGGGGCTCACGGTCGTCCACGCCGACGCGGTAAGCGTCACCGCCGGGGAGTTGGCAGCGTCCGGCGAGCACCCGAGGGCCCTCGTGGCCAACCTGCCGTACGGCATCGCCGCTACGGTGGTGCTCCGGTTCTTCGAGATGCTGCCGTCACTCGAGCGGGCGATCGTGATGGTCCAGGCCGAAGTGGCGGGGCGGATGGCTGCCGTTCCGGGCACCAAGGAGTACGGCGCGTATACGGTCAAGCTGCGGCTCCATGCGCGGCCGACGGGGCGCTTCGCCGTGTCCCGCGCGTGCTTCCTGCCGCCTCCGCGTGTCGACTCGGCAGTGATCCGCCTCGACCGGGACCGCGGCGACCTGCCGGGTCACGTCCGTACGGCGGCGGCTCGTGCGGCCGACGCCGCTTTCTCGCAGCGGCGCAAGACGCTCCGCAACTCGCTCTCGGCCGGTCTCGGCGTGTCGGTCGACACGGTGTCCCGGATCCTTGCCACAGCGGGCCTGGATGGGTCGCTCAGGGCGGAGAGCCTGGATGTGGACGACTACCTCGCACTCGGAAATGCGCTGGTAGAACACGCCGGAGCCATTGAGGTCTGACCGGTTCTTCTGTATACTACGTATCTTCGAGGAGGTCGATGTATGGATACCATGAACCAGGTGCAGGTTGTAGGTCGCATCAGGAGTGACCTTGAGACCATGATGGGCTCGAGGATGAAGCTCAAGGCGAACATGGGCCGGTCGAAGGTCCTGGAGCGCGAGGGGGTTCTGGAGCAGACGCACCCGAGTCTGTTCGTGATCAAGATCGACGAGAAGCGCGGACGTACGGCGCGTGTCTCGTACAGCTATGTCGACATCCTCACCGGCACCGTGGAGCTCACGCACTGCGAGACCGGGGAGTGCGTCTTCCCGTGGCTGAACTGACGCTCGTCCACATCGCATCACCGCAACCGACGCGGGGCCTCTGGCCCCGCGTGTCGCGTTAGGGGGCACGGTGGCTGACGGCGCACTGCGCGTGCTCGCTCCGGCGAAGATCAACCTTCATCTCGCCGTTGGCGGCATCCGGCCGGATGGGTACCACGATGTCGTGACCGTCCTGCATGCGCTCGCGTTCGGCGACACCGTGACGATCCGTCCGGCCACACGGTTCGCGTTCGTGTGCGACGGGATGCCGGACCTGTCCCCGGAGGACAACCTGGCCTGGCGCGCCGCGCACCAGATGGCCGCGCGGCTGGGCCGCCGCCTCGACGTCGCCATCGCCGTGGACAAACGGATCCCGGCCGGAGGCGGGCTGGGCGGCGCGAGCGCCGACGCGGCCGCAGTCATCACGGGGCTCGCCGCGATGTGGGGTCTTCCCGCCCACTCGGCTGAGACCGTCGCCATAGCCCGTGAGCTGGGCGCCGACGTGCCGTTCTTCCTGACCGGGGGGTGCGCGCTCTTCTCTGGCCGAGGCGACGTCCTGGAGCGCGGTCTGCGGGCACTCGAAGCTCCGATCGTGCTCGTGAAGCCGACTCCGCCGGTACACACCGCCGAGGCGTACCGGATGTTCGACGCGCTGCCGCCCGCACCCACGCGGCCGGCGGACGCCATCCTGGCGGCACTGGAGGCCGGGGACGCGCAGCGCGTCGCCGCTGGTCTGTTCAACAACCTCACCGGTGCCGCGGTCTCGCTCGTGCCGGACGTGGGGAAGGTCATCGACGACCTGCGGCGGAGCCCCGGCGTCGCGGGCGCGGCGGTCGCGGGCAGCGGCTCCACCGTCTTCGGCGTCTGTGTGGATGCGTCAGCCGCCGAGCGAGTCATGCGCGCTGCTCGCGACAACGGACTGTGGGCGGCTGCCACCTCGACCGTCGCACATGGGTGCCTCATCGAGCCGCTGTAGGCCGCCAGCAGCCCCCTCGGCAGGGATAGCCCCGGCCGCGTCGAAGTACATGGGCGAGCAGAGACGCACATGGGGGGTCGGCGATGGATATCACACGAGTGTCACTGCGCCCGGTCGCGATGAACAAGGTCTGTGCGATCGCGAGCATCGTGATCGATGACGCGTTCGTCATCCACGATCTCCGGGTCGTCAACGGCGACAAGGGCGTCTTCGTCGCAATGCCGTCGCGCAAGTTGCCGAGCGGTGAGTTCCGCGACATCTGCCACCCCATCAACTCCGACGCTCGTCAGCAGATCCAGGAGGCGGTGCTGAGCGAGTTCGAGGCCGAGGGCGGCGTGGATGCGTTCGCCCGTGCCGCGGAGGCGATCCTCGCCGACGCGTAGTCTCCGCCTGAGCCCCTGACGTGCTCGTATGGTATACTCCCTGCGCTCGCGAGACAGCGTGTGCCGCTGTTGACGCATGCACGGTGGGGCGTAGCCAAGCGGTAAGGCAGCGGACTTTGGATCCGCCATCCGTAGGTTCGAATCCTACCGCCCCAGCCACGACCTGCCACGGGGGACGTCGCCCGACATGAAGGGGTCCCGATGAGCGCGACAGCGATCATACTCGCCGCGGGCGAGGGCACGCGCATGAAGTCCGCCCTTCCCAAGGTGGCGCACCGGATCCTCGGCGTGCCGATGGTGTCCCACGTCGTCGATGCGGCCCGCACTGCCGGTATCACCCGGGTCGTGGTGGTGACTGGGCACGGCGCTGAGACGGTCGAGGCGCTCCTTGCCGACGCCGGCGTGGGATTCGCTCGCCAGGAGCAGCGGCTCGGCACGGGGCACGCGGTCATGTGTGCGCTCGAGTCCACCGGCGCCCTGGAGGGCCCCGTCGTCGTGCTCGCCGGGGATGTCCCGCTGATCCGCCCCGAGACGCTCCGGAGTCTCGTGGACGCCCAGGTGTCGAGCGGTGCGGCATGCGTGGTGCTCTCGGCGATCTTCCCCGACCCCACCGGGTACGGCCGCATCGTGCGGGACGAGGCGGGAGCGGTGCAGGCAATCGTGGAGCACCGCGACCTCGCGCCCGGCCAGGAGGCCATCGCCGAGGGCAACGTCGGCATCTACTGCTTCGATGGTGCGGCGCTCTCGGCGCATTTGCACCGCCTGGAGGCCTCCAACGCGCAGTCGGAGTACTACCTGACCGACCTCGTCGCCCTGTTCGTGGCCGAGGGGCTGCGGGTGGAGGCCGTCGTGGCCGACGATGTCGACGAGTCACACGGCGTGAACTCGCGCGTTCAGCTCGCCGAGGTAGGCCGGCTCTTGCAGCGACGCATCAACGAACGCCACATGCTTGCAGGGGTGACGATGACCGATCCTGCGCTCGTTTGGGTCGGTCCGCACGTCACCGTGGGACGCGACACCGTACTCGAGCCCATGACCTTCCTCCTCGGCGAGTCTTGTGTGGGTAGCGACTGCCGGATCGGCCCCGACGCCCGTGTGACCGATTCGTGCGTGGGAGACGGGTGTGTGATCGATGCGTCTGTCGTGGCGGGCTCGAGTCTTGGGGACGGGGCGACCGTCGGTCCGCTGGCCTGTGTCACCGGTGCAAGGATCGAAGCCGGCTCCGTTGTCGGCACGGGTGCGGTAACCTGTGAGGGCGAGAGCGATCCGAGGTACGGCGACCCTGCGGGCGACGAGTAAGGGAGTGAGTGGCGCGAGATGATGTCCACACCCGGCAAGCGCATGATGGTCTTCTCCGGCACTCACAACCGTGAGCTGTCCGAGGACATCGTCCGGCACCTCGGCGTGGAGCTCGGCAACATCAAGATCTCGAAGTTCGCCAACGGCGAGATCTACGTCCGCTACCTGGAGAGCGTGCGGGGTGCCGACATCTTCCTGGTCCAGACGATGTGCCAGCCCGTCAACTCGGCGCTCATGGAGTTGCTGATCATGATCGACGCGGCCAAGCGCGCGAGCGCGCGCTGCATCACCGCGGTGATCCCGCACTACGGCTACGCCCGCCAGGACAAGAAGTCGGCGGCGCGTGAGCCCATCACAGCCAAGCTGGTGGCCGACCTGCTCACCACCGCCGGCGCCGAGCGCGTGATCACGATGGACCTGCACCAGGGGCAGATCCAGGGATTCTTCAACCAGCCGGTGAACCACCTGACCGCCCTGCCGATCCTCGCCGACTACTTCGAGGGCCTCGGCCTGGAGGACATGGTCGTGGTCTCGCCGGACGTGGGCCGCGTCAAGGCCGCCAAGAAGATGGCCGACATGCTCGGCGGGAGCCTGGCGATCCTGCACAAGGGCCGTCCGGAGCACAACGTGGCCGAGATCACGCACGTCATCGGCGACGTGGTGGACAAGAACTGCATCCTTGCCGACGACATGATCGACACGGCCGGCTCGGTGACCGAGGGCTCCCGCGCGCTGATACAGAAGGGCGCGGCGCGCGTGTGGGTCACCGCCACGCACGGCATCTTCTCCGCACCGGCGTTCGACCGGATCGACTCGGCGCCGATCGAGGAGGTCGTGGTCACCAACACGCTGCCGGTGCCCGGAGAGCGGCAGCACGGCAAGATCCGTGTGCTCTCGGTGGCGCCGCTGTTCGCGCGGGCCATCCAGAACGTGTACAACGATGAGTCGGTGTCCGAGCTGTTCGACCCGGACTTCCAGCTCTAGCGAGTGAGAGGCGCCAGGGCCTGCAGACCTGCGGCCCTGATACCGATAAGGAGGCACCACATGACACATGTCGTCGAACTGAGTGTCGAGCCGAGGGACGTCATCGGCAAGTCGAGCAAGAAGCTCGGCCGCGAGGACGGTATCCCCGGCGTCGTGTACGGGCCCAAGTTCGAGGCCACGCCGGTCACAGTCGACCGCCGCGTGTTCGAGCGGTTCATGCACGAGGCGTCGGTGGGCTCCACGCTCGTCGACCTGACGATCGAAGGCCGAGACAAGCCGGTGGACGTCATCATCAAGGAGATCCGGCGCGACGTGCTCAAGGGCACGGTGGAGCACATCGACTTCTGGGCCGTCGACATGAGCGAGACCATCCAGACGACCGTTGCGATCACCTTCGTCGGGTCCGCTGAAGGTGAGCGTGCCGGTGGCGTCCTCATGCATGCCGCGCGCGAACTGCGGATCGAGGCACGCCCGAAGGACCTGCCCGAGCACGTTGAGGTCGATGTGAGCGCGCTCGAGATCGGTGAGTCGCTGACCGTCGCGGACATCGCAGCGCCCAAGGGCGTGACGTTCCTCGACGACCCGGAGACCACGCTTGCTTCGGTGGCCGCTCCCGCGGCCGAGGAGGTCGAGGAGGAGGCCGCCGAGGGCATCGAGCCGGGCGAGGTGCCCGAGGTCGGCAAGGAGTCAGAGGCCGCCGAGGCCGAGGCCGAGTAGTAGTCCGGACCGCCGATGGCACTCATGGTCGTGGGGCTCGGGAACCCGGGTCCCCAGTACGAGAACACGCGACACAACGCCGGGTTCATGGTGGCCGATCTTCTGGCCGAGAACCTGCGTGTCGGATACTGGAAGGACGAGGCCGGCGCCAAGGTCGGCCTCGTCCGCTTCGGTGACGACGACCTCGTCATCGCGAAGCCGCAGACCTTCATGAACCTGTCGGGCACGGCGGTGGCGAAGCTTGCCCGCACCCACGAGGTGCCGGTCGAGGGCATCATCGTGGTCCACGACGACCTCGACATCCCTGAGGCCACCGTGCGTGTCAAACGCGGCGGGGGGCACGGAGGGCACAACGGGCTGCGTTCGCTCGTGTCAGCGCTCGGCGGAGGCGACTTCCTGCGCGTTCGCGTGGGGATTGGTCGCCCACCCGGCCGACAGGATCCTGCGGACTTCGTACTTGAGCCTCTGCGCCGTGAGGTGGCCGAGCGGCTTGCCGACGTCGTGCCGCATGCCGCGCAGGCGGCACTGCACGTTCTGGAGCACGGCGTGGAGAGCGCGATGCGGGAGTACAACGCAGACTAGCGACGCGGCATTCGCGACGCGCCCGCACGGGCAAGCATCAGGCCTACTGGAGGTACTTCATCGGGTCGACGGGATTGCCGTTGATGCGCACCTCGAAGTGGAGGTGCGGGCCTGTTGAAAGCCCCGTAGAGCCCACCGCACCGATCGCCTGCCGCTTGGTGACGGATTGGCCGTTGCTGACCTTGTAGCTACCGCTCTGCATATGCGCGTACAGCGTGGTGACGCCGTTGCCGTGGTCGATGATGACCGTGTGACCGTAACCACCGCGGTAGCCGGTGTAGATCACCTTGCCGTCTGCGGCCGCGACGATCGTAGCGCCGTTGATGTCCTTGCCCACGGCGCGTCCGCCGATGTCGATGCCCGCGTGGAACTTGCGGTACCCGAGGATCGGATGGATGCGGTACCCGAACGCCGATCCGCCGGTAGGCACCTGCTCGAAGCCGGGCACCGGGAACGCCATGACCCCTGCGAAGTAGCCCGAGCCGGTGCCGTACAGTTCGGCGGCGATCTTGGCCGACTCGGCCTCTTCGGCCTCAGCGAGCGCCCGCAGACGCTTGGCGTTGGCTTCGTTCTCCGCCACCAGGCCCGCCTTCTTGTCCTGCGCTGCCTTCTGAGCGTTCAGCTTGCTCTGGTGCTGGGCACGCAGGTTGCGGAGGCGGTCCTCCTCGGCCTGTGCCTCAGCGCGCTTGGCGTCCACTGCCGCGAGGTCGCGCTCGATCTCGGCCTTGGCCTTCTCAAGGGCGATGCGGGTCTCTTTGAGGCACACGGCGAGCTCGCTGTTGGACTTGATGACCCGCTGGACGAGCGATGTGCGGGCGATGAGGTCCTCGACGCTGCGGCTGTCGAGCAGCAGCTCGAGGTAGAGGAAGTCACCGTTCTTGTAGGTGGTCTGGATCCTTTCGGCGAGCAGGCCGCTTTGGCGGTCGTACTCCGCCTGCGTCTCGTCGATCTCCGTCTGCTTGGCGCTCACCTGCGCGCGCAGGGTGTCGACCTCGGACTTGAGGCGCGTGGTCCGTTCGGTGGCCGTGGCGATATCATCGGCGAGCGCGTTGATGTCCGCCTGGATCGTGTCCATGGCCCGGTCGAGGTCCGCGACCTCACGGGAGAGCCGGTCGGCCTCGGACTGCGCTGCCGCGGCGGCCTCACGCGCCTTGCGGGCCGCTTCTTCGTGGGCGCGCAGGTCGGACTCGGTCGCGGCGTGCGCGAACGGGGTCACGATGAGCGTGAGGCTGAAGAAGAGCGCGATGATCGAAGAGAGTGCGCGTCTGCGTCGCATGCTGTGTATCCTCCGGACGGCCCCAGAAGAGCCGGATAGGTTCCCGCCGGAAGGCGCTACTGCAGAAATGGTACCAGGCGCAATGGGTATACTGCAAACGAGGGCCCGGCGCCGCGCGTCGGGCCGGCTGCCAACGAGGAGGGGTTGATACGCATGAGCGATGACTTCAACAGCACACCGCCGGCACCGCCCGCACCGCCCGCACCCGGCGCCCCCGCCCCCGGTGGGGATGTTCCGAGCGATACGGGGAAGCTGCTTGCGGCTCTCGGCTACATCTTCGGCGTCGTCGCCCTCATCGCGCTGCTGATGGAACCGTATAAGAACGAGCGGTTCGTGAAGCACCACGCCGTCCAGGCGATCGGGCTGTGGCTCGCGGGCGTCGTATTCAGTGTCGGCGCCACGATCGTGGGCATCATCCCGATCATCGGCTGGATCATCGCGCTTCTGATCGGCCTGGCCAGCATCGGTCTGTTCGTGCTCGCCATCATGGGTGCGATCAAGGCCTTCCAGGGTGAGATGTGGGAGATGCCGGTGCTCTACGGCATCGTGAAGAGCTACATCTAGCACATCACGGCAGTGGCGTGGCCTGCTCGGTCACGCGCACTCCGGATTCCTCAGGGGCGGGCACGACCAGTGTCCGCCCCTCGGCGTCGACCGTGTACAGCGCGATCCCGTTGGACACCGCATAACCCCGCGCGTCTTCCGTGCCCGCGACGAAGAGCGCGGTGGATAGAACGTCCGTCTCAAGGCCGGTGAGCCATGTTCCGGCGACAGTGAGGGAGCGCATGCCACGCGCGGGTCTGCCGGTCGCCGGGTCGAGGATGTGGTGGTAGCGCGTGCCGCTCACCTCGAAGTACCGCTGGTAGTCTCCCGAGGTGGAAAGCGCGCCGTCGCCCGTGATCTCGAAGACGGCGGTCACGCGCCCGGTCTCGCGCGGGTCTTCAACGCCGACGCGCCAGGGTGTGCCGTCCGGCTTGGTCCCCAGTGTGACGGTGGTGCTGGTGGAGGTGATGAGCGCGGCGGTGACGGATCCGCTTGCCCTGAGCGTCTCGCGCGCCCGATCGAGTGCGAGACCCTTGGCAGCGCCGCCCAGGTCGAGGCCGGGCGCGAGCGGGCCTCCGGGCTGCAACCGGGTGTCTGACCCCTCGACCGGGCGGAACCGCGCGGCGCTCGTGCATGTGCGGTCGAAGCGCGACGCCGCCACCAGCGCGGTGAGCACGTCCTCCTCGGCGGGCACCGTGCCGCCGTCTTCGAAGTCGTAGAGCTGCGTGACGCTCAACAGTGCCGGGGAGAACCACTCGGAGACCTCGAGCGTCTCGATCGCGTCGAGCACCTGCACCGCATCGGGGGGGAGCTCCTGATCCTCGAAGGGCGTGGCGTTGAAGCGGGAGATGGCCGATGCCGGGTCGTGTGCGTTGAGCGCCGATTCCACCTCGGCCATCGCGGCGTATGCGTTGTCGATCGCGTCGCGGACCGCGTCCTCGTCGTCGCCGTATGCGGTGATGCTCACCACCGTGCCGATCGCTTCCTTACTGACGGTCACCGGGACGCCAGGACCACACGCGACCACCGTGGTCGCGAGGGCGAGGAGGATGGCCATGAACGCGAATCGTCGCACTGAATGCCCTACCTTGCGTCATGCGGTTATACTGGTCGGCACGTTCCGCCGCCAGGCAAGTGTAACAACCATGGAGGACCCATGTTCCCCATCGTGCACACACGACGACTCTCAGACGCCGTCTTCGAGATGGGTGTTGAGGCGCCGGCGATTGCCCGCAAGGCGAAGGCCGGCCAGTTCCTCATCTTGCGCACCGACGAGAACGGGGAGCGGATCCCCCTCACGTTCTCGGACTGGAGCGCCGAGGAGGGATGGATCCGGTTCATCTTCATGCGTGTGGGTAAGACCACGCATCAGCTCTCGCGGATGAGCGCTGGCGAGTCGCTCGCCGACGTTGCCGGCCCGCTCGGCGTACCCACGCACGTCGAGGGCCTTGGCAGGGTCGTGGTGGTCGGCGGTGGAGTGGGTGCGGCGGTGGCCTATCCCGTGGCACGCGCGATGCTCGCCGCCGGCAACGAGGTCACCGTGATCCTGGGCGCCCGCAACGCCGACCTCCTGATCCTGGAGGACGAGTTCCGAGCGCTGCCGCTCAAGGAACTGATCATCACCACCGACGACGGATCGGCCGGCCGCAAGGACCTCGTGACGGCGCCGCTCAAGGAGCTCTGTGACGCAGGCGCCGTGGACCACAGCATGGCGATCGGTCCGGCGATCATGATGAAGTTCTGCGCCGCCACTACCAAAGAGGCGGGCGTCCCCTGTGTCGTGTCGCTCAACCCGATCATGGTCGACGGCACGGGGATGTGCGGCGCGTGCCGTTGCACGGTCGGCGGTGAGACGCGGTTCGGGTGCGTCGACGGCCCGGACTTCGATGGTCACCTTGTGGACTTCGAGGAGCTGATGAGCCGCCAGCGCGTATACGCGGACGATGAGCGGCTTGCCGATGCCGAGTACAGCCGGGAGTGCTCATGTCACACGTAGAGGGATCCGGCGCTCCTGCGCCTGCCGAGAAGCCCCGTCACCGGCCCGCGCGCATCCCGCGCACGCCGATGCCCGAGCGCGATGCGGCCGAGCGTGCGCGTGACTTCGAGGAGGTCACGCTCGGCTACACGGAGGAGATGGCGCGCGCGGAGGCCAGCCGGTGTCTGCAGTGTCGCAACGCCACGTGCATCGAGGGCTGTCCGGTCAACATCGACATCAAGTCGTTCATCGGCCACATGATCGACGGCGACTACTACGACGCCGTGGCGGTGCTCAAGGAGAAGAACGCGCTGCCCGCCGTGTGCGGGCGTGTGTGCCCGCAGGAGGAGCAGTGCGAGGTGGCCTGTGTGCTGGCCAAGAAGGGCGAGCCGGTGGCCATCGGGCGTCTCGAGCGCTGGCTCGGCGACTTCGACCTTGCGTGTGAGCTCGAGCATCGCTGCGTGCCGGAGGTCGGCGAGGACACCGGTTTCCGGGTGGCTGTCGTAGGCTCCGGCCCCGCCGGGCTTGCGTGCGCCGGTGAACTGCGTCGCTTCGGCCACGCCGTCACCGTCTTCGAAAGCCTGCACGCACCCGGCGGCGTGCTGACCTACGGCATCCCCGAGTTCCGTCTCCCGAAGCACATCGTCCAGGCTGAGGTGGGCCTGCTCGAGGAGATGGGCGCCGAGATCCGCTGCGACGTGGTCATCGGAGCCACGTACACCATCGACGAGCTGCTGACCGAGGAGGGCTACGACGCCGTCTTCATCGGCAACGGGGCGGGACTGCCCGTGTTCATGGGCATCCCGGGCGAGAACCTGAACGGCGTGTACTCCGCGAACGAGTACCTCACCCGCGCCAACCTCATGCGCGCCTACGAGTTCCCGAAGGCCGACACGCCGATCTGGCGTGGGCGCAAGGTGGCCGTGGTGGGGGGCGGGAACGTGGCGATGGACGCCGCGCGCACTGCCAAGCGCCTCGGTGCCGAGGAGGTCTTCCTGGTCTACCGCCGGACCGAAGACGAGATGCCCGCGCGCAAGGAGGAGGTCCACCATGCGCACGAGGAAGGCATCGAGTTCAAGATGCTGTGCTCGCCTGCCGAGATCCTCGGCAAGGACGGTTGGGTGACCGGGCTCACCGCCAACCGCATGGAGCTCGGCGAGCCCGACGCCAGCGGGCGTCGGGCGCCGGTGTGCGTGCTCGGCGCCGACTTCACGATCGACTGCGACACGGTGATCATGGCCATCGGCACGCGGGCGAACCCGCTGCTGGCGCAGACCACGCCGGACCTTGAGCTCACGAAGCGCGGCTACATCGTCGCCGACGAGGACGGAGCGACCTCCAAGCCCGGCGTGTTCGCCGGAGGCGACATCGTGACCGGCTCGGCGACCGTCATCCTGGCGATGGGCGCCGGCAAGCGCTCCGCCCAGGCCATAGATGAATGGCTCAAGCGCACGGCTGAATAGTCCGATTGGTGTGATGTACGGTACACTTCAGTCGTGGGATCGCGATGGTCGGCGTTCCACTCCGATGAACGGCGTGTCTTGTCGATGCGGCGGCGATGCGGAGGTGTCCTATGTCGGAGTCCATCCGGGTGCTCGTCGTCGATGACGACCAGTCGATCGTCGACATGCTGCGTATGGGGCTCGAGGCCGAGGGCATGCAGGTGTATACGGCCTCGGACGGCGCGGAGGCACTGGATTCCCTGAGGAAGAACCCGATCGACCTCGTGCTGCTCGACATCATGATGCCCCGGGTCGACGGCTGGATGGCCTTGATGGAGATCCGCAACGATCCCGCCACAGCCGACATCCCCGTCATCATGCTCACGGCCAAGACGCAGGACCTCGCGCGTATCCTGGCGTTCAAGCAGGGCGTTCAGCAGTACGTCACCAAGCCGTTCAACCTGATGGAGCTCGTCGCGCGGATCGAGAGCCTGATGCGCGGGCGTGCCCGCACGCCTGCCACGGCGGCAGCCGGGGACGCCGAGTTCCGCAAGCTCGCCGTCCGCAAGGGCGGACGCACGGTGCTGCTGGACCTCGATGACGTCGTGTACGTCTCGGCCAAGAACAAGTCCACCTACGTCCACACGTATGAGAACCAGTATCTCGTCGACCTGACGTTGAGCGAGCTCGAGGAGCGGCTGTCGGTCGAGGTGTTCCGGCGGCTGCACCGCAGCTACATGATCAATCTCAACAAGGTCAAGGAGATCCTCCGGGTGGACGGTTCGTATGTGGTGGTGGTCGCAGACCGCGACGAGACGCAGGTCCCGGTAGCGCGGCGTCAGGTGAAGTCGTTCCGAGAGGCGGTAGGCATATGATGACGCGTTCGAGGATGCTCGTGCGCGGTGCGGCTGCCGTGGTCCTTGCGGCAGCCCTCGTGTTCGGCGTGGTGGCGCCTGCGCTTGCCGAGCGCACGATCGCGCTCAGCACCGGCACCGTGGAACTCTCTCTGGCGCCCGGCGGCGTCGCCAGCGAGACCATCGCGGTGGCCAACAACGGTGACGAGCCGCTCAGGGCGCTCGTGTACACCAACGATGTCGTCTACGACGCCGAGGGCATGCCCGAGTACGTCAAGCCCACGGGGGCGCAGGGCGAGTTCAACCGCAGCCCCGCCTCGTGGATCTCTCTTCGGATGCCGGCCGAGACGCAGGTCATCGCGAACACGCCGTACATCGAGCTCGAGCCCGGCGATGAGATGATGATCGACTTCGAGATGCGCGTGCCAGAGGGCGCGACGCCGGGCGACTACAACGCCATCATCTTCTTCGAGATGTTCGACACCGCCGATGCCGAGGGGACCTCATCGCAGATCTCCGGGCGCATCGGTGCGCGCATCGTCTTACGGGTAGCGGGCGACATCGTCGACCGGCTGGACGTTGCGCCGTTCGCCGTCCGGGGCTTCGTCATCGGCGACGTGGTGCCGTACTCCTTCACGCTGACCAACGAAGGCAACATCGACAAGCGCTACACGCCGTCGCTCGTCGTGCTCGACGGCTCTGAGGCCGAGCGCATGCGCTCAGAGATCGAGACCGCGCCGATCGTCTACGCGGGGAGCACGCGTGAGTACACCGGTGGGCTGAGGCTCACGGACGCCAACTTCGGCAAGTACACGATGCGGGTCGAGATCGCCTACGACAAGGAGACGGGAAGCGCTCCTGGCGCGACGGTTGCCGAGCGGCTGACGAAGGATCGCACGTTCTGGGTGGTGCCCCTGTGGTTCGCGATCGCCGTGGTGCTTGCGATCGGTCTGCCGATCCTGTGGCTCGTGTGGCGCTCGAGTGTGAAGTCCGCGGCGAAGAAGAAGAGTGCAGACGCCGAGGATCGGGTGTCAGAGGACACCGAAGACTGAGCTCGAGCCTGTTTGTGTCACCGGAGGGCACGTCGCAGGGTCCGCATACGTGACGACAGATGAAGCGCCCAGCCATCGATCGCGACGGCCGGGCGCTTACTGTCTAAGTGGTATGGCGCTACTCGGCGACCAGCGTGTAGGTCACCAGGCCCTCGACCGGGACCAGGCTGCCCGCCGAGCCGGTCGCGGTTCCCCGGACCGTCTCGGTGAACGCGGCGCCGTCAACGTCCGTACGCTCGACGGTGAGGACCCACGCGGTGTTGGTCTGGACGAAGATCCCCTCGTCAACGAGCGTCGCACGCACCGTGGGGGCGACGCTGAAAGAGACGTTGACCTCGGCCCCGGCAGCCGCTGCGAGCTGCGGCGCCACAAGCATCCCGGCAAGGCCGATCGCTGCGAGAGTGATCCCGAGCCGGCGGGTCCTGGTTGTGGTCTGGGTGTTCATCTCCGTGCCTCTCATCCGCGCTTGCACACCGTGTATCGGTGACCGATGGCGCAAAGAGGGTGATGAAAGGCACAGGCGGCCGTTCGTCCTGACGAACGGCCGCTAAAGGGCGACGAACGGCGTCGGATGAGCGGTATCGCGCACAGCCGGTGGCGGCTGTCTGTTCTCGGGATGCCGTAGGCAATGAGAGCGCGAGTGCCACGTCTGAAGTGGCGCGCGCGTCAGGGAGATGGTGCGGCGGGGGGCGGTGGAGCTGTTGAGCGTGTCTCGGTCCGCTGGCGGAGCCGAGGCGCTACTGCTGGACTGCGGTGTAGCCGAAGCGCGTGGAGATGAGCGTCCCGGCTGGCAGGTCGAGCGCTTCGGGCGCGGTGAGGTCGAGCGTGTAGGTACACAGGATGTCGTGCACGCCGGCCGGCTGCCCCACGCCGAACGAGGGCGTCACGCTGTGGCGGACGAACGTCTCGCGCGGGAGGACGAGGTCGCCGACGGCGATCTCGGTGTCCGAGCTGTCCGAGAGCTCCCAGGGCCGGTTCGAGCGCACGCGCAGGACCTGCGTGTCCGACGACTCGTAGACGGCTCCCGCAGGGACCTCGCCGAACGTGACGGCGCCATCGGTGAGGATCGTGAGCGAGAACACCGGTGCGATGGTCGCCGTCACAGTGACGCTGGCCGATTCGGCGCCGGCAGGTGTGGGCGCGATGAGCGACGCAGCGAGCGCGAGAGCAACGAGAAGGCCGAGGACGGCTCCTCCGCTGCTCCGTGTGTCCTGCGCGCTGTGCCTCACGGTGATCGCTCCTCGGCGGTCGGTTGTCCGGCAGGTTCGTGCCGGATTCCGTTCGTGCGGCCGGGATGGGGTCCCATCCCGGCCGCACGCGGCTCACACGATGTGGTGCTTCGCGTACACCCGGCGTATTACTGCTGGACCGCGGTGTAGGAGTAGGTGGCCTGGTACGCGGTATCGGCCTCGAGGTCGTAGGCGGCGTCGCCGGTCAGATCGAGGTCGTAGGTCGCGGTGATGTGGGTGACACCACGGGCGAGGCCGGTGCCGGCGGCGACATCGGTCGACTCGGAGAGGACCGGGACGAGCAGGGCGTCAACGGTGGCACCCTTGGAGAAGTCCCACAGCTTGTTGGACTTGACGGTGATGAGGGTGGTGTCGTCGCTGTAGCTCGAGCCGACGTCCACGCCGTTGAAGTCCACAGCGTTCTGGTTGATCGTCATCGAGAACGCGGGGTTGATGCGAGCGCTGACGACGACGTCCTCATCAGCGGCGATCGCCGCGCCGGCGATACCCAGAACGAGGGCGGCGATCATGACGGCTACCAGGGCTACTTTCTTCATTCTGTTTCCTCCTCGGTGTTGTGCGTGATGGCGCGATGGCCACAGCATCCTTGTCTACAGCAGTTATCGGGGCTCAGGTCGCGCAACATGAGGGTAAGACGCCGTACGGCAGGAAAATGTGACGAACGGCACTAATGTGCGCACGAGCGGCACCGTTCGTCGGGAACACAGTGCCCTCAGTAGTTGACCACCGTGTACGTCACCGTCGCCGTATAGGTGCGGTCGCCCTCGGTGGTCCACGGCGCCGTGGCGGTCAGGCTCTCCGCGTACGATGCCGAGCCGGCCGGCTTAGAGCCGCTGGCCGAGCCCGTCACCTGGAGGCCGAACAGGTCGTGGCTGCCGCCCACAGTGCGCGTGATGGTGTACGGGTGGCTCGACTCCACATGCACGGTGATGATCTCGGGGCCAGCGGTCACATCTGGCGCGAGATCGAAGGATACCGCTGCAGGATCGACCGAGAGCGTCAGGTACGGCTGGATGAGCGTGTAGTCGCCAGTGGGATGGGGCTGCGGGTTACGAGGGTTGTTGTTGGCGGGGTTGACCGGATAGAAGGTGATGTCTCCGGCGTTGTATGTGCCGGCCGTCGCAGGGTTGCGGATGCCCCCGATGCTCATCGAGAACGCGGCGCCGCGCGGTACCGGTGTGGCAAAGTCCACCCGCACGGTCTGCCCGCTCACGGTTCTCGTGCCGGCCGGGCTGACGGCGGTCGCGCCGCTGACATCGGTGCCCGCCGGGAAGGTCACCTCGGCGGCGACGATCATCTCACCGTTGCCGACCGTGTAGCCCGAGAACGTGTACGTCACGTTCGTTGCGTTGGTGAACCCGTCCGAGAGCGTCACCACGGGAGTGCCGACAGCGACGCCGTGTGCGCGCCCGCCCGGCACGCAGACGAGCGCGACGAGCATCAACGCGGTGGCGACGCGGACGAGTGCCCTTGTTGTCTCGGCCCGGTGGCTCATGGGCGTCCTCTCGTGTGCGGACGATACGCGCTGGCCGCATTATGATACATCGGCACCCGCCGTCGGCCGGTTTAGCGCCCTCGGACGGGAGGCGCCGCTCAGTTCCTGAGGCTGCCGAGCGGTGCGGGCATGCGACCGCCGCGCCGGACGAATCGCGCGCTGCTCCACTCGGAGACGGTCATCACCGGCGCCGCGCCGAGCAGGCCGCCCCAGCTCACGTGATCGCCGGCCTGTTTGCC
Organism: Aeromicrobium sp.; assembly: GCA_015351705.1. Classification (GTDB taxonomy): domain Bacteria; phylum Actinomycetota; class Coriobacteriia; order Anaerosomatales; family Anaerosomataceae; genus JADIIM01. Next base: position 2,696 of record JADIIM010000001.1, on the reverse strand, counting down.
CACGGCGGGGATGAGCCGCGCGGCCGTCGTCTTGCTGTTGATGACGCCGATCGCGCAGGCGTCGGAGATGATGCCCGCGAGGGTCTCGGCAGGAGTGTCGCCCGGCACGGCGATCATGTCGAGGCCCACCGAACAGACCGCTGTCATCGCCTCGAGCTTCTCCAGGTTGAGTGCGCCGCACTCAACCGCGCGCACCATGCCGGCGTCCTCGGAGACGGGGATGAACGCTCCGGAGAGCCCGCCGATCGACGACGTGCCCATGGCCCCGCCCTTCTTGACCGCGTCGTTCAGCAGCGCCAGCGCGGTCGTGGTGCCGGGCGCGCCACACCGCTCCACCCCCATGGCCTCGAGGATGTCGGCCACGCTGTCTCCCTCGGCGGGCGTCGGCGCGAGCGAGAGGTCCACGATGCCCATGGACACGCCGAGGCGCCGAGCGGCCTCCCGGGCCACCAGTTCGCCGGCCCGCGTGATCTTGAACGAGGTGGCCTTGACGGCCTCGGCCACGGCGGTGAGGTCTGCGTCGTCAGGCATCGCAGCGATCACCGCGCGGACGACCCCGGGCCCCGAGATGCCCACGTTGACGGCCGCGTCCGCCTCGCCCGGACCATGCATGGCGCCTGCCATGAAGGGATTGTCCTCGACCATGTTGCAGAACACGACGAGCTTCGCGCAGCCGATGCTGTCCGCCTCGGCGGTGAGCGCCGCGGTCTCCTTGATCGTGTGCGCCATGCGTGCGACGGCGTCCATGTTGATGCCCGCGCGCGTGGATGCGACGTTGACCGACGAGCAGACGCGCGCGGTGGAGGCCAGCGCCGCGGGTATCGAGCGGATCAGCGCGTCGTCACCCGCGCCCACGCCCTTCTGTACGAGTGCGGTGAAGCCGCCGATGAAGTCTACGCCGGCGGTCTCAGCGGCGCGGTCCATCGCGATGGCCACGGCTGTGAGGTCCTCGCACGCGCACCGTCCGGCCGCCTCGGCCACGGGGCTGACGGCGATGCGCTTGTTGCGGATGGGGATGCCGTACTCGCGCTCGATGGCCTCGCACACGGGGACGAGCCGCTCGGCTGCCGTTGCGACCTTGTCGTAGAGGCGCCGCGCCATCTCATCGGCAGAGTCGGCACCGCAGTCGGCGATCGAAACGCCGAGCGTGACGGTGCGGATGTCGAGGTGCTGCTGCTGGACCATGAGCAGCGTCTCGGCGATCTCCTCCGGGCTGATGTGGAGCATGTGGTTCCCTCCGGTGCGGTTGGTGGGGCGGGGGCCTGGCCCGGGTCCTACACGCGATGCATGAAGCGGAACACGTCTTCACGCTGGAGCGTGATCTGCTGCCCAATGGTCTCGGCCACGTCGGCAAGACGCGACTGGACCTCCTCGAAGGGGCACGCCTCCTCGTCGACGGTGACGAGCATCGTCATCGAGAAGATCCCGGAGATGATGGACTGACGGATGTCCTCGATGTTCACGGACGATTCGGCGAGTGCGGCCGAGATGGCCGCGACGATGCCGACGCGGTCGGCGCCAAGGACGGACAAGACGGCTCGTGTCTTCATCGGAGAGGCTCCTTGTCGGGTCACGTGATCGGTGCGCGGCGGACGTACGGCCGCTGCGCCACGCGCTATACTCTACCCGCCCCGCTCCCGATATGCGACGGAGTACGCTGTGGCGGTCCCGATCACTCCCATACGGCTCGGCGACGTGGTGCGTCTCAAGAAGCCGCACCCGTGCGGGACCAACGAGTGGGAGGTCACCAAACTCGGCATGGACATCGGGCTGCGCTGCACGGGGTGCGACCGCAAGGTGCGCCTCGAGCGCTACGAGTTCGACCGGCGGTTCCGGGGGTTCATCCGGCGCGGCGAGGCCTAGGAGCCGTCCGTTCCCTCGAGAGCGCCGGGGGTACCGATGCGGTTGAACTGCAGGTGCACGTGGTCGCCACCATCGCCGGTGTAGCCGCCGAGTTGCAGGTCGATCTTGTCCGACATCCGCCGCACGCTGGCGATGCGCGTGGCGCCCGCGAAGACGCGGGTGCCCGGTGTGACGGTGACGTCGGTGACGTGGATCAGCACGACGTTGACGTCCTCGGCACCGTCCGGCCTGATGTGGATCTCCACGTCCTCGTGTGTGCCGTACAGCTGGTACGGGCGCACTTCCACCACGGTGCCGGTGACCGGTGACCACACGGGGGCACCCGGTTCGGCGCCGAGGTCGGCGGCCGTGTTCGGCTCGCCTGTGCGGTTGCTGCGCCACAGCCGCAGGCAGACGCCGACCCACACGTCGGGCTCCTGGCGTATCGAGGTGTCTACCGGCGGGACGGCCTTCATCTCGGCCGCGAGCTCCATGTCGGCGTCCGGGACGAGCGCTTCCATCGCAAGCGCCGCCGAGCCGGAGGCCTGGTGGAACGCGAGCGCTGTGATGTCCGTCGGGTCGATCGGCATGCGCACTTCGATGCCCTCACACGCAGCGAACAACGGGGTGGGCTCGCGCTCCGGCCCGGGGGCCGCCGGGGCGGACGCTGCTGCCGTGGCGGGCGCTCCGGACTCGCCGGCGCGGCCGTCACCGTCCCAGCTGAGCATCCATCCGATCACCGCAAGGCCGACCACTGCGACAGCGATCGTCGCCACCGGATACGGAGAGCGGGAGCGGCGGGGCCGCCGGTACCGGTAGCACGCGCTGCCGCCGGGGGCCGTGCGATCACGGTC
>JADIIM010000015.1 GCA_015351705.1 Aeromicrobium sp. | reverse complement strand
CGGCGACAACGTCGAGATCCGCGGCGAGCTCATCGGCCCCATCGCGATGGAAGACGGCCTGCGCTTCGCCATCCGCGAGGGTGGCCGTACCGTCGGCTCGGGCCGTGTCACGAAGATCCTGAAGTAGGTCGCACCACCCGTTGGAGAAAACGGGGCCTGGCTTCGGTCGGGCCCCGTTTTGCCCGCTTGCAGGCGGTGTCACGAGGTTTGACACTCCAGAAGAGCGGGTGTTAGATTACGCTACCGTGCGGCCCGGAGCCGGAACCGCCGGTCTTCGGACCGTGAGGAGGAACCATGAGGACGCTCGTGACGCTGGCGTGCACCGAGTGCAAGCGCCGCAACTACACGACGAACAAGAACAAGCAGAACAACCCTGAGCGGATCGAGTACAAGAAGTACTGCAAGTGGTGCCAGACGCACACGCTGCACAAGGAGACCCGCTGATCGTCACGCGGGTGCGTGCGCGTTCTAACGCAGGGCAGTAGCTCCAACGGTAGAGCGCCGGTCTCCAAAACCGGATGTTGGGGGTTCGAATCCCTCCTGCCCTGCCAGCGACGTGTCAGCCGTGGCATTCCACGGCACGAGATACCGGTCCCGAGAGCGGGACGGAAGAGGTGTGAGGAACGATGGCCCAGACGAACAGCGGTGCGAAGAAGCCGAGCATCTTCGCGCGCTTCGGCAAGTACCTCAAGGACGTGCGGACCGAGCTGCGCCGTGTCGTCTGGCCGACGCGTGCCGAGGTGATCAACTCGAGCATCGTCGTCATCATCACGCTCGTGTTCTTCGTGCTCTTCACGTTGGTGATCGATTCGATCTCCTCGTTCGTCTTCCTCGACGTGCTCGCCGGGATCGGCAGGTAGGGGATCCATGGCCAAGAAGTGGTACGTCATACACACGTATTCCGGCTACGAGAACAAGGTGGCCACGAACCTGCGTCATCGCATCGAGTCGATGGGCATGCAGGAGAAGATCTTCGACGTGTTCATCCCCAAGGAGCGGGTGACCGATCTCAAGAGCGGCGGCCGCAAGGTAACCACCGAGAAGAAGGTTTTTCCAGGTTACATCCTTGTCCAGATGGAGCTCGACGACGACTCCTGGTACGTGGTGCGCAACACGCCGGGCGTGACGGGCTTCGTCGGTGCCCAGGCCAAGCCGGTCGCGCTCTCACGTGCCGAGGTCGACCGGATCAAGGGCCGCGTCGCGTCGTCGGCCAAGCCCAAGACGTTCACCGATTTCGCGGAGGGTACGCCGGTGAAGGTCACCGCCGGCCCGCTCGCGGACTTCGACGGGGTCATCGCCGAGGTGAACGCGGACCAGGGCAAGATCAAGGTCATGGTCTCGATCTTTGGACGCGAGACCCCGGTCGAGCTCGGTTTCGATCAGGTCGCCAAGTTGTAGAGGTTCGGCATGCCCGTGCCGGGGAGTGATGCCTCCGGGCTTCTCGCGGGCGGCCGGTGCGAGATAGGGTTCTGACGGCGCCGAGGCGCCGAGAGGTGAGGTCATAGAAATGGCGAAGAAAGTCGTCGGATTCATCAAGCTCCAGATTCCGGGCGGTCAGGCCAATCCGGCTCCCCCGGTCGGCCCGGCCCTGGGTCAGCATCAGGTGAACATCATGCAGTTCTGTCAGGCGTTCAATGCCGACACGCAGGACAAGATGGGCACCATCATCCCGGTGGAGATCACCGTCTACGAGGATCGCTCGTTCACGTACATCCTCAAGACGCCGCCTGCTGCCGTCCTGCTCAAGCAGGCAGCAGGCATCGAGTCGGGCTCGGCCGTGCCGAACCGGACGAAGGTTGCGTCCGTCACACGTGATCAGGTCCGCAAGATCGCCGAGACGAAGATGCCTGACCTGAACGCCAACGATATCGAAGGCGCCATGAAGATCATCGAGGGCACCGCGCGCTCGATGGGCATCACCGTAGAGGGTTAAGTCGCCGGGTCCGTCCGGCAGGGACGGCGGCGTTCGATGTGGGAGGGCACTCGCTGCCCGCTGACCACGAGGAGGAACCATGAAGCGAGGCAAGAAGGGCGCTGCGGCTGCCGCAGCGGTCGATCGGGAGCGGCTCTACTCGCCGCTTGAAGCGATGCGGCTCGCCACCGAGCTCGCATCCGCGAACTTCGATGAGACCGTCGAGGTGCACTTCCGGCTCGGCATCGACACCCGCCAGGCCGACCAGCAGGTGCGCGGGACCGTCTCGCTGCCCCACGGCACCGGCAAGACGGTTCGTGTCGCTGTCTTCGCTCAGGGCGACAAGGCGCGCGAGGCCGAGGAGGCCGGCGCGGACGTCGTCGGCGCCGATGACCTCGTCGAGAAGATCTCGGCAGGCTTCCTGGACTTCGACGCCACGGTTGCGACGCCGGACATGATGAGCAAGGTGGGGCGCCTCGGCAAGATCCTCGGCACGCGTGGACTGATGCCGAACCCGAAGCTGGGCACCGTGACGATGGACGTCGCCCGCGTGGTAGGGGAGCTCAAGGCCGGTCGGGTCGAGTACCGTGCCGACAAGTACGGCATCGCTCACGTGGGCATCGGCCGGAGGTCGTTCTCGCCGGAGGCGCTCGTGGAGAACTACGCGACTCTGCTCGACGAGGTCCTGCGTGCGAAGCCCGCGTCGGCCAAGGGCCGCTACATCAAGTCCATCACCGTCTCGACGACGATGGGCCCGGGCATCAAGGTCGACACGCTCAGGACCCGGAACCTGCTCGAGGAGTAGTCCGGGGTTGCATGTTTGACGCCGAGCGTGGATAATCACGTGCGCTCGAATGATTGACAACACACGCACGACCACTGCCGTAGACAGCAGGCGCCCGGAGGCATCCGGGCCTAAGCGGACCGAGCCCGGTCCGGCCCGCCGAGGTGGAGCGCATCGACATCACGGTGTCACCCAGACACCGCACGTCCGTGGCCTCCGCTCTCTTCGGCGGGGGCCACGTCGCATTTCCGGACCGCCACGGTCCGCGACACGGCCCATCGGGTGTGTCGCGCGTGTCGGGAAGGAGGTGTGTGCATGCCCACTCTTGAGAAGCAGCAGGTCGTCGCCGAGATCAAAGAACGGCTGTCCTCCTCGGCCGGCGTCATCATGGCCGACTACCGAGGTCTCACCGTGAAGGAGATGCGCACCCTGCGCTCATCGCTCCGTGAAGCCGGGGCCGAGGTGACGATCTACAAGAACTCGCTGGCGCAGATCGCGATCCGCGAGCTCGAGCTGCCGACCATGGACGAGTATCTTGAAGGCCCCACGGCGTTCGTGTTCACGCCGGAGGATCCGGTCGCGTCCGCCAAGGCGCTCTTGGCGTTCGGCAAAGAGCACAAGGTGTTCTCGTTCAAGGGCGGCCTGATCGACGGGCAGGTGGTCGATGCCGCTGCGGTCAAGGCGATCGCAACGCTGCCGAGCCGCGAGGAGCTCATCGCCAAGCTCATGGGCACGATGCTCAACCCGCTCCGCAACTTCATGGCGATGGCGAATGCCCCCGCCGGTGCGTTCGCGCGGGCGCTCCAGGCCGTGGCCGACCAGAAGGCCGCCGCCTAGCAGGTACAACCGACCGATCATACGGACGTGCGGCATGATGTCGGTCACGTCCCGGACAACAGAAGGAGAACGCAGGAAATGGCAGATCTTAAGCGTGAGGACATCCTCGAGTGGGTCAAGTCCGCTCCGGCCCTCGAGCTCGCTGAGCTCGTCAAGGAGATGGAAGAGGTCTTCGGTGTCTCGGCCGCCGCTCCGGTAGCCGTTGCCGCGGCTGCCCCGGCTGGTGGAGAGGCCGCCGCGGCTGAGGAGAAGGACAGCTTCGACGTTGTCATCGCCGCCGCCGGCGACAAGAAGATCCAGGTCATCAAGGTCGTTCGTGAGCTCGATTCCGCGCTCGGCCTGAAGGAAGCCAAGGATCTCGTGGACAGCGCTCCGAAGGCCGTGCTCTCTGGCGTCACCAAGGAGAAGGCGGAAGAGGCCAAGGCCAAGCTCGAGGAGGCCGGCGCCACCATCGAGCTCAAGTAACACGAGGTACACGCCCTGAGAGGGGCATCCGCCGTCCGTGGCCGGTGACGTGTGAGCGTCACCGGCCACGACGCACGACAGAACTGATTGCGAGCGAAAGTTGACCGGGAGAATGCTCTTCGGTAGACTGAACGTTTGCGACTCTCAGTACGCCGCTCGGGTATAAGGAGGAATAACCTGGTGCCGCGCGAAGCAGGTTCCCCCGCTCCCGCTGGTGCTCGCCAGCGACGCTCGTTCGCCAAGATCCCTGAGATCCTTGATGTACCGAATCTCATTGCGATCCAGACCGACAGTTTCAAGTGGTTCCTCGATGAGGGACTCAATGAGACGTTCCAGGACATCTCTCCGATTGAGGACTTCACCGGCACGCTCGCCGTCGAGTTCGGCGGGCACGAGTTCGGCGATGCCAAGTACTCCGTAGAGGAGTGCAAGGAGAAGGACATGTCCTACCAGGCGCCCTTGTTCGTCGAGGTGCGCTTCATCAACAAAGAGACTGGTGAGATGAAGGAGCAGCAGGTCTTCATGGGCGACTTCCCGCTCATGACCGATCGCGGCACCTTCGTCATCAACGGCACCGAGCGCGTGGTGGTCTCGCAGCTCGTCCGTTCGCCGGGTGCCTACTTCAAGTGGGACATCCGCAACAACAAGAGCTACGCCGTGGGCTCGGTCATCCCGAGCCGAGGGGCGTGGCTTGAGTTCGAGATCGGCCGCCCGTGGTTCTCCTGGGTGGCTTCCGGCCGTCCTATGGAGGCCGACAAGCAGTTCGGCGAGGCCTACGTACGCGTCGATCGCAAGCGCAAGGTCCCCGCCACCGTGCTCATCCGCGCGCTCGGCATCGCCGAGACCGAGGAGGAGATGCTCGACGTCCTCGGCGACACCTTCGTGGTGCGGCGCACGCTCGAGCGCGACCACACCACCACGCGTGAAGAGGCGCTGATCGAGCTCTACAAGCGCCTCCGTCCGGGTGAGCCGGCCAACGTCGAGTCAGCGCGGTCGCTCTTGGACGGTCTGTTCTTCAGCCCGCAGCGCTATGACCTGGGCAAAGTCGGCCGGTTCATGCTCAACCGCAAGCTCGGCCTGGGCGTGCCCGAAGAGGTCCACACCCTCACCAACGAGGACGTCGTGGGCATGCTGAAGTTCATCTTCGGCCTGTGGGAGCAGGACTTCCGCGAGCACGTGACCGAGGATGTCTCGGCCACGCTGCGTGCGAAGTACGAGACCATCCGCCTCGGCGCCGAGGACCGGATCTTCGAGGTGGACGACATCGATCACTTCGGGAACCGCCGTGTGCGCTCGGTCGGTGAGCTCATACAGAACCAGTTCCGCATCGGTCTTGCGCGCATGGAGCGTGTGGTGCGCGAGCGCATGACCACGCAGGACGTCGAGCAGATCACGCCACAGTCGCTCATCAACATCAGGCCGATCGTGGCCTCGATCAAGGAGTTCTTCGGCTCTTCACAGCTGTCGCAGTTCATGGACCAGACCAACCCGCTCGGCGGCCTGACGCACAAGCGTCGTGTGTCGGCCCTCGGCCCGGGCGGTCTGTCGCGTGAGCGTGCCGGCTTCGAGGTCCGCGACGTGCACCCCAGCCACTACGGCCGCATGTGCCCGATCGAGACGCCTGAAGGCCCGAACATCGGCCTCATCGGCTCGCTCGCCACGTTCGCGCGTATCAATCCGTACGGATTCATCGAGACGCCGTACCGCAAGGTCATCAAGGGTAAGGTGACCGATGAGATCGTCTACCTTACCGCTGACGCTGAAGAGGCGTACATCATCGCTCAGGCGGCCGAGCCGATCGACGCGAAGACCGGGAAGTTTCTGAACGAACGGGTCCTGTGTCTGACCAAGGGCGGCATCCCCACGGATGAGGATCCCGGCGACGTCGACCTGATGGACGTCTCCGCGCGCCAGATCGTCTCGGTGGCGACCGCGTTGATCCCGTTCCTCGAGCACGACGACGCGAACCGTGCCCTCATGGGCTCGAACATGCAGCGTCAGGCGGTGCCGCTGCTCACGCCGAAGGCCCCGCTGATCGGCACCGGCATGGAGTACCGTGCTGCCGTGGACACAGGCGAGATCCTCGTGGCCCGGAGGGCCGGCACGGTCAGCTTCGTGGACAGCACGCGCATCGAGATCACGACCAAAGACGGTGTCGACACGTACGCCCTGCCGAAGTTCATGCGCTCGAACCAGGGCACCTGCATCAACCACCGCCCGCTCGTGGCGACCGGCCAGAAGGTGGCCGAGGGCCACGTGCTCGCTGACGGTCCTTCAACTGAGGCCGGAGAGCTCGCGCTCGGCCAGAACCTGCTCGTGGCGTTCATGCCGTGGGAAGGCTACAACTACGAGGACGCGATCATCCTCTCCGAGCGCGTCGTGCGCGACGACCTTCTGACCTCGATCCATATCGAGGAGTACGAGGTCGAGGCGCGTGACACCAAGCTCGGCCCGGAGGAGATCACCCGCGAGATCCCCAACGTCGGCGAAGACGTGCTCGCGAGCCTTGACGAGGACGGCATCATCCGCATCGGCGCCGAGGTGTTCCCCGGCGACGTGCTGGTGGGCAAGGTCACCCCGAAGGGAGAGACCGAGCTCACGGCCGAGGAGCGGCTGCTGCGTGCGATCTTCGGTGAGAAGGCGCGCGAAGTGCGCGACACGTCGCTCAAGGTCCCGCACGGCGAGACCGGGCGTGTCATCGCGGTCCACAAGATGAGCCGTGACAACGGCGATGACCTCAACCCGGGCGTGGATGAGCTCGTACGTGTATACGTGGCACAGAAGCGGAAGATCCAGGAGGGCGACAAGCTCGCCGGGCGCCACGGCAACAAGGGCGTCATCTCGAAGATCCTGCCGGTCGAAGACATGCCGTTCCTCGCCGACGGCACGCCCGTGGACGTTGTACTGAACCCGCTCGGCGTGCCGAGCCGTATGAACATCGGGCAGCTGCTCGAGACGCACCTCGGCTGGGCCGCTCACGTCGGATGGAGTGACGACCCGAAGCACAAGGAGCCGGTCGAGGGGCCGATCCACGTCGCCACGCCGGTGTTCGACGGCGCCAAGGAGCACGAGATCTCGGAGACGCTTGCGAAGGCAGCCGAGAACGTCACGCGGAAGGCCGCCGCGCGCTACGGCAAGAAGATGATGGACGCGCTCGTCCCGGCCATCGACGAGCAGGGCAAGACCGTGCTCTTCGACGGTCGTACCGGCGAGCCGTTCCGCCAGCCGGTCACCGTGGGCCAGATCTACATCCTGAAGCTGCTCCACCTCGTCGACGACAAGATCCACGCGCGCTCCACCGGCCCGTACTCGCTCATCACCCAGCAGCCGCTCGGTGGTAAGGCGCAGTTCGGCGGCCAGCGTTTCGGAGAGATGGAAGTGTGGGCCCTGTACGCGTACGGCGCCGCCTACGTGCTGCAGGAGATCCTCACCATCAAGTCCGACGACGTCCTCGGCCGCGTGAAAGCGTACGAGGCGATCGTCAAGGGCGAGAACATCCCCGAGCCGGGCATCCCCGAGTCCTTCAAGGTGCTCGTCAAGGAGATGCAGTCGCTGTGCCTGGACGTGGAGATCATGTCCGAGGAGGGCGAGCAGATCGAGCTCAAGGAGGACGAGGACGACGTGTTCCGCAGTGCCGAGGAACTCGGCCTCGACCTCGGCGGGATCGGTGAGTCCGCGCGTCGTGAGTCCGGCGACGACGACTCGCTCGACGATCTCGACATGTCCGACATCGACCTTTCCCTCGCAGGTTTCAGCGAGGAAGGCGAGGGTGACAGCGACGCCGATGCTGGCGGAGACGAGGACTAGCGGCCCGGTAAGACCCAGGCAGGCGGGCACTCGCAGGATAGGGTGCCGGCCGGATGGAGGAATGAACGTTGCTCGACGTCGACGTCAACAACTTCGATAGGCTCCGTATCGGGCTCGCGAGCTCGGAGCAGATCCGCCAGTGGTCGCGTGGCGAGGTCAAGAAGCCGGAGACCATCAACTACCGTACGCTCAAGCCGGAGAAGGACGGGCTCTTCTGCGAGAAGATCTTCGGTCCGACGAAGGACTGGGAGTGCTACTGCGGCAAGTACAAGCGCGTGCGCTTCAAGGGCATCATCTGTGAGCGCTGTGGCGTCGAGGTCACGCGTGCCAAGGTGCGTCGTGAGCGCATGGGCCACATCGAGCTTGCGGCGCCCGTAAGCCATATCTGGTACTTCAAGGGCGTGCCGTCGCGCATGGGCTACCTGCTCGACATCGCACCGCGTGATCTCGAGAAGGTGCTGTACTTCGCATCCTCAATCGTCACGAGCGTGAACGATGAGGACCGCGAGGCCGATCTCGAGATGCTCCGCGAGGAGCTCGAGGCCGACGTGCAGGCCCTTGAGTCCGACGTGGCCGAGGAGAAGGCGCAGATCGAGGCCGAGCGTGACCGCTTGATCGCCGTCGCCAAGGGCGAGCTCGAGCCCGAGGAGGGCGAGGAACTCGACGAGGACGTCGACCCCGCCGATCGCATCAAGAAGATCGAGGCCGAGACCAAGCGGGAGCTGCGTGATCTCGAGGAGGAGTTCGAGGAGCGTCGCGACCTGCTGCGGGAGGCGTTCGACCGCTTCCAGAAGCTGGTCGTGAAGGACCTGATCAGCGACGAGACGCTCTACCGCGAGATGAAGCTTCGCTACGGCGACTACTTCCGAGGCGGAATGGGTGCTGAGGCGATCCAGGACCTCCTGGCTCAGGTCGACCTCGGCGAACTCGCGGCCGAACTCAAGCAGCAGATCGATGAGGGCAAGGGCCAGAAGAAGCAGAAGGCCATCAAGCGCCTGAAGGTGGTCTCGGCGTTCTTCCACTCTGAGAACAGGCCCGAGTGGATGATCCTCGAGGCGATCCCGGTCATCCCGCCGGACCTGCGCCCGATGGTGCAGCTCGACGGCGGCCGCTTCGCGACCTCGGACCTGAACGACCTGTACCGCCGCGTCATCAACCGCAACAACCGCCTGAAGAGGCTGCTCGACCTCGGCGCGCCCGAGATCATCGTGAACAACGAGAAGCGCATGCTGCAGGAGGCCGTCGACGCGCTGTTCGACAACGGCCGCCGCGGCCGCCCGGTCACCGGCCCGGGCAACCGTCCGCTGAAGTCGATCTCCGACATGCTCAAGGGCAAGCAGGGCCGTTTCCGCCAGAACCTGCTTGGCAAGCGCGTGGACTACTCGGGCCGCTCGGTCATCGTGGTCGGTCCGGAGCTCAAGCTCCACCAGTGCGGTCTGCCGAAGGTCATGGCGCTCGAGCTCTTCAAGCCGTTCGTCATGAAGCGGCTCGTGGACATGGAGTACGCGCAGAACATCAAGAGCGCCAAGCGCATGGTCGACCGCGGTCGCGACATCGTGTGGGACGTCCTCGAAGAGGTCATCTCCGACCACCCGGTGTTGCTGAACCGCGCCCCGACGCTGCACCGCCTCGGCATCCAGGCGTTCGAGCCGGTGCTGGTGGAGGGCAAGGCGATCCGTCTGCACCCGCTCGTGTGCACCGCGTTCAACGCGGACTTCGACGGGGACCAGATGGCGGTGCACCTGCCGCTGTCGGCGGAGGCGCAGGCCGAGGCGCGCATCCTCATGCTGTCCACCAACAACATCAAGAGCCCGGCCCATGGCCGCCCGCTCACCGTGCCGTCGCAGGACATGGTCATCGGTCTGTACTACCTCACCACCGTGCGTGAGAGCGCCGAGGGGACCGGCCGTGCGTTCATGAGCTTCGACGACGCACAGCTGGCCTACGACAGCCGTGCCGACCTCGACCTCCAGGCGCTGATCACCGTGCGTCTGGCCGAGGACATCGTCGAGGAGTACCTTGACGAGTCCGGCAAGGTCGCGCTGCGCGAGCGGACGATCGGCGAGCGCATCGAGACGACGGTCGGCCGTATCACGTTCAACCGGTCGATCCCCGAGGGCTATCCGTACATCAACCACGACGTGGACAAGAAGGGCATCGGCCGCATCGTGGAGGACTGCTCCAACATCTACTCGACGACGCAGATGGGCGCCATCCTCGATGAGATCAAGCGCCTGGGCTTCCACTACGCCACGCGCGCGGGCGTGACCGTCGGCGTGTACGACGCGGTCGTTCCGGAGTCCAAGGACGAGATCATCGGGGCGGCCGAGGCCGACATCGAGAAGATTGAGCAGCAGTTCGACCGCGGCCTGATCACACGCGACGAGCGCCATCGCCAGATCGTCGAGGTGTGGACGCGGGCGACCGACGAGGTCGGCGACGCGATGGCCGCCAGCTTCGAGAAGTTCAACCCCATCTTCATGATGGCCAACTCGGGAGCGCGCGGTAACATCAAGCAGGTCCGCCAGCTTGCCGGCATGCGTGGTCTGATGGCCAACCCGAAGGGCGAGATCCTCGACCGTCCGATCAAGGCGAACTTCCGCGAGGGTCTTTCGGTGCTCGAGTACTTCATCTCGACGCACGGCGCCCGCAAGGGTCTCGCCGACACCGCTCTGCGTACCGCCGACTCCGGATACCTCACCCGGCGCCTGGTGGACGTCGCGCAGGACGTGATCGTCCGCGAGGCCGACTGCGGCACCGACGAGGCGATGGAGTTCCACCTCATCGACGAGAAGGGCCAGCCTGATCACGATCTCGTGGGACGCTGTCTGCTGGAGTCGGTCGCACACCCCAAGACCGGTGAAGTGCTGTTCGAGGCGGGCGAGTACGTCCACAGCGACGATGACCTGCACCGGATGATCGATGCCGGCGTCGCAAGCGTGCAGGCGCGCACCGTCATGACTTGTCGCGCGGCCCACGGCATATGCCAGAAGTGCTACGGCTACGACCTTGCCGCAGGCCGCTCCGTCGACATCGGCACCGCGGTCGGCATCATCGCCGCGCAGTCGATCGGCGAGCCGGGAACGCAGCTTACGATGCGTACCTTCCACACGGGCGGTGTCGCGGGTGAGGATATCACCCACGGCCTGCCGCGTGTCACGGAGCTCTTCGAGGCGCGCAAGCCCAAGGGCCAGGCGCAGCTCGCCGAGATCAGCGGGACGCTCGCGATCGAGGAGGGCGACAAGACCCGTACGCTCACGGTCACGGCGTCCGACGGCAAGGAGAAGGCATACACGATCTCACGTCGCGGGCGCTTGCGTCCGGGCATCGTCGACGGCGCCGAGATCGAGGCTGGCACGCAGCTCACCGAAGGCTCGGTCAACCCGCACGACCTGCTCGTGCTGCGTGGGCCGAAGGCCGTGCTGGCCTACATCGTCCGCGAGGTGCAGGAGGTCTACGCCAGCCAGGGCGTCGACATCAACGACAAGCACATCGAGGTCATCGCACGCCAGATGATGCGCAAGATCACCGTGCTCGAGGCGGGGGACACCGCCTTCTTGCCCGGGCAGCTCGTCGACCGGCTCTCCTTCGAGACCGAGAACGAGCGGGTCATCGGCGAAGGCGGTGAGCCTGCGGTAGGCTCATCGGTGCTGCTCGGCATCACCAAGGCCTCGCTTGCCACGGACAGCTTCCTGTCGGCGGCCTCGTTCCAGGAGACCACCCGCGTCCTCACCGACGCCGCGATCGCCGGCAAGTCCGACGAGCTGCTTGGCCTCAAGGAGAACGTCATCATCGGTAAGCTGATCCCGGCGGCCACCGGCATGAAGCGCTACCGCTCGGTCAAGCTCACGTACCGAGGGCAGTCTGCTGAGTGGGCGGCTGAAGAAGGCGGGCCGCTGCCCGAGTTCGCGCCCGATGAGCTCAAGGAGCTTGAGGCGATGCTGCCCGGGCCCGCGCTCGACGAGGGCGGTCTGTCCGACGAGGAGGCCGCTGCGTTCTTCGCCGACCTCGACGTCGAGGGCGCTGACGACGAGGACGTGGATATCGACGTCAGCAGCTTCGAGGGCATCGTCTTCGATCCCAACGAGGCGGCACCTGCAGCCGAGCCTGCCGAGCGGCTGTGTGAGGCGCTGCGCGGCGACGGTACGCCGTGCCCGAACAAGGCGAAGGACGACTCCCGCTACTGCGGCGTCCACGGGAAGCTGGCCGATTCGGACGGACTGTGTCGCGCGTTCCGCACCGACGGCACGCCGTGCCCGAACAAGGCGAAGGAAGGCCACTTCTGCGGTGTCCACGCCAAGATGGAGGTCCACGACTAGGGCCGACACCACGTTACGACATGGCCCCGGGGTCTCGTGCTCCGGGGCCATGTGTCTGAAACGGAGCGATACGCCCGGGTGCGTGGTTTGACACCCACCAGGCGGTTTGTTAGAGTGACGCGTTGCGACTTCCCTCGGCGCCAAGGAACGGGCGCCGTGTGTCAAGACAGCGTTCAGGTGACGAAGGAGATGAGTAGTGCCCACCATCAACCAGCTGGTGCGCAAGGGCCGCAAGCAGGCCATCGACAAGAGCAAGACTCCGGCGCTCAAGGGCAACCCGCAGAAGCGCGGCGTCTGCACGCGTGTGTACACCACCACACCCAAGAAGCCGAACTCGGCGCTTCGTAAGGTCGCCCGTGTGCGCCTGACCAACCAGATGGAGGTCACCGCGTACATCCCGGGCATCGGCCACAACCTGCAGGAGCACTCGATCGTGCTCGTGCGTGGCGGCCGAGTGAAGGACCTGCCGGGTGTCCGCTACAAGATCATCCGTGGCGCGCTCGATGCCGCCGGCGTGGGCAACCGCGCCCAGGCCCGCTCGCGTTATGGAGTCAAGAAGCCGAAGTAGCGCGCAATCGAGCTGACGGTCTCAGGCCGACCGCAGCCCGTTCCGCGCTCGATCCGTAAGTCGGAGGAGAGATACATGCCCAGGCGTGCAGCCGCACAGCGTCGCGAAGTACTGCCGGACCCGGTCTACAACAACCGGCTCGTGACGCAGCTTACGAACAAGATCCTGCTCGACGGCAAGAAGTCCGTGGCCGAGCGCATCGTGTACGGCGCGTTCGACATCATCGAGCAGAAGATGGGTCAGGACCCGCTCTCGGTCTTCAAGAAGGCCATGGACAACGTGCGTCCGACGCTCGAAGTCAAACCCAAGCGTGTCGGTGGCGCGACATACCAGGTGCCGATCGAGGTCAACTCGCGCCGGTCCACGACGCTCGCCATCCGCTGGATCGTCGGGTTCGCCCGCAAGCGCCGCGAGAAGACGATGGCCGAGCGCCTCGCCGGTGAGATCATGGATGCCGCCAACGGCCTCGGCGCATCGGTCAAGAAGCGCGAGGACCTCTTCAAGATGGCCGAGTCCAACCGCGCGTTCAGCCACTACCGCTGGTAGCTTCGAAGACGACTCCGAGGAATAGGACGAGACACCCGTATGGCCCCCAAGAGGACCCCGCTCGCCAAGACCCGCAACATCGGGATCATGGCTCACATCGACGCCGGTAAGACCACCACGACCGAGCGCATCCTGTTCTACACGGGCAGGTCGCACAAGATCGGTGAGGTGCACGACGGCGCCGCCACCATGGACTGGATGGTCCAGGAGCAGGAGCGCGGCATCACCATCACGTCGGCTGCGACGACCTGCTTCTGGAAGGACCATCGCATCCAGATCATAGATACGCCCGGCCACGTGGACTTCACGGTCGAGGTCGAGCGCAGCCTTCGCGTGCTCGACGGAGCCGTCGCCGTCTTCTGCGCTGTCGGTGGCGTGCAGCCCCAGTCTGAGACCGTCTGGCGCCAGGCCGACCGCTACAACGTCCCCCGGATCGCGTACATCAACAAGATGGACCGCACCGGTGCGGACTTCCACAAGGTCATCGGCATGATGAAGGACCGACTCGGCACCCGCACGGTGCTGCTCCAGCTGCCGATGGGAGCCGAGGACCAGTTCGTCGGCATCATCGATCTGATCGAGATGCACGCGATCCACTTCAACGAGGACGACAAGGGGATCAACCCCACCATCGAGCCCATCCCCGCTGAGTACCTCGAGGACGCCGAACTGCACCGGCACGAGCTCGTCGAGGCCGCGGCCGAGTACGACGATGCGCTCCTCGAGAAGTTCCTCGGTGATGAGGAGATCGGCAAGGACGAGCTCAAGGCAGCCATCCGCAAGGCGACCATCGACTGTGCGGTCACGCCGGTCGTCTGCGGCGCCTCGTTCAAGAACAAGGGCGTCCAGGCGCTGCTCGACTCGATCGTCGAGTACTTGCCGTCACCGGTCGACATCCCCGCGGTCAGCGGCACCTCGCTCGCTGACGACTCGGAGGTCTCTCGTGAGGCGGACGACAAGGCGCCGTTCGCAGCGCTCGCCTTCAAGGTCATGACCGATCCGTACGTCGGTAAGCTGACGTACTTCCGTGTCTACTCGGGCACCGTCACGTCGGGCTCCTACGTGCTGAACTCCACCAAGGGCCACAAGGAGCGCTTCGGCCGTCTGCTGCAGATGCACGCGAACCACCGCGAGGACATCGACGCGGTCTATGCGGGCGACATCGTCGCGGCCGTTGGTCTCAAGAACACCACCACCGGCGACACGCTGTGCGCCGATGATGCCGCGGTGCTCCTGGAGTCCATGGAGTTCCCGGACCCGGTCATCGACATCGCGATCGAGCCGAAGACCAAGGCTGAGCAGGACAAGCTCGGCGTGGCGCTCGCCAAGCTCGCCGAGGAGGACCCGACGTTCCGGGTGCGTACCGACGAGGAGACCGGCCAGACGATCATCGCCGGCATGGGCGAGTTGCACCTCGAAGTCATCGTCGACCGCCTCCTGCGGGAGTTCAAGGTCGAGGCTAACGTCGGTAAGCCGCAGGTCGCGTACCGCGAGACCGCCGGCAAGGCCGTCACCGAGGTCCAGTCGAAGTTCGTGCGCCAGACCGGTGGGCGCGGCCAGTACGGCCACGTCGTCATCAACGTCACACCGCAGGAGCCTGGCGAGGGTTACGTCTTCGAGAACAAGATCGTCGGCGGTGTCATCCCCAAGGAGTACATCCCGGCTGTCGACAAGGGCATCCAGGAGGCGCTCACCACGGGCGTTCTCGCCGGTTACCCCGTCGTCGACATCAAAGTGGAGTTGGTCGACGGCTCGTATCACGAGGTCGACTCCTCGGAGATGGCGTTCAAGATCGCCGGTTCGATGGGCATCAAGGAGGCGCTCCGCAAGTCCGGCGCCGTGCTCCTCGAGCCCGTTATGGCCGTGGAGGTCGACACCCCCGAGGACTTCATGGGGGACGTGATGGGCGACCTCTCCAGCCGTCGCGGCCACATCGAGGGCATGGAGCCTCGTGGCCACTCGCAGGTCGTGCGCGGCAAGGTGCCGCTCGCGAACATGTTCGGGTACGCGACCGACCTGCGTTCGCGTACGCAGGGCCGTGCGGCCTACACCATGCAGTTCAAGGCGTACGAGCCCGTTCCGAAGTCCATCGCCGAAGAGATCGTCGCCAAGGCCGGCGGCGGCGAGCAGGGTTAGGGGGACGACGATGGCCAAGAAGAAGTTCGAGCGTACCAAGCCGCACATGAACATCGGCACCATCGGTCACGTCGACCATGGCAAGACCACGCTGACCGCGGCTATCACCAAGTGCCGTGCCGCCAAGGGCCATGCCGATTACACACCGTTCGAGGATATCGACAAGGCCCCGGAGGAGCGCGAGCGCGGCATCACCATCGCCATCGCGCACGTCGAGTACGAGACCGACAAGCGCCACTACGCGCACGTCGACTGCCCGGGTCACGCCGACTACGTCAAGA
>JADIIM010000014.1 GCA_015351705.1 Aeromicrobium sp. | reverse complement strand
GGTGGCGATCACGAACCCGACCGGTTCGGTCGTGGCCCGCTACCGCTACGACGCCTTCGGGGCCGTGACCGCAGTTGCCGGAAGCGACCCGATCGCCGAGCGCAACCCGCTCCGCTACCGCGCCTACTACCTCGACGCCGCGACCGGCCTCTACTACCTCCCGGCCCGATACTACGACCCGGCCACGGCGCGCTTCCTCTCGCCCGACCCCGCGCCGCCTGTCGCAGGAGACCCGCTCAGTCTCAACCGCTACACGTACTGCGCCGGAGACCCGGTCAACGCCTCGGACCCCACAGGCGCGGTCACCGACGTGGAGTGGGGCGCGTGGGACCACTACTACAACCACGACCCTGCGACCAAAGGCGACCGCACGGCCGCTGCCGACAGGACCTCACGGACGCACGCGGGCGTGAACACCCGTCGCGCCGAGGCGGCCGCCCGTGAGGCCGAGGACCGTGCAGCGGCGATGCGCGAGCGTGAGATGCAGGAGGGGGACGGGACGATCTTCGCCCCGCTGCCCATGGAGGACGCCGCCAAAGAGGTTGTCAACGCGACGATGGGTGGCGATAGCACCCTGCTGGTCTTCGGGCTTGCTCAGATGTGGTTCGGAGCGGGATTGATGATTCTCGGCTGGAACGTGGGTTGGGCTGGTGTCGCCAGCATTCCGGTGACGGCGGGACTGGGTTCTGGGCTGACAATAGGAGGTGGTGCTGCCATGGTCGGGGGAGCGCACCTGCTTGCCGCGGGAGTCGCCTGCACCGCTATCTCCCTGAAGAGCATGGATCTATGGTAGGAGTTGTTCGCATGAGCAGTCTCGCGAGTTGGCAGGTTGTGGTCGCCGGCATCTTCGTCACGGTCCATGTACTGTCGTGGACCATCTGCGCACTTGGGCGTCCGTACTCACGTGCGAGGCCGCTGGTGTTGCGACTGTTCAAACTGGGGACCTACGGGCCTCTGTCGATGCTGACCATGCTCGTCATATGGGGGGTGGTCAGCAGGGTCACCCTCCCTGCGGGTGGCATCAAGCTCGCCATGGGACTGGCACTTCTGTCCATCCCATCGATGGTTGTCCTCGCACTCATAGACTGGAGGCGGGGAGGTCCGGAAGCGGCCTCAGGCCAAGAGGAGCAGATCTGATGTCGGCGCTCTTCGTTCCGATCTTGGTTTCGAATGCGATTCTGGGATTTGTCCTGCTGTCCGGGGGACGTCTCAGGCGACGGTTCTGGTATCTGCTCGGTGTCCACGTCCTGCTCGTTGTTGCCGCGATTGTCGTCATGGCCGAGACAGGGCAGCTGGCGCAAAGCCCAGGTGCCGTGCTTGCGAGTGCTAACGGCATTGCGGTGTTCGTGGCCGGGTGCGGAGGGGCGGTAACGGCCGCTATTGGTCGATTGATGCTCAATCGGTTTGGGGGATCGTCGCCTGGCTCACGGGAATGAGGCGCGCCACAGTGGTCTCCAGTCTCGCGGCGGCGTGTCGGCGATGCTCACCTCGGTTTCCACCCCGCAGTCGACCTCGGTCTACTCCTACGGCCCCACCGGCATGCGCGAGAAGGCCGTCGTGACCCAAGGCGGCACCACCAAGGTGACCGAGAGCGTCTGGGACGGCATGCGCCTTGCCGCCGAATACCAACACGACGCCTTCGGGGCTGTGACGAACACAGGATGGGCTGCAACGAGTCAGACGTCGCTCGACCTCGGCCTCAAGATACGGGCGGCACGCATTGACCGCCCCCGGCACGCGCGCTATCCTCAAGACGGTTGTAAACCGTCTGAAACGAGGCGCTCATGCCACGCACAGCCAGGACCATCGGATTCTCCGTCCCCCCAGAGCTTGCTGATGAGGTGGAGCGCCTCGCTGCCGAGGAAGGCCGCACCAAGAGTGAGCTCTTCCGCGAGATGGTGCGTGTGTACAAGCGTGATCGCGAGATGGCGGTGTTCGAGGATCTCGCCGCATACGGGAGGGCACGCGCCCGGGCACGCGGCATTTGTGATGAAGCCGACGTCGAGCGCCTGATCCACGAGGCGCGCGGTGCGTAGGATCGTTCTCGACACCAACGTGTACATCTCGGCGTACGGGTTCGGTGGCAAGCCTGCGCTCGTGCTCGTGTCGGCGATCGAGCGCGAGTGCCTGCCGGTCGTGTCGCCCGCGATACTGGCCGAGGTCGCGGACAAGCTGTACACCGTGCTGGGATTCGACGACGAAAGAGTAGCCGACGTGGTCCGCCAAGTGGCTCGTATCGCCGAGGTGGTTCGTCCGGTTCACCCCGTCGATGTCGTTCGGGATGAGGCCGACAACCGCATTCTGGAGTGTGCGGTGGAAGGTGCTGCGGATGTCATCGTCAGCGGGGATCACCACCTTCTCGATCTCGGCTCGTATCGTGGCATCCCGGTCGTCCGTGTAGCGGAGTATCTCGACGGTGAGTGGTGATTCGTGCGTTCGCCCCATCGCGCCGCGGCTCGGCGCCCTCTCACGAGTTCCTGCGTGTGTCGTCTCGATGCCACTCGGGTGCGACTAGTAGCCTATGGATATACTCACGGGTAGCACCAGGAGGTGCCACGTGTACACGGTGACTACCTCGCTCACGCACCCCGTCGTGAGCCTCAAGTCCATCCAGGGTCGACGCAGGACGACGCTGTGACCCGCGCCATCACGCGCGCCATCGCCCTGTTCTTCGGCGCCTTCTCACTGGCAAACGCTGTAGTCGCGCTGCGCACCGGCCGCACCGAGGACCTGTGGTGGGTGGATGCGAGCGGCCTGCCGGCGTGGGTCTCGACCGTGCTGTGGCTTGCCGCCGCGCTGCTCGTGGCCTACGCACTGGCGTCTGAGATGCGCGCCTGGCGCCGGTGGGCGACGGTCGCGGTCAGCGGCCTGCTCGCGGTCGTGGCCGGCAGCAACGTTCTCGGCTTCTACTCGGCGTGGCAAGCAGGTTCGATCGTGCCGATGGTGCCCGTGCCGTTCTCGGCGGTCGTCGCACTGGGCTTTGCCGCGGTGAGCGTGGTGGTCGCGCGTGGCGGGCAGTCCAAGCTGGCACCCAAGCGCGAGGCACTGGCCGTCGCGGTCGTGTTCCTCATGACCGTGGCGCTGTTCCCGCTCGCGCACGTCTACACCTTCGGCACCACCGACTACCGCCGTCCCGCTGACGTGGCCGTCGTCTTCGGCGCGCGGGTGTACGCGAGCGGGGCGCTCACCACGTCGCTTGAGGACCGCGTGCGCACGGCCGCGGGTCTCTACACCGGCGGCCTGGTGCCGCGGCTGGTGATGTCTGGCGGGGTAGGGGACAGCGGCTATGATGAGACGATCGCGATGCGCGACCGCGCGATGGCGCTCGGCGTGCCTGCCGACGCGATCATCCTCGATGCCGAGGGCGCCAACACCGACCGCACGGTGGCCAACACCGCGGCGATGTTCGAGGCCGACGGCATGCGGACCGTGCTGGTGGTGAGCCAGTTCTACCATCTGCCGCGCATCAAGATGGCCTACCGTGCCGCGGGCTGGAACGTGTTCACGGTGCCCGCCGAGCGCAGCCGCCCGATCGTCAAGACGCCGGTGCTCGTGCTGCGCGAGATCCCGGGGTTCTGGGTCTACTGGGCGCGCTCGTGGGCGCGGGACGTCGCGGGCGGGTAGGGCGGGCATCTCTGCGGATGCCTACACGATGTATACGTATACATCATGCATCGACACCTACGGACGCACGACACGTGGGATCGGGCTCGCACCACAGTCACACTCGGCTCACATCTGGTTAGGCCGGTGAGGTCATCATGGGTCGCATGGTACGCAAGCAGCTCTACATCGACGATAAGCAGGAAGCTGCGCTCAAGCGCCACGCCAAGGAGCGCGGGGTGACGGAGGCCGAGCTCGTCCGTGAGGCGCTTGATGTCTACCTCGCGCAGGTCGCTCGCGGGGAAGCGGACGCCGCCTGGGAGCGGATCATGGAACTCTCCGAGCGTCAGGCGGCGAAGGGCCCCGTCCCGGGTAAGCGCGATTGGACACGCGATGAGCTCTACGACCGTCCGAAACCGAGGCCCGGCCGTGGCTGGTAGCGTGCTGGTCGACACCAACGTGCTGGTCTACATGATGGACCCCCGCGATCTTGCGAAGCGTGCTCATGCTGCGCGGGTCATCTCGCAACTGCAGCGCCACTCGCGGGGAGTCTCGTCACAGCAGGTGCTCTCGGAGTTCGCCCGGGTCTCGAGCGAGCGGGTCCCTGATGGACCGAGCCGCGAGGAGCTCATCGGGGCGGTCGTCGACTTCGGCCGAACGTGGCGGATCCTCCCCGTGACTCCGGCCGTGATCGCTGAGGCGCTCGGCGTCGCAGACCGCACGGGGCGCACGTTCTGGGACGCGCAGCTGATCGCAACCGCGAAAGTCCACGGAATACCCACCGTCGTGAGCGAGGACTTCGAGGACGGTTGGGTCTGTGAGGGCGTGCGGTTCGTGAACCCGTTCGCGGACGGGTTCGACCCGGGAAGCTTGGGGGTGTGACGGTTCGCAAGATGCTTGCGAACGCCGGGGTAGATGACTAGAATAATGGTCATGTCAGAGACGTTGCCACTTGCCGATGTGAAGGCCCGCCTGTCCGAGATCATCGATCGGGTAGAGGGGGAGCACGAGCGCGTGATCGTGACGCGTCGTGGGCGTCCGGCAGCTGTGATACTCAGTCCGGAGGATCTCGACGCACTTGAAGAGACACTCGATCTCCTGTCCACCCCGGGGTTGCTTGATGAACTCCGTAGGGGCGAACGTGATCTCGAAGAGGGTCGCTACGTGACCGCCGCCGACCTGCGAGCGAGATTCCTGAAGGAGTGATTCAGCCGCGTGGCACCATACGAGCTGCGCCTGACACCCTCATCTGAGCGCTCCCTGATCGTACTTCCCGAATCTGCCGCGGCCGCCATCGTGGAGTTCCTGACTGGTGCGCTGCTCGCCGAGCCGCACCGAGTGGGCAAGCCCCTCATGCGTGAGCTGAGCGGATACCTCGCCGCTCGGAGAGGTCCATACCGCGTCATCTATCGTGTGGACGATGAACGCAAGACGGTCAGCGTGCTGCGCATCGATCATCGCGCCGACGTCTACCGGCGGTGACGGCCAGCTCCGCCAGCGCGACGTCTTCCCTATGTAGCCGCACACGGTACTTGGCACCGCCAACTAGTATGTGATACAAGGAAGTAGGCGATGCAAGTACAACGGACGTACCACGCACGAACCACCCATGGAAGGGGGCAGCCGAATGGTCACCGAGCGCGACAGCCGCGTCTCGCAGTTCCGCAAGGGAGCGCTCGAACTCGCCATCCTCGCGCTGCTTGCCGACGGCGAGTTCTACGGCGTCGAGATCGTGGACCGGCTGGCCGCTCGCAGGGGACTCGAGGCCTCGGCGGGCACGGTCTACCCGCTGCTGAGCCGACTCAAGAAGGCGGGTGTGGTTGACACCACGTGGAAGGAGTCGCCCGTCGGCCCGCCGCGCAAGTACTACCGGCTGTCCAAGACCGGCGTCCGCGAGCTTGCCGAGATGACCGAGTCGTGGCGAGACATCTCGGCGGCGATCGACGCGCTGCTGGCGGAGGTGAGCCCCCGTGGATGAGGTCCGCACCATCGACGAGTACATTGCCGCTGTCCGCGCCGCGCTCGCTGACGTCCCCGCGCACGAGCGGGAGGACGCGCTGGCCGAGTTGGAGTCGCTGCTGCGCGCCGACGCCGAGCGGCGCGGCGAGCAGGCAGCGATCGAGGCGCTCGGCTGGCCGCACGCCTACGCGAAGTCGATCAGGATGGCGCTCACCGGCGACGACGAGGGGCCGCAGCCGCAGGGCCGCATCCTCGGCATGCCGTACGATTTCCGGGGCGCGAACACGCAGCGCCTCTCGGAGCGCATCTGGAACCCGGCGGACCCGCGCGTCTTCATGCCGCGCCTGTTCGGGGTGGGCTGGACGGTGAACTTCGGCGCGCTTGCCGTGAAGCTCGGTCTGCTCCGCCCGGACGACGCGGGCGAGGAGGCGTACGAACGGATCCCACGCGCCGCGGTCACCGTCGCGCTCGCGGCCCCCGCGGTCCTCGCGCTCGCCGCACTCGTGCTGGTGGCGGCCTCCTGGGCATCGCTTCCGGCCGAGGTCCCGGTGCACTGGGGCACCACCGGCGCGCCGGATGACTGGGCGCCCAAGCCGGTGGCCTTCGGCGGACTGCTCGCGCTCACCGTGCTGCCCGTGGCGGTCACCTACGCGCGCATCCTGCGGCGCGGCGCGACCGCGCGTACCCGGGTGCTTGCGGCTTCGGCCGTCGGCCTGCTGGCGGCGCTCGGCCTCGGCATCGTGGTCCTCACGCTGGCCGACGCGCATGGTGGCGCTTCAGGGCTGCTGGTGCTGCCGATCATCCTCGGCGCGGTGGCCGTGGCGTTTCTGCTTCTGTACGTGCCGATGCGTCTCGGGATGCGTGCCGAGTGGCGCGAGAGTCTCGGGCGAGATGAGGAAGGAGGGGCGCGATGAACGCCTCCGTTGAGTGGGGATCGATCCCCGGTTGGCTGCAGGTCGCCATCGTGGCGCTTGCCGTGGTGCAGGTGGGCCTGCAGGTCTACGCGCTGGTGGTGCTGTTCCGCACGCCGGATGAGCGCCTGCAGTTCGGCAAGAAGTGGCCGTGGGCGGCGATCATCGTGCTCGTGAACCTGGTGGGCGCGATCGT
>JADIIM010000013.1 GCA_015351705.1 Aeromicrobium sp. | reverse complement strand
CGGCGACAACGTCGAGATCCGCGGCGAGCTCATCGGCCCCATCGCGATGGAAGACGGCCTGCGCTTCGCCATCCGCGAGGGTGGCCGTACCGTCGGCTCGGGCCGTGTCACGAAGATCCTGAAGTAGCTTTCAAGTCCGTCAGACGGAGGTAAGCAAGTTGGCGAACCAGAAGATCCGCATCCGGCTCAAGGCGTACGATCACGAGGTCGTGGACAAGTCCACGAAGCTCATCGTGGAGACGGCGCAGAAGACGGGCGCCAAGGTGGCCGGTCCCATACCGCTGCCGACCGAGCGCAACCTGTACTGCGTCATCCGCTCGCCGCACGTGAACAAGGACAGCCGCGAGCATTTCGAGATGAGGACGCACAAGCGCTTGATCGACATCCTCGAGCCTACCCCCAAGACCGTCGACTCGCTCATGCGTCTCGACCTTCCCGCGGGAGTGGACATCGAGATCAAGCTCTAAGGTGACCCCGTCGGCGATCGTCGCCGACGTGAGTGAGGCGCGGTCCTCTGGGAGGCGCGACGGGACGTCGCGGCACGAGGTCCTAAAGACCGCATGACAGAAAGGCACGAGAACATGGCAACTGCGATACTCGGAAGGAAGCTGGGCATGACCCAGGTCTGGTCCGATGACGACCGGCTGATCCCGGTCACGGTCATCGAGGCCGGTCCGTGCGTGGTCTCCCAGGTCCGCACGATGGAGCGCGACGGCTACGAGGCCGTCCAGCTCGCGTTCGGCGATGTGAAGGAGTCCCGGGTCAACAAGCCTGAGGCTGGCCACTTCGCCAGGGCAGGCGTCACCCCGAAGCGCTTTGTGGCCGAGGTCCCGATCGCCGAGGGCGAGAGCTTCAAGCCCGGCCAGGAGGTCACGGTCGAGGGCTTCGAGGCGGGCCAGCAGATCCACGTCACCGGCACGAGCAAGGGCAAGGGCTTCGCCGGCGTCATGAAGCGCCACAACTTCCGTGGTGGCCCCGGCGGCCACGGTTCGCACGCGCATCGCGAGCCGGGTTCCGTCGGTCAGGCTTCTACGCCGTCCCGCGTGTTCAAGGGCGTCCGGCTTCCGGGTCGCATGGGTGGCGACACCGTGACCGTCCGCAACCTGGAGATCGTGCGGGTGGACGCCGAGCAGAACCTGCTGCTCGTGAAGGGTGCCGTTCCCGGCGGCAAGGACAGCCTGCTGACGATCCGTCTCGCTTAGGCGTCACGGACCGTCGATCAGCAACTCAAGGAGTAGACGATGGCAACAGTCGAAGTGAAAGACACGACGGGGAAGAAGGTGGGGTCGGCCGACCTCGCGGACGCGGTGTTCGCGATCGAGCCCAACACCTTTGCCGTTCACCAGGTCGTCCGCAGCCAGATGGCCGCTCGTCGCCAGGGCACGCACGCGGTCAAGGGACGCAGTGACGTCTCGGGCGGTGGCAGCAAGCCGTGGCGTCAGAAGGGCACCGGTCGTGCGCGTCAGGGCACCATCCGTGCCGCGCAGTGGAAGGGCGGCGGCGTGGTCTTCGGCCCCACCCCCCGCAGCTATGCGTTCAGGGTCCCGAACAAGGTCGTCAAGCTCGCCATGCGCAGTGTCCTCTCGGCCAAGCATGCCGAGGGTGAGCTCTACGTGGTCGAGGACTTCGGGCTCGACGCCCCCTCCACGAAGACCGCCGCTGCGGCGCTCGCTGCGCTCGGCATCGACCGCCGCGTGACGGTGGTGGTCGGCAATGAGGACTGGAACGCGATCAAGTCGTTCCGCAATCTGCCGAAGGTGCGGGTCATCACCGCGTCCGAGGCGAACACCTACGACCTGGTCGACAATGTGTCGCTGCTGTTCACGCGGTCGGCACTCACGTGGCTCGAGGGGGTGCTGAGCTGATGCAGGCACACGATGTCATCATCCGCCCCGTGGTCTCGGAGAAGTCCTACGAGCTCATGGAGCAGAACCGGTACACCTTCGAGGTGGACAAGCGGGCGAAGAAGGAGCAGATCGCCCAGGCCATCGAGGAGATCTTCGGCGTGCGGGTCGAGAAGGTCAACACGATGAATGTCTCTGGTAAACCGCGCCGACTCCGGTACAATAAGGGGCTGTCGCGTTCGTGGAAGAAGGCGATCGTCACCCTCAAGCCGGGGGACACGATCGATCTGTTCGCCGGTAGGTGATCCCGAGTACTCCCGCTTGCGCGCTGTTGCACGGGAGATGATGGAGCCACCCGGCACCGTGGTAGGAACGAAGTCCGGCGTCGGACCACGCGGAGCGCACAGCGCCTCGCAGGTCCCAGTGGTCCGGCCATCGGACGGAAGGAGAAGTGATGGGACTCAAGAAGTACAAGCCGACCTCACCGGGTCGTCGATTCCAGACGGTCTCCGATTTCTCGGAGATCACGACGACGACCCCGGAGAAGTCGCTGCTCGAGCCGCTTCCAAAGAAGGGCGGCCGCAACAACTACGGGCGCATCACCACGCGCCACCAGGGCGGCGGCCATAAGCGTCGCTACCGCAAGATCGATTTCAAGCGCAACAAGGACGGTGTACCCGCCAAGGTCGCGACGATCGAGTACGACCCCAACCGGTCGGCCCGTATCGCCCTGCTGCACTACGCCGATGGCGAGAAGCGCTACATCCTCGCGCCGGAGAAGCTCAAGGTGGGCGATCAGGTCATGTCCGGCCCCGAGGCCGACATCAAGCCCGGTAATGCCCTGCCGCTCGAGTCGATCCCGACCGGTACCGTGGTGCACGCCATCGAACTGCAGCCCGGCAAGGGTGCGGCGATCGCACGCTCGGCCGGTACCTCTGCCCAGCTCGTGGGCAAGGAAGGCCCGAACGCGATCCTGCGCATGCCCTCCTCGGAGATGCGTATGGTGCAGCTGACGTGTCGGGCGACCATCGGCGAGGTCGGGAACAGCGATCACGCGAACATCTCGGTGGGCAAGGCCGGCCGCAACCGCCACCTCGGCAAGCGCCCGACCGTCCGTGGTACCGCGATGAACCCTGTCGACCACCCGCACGGCGGTGGCGAGGGCAAGAACAAGACCGCCGGTCGTCACCCGGTCACGCCGTGGGGTGTCCCGACCAAGGGCCACCGCACGCGCGCCAAGCATAAGTCGTCCGACCGGATGATCATCCGCCGCCGCAAGAAGTAGCGGGATAGGGAGTAAGTGATGAGCAGAAGCCTCAAGAAGGGACCCTACGTCGAGCCGCGACTCCTGAAGCGCATCCAGGACATGAACGAGGCCGGCGAGAAGAAGGTCATCAAGACCTGGTCGCGTTCCTCGACCATCTTCCCGGAGATGGTCGGGCACACCATCGCGGTCCACGACGGCCGGAAGCATGTCCCGGTGTACGTGACCGAGTCGATGGTCGGCCACAAGCTCGGCGAGTTCTCGCCGACGCGCACGTTCCGCGGTCACGCGGACGATCGCAAGAAGGGCAAGCGCTAAGGCGCCGTAGTGATCGCTGAAGCCGGCGGACGCGCATCGACGCGGGCCGGATGACGGTCGGAGGTTGTGAGTAGATGGAAGCCAGAGCTACCGCGAAGTACGTGAGGGTGAGCCCGCGCAAGGCGCGCGAGGTCGTCGACCTCGTCCGGGGCAAGTCGATCCCGGACGCTGAGGCGATCCTGAAGTTCACGCCGCGTGCTGCCGCGGAAGTCGTCGGCAAGGTCGTGCACAGCGCGGCGGCCAATGCCGAGAAGCAGCACCGCATCAAGCCCGAGACGCTGTACGTCTCGGAGGCGTTCGTGAACGAGGGTCCGACGATCAAGCGCATCCGCCCGCGCGCTATGGGCCGTGCGTTCCGCATCAACAAGCGCACGAGCCACATCACGGTGGTCGTGAAGCAGCGAGAGGAGGCGTAAGGGCATGGGTCAGAAGGTCTATCCCATCGGGTTCCGGCTCGGTATCACCGAGGAGTGGCGGAGCCGTTGGTACCAGGACAAGGGCTACAGCCAGACGCTCGCCGAGGACCTCGCGCTCCGCAAGTACCTCCGCGCCAAGCTGCGCCGCGCCGCTGTGTCGCGTATCGACATCGAGCGCAAGGGCGACAAGGTGTTCGTCGAGGTGTGGACCGCGCGGCCCGGCATCGTCATCGGTAAGAAGGGCGCCGAGGTCGACGCACTGCGCAAGGACCTCGAGAAGCTTGCCGGCCGCCCCGTAGCGGTGAACATCGTGGAGATCAAGCGCCCCGAGCTCGACGCCACGCTGGTCGCGCAGAGCGTCGCCGAGCAGCTCGTCGCCCGCGTGTCGTTCCGGCGCGCGATGAAGAAGGCCGTGACGAGCGCCATGAAGAGCGGCGCACTCGGCATCCGGATCCAGTGCTCGGGCCGCCTCGGCGGTGCTGAGATGGGTCGTCGCGAGTGGTATCGCGAGGGCCGCGTGCCGCTGCACACCCTCCGCGCGAAGATCGACTACGGCACCGCGGACGCGGTGACCACGTTCGGCGTGGTGGGCGTCAAGGTGTGGGTCTACCGCGGCGACAAGCTGCCGGGCCAGACGCTGACCGCTGCCGAGGAGGCCGCGCTCGTCGAGCGTCCGCGTCCCGACCGTGACCGCCCCCGTGGGCGTCGCGGCGCGGGTAATGGAAGGAGGGGCTAGATGCTGCTTCCCAAGCGAGTCAAGCACCGTAAGGTGATGCGCGGCTCCATGAAGGGCGCCGCGAAGGGTGGCTCGGAGATCGCGTTCGGCGACTTCGGCCTCAAGGCACTCGAGCCCGCATGGATCACCAACCGGCAGATCGAGGCGGCCCGTGTCGCGATGACGCGCTACATGAAGCGTGGCGGTAAGGTCTGGATCAACATCTTCCCGGACAAGCCCGTGACGCAGAAGCCCGCCGAGACCCGTATGGGTTCAGGTAAGGGCAACCCCGAG